>NSGV01000003.1:0-600000 GCA_002300355.1 Streptomyces sp. TLI_235
GTCAGGGTGCAGATACAGACCTTCCACCGGCCCGCCGGAGTCCAGGGTGACCGTCAGATACAGCTTTGCGTTCCGTTGGTGTCCCTCAAGGGCGAGTCCTACCGCATGCGGGGCCGCGAACTCGGTCGCGTCCCACCACCGACAACGACTGAGCACGAGCACGACGACGCGAGGGTCAGAACTCAACCGCCCAAACTGGGTCACGGTTCAGCCGCCGCCGACAGCCACCGGCCTTCCACTCCGGGGCAACCGACAGCTCGTCCTGGTAGTAGGCCCGGGACTCGCCGATGCAGGCCGCGCCGGGGGCCCTGGCCGCTCGGGCAGGCCTGCGGAAGCTGGCCGGGGACCGGGAAGGCGCCGAAGAACTCGCGTGGCGGCCCGCCGCCGGGCACTCTCGCGTCCCGACCGAACTGGCGCAGATCCGGGGCGAGTCGGAGAAGGGCCCGGGACACTCGCCCTGCAGGCCGCCGATGCCGGATAACCAGCCCGCAAAACTTCGCGGCCTTGCCCGTGAAGCGCCCACGGCGGCGACTCCCGCCCGCTGACCTGGCCGAGCAGTGCGATGCCGAATGCGTTGTCGTGGGCGCTGGTGGCCAGCACGGTCACGGCGATGACCAGGCCGAGGACATCGACCGCCAGCCCGCGCTTACGGCCAGGTACCTTCCCGGTCGTGGCAGCGGGCACGTTCACCGCGGTGTGAACGCTCTGGGTGTCGATCACGACCAGGCTCGGAGCCTCCGACTGCCCGGTCTTCTCGCGGGCCTGCCAGCGGAGCAGGTCGTTGATCTTCACGTCGTCCCGCCGTCGGAACCGGTCCGCCGCCGGCCAGTCACCCGCCGCAACCACCAGGAGCAGACCTCACACGCAGAGCACGAGGTCGTGCCCGCGCCAGTTCCCAGCCCTTCACCGGTCGGACCGCCGATAGGCTGACATGCATGGACTACAAGCGGATGCGCGCCATCGCCGACGAGCTGGCCAAGGTCATGCCCAACGAGGCCAAGAGCCTGGAAATCGGCGCGGATCAGATCGTGATGATGATGTCCCCATCCAGGGCGCACGATCTCCTTGCGTTCAAGATCCGCCACCAGCTCGAGCAGCAGATCCCCCCAACGCTCGCCGCCCTCACGTCCGGCGACGTCGAGGACCCGGTCCTAGGACGGCTACGCCGCCCCGACGTCCTCGTCGTGGACTTCGAAGCCTTCGAGGAAGACACCATGGATCCCCTGCACCCCGCCGACGTCCGGCTCGTCGCGGAGATCGTGTCTCCGTCGCACCGGACGAGCGACTACGTCGACAAGATGCGCGATTACCCCGCGATGGGAATCCCCGCCTACCTCCTGGTGGACCCGAACGACGGGCGGATCCAGGTCCACACCGAGCCTGGCCCCTCCCCCGACGGACCGCAGTACCACCGCCGCTACGACCACACCTTCGGCGATCCGGTTCCCGTCCTGGACTGGACCGTCGACACCGCCGACTTCAGACGCTACCCGAACGCGAAGTGACCGCCGGCCCGCAACAGCTACTTGCCAAAGCGTCCACCGGGCACCCCACCTGTGTCGGGATGCCCCCGGCATCGACCGCAGTGCCGGTGGTCTGCAACGTTCACCGGCCGCAATCATCCAGACGACGGGCCCCTGTCGTAGGCACCGAAACAGCCGATGCCCTAGCGGCCACGGGCTCCGCTGGGCACGACAGTCATCCGAACCCCCACCAAGCGCTCCGCCTCTGTCTGCTGTCGGTCTTCTGCACTGTGGGCGCCTACCCTGGAGAGCACCATGGACCCGAACCACCTCGCACTGATCGAGGAAGTCCGCCGGATCGCCCCCGAGAACGTCAAGGTCGAGTTCTCCGGCGAAGTCATCATCATGCAGGCTGCCCCGTCCGCCATTCACCAACGCAACCTCGACCATGGCGCGACAGTTCGTCAATTACATCCCTTCGGGATGCTTCGCAAGCCAGAACAGCGGCCTGGCATCCCCACAGGTCCGCAAGTCCCGTACCCCTGACCTGGCCGTCCTTCCCGAGGACGTATCAGAGGGCGACAACAACGAGCTCCCGGCTGACTCCGCACTGATCGCAGTGGAGGTCGTCTCCCGCTCCAGCCCTGAGAACGACTGGGTGGGCAAGCTGCGGGACTACCCTCTGATGGGGATCCCTCTGTACCTGATCGTCGACCCTTCCCAGAAGACCGTCACCCTGTTCAGCGAAGCCGAGAACGGCCGCTACCGTGCCAGGGAAGACGCCGACTTCGGCGAGACCATCCACATCCCGCAACCCTTCGGGTTCACCCTGGACACCTCCGTCCTCCTTCCCTACAGGTGATCCCCGGCTCTCATCCGACCAAGTCGGACCAGGGCCCCTCACAGGGGCGGATCACAGTGACCGCAGGACCTGGGTATCCGACAGGTAGTACACACGACGGGCTGCGGCAGACCCGGCCGGAGGAAACGCGGGAGGCGGCCGGTCTCGACCAGCCGCCTCCCCACACCGAATGACCTACGCACGAAGCATGGCGGTCTCACGGACACCGCCGGGCAGACGTGGCCATATCCGCACTCGGTGCAATCGCCCGTCCATCTTGAGCGAGAGACTCAGTTCGCCGTCGCGCCGGATGAACTCACTGACACGCTCGACCGCATCGGCACGGGTGAAGAAGTACCTGTACGCCTCGAACTGCGTGCTCCCCATCGGCAGTCTGCGCACAGCCTCCCAGAGCGCTGACACGGCGTCGGGCAGCTGGTCGAACATCGCCGGAGAAGTCACGTTCTCGATCTCGGCCGCCACGGGCCCATCCCAGGCACTCACGCCCATCAGGGCCCCGCCGGTGATCACACCGCTGCCCTCCCCGTCCGGTCGCTGAGTGCCGCGTCATCGCCCTGGCCAACCGGCGCCACGAGACACCAGACCGACTTGCCGGCTCCGCCCATACGGGGCTCGCATCCCCATCCGGCCGACAGTTGCTCGACCAGCCACAGCCCGCGACCGCCCTCGCCCCGACCATCTGCGGCACGCATGGCCGGCAGCCGATCGCAGCCATCGTGCACCTCGATCCGCAGCATTCCCGAGACCAGCGCGAGCCGAATGAGGATGTGCGCGTCCGGTGCCATGCCAGCGTGCCGGACAGCGTTGGCGACCAACTCGGACAGCACCAATCCACCATCCTCCAGGTACTGCTCACCGCCCTCGACGCCAGCGAGAAAGTGATCAAGCTCCACACGGGCAACGCCCGCTGACCGAGGGTGGCACGGCACCCAAACCTCCCGGTCAACAGCCGTCCCGGCGCACGAGAGTAGGGCCTCGGTCACCGATCCGAATCCGTTCTGCTCGGCTGCGCCATCGGTGAGAAGCACGTCCAGCCCATCACCACATGCCCAACAACGGCGAATGGCGGCGGCTCCTCTCGTGGGTGCTTCCGTTCCGTTCACGTCGCCCCCTTCCCAGTCATCTACGCCCTGCGCCCCTCGGCCGCGCGGCGGCCGCCGAAACCATACGCCATACACTGCTATATATAGCAGTGTATGGCAATGCACAGCTCTCCAGTGGAGCGTGATGCAGCACACCGCATCACGCTCAAAGGATGGACGAAGACCGCAGCCACGTCGTCGACCCGACACGCCCCGCTTACGTGTACGCGCAGTGGCCGACGACATCGCGCAGCAGATCGTGTCAGGTCGGCTGGCGCCGGGGCGATGCTCCCCGCGGAACGGGATCTCGCGGCTCAATACGGGTGGCCTACCTGACGGCGCGACGAGCGGTGCGAGAGCTACGCGAGCGAGGCCTCGTCGTCACCCTACCGGCGAAGGGAACTTACGTCGTGGAGCGAACCACGGAGTAGGGCGCGGCTTCGAAACTCCAGCTCACGGCATCGCAGCAGACCGAGCGTCAGAACCGGGCGGACGCCCGTTCGAGCTCGACGACACAAAGCGGTGGAGGATCTCCATGGCCAGCCCGTCCACCGCCTGCCGGTGGACGACCTCCTCACACAGGACTGGGAGCACCGCCTCGGGCGGCCGCTGGGCCTGGAGCCCGCAGGCCTGCTGAGCCGAAGATCCCCGCACGCCACCGCGTGCGGGATCTTCCTACTTCCTGCGGTGTCGGCCGGTGCCGGCCCGGAGCAGCGGCACCGGGGTGTGGGCTGTGGGAAGAGTGGGGGCGGCCGGGCTGCGTGATCATCTCGTAGGCGGCGGCGTAGTTGTCGGCGACTGCCACCGGCTGCCAGGTCCGAACAGCGGGTGTCCCCTGACACTGTCCTCGTCGCCGATCACGAGTGCGTCCCGGGTGCCTACTGGCGGCCTCAGGCCGACGCGGCTGTATACCAGTCCAGCCGTTCCTCGTCGGGGAAGAGCACGTGCAGGCATCCTCTCGCAGGCGAGACCTCCACACGTGAGGTTAGCGGCCGACGCCCACCACGGCGCGCTGTTGCGCCATGTATACCGGCCGACCGGCCTCAGACAGGTCGAGGCCGCCGAGGTACCGCAGCAGCGCCGACCGGCCGCGGGCCACGAGGTCCTCCACGGCGTACGAGCTGAGCTCGGGTGCAGTGCGGCCGCAGCTCCGGTCCTCGGCGGCCTGGTCGATGAGCTGCCGGAGCAGCCAGTGCTGGGTGAAGAGTTGCACGCCGAGGGTGATGTGCAGGGAGTGTCCGGCGGTGGTGTGGCCGAAGTGACCCAGCCGCGGGGATGAACAGCACCTGGCCGGCGCGCAGGACCACGTGCGGACCTGGCGTGGACCTGGTCCAGCTGCTCCGGGGGAAACCGACGGCGGTCCAGCGGGTCGATGACGAGCGGCGGGTGGAGGCGCCAGATCTTGGCTCCCTCGCCCTGAAGACGCTGAAGGCTACGCCGAGGAACGCAGCTGGCTGGCGGCCAGCCCGCCGGGTGACCACCGCACCGGTCGGTGACCGCGGGCAACTCATCAGTGGCCGTCACCAGACGCGAGCGGGCCGGCAGCCCCGCTGATCGCCTCGGGGCGGATTTGAAATAGCGGCGGACGTTCTGGATGCTCCTGTGCCGGGACTTCGCCTTCAGCGCCGACAGGCTCGCCCCTGCCTCGCCAAGGTGACTCAGGGAGGAGTGCCGCCACTCGTGCAGGTCCCAGCCGGTTCCCGGCCCGCTCACCGACGTATGCTCGTCCAGCAAGGCCCGGCCCTGCCGTATGAGAGCCGGGTGAGTTCGGTGCCGGACAGATGTCCGGGGGTTCACTAGTTTGCCCGGGCCGGCTCGCCGGTGGGTGACGAACACCGGCCCGCGCGTGCGTCCCATCAGCAGCCGGGACAGCAGGCTCGCCGTGCCAGCGCCCAGTGCACGGTCTCCAGCACGAAGTCCTGGCGGGCGCTGTTCACCCTCACCGAGCCGCAACGACCGGGCAGGTCCAGGTCCTCGATGTTCACGGACAAAATCTCCTCGGCCCGGGCGGCGGTCTCGTAGAGCATCCACCACAGGGTCCTCTCCCGCAGATGGATCTCCCGTCTGCCGATGAGACGGTCGATCGCGATCCGCGAGCGGGCAGGGGTGTTGGAGTCCGGAACGGGTGCGCCGCTTCGCCCAGGCCGGCACCGCAGTCCATCGAAGCCGCGATCTCCGCACCAGGAAAGCCAGGAAAGCACCGCTGCCCGCCGCGCGTTCCAGGTGTTCACCGCCGCTGCGCCCCAGAGCAGCTCCAGAGCCTCGCCGATCTCGTCGTCCAGAACCGATGCCAATGGCCGGGCCTCGCCGAGCCTCTCAGCAACCCTGCCCACAGCGATGCCGTAGCTCCGCGCGGTGCTCGGGCTGGCAAACGAGTCCAGGAGACGTCGGCCGCCGACCGAACGGTCAGCAGTTTCCCGGTTGGCACCGCACACCCTCCCGCAATGCCGAAGTACTGGGATGCCAGCACAGCAGTCCTCCCCCTCAGAGGACCGAACCGGCGCGGCCCTTCAGCCCTCCGCACACTCGATTCGCCCCCGCAAGGTGACTTCGCCGTCAGGACGGTCGCAGAACTTCGCAGCTCGAATGCATCCCGGAAGAAAGCGCGGTCGCGCCGGGCATAGTGCTCGCAGGCGCGCCACAGGTCGCGGCGGTCGAAGTCCGGCCAGAGCACGTCCTGGAACACGAACTCGGCGCAGGCGGACTGCCAAGGCAGGAAGTTGGAGGTGCGCTGCTCGCCGCTGGGACGCAGGAACAGGTCGACGTCCGGCATGTCGGGGTAGTACAGGTACTTGGCGAAGGTCTTCTCGGTGACATTCTTGGGGTCGAGGTTCCCGGCGGCGACGTCGCGGGCGATGGCCTTGGCGGCGTCGGCGATCTCGGCGCGGCCGCCGTAGTTGACGCAGATGTACAGCGTCATGGCGGTGTTGTCCTTGGTCTGCTCCTCGGCGACCTGGAGTTCCCGGACGACGCTCTTCGACATCTTGGGCGTGCGGCCGGCCCAGCGGATGCGGATGCCCATGGCGTCCATGTCGTCGCGGCGGCGGCGGATCACGTCGCGGTTGAAGTTCATCAGGAACTTCACCTCGTCCGGGGAGCGCTTCCAGTTCTCGGTGGAGAAGGCGTACAGCGAGAGGTTCTTGACGCCGATCTCCAGGCAGCCGCGGGCCACGTCGAGGACGACGGCCTCGCCGACCTTGTGGCCCTCGGTGCGGGGCAGGCCGCGCTCCTTGGCCCAGCGGCCGTTGCCGTCCATCACGCAGGCCACGTGGTTCGGCACCAGCTCGCCCGGGATCTTCGGCGGCCGGGCACCGCTCGGGTGCGGCGCCGGGGTCTCGTACACCCGCTGCTTGCTGCCGAAGAGCCGTCGTGCTGCCATGCTCATTTCTCCACGTATCTCATCGAGCGGATGCCCCGCTCCAGGTGCCACTGCAGATAGGCGGCCACCAGCCCAGCGCTCGCTCACATCGCTGACGCGTCACGTTCGATCTGCGCAACTGCGGCCACCACCAAGCCCACATGACCAGTGGAAGATAGTTGCCTTGAAGATCAAAGGCACAGGGCCCAGGGGCTCAAGTGCTGTGGTTTCCAGCGCGGGTTTGGTCAGGCCCGCGTACCGCATACCACCGGGCTGTAGCGGGGATCACTGCCTGTCACGCCGACAACAGAGCGAATGCTCGTGCCCGACACCCCGTGCTGCTGTCAAAACTGAGAAGTGAACGAAGCCACCCGGGCGAGCCGCTGCCACGGCCCATCTCTCCAGCGACGTCCCACGCCTCAAACACCTGCGCACCGTGATGCGCAGCCAGGCCCCATGGCGGAACGTCGGGCGTCGCCGAGGCCTTTGCGGTTCGCCGCGCCGTCCAGAGTGCCGCCGACGGCGAGGTAGTCGAGCAGGCGGTGGTAGGAGCGGTTCCAGGGGCCACAGCTCGTCCAAGGCGTCGAGCTCCGCCGTCTGGCCCTTGGTCAGGCTGCCGGCCTTGCGCTGGCGGCGCATCCACGCACCCACCGCGTAGTCGTCCAGCTTCGCCGTCGCCGGGATCGCCAGGTGGCCGTGCCGCTGGTGGAACGCCCGCGCGTAGGCGTAGCCGCGTTCCCAGGCGTTGGCGTTCTTCGACCAGATTATGCCGAGCGCGCCCAGCTCGCTGACCCGGGCCGCATCCAGCAGGCCCTGGCCGCTCAGTGACGCTGCCGGGCGAGCCAGGAGAGCAGCTCCGCGTGCTTCGCCTTGTCGGTCGGGTCGAGGTGACCGTGCTCGATGTGGCATCTGGTCGCCAGACCGTGCATCCGCTGCCACTCGACCGCCCGCGGGTTGAACGCCCTCAGTTTCACCGCCTGGAGAATCGCGCTCGCGTGGTGCCGGGCGTTGGGGCAAGCGCGCGCTGCTGGTCTTCCACTGCTGTGGTCGGGGGCGCCGGCCGCGGCGCCCCTGGAGCCTCCCGTGGACAGCCTGGCACCAGTGGGACCTGGCCGGGCGCGGGTTGGCGGCGCGGCACAGTGCGGGCATTGACGGTGGGCGCGTCTCGTCTTCGACATACGTAGCCGTCAAGCTGTCGGTCTGGCAAGCAGATCAAACTACGACCCGGCTCTGTGCTCTACCACGGCGCTTGCTGGCCCGTGTAGGGCGTGCCGGGCAGCGGCTCGTCGAGCAGGAAGGCTCGGACTGCCTGCTGGTACTCCTGCGGCTGGTTGATGTGGATCCGATGGCCGGCGTCCGGATCGGGAGCAGAACCGCGTTGGGTAGCAGGTCCCGGTACTCGCGGGTGACGTTCCAGCTGACGTAGTCGCACTGGGCGCGTAGGACCAGCACGGGGGCGGTGACTTTCCGCAGCGCGGGACGGGGATCGGAGACGCGCTGACTGTCTACAGTCGTGGCGATATTGGCCCAGAAGCCGACACCTCCCGAGTTCTTCTCATACTCGGGGGCGTGTCCGTTCTGGCAGCCTGCCCGCATGTCGAGGTCGCCGACGAATTCCTGGGCTATCCTGTCCAGCGTCCGTTCGGGTACCAGGGCACTCACGGCCTGCGGGCCGGCATATTTCAGCAGATCCAGTACTAGCCTGAGTTGAGGTGAGTCTTTCACGGCTTTCTTCGCGTCAGTCTCCCCGCCGGTGGTCAAATTTGCCGGGCCTTTGAAGGCAGGCGACCAGATCGCGATCGGGGAGGATATGACGGCCTTGGCCACTCGGTCCGGGTGTGCGGCCATGTAGTTGGCGGTCAGCTTTCCGCCGAACGAGTTGCCGACGAGAATGACCTTGCCCGCTCCGAGTTCGGCGCGGATGGCGTCCAGGTCGGCGACGTCTCGTGCAATGGTGTACGCACGCACGTCCGCGAGTCGACTGGATAGTCCTGAGCCGACCTGCTGGTAGATGTAGACATCGAACCCGCGTCCGCCAAGGCGTGCGCCAGGGGTTCCTGTCGCACGTCCGGAGCGGCTGGCCCCCGTGCACGATGATGACCGGGGGCTGCGAAGAGGCGGCTTGAGGGGCGGTGTGCATGTAGGCGATGCGAGAGCCGGTGGGAAGGTCCCAGAACTCCGTGGCGGCTGTGTGAGGCAACTGACGGTAGGAGTAGCCCGGCGCGAACAGGAGCGCGCCGACGACCACGCCTGTCGCCGCCAGCGTCAAACTGGTGGTGACCACCGCGACGCGACCAGAAGGCCGGCGGTCGCGGACGAGCAGCCGCGCCGCCAGCCGCGACAACGCGCCTGCCCAGCCCACCAACGCCAGGGTCCCGGCAACGAGTGGCAAGAATCGGGTGTGCGTAAGACCGAGGACGAGAATCAGCACCGCAGGACCGATAACCGCACCGAGAACAGCAGCAACCAGAACAATCAACCAGCCGACGGTTCGTCGCCGCACCGAACACATAAAGCCCCGCCCGCTACTCCCGGAAGGCACTTCACGCGTTCGCGCGACCGTCATGCTCGCCGCCACTCCCTGACTCTCGTCATCGATCAATCGGGCCACCCCCACGCTCTGCCAGGCCTCCCAACCACTGGGTCAGCAGCACAGCAACGACCCGCCAGGAGCCGACCGACACCCGGCGCGGGCGTGCAATACCCCCGCGCCGGGTGTCGCCGCACAGACAACCGCGCACTGCACGGACCCTCAGGAGTGTCCGTGATGCATCTACTTGCCGTAGTCGTACGCGGGGTCGTAGCACCCAGACGAGTAGCAGACCCAGTTACCGGGAACCGTCTGCACGGTCTGGATCTGCTGAACCGGCGGCTGCCAGGCGGGCGCCGGGCCGGTCCAGCCCCAGTCGGCAGCCCCCGCGCCGACCACGGTGGCGAGTCCGGCGACGATGAGAGCGGCGCGAAGCCGCCGCGGCTTCTTACGTTCCCGCACACTGGTGACAGTGGTGTCGGTCATGTTTTCCTCGCTTTCTTTATTTGTGCTTCGGAGCGCGCGTAGAGCACGCCAGGAATTCCCCGGAAAACCGGGGAAGCCCCTTTGGAAGCGTGACCCTAGCAAGCATGCCCGACCACCGCGCAGACCCAGAACCCGAATTTGAACCGCCAGGCCCATCAGGTATCCACCCGAAACGGGCGTTTCCCCAGGTGATTGTTCTGGGCCCGGCACATCCGGCTGTACCATTCACGGGCCCCGCACGCCCACGGCCATGCAGAGTGCGGTGCTGGCAGACGGGCGGGCCCGCCGCTTACAGGCTGCTGAACCGGTGATCGGGATGCTGCGCGGCGCAATGGCGATGGGCGGGGTGACAGCTGCAGGGGCCCAGCCTTGCGCGAGGGAGATGTGATGACTGTTCTCGTGGCGGTGGCGGCGGGGGTGCTGCTCGGCTATCTGGCTGGCGGGCGGCTCAGCCACATCGGGGAGACGGACCTCGCACACCTGTGGCTGCTCGGCGCCGCCGGCGCGGTGAACACGCTCAACGGGTGGATGCCCGCGGCCCGCGACTGGGCACTGGCACAGGGGATCCCACTGCTGGTGGTCTCCTACGAGGTGATCGCGGTGTGGGCGGTACGCAACATCGGTGCGGGTCCGCGGCGGGCGCGTGTGCCGCTCGTGCTGGGGCGGCGGGGGCGGCGTGCAACGCCGCCGTGATCACCTCCAACGGGCTCATGCCCGTCCTACTGCCCCCGCAGTGGGCCCAAGCCGCCGCCAGCGGCGGGGCGCTGGACGCCAAACACGCGGTCATGACCCCCCACACCCTGCTCCCGTGGCTGGGCGACGTCTTCCCGCTGTTCGGCGGCCGGGTGATGTTCAGTTTCGGCGACGTCCTGCTCGCCATCGGCTTCGCCGAACTGATCACCGTACTCATGACCGGCGACCGGCACAGGTGGTCCGCGGCCGGCGTCCCGCGCACCGTGCGGCCGTGAACCCACGCACGTCGTACCGCTCGAGAGTCCTCACCCTCCGACCGGGCGCAGGCCGGGCCCGCGCCCGCGGGCGGGGTGAGCGTCTCCGCAGCAGTGGCTCAACGCTCCTGGCACCTCCCCGGGGACGGAAGCGGGTGGAAGGTGATCACGCGGAGCACGCCGAGGCCCGCGACAGCGTGCGGCATAGCCCTCGCGCCGGAGCAGAGCGTCCGGCCTGTAATCGCCGACCACGAGGGCGGCAGACTGTGGCAGATCCTCCCCCAGGCCGCGTACAGCCGGCCGGCGGGAGAAGGCCTCGGCCCGCTGCGCCGCACCCGCGGGCGGCCAGTTCGGACCTCCCATAAAGCCTGTCCCCCTGCGGCCGAGGTGGTGAACCCCGGGCGGGCGCAATACGTGTTCCCGAGTAGGGCTCCCCAGATGGAAAGCGGGCGTGGTGGCCACATCACACGGACGCACCGGGACTGCTGACACGGTGAGCCATCCCGACCATCGCCCCCAACCCCTCTCCCCAAATCTCATCAGAAGGCCGACATGCCATCCCCCTCCCACCAGTACACGATCTCCCCGGCAGTCGGCACACCGAGTAGCCGGACCGGGCATCCACTGCCGCGGCAGCATTGGGTGCCCTCGGCGGCGTGCCGCACCGCTGACCCCCAGATGTTCTTTTCCTCCGACCAGGAACACAAGTCCCAGAGCGAGGAGGCCGCGAAGAGGATCTGCCGGGCCTGTCCGGTCCGCGAACCCTGTCTCACGGACGCCATCCGCAACCAGGAGCCCGTTGGCATCTGGGGCGGGCTCACAACCGCTGAACGCAGCCGGATGCTCAACCAGGCACACCAGCTGAACACTCTGGGCGGGACGGAGGCCGCGGCCTTGCTCGCAGGGCGAAAGATTCATATACCGGCCGCAAGCCGACCAGCCGTGGTCATCAGGCTGTTGGCCTGGGGCTGGGACGAGGTACGTATCGCCGATACCCTCCACGTCTCTCCCGCCGCCGTCCTGGCAGCCCGACAGGCCGCGGAGGCGGTCGCCCCCTACCGACACTTGCCAGAGGCAGACCGCGGGCGTCCTGGCGCGCGGCAATGATGCTGCGACTGGCGTCCCCGTGCATCGCGGCCAGCTGGAAGGGCCGCGTCACGGGTGGCGGCATGCGGTCGGGGTAGGACCATGTCTGCCCTTGAAAGGGCTCGGACGTTTGCTCGAGCTCTCGGGACGGTCGCAGTGGCCGGCTCGGTCGGGCTCCTCGCCGAGAGACCTGGCTGGGCCGGGACTGCGGAGCTGAGACAGCGAACGAATCTTCAATACCAGACAGCTCGGGGCCGGACCGGATCACGGTCGGAAGCATGAAACTTCCTTCTGGCCAAGGACGATGAGGACGGCCCTGGTTCCCGCTGTACCAAGAGCTCCGCCGAGTCGGGGCGGACTCCCGCATAGACCGGAAACACACGAAAGGCGGATCACCCGAGGAGAAGCGATGAACCACTCTGCCCTCCGTGGACATCCCGTCCGCCTTCACAATCGAACCGAGCAACGCCAAGGTGTCGGAGCCCAACTGGAGCTGATGGCCGAGGAGGTTCGGCACATAACCCTGGCCCTACAGGCCATGGCACTGCGTACCGCGCCGGCTCTGCACGTGCGCCTCTCCGTGCTGGCACCAGTGGACCGTCTGGATGACACCGAGCAGGATCGGGCGCCTCCCGTACGATCCGCCAAGTCGGTTACTGACTTCGGCGTGTTGAGGTAACGGGTTTGCCGTTCGGCTGACGGGTGGCCAGTGGAGGCAGTAGACCGTTCATCATGCGGTATCCGGATGGTGGCGGGCTGACGGCGAAGGCACGTCGGCGCCGCGAGATGGTGCGGCTGGAGGCCGCCGAGCTGTTCGCCGAGGGAATCCGGCCGCCGGAGGTCGCCCGCAGGCTGCGGGTGAGCCGGAAGTCGGCGTGGCAATGGCAGCAGGCGTGGCAGGAGGACGGGTCGGGGGCGCTGGCCTCGCGCGGGCCGGGCGGGCAGCGGTGCAAGCTGTCGCCTCGCTGCCAGGAGAAACTCGCCGAGTATCTGGACCAGGGTCCTGCCGCGCACGGCTGGGACCAGGACCAGGTGTGGACCGGGGCGCGGGTGGCCACGCTGATCGGCCGGAAGTTCCACGTCTCCTACAGCGTCTCCGGGGCCACGAGGCTGATGCGCCGGCTCGGTTTCACCCCGCAGGTCCCGGCCCGGCGGGTGGCCGAGCGTGATGAGCAGGCCGTCACAGCGTGGAGGGAGGCGACCTGGGCGGAGGTAAAAGAGCCCGGGCGGACTGCGGCGGCTTCATCTGCTTCGAGGACGAGGCCGGCTTCACGCGCAGACCGCCCAAAGGACGCACCTGGGGACGGCGCGGTACCACCCCGGTCGTGACGGTCTCCGGTCGCCGCTCGGGCAGGATCTCCGTCGCCGGGCTGATCGCGATGCGGCCGGGTTCCAGGACCCGGATGTGCCACCGCATCCGGCGGCACACCGGCCGCAAGGGCGAGCGCCGCAGTTTGTCCGAGCGCGACTACATCGGCCTGATCGACGGCCTCCACCACCTGGTCAAGGCACCGATCGTGCTCGCGTGGGACCGGTTGAACACCCATGTCTCCCACGCTGCGCGAGTTGGTGGCCGCCCGCGACTGGCTGACCGTTTACATCCTGCCTGCCTATGCGCCCGACCTGAACCCCGTCGAGTGGCTCTGGGCGCACGTCAAGCGCAGCCTCGCCAATCTCGCCTCGGTCGCCCTTGACGAGCTCGAGGCAGTCGTCCGTAACCGCCTCAAGCGACTGCAGTACCGCTCCTCGATCCTCGACGGCTTCATCGCCGGAACCGGGCTCGCCCTCGACCCATAGTCGTTACCTCAATACGCCGAAGTCAGTACCACAGGAATGGAGCCGCGCACCGACCAGCCGTGTTGGCCGCACCGATCGTCGTAGCCGCTGGAACAGGATGCGCAGAGTCCGTGGCTGATGCCATCGACCGATCCATCGACGACCGGGCGGTCTACGGCTGGCTGGCCAGACACCAGGTCGAGGAGGGCAGGCTGAAATCGACCTGGATCTTCCGACACTCAGGCAGCATGAAGGCCGGCACAGCAGGCGGCACCAGATACGCAGCCCCGGCTGGTGGCAAGATGTTCTGGTCGTGTGGGGAGCGGCGTCCCGAGGCGTCCGGATGGCGTCGTGCTGTTGAATACCTGCTGCCGGGCTGATGTCGGGGTGGTGCTCGGGCGTGCGAACCCCCGCTGGTGATCTGTAGCCGTTGCCCTCGAGTGTGGATCCTGTCGGGGCGATGGTCACGCCAGCAGCCGTTCCTGCCAGTACGTGAATTGCCGTACCGCGTCTCCCTGGATGCGCCATGGCCACTCGGTGACGGTAGGACCGAGGGTGAGGAAGGCTGCAGTGGCCTCGTCGAAGCGTCTCGCCTGCACCAGGGCGTATGCGAGCAGGTTGAGGTCTGCCGGGGCGGCGGCGTGCGCAAGGAATCCCGGTCGGATCCACTGTGTGGCTGCTTCGTCAAGCGCTTGCTGCGCGACGCGAGCCGTCCAGTACTGCTCGATGCCGGGTGTGCCCTCTGTCTGCCGGGTCAGCAGGCCGTGGTAGCTGTCCGTCAGTGCGGCCAAGTGGAGTCCGGCGGATGCCACGCCGGGCGGCATCGTGGCACGTACCTCGTCCGCGAAGTCCAGGGCTCTGGCGGCCGAACCGCATTCGTCCGGGGACAGATAGCGCAGCATCTGCCGGTGTGCCTCGCGGTGCCAGGGGTCACGCGCGGTGGCTTCCCTCCATACTTCGAACACTTCGTGGGCCGGGCGGTGCAGCCTGCGCAGCGTGGCGAGCAGCGCGACTTGTGGGCTCGGGTGGTCGGGCAGGAGCCGCGCACTGTGGCGGCACAGCGACTCCACATCGGCCAGTTCTATGTAGTGTTCGGCCGTGCCGCCCGCCAGGCAGCTCAGCGCATAGAGCATGAGGGCGTACGGGTCGTCCGGGCGGCGGCTGTACCAGCCGTGGGCAATGCCGTGGATCCCGCTGTGTGCCAGCACACGCATGCGGTGTGTGCACCGGTCCCAGTCCCGCCCTGTCTCGTGGAGAAGACGTTCGACCGCGGCGAGGACGAAGTCCTGCTCCGGGGCACGGCCGGCGACCGCGGCTCGGGACAGCATCCGGCCAAGCTCGGGGTCCGCGAGTTCGTCCACGAGACGGGGCGTGGGTCTTCCTCGTCCGAAGAGCCTCACGGTAGGAAGCCGCGCCGAGACCCAGTTGTCGGGAGGCGGTGCTCGTCCGCCGTCCGTCCCCGGCCGGACTCAGGGACAAGGGCGGCCGAAGCCGTGGTCGACCAGGCCAGGTTCGCGTAGATCTCGGGGCGCCGACGCCTCAGCCACAGTCCGAAGCCGGTGCCGCCGACGACCGCCAGACAGAGCACGACGGGGAGCGCGTAGACGACAGGGTCGCTCGTGCCGCTGAAGCTGCCGTAGTTGACGACGGACAGTACGGTGACGGTGAGCAGGCCCACCGCCCCGACAGCGGGGGCGACGCGGGTGCGCCACAGTCCGGGCTCCGGGTTCCGGTGGAAGTAGACCACGATCGCCACTGCGGCGATGGCTTGGACGACGAGGATGCCGAGAGTGCTCAGGCCCACCATCGACGTGGCCAGGTTGAGGTAGGGGTCGAGTCCCGCAGCCGCGAACGCCGCGATCACCAGGGTGGTGACGGCGGTCTGCGCGAGGCTGGCGTTGGCCGGCGAGAAGCGGCGCGAGTCGAAACGACCGAGCACGGCCGGCAGCAGCCTCTCCCGGCCCAGAGCAAAGGTGTAGCGGCTGGCGGCATTGTGCATGGCCAGGATCGACGCCAGGAGCGCCACGCACATCAGGACGGCCATCGCCTGACTCAGCGACTTCGACGCGTAGGTGTCCACGAGTCCGAACATCAGGTTGCCCAACTCGGTACGTGCACGCGTCTGGGCCTGATCGGCGCCGATCGCACCGATCGTGATCCAGCTGGTGGCGACGAAGACCAGGCCGATCGCACCCACGGCGAGGTAGGCAGCACGCGGGATGCTCCGGGTCGGATCCGTCGCTTCCTCGCCGTACAGCACCGCGGACTCGTAGCCGGCGAAGCCGCTGAAGGCGATCATCAGACCGATGCCAACGCTGCCAGCGGTGATGGTCTCCGGGGCGAACGAGACGATCGGGAAGGCGGCCGTGCCGAGGTGCGCAACGACAGCAAGGTCGTAAACCACCACCATAGCAACCTGGGCAACCAGGAGAATGGTGAGGACCTTGGCGGAGAGTCCCACCGAGTGGTAGCCGAGAAGGCCGACCACGGCAACACCGCCACCGGCCAGCAACATCCAGGAGACATGCCATCCGAACTTCGAGAGAACCAGGCTTGTGAAGTATCCGAACGCCCCTGCAAGGCCAATCAGCATGGCCGTGTAGGAGCACAGTGCCAGCATGGCCGTGCCCACACCTGCCGGGCGGCCCAGTCCCAGTCCCACGTACATGTAGAACCCGCCGGTGGTGACCACCCGCCTGCACAGCGCCGCATACCCCACGCAGAAACAGAGCTGCACGACCGCGGCAACCAGAAAGGTCGTTGGCACGCCGGAGCCGTTGCCGAGAGCGAGCGCGAGAGGCAGGCTTCCCACCACGACGCCCAGAGGTCCCGCCGCTGACACGGCCAGCACCATCACCCGCCCCGCCGACAGCTGTTGTCCACGCGACCTGCCATCGTGACTGTTCATCACCTGCGTCCGGCGCACGTCATCGGCCGAGATCCTATTCATCTGTTGTCCTTGCACGCGCACAGTCCATCGGCTCACCCAACACAGCGGAAAGGTGCCACGGGCCCAATCTCTCGGGCCCTGGGCACCAGCTCCCGGCTCCTCACAGGCCGCGGCGGCCGTACAGGTGCGATGCAGCCCGATTCAGACACAGAATCAATCTCTGGATGACCGATTTTGATCACAGGTCAAACGCGCACCCGGCTGCCGGATCCGCCCTCCACCACCTGCAACCGTCTGAGGCGGCTGTCAGCGGACACGGCAAACTGGCTCTGGCGTGAGTTCCGTGAAAGCCGCCCGTAGATCTTGAAAGTTGTCGATCATGATGGGTGTCTGTCGCTGATCTTCTGGCCGTCTTGTTCCCCCAGTTCGCGCTGCTGAGCGTGGACTTGATCAGGCCGGTCGGCCGGTCCGTACGGGTGCACGCCCGGGGGCGGACGCCGGGCGCGGAGTGTCCGAGCTGCGGTAGTTGGTCGGGACGTGTCCACAGTGGGTACGAGCGGCGAGTGAGCGACTCGGCGGTCTCCGGTCAGGAGCTGGTGCTGCACCTGCGGGTCCGCCGGTTCTTCTGCGACGCCGATAACTGCGGGCGGCGGACCTTCGCGGAGCAGATCCCCGGCCTGACGTTCCGTTACGGGCGGTGCACAGTGCCGCTGCGGAAGGTTCGCGAGGCCGTCGCCCTCGCCCTCGGCGGCCGGGCCGGAGCCCGCCTGGCCGGACACCTGTCAGCCGGGATCGGCCGGGATGCCTTGATACGCCTGATCCGCGCACTGCCAGACCCGGCCACCGAGCGGGTCCGCGTGCTCGGCGTCGATGACTTCGCCCTGCGAAAGGGCCACCACTACGGCACCGTCCTGATCGACATCGAGAGCCGCCGTCCCATCGAGGTCCTGCCCGAGCGGTCTGCCGACGCCCTGGCCCACTGGCTCACCGAGCATCCCGGTGTCGAGGTGATCTGCCGTGACCGCGCCGCCTACTACGCCGAGGGCGCGACCCGTGGTGCCGGCACCGCGACGCAGGTCGCGGACAGGTACCACCTCTGGGCGAACCTCGGCGATGCGACTGAGCGGCTGGTCGCCCGCCTGCGCTCGCAGTGGGTCCCCTCCGTGCCGGACAAGGAGAAGGTGGCACTGCCCGAAGGATCGAGGGACCGGCGCACCCGTGTGCGCCATGCCGCCGTCCATGCGCTGATGGACAGGGGCATGGGGCACAGCCAGATCGTCGCCGAGCTGCATCTGGACCCGAAGACGGTGCGCAAGTTCATGAGGGCCGCCACTGCGGACGAGCTGATCGGCACGGGGCCCTTGGGCGGCCGGCAGACCAGCTTGGAGGGCCACGCCGCTTACCTGATCGCCCGCTTCAACGAGGGTTGCCACAGCGCACTACGGCTCCACCGTGAACTCTCCGAACGCGGCCTGACCGTCAGCGAGCGGACCGTCCGCCGGTTCGTGCACCGGCTGCGTGAGAACACCAAGCCGACCGCCCGACCGCCGGTCCCCAAGGTCCGCGAGGTGACCGGGCTGATCCTCACCCACCCCGACCACCGATCCGAAAGCCAACAAGTCCTCCTGAAGGAGCTACGCATTCGTTGCAGTGAGCTGGCCGACGCGTGCGACCTCGTCGCCCGGTTCGCCTCGATCCTCGTGAACCGGCGAGGCCAGGAGGAACTCGAACAGTGGACCGCGGACGCTGCGGCGAGCGCCCTGCCCGAGCTGCGAGGCTTCGCTACCGGCTTGCGCAAGGACTGGGACGCTGTCATGGCCGGCCTCACGCTCCGCTGGAACTCCGGCCCCGTCGAGGGTCACGTCAACCGGATCAAGATGCTCAAGAGGCAGATGTTCGGACGCGCCAAGCTCGACCTTCTCCGCAAGCGCGTACTCCTCGCGTCCTGAAGATCACCACGGGCGGCTTTCACGGAAGTCACGCCAGAGCCAACTCCTACTGTCCCTTGACAGGCGGCATCGAGGACATCCGTCTGGGCCTGGCAACCGCTGGCGGCGACGGGCTTGAATGCACACAACGGGCACGGACATCCGGGAGGTCCTCTGCGGCACCTCGGGCCGATCGGACCGCCAACCGGGTGGTAGCGACGTGGAGCAGTAGGGTCCCCAAGTCTATGGACCCAGTGCACCCGACACGTTGGGGCCCCGAACCCTGGGCGTTGTCATGACCGGGTGGCTAATCTTCCTGTGCCGCAGAGAAATTGACGTGTGCGACGTCGCCATGGGGGCGCGCCCGCTTTGGTGGCCCCAGGAATCCGCCGTCGGCCAGAGAGGCTTCGTCCGTGTCCACCACACCCGAGGGGCTTGTCAGCAAGATCCTCACCGGAATCGAGTATCCCTCGGCCGACGAAGGCGGGCTGCAGGCACAAGCCCTTGCATTCCGTGGCCTCGCCGTCGACCTGCGCGCGCTTCACGAACGCCATGAGGCCCAGACCGCCTATGTACCCGGTTGGCACGGGCCCGGCTACGAAGCCCACCGGCAGGCGGTCAACCAGGTCCTTGGCGGACAGGACGGACTGCTGGCTCTCGCCGAGCGCTCCGATGCCATCGCCAGCAGCGTCACCACCACCGCAGGTGCCACCGCGAAGGCCAAGTACCAGTTCTGGCTTACCATCAACTGGCTTATTGCCTCCGTCGTTTGGGCGATCAAGTGCGCGTTCTTCACCGCGGGTGCCTCCCTCGCCTTGCTCTCCGCCATCGAAGCAGCCGCCCGCGCCGCCCTCGGCCAGATCGGGCAGTGGCTCGTCCGCGTGATCACTGCAGCGGGCATGGGCGCCGCCCTCGTCGCGGGAACCGACGCCGCCGCCCAAGGCCTTGTCATCGCCACTGGCTTTGCAGACCACTTCGACGTCGATTCCTTCCTGATGTCCGTGGCCTCGGGGGCCCTGGGCGGAGCCGTCGGTCTCGGAGTAGGCGCACTCGCCGGCGCCGCCGAGCTGACCACCTTCGGCACTGCGAGCCTGACCATGGGCCTGCCGGGGCAGATCCTCACCCAGGGAGTCGGCGGCTACACCACACAGCTTGTCGTCAGTGCCGCCGAAGGAGATCTCAACACCGACTGGGGAGGATTCGTGGCCGGGGCCACTGGTGCACTCGCCGGCCATGCCGTCGCCCGCCACAGCCTCGCCGACCACCCGGTCCGCAACACCCACGGGCTGCCCGACACGGCCTTCGAGTCGCCCAAGACGCTTGATGTGTCGGGCATCTTGCATGGCGTGGACGACCCACTGCCTGCGCACGAACCAGCTGTGGCACCTACCCGTGACGAGTGGGTGGCTTCCGGCGGAGAGCCGCCGCGCGGCATAGCGGAATGGGCTGAAGCCCAAACATTCCCGGGGCCGCGGGAGGCAGCGGTCGCTGGGGACGGTACTGCTCCCCCCCACGAGGCTGCTTTGCCGGCCAACCCCGCGGTTCCCGGGCCCCGGGCAGCGGAGGGGGGCCTGCCGGTGGACACAGCGCATGCCGCAGAAGCGGCGCACGCGATGGTCGTCGGTGCCGAGCGCTTCTCGGGAGTCAGGAGCGACCTTTACCGCTCCGCCGAGTTGGTGGACGAGGTGCCGAAGCGCATGGCAGCCACTCCGGTCCACGAGGCAACAGCTTTCCAGTCCCCCGCCGTGGCCGAGTTCGGCACCAGTCGCAGAATTGAGGAAGCTCCACGCGCAATCCGTCCACATGCCTATCGCCCGGCGGCTGATCTGCCGGCAAACACGGCAGGTGACGCGCCACCGCCCCGCAAGGGGGTGTCCTTGCACGACGGCCGGCTTGGCCAGTCCGTCGCTTCCGGGGAACGGCAGCCTGCCGCGGCCTTTGAATCCGGGGCTGTCGGTCGGAGCGACGCCGTTCCGGCCGGCCAGCCGAGTGTTCACGCATCGTTCTCGTATCCCGGCCCCGCCGTGGACGGCCTGTCCGGAACGGCTGGCGGTCACAGCGACGGCCCTGGCATCGGGGTGGCGCTTTCGCACGAGGCCGTGGATACGCCACACGCAGCAGCGCCGTCCGGCCAGGACCTGGCGAGTGCAGCGCCTGGGCGAGGCGTCCCCGCCACTGAGGGTGCGCCGGCCGGTTCCGTCTCCGGTCCGGACAACCTCAGTCCGAGGGCGGGCAGCCCCCTTAGTCCTGGTCGCGGTGACGGGACGGGGACGGGCTTCGAAGAGCGAGGCATTGGGTCGCTTGGGGAAGTTGGGGCGCAAGAGAAAAGTGGCCTCGCGCTCGGCCCTGGCTACCTGAATACCCCCGAGGTTCCGCTGCCGCCGGGTTCGGGCCCTGCCGTCGGCGCCCACGGTCGGTCGATTGCCGCCAGCTGGGACGCAGCCCCTGGCCGCGGTACCAACGGGGTGAGGGCGGTGGCCTCGAGCTTTGAGGCTCCGGCCACTGCGGCGGGGTTCTTCGGCTCTCGTCATATCCAAGAGGTCCTCGATCCGCTCGGCACAGCGTCTGTGCCGAGCGTCGAGGAGTTCGACCAGCCACTGGTGTACCTTCCGGGCAGGGCCGACGATCCCCAGGTGCGGATTGCCGGGCCCGTGTCGGGCGGGCCCGCTGCGCGTGCCGCTGCGGGCGATATGGATCAGCCGCTCCGCGGTCTCCTGTCGTCCAGAGAGCTGATGGCCGAGGCATCCCGGATTGTCCATCACCCACCGGTGATCGGAACCGATCAGAAGTCGGTGCAGGAGCGCCGCACCCAGAGTGCGCAGCTGCGGGAAGTGATCGAGGCGCTGGAGAGCGGTGGTCGCCGTACTGCCATCGATACGGCCGAGACTCTGGGGATCCGGCGCTACACCGGGTTGACCGGCGGATCCTATCCGTTTCACATCAAGACCAACTGCATGCCGGTCTCATCGAGTTACACCGTTGAGCACTCAGACGGATCGAGTGAGGTCATTGACGGAGGAAAAACGACGGTCACGGTCACAATGCCTGACTCCGACGAGGAGTAGCCGCACCCGGGGCCCAGGCCTTCGCCGAGCAGTGCGCCTGTCACGGCAGGCCGCCCCCGGCTCACCAGGTCTTCATGAGTACCGCGGCCCGACCGCCCAGTCACCCACTACGGGAGTAGCCGATCAGAGCCTGCTCCCTACGGTTCACACCGAGGGCAGCGGTGGACGGTCCGGGGCACTGCTCGGACCGCCAACCACGGCTGCCCCCGTACCGGCGTGCGGCCGGTACGGGGGCAGCCGTGATCGTCGAGCCTGGTGTTCGGGCGTCCGCCACTCGTGGTCTGGCGGTGCATTCGCTGTGGCGATGCAGGCCAGAATGTAGGTGGGCAGGGACGCGGCCCACTGCTGCGGCTGTGCGGGCCGGTCCGGCCCTTGGTGGGCCAGCGGTTCACCCAGTAGTCGGCCCACTTGTGGGAACGCCGAGTTCACGATGTAGGCAGCCGGGCGGCGATCGTGGACCCACACGGCCCGCCGGCAGGCATCTACCGTGGAAGGTCGGCCGGGCAGTGGCGCGGGCCATGCGGGCCTCGCAGCCGTGCTTGCTCGTGGGCGCAGATCTGGGTGGCCGAGAGCGTCCAGCGCGGTCCGTCTGCCCTGCTGCGATGGCACCCGCTCAACGGCTGGTGCCATCGCAGCGGAGGGTGGACCCTCGCGCTCTCAAAGCCCGCACATGGCCGGCCCCGTCGAACCGCCTCAGGCAGGTCAGTCGGCCGCCGCATACAAGCCGCGGCCGGTGCGCTGTGCCCGCGAGGTCTTGGCGAGGCGTTCGAGCATCGTACGGACCGCGTCAAGGGCACCGCTCACGCCGTCGAGTCCAAGGCGGTCCGTCACTTCCCGGGCACGCAGGGGCTGCTCGGACTGTCGCAGAACGGCCAGAACGCTGTTGGCATCGGTCAGCCGCCGACGGCCCCTCGGCGGCTCCACCGCCGTCCGGTCGGGAGTGGCCGTTGCCGTCTTCACCCGAGCCGGCTTCCTGGCCGCGGGCGACGCCTCTTTCCGCGGCGCAGTCTTGGGTGCGGTCTTCCCCTGCGCCGCGATCGTGCCTGCGGTCTTGGTCGATCGCCGTGGTGCGGTCTTCTTCGCGGCCGTGTTCGGCGCTTGCGCCCTGTCGGACGCGGGCACACCCGCGGCGGCGGTCCTGCCGGCCGCTCGCTTCCCGGCTGTCTTCACTGCGGCTGCATTCCGCGGGCTCGCCCTCTTGGCCTTTGCCTTCGTCGCTGACACGGAGACGGGAGCCCGGGTGGCAGCAGTGGTCTCCGTCTTCACCTCGCCCTCATGCACATCGGCGACGGGCGGCTGGTCAGTGCGCCGCACAGGTGTGGCGCCGTGCGCTTTCCCTTCTTCGCCGAGCGGCGCATCCGACAGGGCCACCAGGCCCTCCAGCACGGACACCATCGCATTTTCCTGCGCGATGACGGCCGCGAGCTCGTCCTCGAGTTTCTGCCGATGCTTGCGCACCGCTGGCAGCCGCGCCTCGATGAGTGCTCGTGTCGATCCCACACCGCTGTCCGTGCCGAACGTGCGTCCGTTTCCCACAAGCTCTCCTTTGGCGCCAACTGTTGTCCGTGACATCGAATTTACGACGGACAGATGGGTCTCGCCCAGCGACAGTACGAAATCCGGCCTGCGGTGGTCGTCACAGGAGAGCGGCTGGACCGCGGCCGCTGGGACAGCTCGGGCCTTGTCGATCTGGCGGTGCTCGACCTCGCGGACTCGACACCGGAACGTTGGGCTGCGGCGGGGTTTGCGTGTGGGATTGCCCAGGCCGTCACGGCTGCATTCGGCTGTCGTACGGGATCGAAGGCGCGTTGTCGGCACCCGAGGCAAGGTCGGAACTCGTCCGGACGGAAGTTGCCGGCTCATGGGTCGGCTTGGAATGCCGACCGGGAATGGGCCCGACCCAGGGTCCTGATGCCCTGTTTGCCCTGCACGGCTGGCCAGATGATATCCGCTCAACCCGGGCTTCCTTGCCGGGAGGGCCGGCCGTGGGCCTGTCCGGCGTGGCGCGTTCTGGCCCCAGTTGCCCCTCGGATCCGTCCGCCCGAAAGTCGGCCATTGACGTGTCCAGACCAGGAACAGGTGCCCCCATGAGCCCTATGCGTCTTCGGAGTAACCACGGCGTGGCGGAACATGCCCGGCCAGACCGCGGTTTCAGCGCCGTGACCTCTGCAGTGGCAGCTGGCCCGCACCTGCCGGCCGCACAGGTTGCCGTTCTGGCGCTGGCCGGCGCAATGCCTGTGACGGTGATACCGATGTGCGTCTTCGGGGTCATGCCCTTGGACGTGGCCGCACGATTCGTGGTTCTGCCGCTCACCTTGCTGTACGTGGCCTTGGTGCTGCGACCATCGGCTCCCGCCGCTTGGGCGGTGCGGGGGTTGGTCGGTGGGTTGCTGGGCGTGGCCGCCTACGACGCAATGCGTCTTCCGTTGGTGGCCGCAGGTATATGGCCCGACTTCATTCCCAACTTGGGCGGCTGGGTCGTGGGCGACGGGGTGCCCAACGTCGTGGTCGGATACGTCTGGCGGTGGGTCGGGGACGGTGGGGGCATCGGGATTGCATTCTTCATGGTGTGCGGGGTGCTGAGCGGCACTCGCCTCCGCGTTCTGTTGCGTACTCCTGTCACTTTGACGGTGGGTTACGGGGTCTTTATCTGGTCTGGGCTCATGTCCACAGTCGTTCTGTCCGAACGAGGTGCCGAGTTGCTGTTCCGGCTCACTCCGATGAGCTTTGTCCTCAGCCTGCTGGGTCATCTCGTCTACGGATCGGCCATGGGCCTCTACCTGCGGCACTGTCTTGCCGGAGGGACCGATCCGATAACTCTCAAGTACGCACAGCCCGCTTCGTAGCCCGCTCCTCTCCGCCCGTGGTCAGGCCGTTGCCTGACCACGGGTCTCGCTGTTCCTGTCCGCGGGCGGCCGAGGACGATGACGGATGGCCTGTTCGGTCTTGCCGTTGGTCGTCCAGCCGATCTCCGAGCACCAGCACGGCCATGCCGCCTACGGCTCCGACCGGCTCTCTTCCACGCCGTCGTGCGCGGAAGCGACACCGGTACCTCGGCCGTCGGCTGGGGCCAGCGGGGACTGCCTGGCATGGGTGAGGCGGAACGCGAGAACGCGGGGCATGCAACGCAGAAGTATCGATGCCTTGCGGGTAGCTGTCCTGGCCGCCCGGCTGCGAGTCCGCCGTGTCCCGCCCCCGATCCTGCGCGTACCGGGATCGCGGTCTCCTGCCTCGGCATGGCGCTGGCCCGGACGTTGTCGCACGCCCAGCGGACACAGCATGGTTCTCCCCGCCGGAAAGTGGCTCCGGCGGGGAGAGGTGGGGATCGAGGCGATGGACGCCTGTCAGGGATTGAAGAGGGCAAGGCTGGTGGGCGATCCGACTCCGGACGGGGCGTCCCAGCCGGGGCCCGCGGTGCACAGGATGGCGGGGGTGCAGGTTCCGTTGCTGCCGGCGGTGATGTCGTTGACGGCCCACGGCCTGGTGTAGAGCCGGGCTGCGGCGCCCTGGGGGTCTGGCGGGCCGGCCATGGCGAACATGGCGGCTGCGAGCGGGGCGCTCTCGCTGGTGCCTCCGACGACGTGCCAGCCGGAGGAGGTGAGGTAGGTGTCGTAGATGGCCAGGGCTCCGCCGGCGGGGTCGCCGGCCAGGGCCAGGTCGTTCGCCACCCGCCTGCCGTTGCAGCCGGCCGCCTGCGAGGCGCTCTGCTGCCAGGCCGGAGCGGTCTCCACCGTGGAGCATCCGCTGCCGGTGGACGATGAGGCGCTCTCCGCCCAGCCCCGCTGGTTGGCTGCCGGGGTCAGGAGTGTCTCGCCGACGGCGACGACGTTGGGCGAGGCTGCCGGGTAGGCCGGGCCGGGTGTACCGCACGGTCCGGGGTAGCCGAAGTCGCCTGCCCCTGCGGTGACCACTCCTCCGGGGTTGTAGAAGGCCGGATCGGCGTAGATCTCAGTGGGATCCTCGCAGGCGCCCCAACTGTTGCTCACGTATTTGGCGCCGCCGACGGTGATCGCGTTGTAGTTCGCGTCCAGCAGCGACGTCAGGTCGGTCTGGGCGACGTCCGCCTCGACCAGGACGATGTTGCACTGCGGGCAGGCCGCGGAGACGGCGGCCAGGTCGAGGGAGGTCTCGACGCCGGTGATGAAGTCCCCGGCCGGCGGCAGTGGGCTGCTCTGATAGAACTTGTTGACCTTCTTGAGGCAGCCGTTGGCCGTGGTGCACGGCGGCAGGCCGAAGTAGCTCCGGTAGACCGCGAGGTCGGACTCGGCTGTGGGAACGTCTCCCCATTCGATGAGGTGCACCGTCTGCCCCTTGCCGGCGTTGTAGGGAAGCCGGTAGGCGTTGCGTATCTGAAGCGGAGTCATGCCGCCCACGGGACCGGGGGCCGACAGCGGGTGGCCGCCCTCGCCGACCCACATCCGTACGTCGCAGGTGGGCTTCTTCGCGTGAGGGTTCGGGCACATCTGTTTTACGTGCACGCCTGCCGGAAGCGCCGGGGCCTTCGGCCGTGACAGGGCCGATGCCTGGGGGGTCGGCGCCGCTTGGGCCAGCGGGGAGGCGACAAAGGCAAGGAGGGCGAGGACGACGGCGAAGGGCGTCACGCCCCACCGGCGGAATGGGGATCTGCGCACGGTCTCTCCAGGAATGCGCGGAAGCACAGCCTTGTGCGGCACGGGGCCGGGACCCGGCCTGAAGGGCTTCTGGCTGCCCGAACGCGGGCAGCCAGGGTCGAACCCTTCAGAGTGGGTGCGGGCGCGAGCGGGACGGATGACCGTGACCCGACCCTGTGGGACGGCCGCTCGCGTGTGCAGCGAGGCTAGGGGACGTACGTGCCGACCTCATGGGTATGCAGTCTCATTTCCGCGGGCCACGCGGTTCTGGAGCGCCGGATGTGTAGGCCTGCCGGGCTGCCGCCCGCGCCTGGGTTCAGTGCGATCCGGCGTCGGTCTCCAAGCCGGGACCGAACGCGGAGTCTCCACCATTCGTCCCGGTCAGCAGCTCGATGGCACGGTGGCGGGTGGCGGCGTCCACTTCCGGGGCCGCGTACCCCGCTGCGCGGATGTGTGCGAGCAGGCCGGCGTGGGGCTGCAGGCCGTACTCCTCCAGGTAGTAGGTCATTGCGTCGGTCCACACCCAGGCGCCGTCGGTGCGGATGTCCACCGGCACCACGGCGCCGCGTGACGGTTGCAGGATGTCGTCGGCCGACTCGGGCGAGGCGAGCAACAGCGCTCCCGACCACAGGTAGGCGGCGACCAGAGCCACCTCGCCGGGGTCGGCCATTCTCGGGTGGTCCGGCGCGGGGTGGGGCCCCTCCGACGTGTCCGGTTCGCCGAGGGCGGGAGCAAGGCGCAGTGGCCGGCGTTTGGTCGGCATCCAGAGCAGAGCGCCGTGGCTGCGAGCGAGTTGCTGGTAGCGCGGTAGTGCCTCGCCGCTGGCATGGGCCTCGACCTGCGGGTGGGGTTCGCCCTGGGATGCGAGGAGTTGCTGGAGGCGGGCGGTCAGGGCGGGCAGGTCGTGGGTGCGGTCGGCTTCGACGAGGTAGATCCGGCGTGGCGGGGCGTCGTCCAGGTCCGTGGACCATCGCCAGCTGCGCCACAGTCCGTGGATGCCGGGGAGGTCGGAGACCGCGGCGACGGCCGCTTGGTCGAATGCATCGTGGAGGCCGTCGCCGTGGGGTGGTGTCCCGTCGGGCTGTGGTGTGAACACGAAGGCGGGTCGGAGGGCGGTTTCGGCGGCGAAGGGGAGCAGGGTGTCCAGGAGTGAGGAGTCGAGGCCCTCTCCTTCCAGGAGCTCGGCGACGAGGTCCTCGTCGGGTTCGGGCAGCGCGAGGGCCTCGGCCACCACGGTGTGGCCCAAGTCGGCGGAGAAGGCCCTGCGGTCGTCGGAGGCGAGGAGTGTGCGGAGCCGGGTGAGGGCGGCGTCCGGGAGACGGCCGGCGAGGGCGAGCAGCAGTCGGTGGCAGTCGTCCTTCCAGTGGGGGCGGATCTCGAGGGCGAGGGTGGGGTGGTCGGGAATGGGCTGTGGACCTGTTGGGGTGTCGTGCGTTTCGGTGCTCACTGCTGTCCTGGTTGGGCGGGTAGGAGGAAGACCCAGTGGGTGCCGGGTCCGGGGTAGTCGGGCAGGACGGTGTCCACGGCGTAGGCGTCCGAGAGGGGGACTACGAGGGCGCCGTCGGCCTGTCCGGATCCGCCGAGAATCCCCATGTCGTAGCCGGCGCCGGCGGGGAACTCCAGCACGATGGAGTGCGCGAACATGGCTTGGTCAGGGGGTGTGGCCAAGCCGAACGTGGGCCCGGCCGTGCCCAGCCACTGTTCGACCGTCTGGGTGCTGTCCATGCCGGGATTTGTGTGCAGGACGGCATAGACGGGATCCGGCACACGGGCCTGGTCCACCTGCGCGGGTGTCAGCAGGCCGGCGGAGATCGCGGCGGTGATCTCCTGCCATCGGCGTTGCAGTGGTGTGGGGATCGTGGGGTCGGGCTGGGAGTCGATGTGTGCAGCGTCGGGGGCTGGCTGTGCGAACTGGGGAGCGGTCGCCGACAGGACGCGTGCCGTGTCGGGTTGTTGTCCTGCCTGCATCCATGCGTGGACGCGGTCGGTCTCGACAAGATCGCCCTTGGGCTGGCTGGTGAGGACGCCTTCCTTTCGCAGTTTGACCAGTGCGGAGCCCAGGGCGTCCTGGGAGTGCGCCTGCGGGTGCCGGGCCGCAAACTGTCCCACCGCCCGAATCAGGTCCGCCCTCTCATGCTCCGGGAGCCGTTCGACGTCGAGCCGTCTCTCGTTCAACCATGCGTGCATCGTCCTGGGGCTGATGGTCCATCCGGAAGTCGTGGGCGCAATGTCGCCGTGGATGCGTGCGGCATGCACCGCCTTCCACGCGAGTGCGGGCAGGTCGTCCGTCCCGAAGTGGGCAGCGGCGTCGATCACCTGCTGGGCAAGATTCTGCCGTTCCCCGACCGTAAGGAGGGAAATATTCACCGTCTCGTCCCACAGCCAGCGCTTCACAACGCCGGGTGGCAGGACGTCGCCACTCACTTCTATCGGAATCCTTCGCTGGTCGCGAAGGCTGCGCAGGGCGAGAGCTCCGATGTCGCGGTGGCCGAACGCCTGCCCGGTGAAGGCGATATGCCGGACGTGTTCCTCGAGTACCGCCTCGTACTCCGGTGTCAGAAGCCAGGTCGGCACGGCGCCACCGACGTCCGAGGCCTCGGCAGCCCACTGCCGGGCGGTACGTGCGTTGATGTGGTCACCGGGGGGGAGGGGCACGCCAGCTGCTCTCGCCTCGACAACCGCGTGGCTGCGCGCGTGCGGGACGCCTGCTTGGCGAAGCCGGAGGTAGCGGTGTCGAAGGTCTGCGACGGCCGGTTCCTCCAGGGTCCTCAGGTCGATGGCCTGATCGACAGCTCTTCTCGCGGCGGCGGTGTCGATGCGGGCCACCGGACGGGGCGCAGGGCGCTGGGTGATGCCGTGGCTGGGCTGTCGGGCGGGGTATTCCTGCTGCGCGCCGCCAGGTGGTAGCGGCAGGGCGTAGTCGGCCGGGGCGGGGTACGGCTGGAGGGTCGGGACTGTGTTGTCGACCCAGTCCAGGAATTCCGCGGCCAAGTGTTGGTCGTCTGCAGGCACGGTCTCTTTGAACGTCTGGCCAGCGGGGGCGATGGCCGTGGGGAATGGGGCAACGGCTGCTTGTGGGATGTCACGGTAGGCGGCGGGCGGAGCCGGGACCGGGCCTGCCACCGGTGTCGGCTCCTCGTGGGCCGGGGCACGCGATGTGTCGGCGGCTACCCACCTCTGGGCCGTTCGCTGTGCGATGGCGTCGCCGGGAACTGAAGCCGAGATGACGCCAGCGGCCCTCGCTTCGGTGACTGCACGGGTCCTTGCATCCGGGGCACCCTGGCGATGCAGTTGGAGGAAACGCTGTCTGATGTCCTCCGTGGCTTCTTTCTGCCCCCGGAGCCGGTTCAGGTCGAGCAACTGTCCGAGCGCGGCTTGCACATCGTCACTACGGACGACGAGCCTCCCGCCAGGCGCGGGGATGTGTCCGCCGTTGATCAGCCGCTGCAGAGCCAGGCGCCCGGTGGTGTGGAGCCGGTGTTCTCCGCCGGCCCAGATCTCGCGGATCGTATGACGCAGAAGTTGCCGGGCGCTGGCCGAGATGGTGTGCGGACGCAGAACGTGGCGATTGTTTGAAAGGACCGTCCAGTGGGTGGCGGGGCGGGGATAGGCAGTGCCTGCGGGCGGGCGGGCGCCTCCGCCGCCCCCACGGGGCGGTCCGTATCCGTGTTCGCGGGTGAGGGTGCGCGCGAGCCGGTGGGCCTGGTGCTCGCTACGGGTCAGCAGGGTGTGGGTGACCGCTTCGAGGACGAGGTCGCCGATGCGCCGGGTGTGTGCGGTGGAGTCTTTAGCACCGGGCATGGGCAGGGTGCCGTAGCGGCGGATGATGCCGCTGGCGAGGAAGTAGTCGGCAGGGGTCGGCGTCGGCAGGGGGGTGTCGTTCTCGCTCGGCGGGTTCGGTCGGGAAGGGGGTGTGGTCAGGGCCCGGCCGTGTGCGTCGGCAAGGGCTGCCGCAAGACGGGCAGCTTCCGTGGGGCCGGCCCGGTGCAGGGCGTCGGCGACCCGCAGCAGAGTGTTGTCGGCGGCGGGGCCCGGTTGCAGGGGGGCGGACAGGTGGCCTTCGACGATCGGCCGGGCCCGTTCGAGCAGCTTCTCGGCGATGCGGCCGGGGAGTTTGCCGATCCGGCGTTCGACATGCGCGATGTCGGGGTGGGGGCCGGGCGTGGCGGGTTGTGCCGCGGCGTCGCGCAGGTGGGCGAGGGTGGTCTCGCTGTGCGGTGCGAGGTCGCGGGCTCGGCGGTAGATCTCCAGCAGGGGCGCGAGATCGCGGTCGCCGGTCAGATCGCGGGCGAGTCCGGCCAGGACCTCCGGGGCGGCCGGGTCTGTGTTCCGCTGCCAGGCGTTGTGGGTGGCGTGGGTGCGGGCAAGGCGGGTCAGGTCTGCGAGGTCGCGCAGTTCCTGTTGGAGCAGGGGCGGTAGTTGCCATGCCTGGTCGGACCGGGCGGGTGGGGTGGGCCAGGCGTCTCGGTGGAGGGTGCGGAACAGGTCTCGGGCTTCCAGCAGTTCGGGGACGACGGCGGGGTGGACGGGGCTCTGCAGGACGTCGGCCGCGTACCTCCGAAGGCGCTCGGTGCCGTACGGCAGTTCGGGGTGGGCGGCGGCGGCCTCGTCGAGGAGGGTGGGATAGGCGGTGTCCAGGGGCAGGTCGGTCAGCTCCCACTCCGTCTGCTCGTACGAGGGGACGGTCAGGCGGTCGGCCTCGATGAGCTGGACGGTTCGGGGGCCGTCCAGGGGGTCGTCCATGGTGAGCACGGTGAACTGCTCACGGGCGGGGATGTCGTGGGCGAGGCCGGCGGGAAAGCGCACCGACACCTGTCCGGGCCCGGCGTGCGGTGTCGCCGTCGCAACCACCGGGCCGCCGGCAGTCAGCCACCGGGTCACCGCTGTGACGGGAAGTGTGCCGTCCGGCACGTCGAGGGCGGTGTAGGGGGTGGCTAGGTCTGCGGCGTGGAGTTCGAGCAGATGCTGGGCTACCAGGACGGAAGTGCGGGTGTCCTCGTTGTGGAGCGCATGGGTGACACGCGCGACGATGTCGCGTACGGCCGGATGCTGGTGGCCGTGGCGGAGGGCGAGCGGGGCTCGGACCTGGTCCTCGATGATTTGTCGGGCCTGCCGGGACAGATCATCGAGCTGGTCGGCAGGCAGCCTGTCGAGGGTCTCCGCGATCCGCTCGACGTCGAGGGCCGCCAGGGTCTGGGGGGTATCGGCGGCGGGGAGGACGGGAACGGGGTCGTAGTCGATCCACCGGTCGCGCCGGGCAATTCGTTCTTGAAGGGGCAGCCGTCGGTGCAGCGTGTCCTCGGTGGCGCCGGTCTGTGCGGTGTCGGTGTGCCGTTGCTCGTCCTGCTGCAGGACGGCGGCCCAGTCGATGGAGCCGGCGGGTGCGCTCACCGTGGTCTGGGCCACGGCGGCGAGGCGGGCACCGAAGCGTGCACCAGGCACCTGCTCGCCGTAGTCGCTGTCGTGCGGGGTTTCGAGATAGGCGAGGTGGTTGACGGCCAGGCGAATCGGCTCCCCGTTCCATCCTGCCCAGCGCAGCACGCGCAGCAGGGCGCTCGGTCCAGCGGACAGGGACAGGTCCCGTCCAGGCACGGTCAGGTCGACGTGGTCGCGACCGCCGTCGGCGACGACCAGGAACTCACCGTCCACAGCGAGGCTACGCAGCAGTTCGGTCTCGGACCGGGGTGCGCTGCCGTAGGCCCTGAGCGGCTGGGACCGTAGCGAGACGCCGCCGTCGAAGCGGTGTGTGCGGATCTCGCCGGGCCAGATGCCGGCCTGTTCGAGGTCGTCGACGGGCCGCGAGGCCACGGGGACCAGTACGCCGCCGGCGTCGGTGGTGAAGCGTGCCGGTTCCCCGGGCCGACCGACCCCGCGGTGCCAGTCGACCACGCTGCCGCCGGGCGCGACGGAGGCCACCTGATGCGACTGCGTCAGGCTCCGGGGGGCGGCCTGGCGGCCGACGGCGTGGACGTCGGTCTTCATCTGGCGGGCGAGGTCGTCGATCTGGGCGTGGTAGCGGGCCTCGGCGGCGGGGGTCAACGGGCCGGCCTCGTAGACGATCGCACCGCTGGAGGTCACCTGGAAACGGCCGAGGATCTGGATGTCGTCGCGGCCGTTCCACAGGGGCTGGTCGGCACGGCTCAGAAGGCGGGCGAGGGTGGTCGTGTCGACCGTCCGTGGGGTGCCGTCGCGGCGGAGCACGGCGATGTCTCCGTCGTGGGTGATCATCACTTCCAGCCGCAGGAGGCCGGCGCCGGACGGCGGGGTGAGCGAGAACGGGTTGATGTCGTGGTGGTGTCCGACGTCGAGTCCGTGGCGCCGGATCACGTCGAGGTCCGTGAGGGTGCCCTCGGCGGCGACGGTCGCGGCGGACACCAGGATGCCGTCTCCGGGAAAGAGGACGATGTCGTCGGCGGCGTCCGGGTGCTGGTCGTAGTGGAGTCGTCCGTCGTAGGGGGCAGGCGGGGCGTCCGGGGGTGACGCGATCGGCTCCCACTGGGGTTCCTGGTCGGATTCTGTGGGGTCCTGCCACACGAGGCCGGTATCGGGGCTCCCCTCGCCACCAAGGGCGGGTCGGGCGCCGGGTGCGGGTGCGTAGGTGCCGACGGGGGGGGCTGAGGGGTCTTCCGGCCCAACCCGGTGGCCGTCGGGGTCGAGGCGGACCGTTTCGGGGTGGGCCGCTTCCAGGGCGGTGCGCAGCCGTGCGGTCCAGGCCGTGAACTGTTCGTGGGCAGGGCCGGGTCGGGGGGTGTCGACCAGGAGTCGTACGGGCCGTCCGTCCCAGATCTGGTGCCGCCACGTCGAGTTCTCGGTGATGCCGGCTTCGGCCGTGCGGGCGGCATTCAGCATCAGGTCGACGACCTCGGCGGGGTCAGCGGCGCGGACAGCGCTGTTGTTGAGCAGGGCCAGGGGAATGCCGTCGGGGCCGAGGAGGAACGCCACATCGTAGAAGCCGGGGTGAGGGCGGACCGGCATGCCGGGGTGGACGAGGGCGGGGGCCAAGGCGATTCCGCCGGCTGTAAGGACGTACGCGGGACGGTCGTTGGCAAGGACGAGGCGGCCGTAGAAGTCTGTGGCGTACGACGGGGCGTCGGGGGTGCTGCCCGGCGGGGCGATGAACCGCCAGCTGCCGGCTCCTCCGGACCTTGCGTCGCGGGCGGTGACATCGTGGGCTGCGCCGTACGGCAGCTGGCCGTACGAGGAGTCGTCGGGTACCTGGAGCGGGGAACGGAGGCGGGCAGCAACCTCGAGCAGCAGTTGCTCGTCGACCCGGTGGTCGGACTCCTTGCCGATGGTCTTCCAGAAGAGCTGGACGGTGTCCCCGGGCTTGTGACCGCGGGCGCGGATCCAGTCGGCGATCTCGCGGGCCGTGGCCGGGTGCGCCTGGTAGGCGGACAGCCGCAGGTCGCGGGGGCCGGCCTGCCGCAGCCGGGCCAGGAACAGCCCGTCCGGGCGGTCCGCGGGCATGGTGCGCAGCCGGTCGACGAGGCGGGTGAGGCGCAGGAGGTCGGGGGTGTCACGGGCGCTGAGAACGATGGCACCGGAGGGGAACTCGAGGGTGTGGGGGACGTCGGGGCCGCCGCCGACGGTCCGGAAGCCTTCCGGCAACGGGTCCGCCCATTCCAGGGCCAGAGAGTCGCCCAGGGTGAACGGCACGCGCCGTCCCCTGAGCCGCGCCAGCTCCCGTACCCAGGTGCGGAATCCTTCCTCCTGACCGGGGGCTTCGTCGTACACGCGGAAGCGCGCTCGTGAGAGGTCGCCAGTGGTGGGCTCCTGTACCACGCTGTGGAATGCCGTCGGGGAGAAGGCGAGCTTTTCTCCCCATACGGTGCGCAGGGCTGGCCTGCCGTCGATGTCCAGGTCGAGGGGGATCGTGAGATGTCCGGTGGGCCCCGTGACGCGGATGACGGGAAGCGGTTCGAAGTCCGTTGCGGGGTAGAGCCGTTCGCCGCGGGGGCCTCTGATGACGGCTCCGGGCTGGTGGAGTCGGCCGTCGGTGTCGGTGGCAAAGCCCGAGGCGGGCATGTCGGGGGCGAGCGCCTCATTCCAGCGCGGGCGGTCGGGGCCAGTGAGGGCGAATTCGCGGAACTGGGGGTGCACGGCCGCGGTGATGCCCGCGGCGGGCAGCAGGATCGGCAGCTTGGCCTCGGCCGCCAGGCGGCGGGCTGCGGCGAGGAGCGCCGGGTGGTGTTCGGCGGCCACCGGATGGGTGGGGACCAACTGGACGACACGTGGGCGGGGTCCCTTGGCGCTGGTCATGGCGGAGATGATCTCGAGGGCAAGGTGGCTGGCGTGCAGGGTCACCGGAGGGCCGTGCGGGGTCCGGCGGGTGAACTGCCCGTCCGGGGTGACGCCCACGGCCACGGTCACCCGGTCCCGGCGCGCCACGACGGTGGTGTACCCGTCCGGTGTGCGGATCTCGACGGTGCCAGACAGGACCACCGGGTAGTGAGGGGGGCGCACTCGGGCGAGCAGGCCGGTGGCGCGCCGGAAGGGGACACCGGGCTCGGGGGTGGTGTTGATGGCAAAGTGGGTAAGCGGGCGCGTCGGGCGGGCTGAGGTGCGGGGTGTCTGGAGGCGAAGCCTCTCTGTCCGACGATCCACGTGTCGGCGGTTCCAGTCCGGCGAGGCCACCGGCGGCAGGGGGTCGGCGAAGCGGGCGGTGGGCCGGTTCCCTGTGTGGAGGGGCGCCGTGACGTGGCGGTCGGTCGGCGCGCCGGATCGGACGCCGTCGGCGGGCAGGATTTCCCGCGGGTCGCCGAGGGGGTGGTTTCCGGGAATCTCGATTCGCCGGCCGGTGAGGTCGGCGATCTCCTGGAGCAGCGTCCGGACGGCGGCATGGTCGGCAGGACGGCCTGCGAGGGGGCCGACCACCAGGGTGACGGGGAGGTCTCCGGCATGGGCGTGGCGGATTCCCCTGACCAGGGCGGCGGCATCCACCATGGCCCAACGTTCGTTGCTGAAGGGGATGAGCGGGCGTCCGTCGTCGGTCACGTGGAAGGCGACGGCCAGTGTGTCGTGGTCGGGCGCAAGGTAGGAGAAGTGCTCGACCAGGGGGTGGTCCTCGGGAAGGAACAGCACGGCTCCGTTCAGCGCGACGGCGGGAGGCATGTCCAGAGCCCAGGGCGGCGGGACCGGTCCGTCCGGGCGGAGCTCGGGACGCGGGCCGGGTGCAGGCGCGGGCCCTGCAACCGCAGGCTCGGGTGTCGCGGGCACCTGAGGTGTGGTGTTCTGGCCTGATCCGCCCAGGCCACGGACTGCCCGTGCCATGCCGAGGCGGGCGGCGAGGTCCCGTGCGGCACGACCGTCCTGGTCGGCGTTCAGGGCTTCTGCCAGGCGCAGGTGCAATCCATCGTGCAGGCCGGCCGCGTGCTCGTCTTCGATGACCGGGGGCACGCTCATCAGCCCGGCAGCCTGCAGGAGCAGTTCGTCGCGCCGGTTCTCCGGCAGTTCTTCGAACCGGGAGCGGACAGTGACCAGGTCGGGCTGGTCGAAGGTGCCGATCAGCAGTTCCCGGTCCTGCCGGTGGTGGAGGCGGGCCATGGCGTCCAATACCACGGTTCCGGGTTCCCCGTCCGGGGGCAGGTCGGGGATGCGTCCGGCAATGTGCCACAGGTCGAAGGCCGTCACCCGGGACACGTCACCGGACCGCAGGCGTCGGGCTGCCGCCTTGACGATGATGTCGGTCGAGACGAGGTCGTGGGCGGTCATCTGGCGCTGCGGATCTAGCTCGCGGGCCTGGCGGAACAGTGTGGCGACAGCGCGCGGGTCGTGGCGGCCCGTCACGCTGTGGGCGAGCTGGTTGAGTGCGTCCATGTCGTCGCGTGCGAGCCGACCGCTGGGCACGCTGCGGGCGAGGTCGAGGAGGGCAGGCAGGTCGGTGTCGGTGCCGAGGCGGTCCCGGACGGGCTGCCAGACGTCGACGGCCGGGGCGGAAGGCGCAGCAGGATCGGCGGAGCGCGGGTCGGTGGAGACAGGATCAGCTGCCGGGTTGAGCGGGGACGGCGCGAGGGCGGCACCGATGCGGGTGAGACCTGCGGCGGACGAGGACGGGGACGGCGACGGCAGGTCGGCAGGCTCACCAGCAGGGGCTTCTGGGCCGGAAGCAGGAGGTTCGGCGGTGGGAGTCCGCTGCGCACCGAAGTGGTGGCGGGCCAGGTCTTCGGCGGTCCCGCGTCCGTGGGTGTGCAGCATGTAGGCGATCTGGTGGAAGCGGTCGTCGCGCGGGCCGACGGAGTCAGCCTGTCCGTGGGCGTCGAGGATCTGGCGCACGGTGGTGCGCAGCCCGGTACGGACCTCTTCGGGCAGTTTGCGCAGAACGTCGACGACCTGGCCGGGGGCGATGTCGATGCCCGCTCCCGTGTCCCTTGTGCCGGCGGCTGTTGGCGGGGCGGCCGGTTCGGGTGCCGTGGCGGCCCCCGTAGGGGGCCGGGATGCGCCGGTCGGGTCGAGTGCCGCGGCGTACTGCTCGGCGGGAGTGAGGGGTCGGGCAGGGGCCGGTTCGGGCGGTGTGGGCCGGTCGCTGTGGTCGGCCATGGTCGGGGGCTCCGTGTCCTGTTGCGGCTGTGGTGCATGGGCGGCTTCTGGGCGGGCGAATCGCTCGGCGAGTGCCCGGGCCGCGTCGCGGCCGCCTTGGTGCAGTCGGTGGTCGATGTGTGTGAGTGGTTCGTGTTCGGGCATGGCAGTGTGGTCGGGGCCCATGGTTGCGGTGATGTCGAGCGCCTCGACCAACAGGCGGCGGGGAGCGGGTGCGCCGGCCGCCAGTTCGTCGGCGAGGCGGGCAAGCCGCTCGCGGTCCGCGTGGTGGGCCAGGTCCTGCGGCGTTCGGGCAGGGTGCGGCGAGGGGGTGTCGGCCGCGGCGCGCAGGAGGTCAGCGGCCTCGGTACGCAGGTGTGGTGCGGTGGGGCCGCCTTCTTCCAGGGCGCGCACCATGTGGGCCAGGCTCTCCTTCCAACGAACGCCGCCGGCCTCCAGGCCCTGGCTGTAGGCGATCGCGGCGGCCTCGGCAGCCGACTGCCGGTACTCCTCGTCCACCGGCTTCCCATCGATTTCTGCTTTGGCAGGCGGTGGCGTGGACGGGTGGTGTCCGATACCGGTGCGTGTCTCGGGAACCGCAGGATCAGGTGTGGGAAGGGCATCTGGAAGGTCAAGGAAGAGCTGCTTGTATTCGGCGGGCACCCAGACGCTGACACGGCGATGTACGTCCTCGAAGTACTCGCGGGCTTTCGGCTTGTAGGCGTAGGGGTTGAGCCAGTCGGTGGGGTTCCACCACAGGTTCGGGTTCTGCGGCGTGAGCGCGACCTTCCACACCACGTCGAGGTGGAGCAGCGCCATGTCCCTGCCGGTGGTCTTCACGCCACCGCTGTGCTTGTGCTCGGAGCCTGCCGCAGCCGACCCCGTGGTCCACTGCAGATAGTCTGCTCCGACCATCGGGCCCGCCATATCTTCTGTGGCGTACGGGTGGCCCGGCAGCTGCAGCCCGAGCATCTGCCAGTTGCCCAGGTACCAGCCGGCGAGTGCTTCTGTGTCCATCGCGGCCTTTTGGGCGGTGGACGAGAATGCCGTCGCCATCATCTCGTGAACGGTGTAGCCGCCGTCCTGGACCCGTGCGACATCCATGAGGATCTCCAGGTCCGCTGTGAGGGTCGAGAAGCGGCCCGGCATCTGCACCCGGACCGGGACGCCCGACGTGGTCAGTTGCCTGAAGCGTCCGCCGAGGAACTGATCGTTGATGACGGCGCCGGCCTGCCGCCGCAGGTTGAGGCGGGGGTTGAACCAGCCGGCGCCCGGTGGCGGGTCGGATATGAAGTTTCGCCAGACAGCGGCCGCGTAGGCGGCCGTGTCCGTCAGATTGCCGAGGGTGGCGGGGTAAGGCGCGGCCTGGGGCAGGAGCAGCCTGTATACCCGCTGTTCCAACTCGTCGAGTCCGACGAAGCGCAGGGGCTGGACGAGGTCCAGAAGCCCGTGAACCTCCGTGTCCAGGCGGCCCAGGTTCAGTCCGTTCCGCACGGAGGAGAACGCGGCGTGTGGTTCCAGGGCCTGGCGCTCGATCTCGGGCAGCATCGGATCCCACCCGGGCTGCGTCGTCGTGGCGGCGACGCGCGGTTGCGGGGCCCGGGGCGGGGGCGCCGGGTGTGTGGGTTCCTGTGCGTCCGTCGACGGGCCGTCCGGTGGCTCGACGGCGGGGCCGGGCGGTGCGGGTGGCGGCTCGACGGCGGGCGACGGGTCGCCCTTGCGGTGCAGCATGTGGGTGTCGTGCCTGGTGACCAGAACGCTGGTGCGGGCGGGACGGATGTCGAAGGAATCGTGGAGTTGGAGTACGCCGAGGGTGGCGGCGTCGGCCATGGCCGGGGGTGCGGTCTCCACGGTGACCGTCGCCGACCAGGTGACGGTCCGGCTGAACTCTGCAGCGGTCAGTCCTTGGAGTTCCAGCGTGGTTCCCAGGCTGCGCTCGTAGCCGGTGGTGAGCGCGGCCTTGCACGTGGTCTGCCCGTAGAGGGTCAGGTTGGCGTTCTGGTACCAGCTGTTCACCGTCTTGCCGAACTGGTTGTGGTTGTACCACAGGCGCACGGGGTCGACACCGTGGCGGGCCGCTCTGCGGCTGTACTCGCCGGTGGACTCCTCAGCCCCGTACCGTTTGCCGATGCGGGTCCACGGCACTCGGCCCTGGTACACGGGATCGCTCAGGTCGGCCTTCAGCCGGACCGTGATTGTCCGGTTCACCGGCACGAAGGTCGGCACGTCCAGCCCGAGCCGGGAAAGTACCAGATGTGCCCTTCCGGATACCGGCACGGTGATCTCGTGGCCGTGGAGCATCAGGTCCATGGCTGCCGCTGTGTTCCACTGGCCGAGGACCGAGGAGACCTTCTCGGTCACGGCGTGCGCGGCGGGTTCGCCGTACCTCTCGCCGATGCGCTCCTCGACCGCGTCGACCAGGATCCCGCTGTCCGGGGCCTGTTTGATCGATTCGCCTTGGAGGCTGCCGATCTGGTCCTCGGGAAGCTCGTAGACCTCCGAGAGGTCGCGGCGCACCTGCAACTGTGCCGGCATCAGGCCGAGGTCGGTCGCTTGCAGCGCCGTCATCACGGCTCGGCCCGACGCGAGCACCTCGCCGGTGCGCTCCTGGCGGTCGTGGCCGTACGAAAGCCGTGTCTCGTGCCAGGTTCTCACCTTGAAGACGTAGCGGACCGTGGCTGTTCCGATTGCCATGGCGCTGAACTCCAGGGTGCTTCTGCCCAGGCTGCCGCCTTCGGAGCGGAATTCTCCTGTGGTGTTCTCCTTCCGGTAGAAGGTCTGTGGTTGGAGCATGAGGCCCCACGGGTTGAAGTCGGCTTCGCCCTCGCCGGTGCCGGTCTTGTGGGCACTGCCGAAAGCCAGCGGAAGGCGCGTACGGAGTCCTGCGTAGAAGCCCCGGGTGTCCTCCTTGCCGACTTCGTTGAGGGTGACCGCGCCGACGTCGTTGTACATGCCGAGCCCCTCCGGCACGGCCACGGTGCGGATCTTGTCCACGACGGCGTGCAGCTCGACCGAGCCCTTCACCTTGTGGCCGGTCACCGAGTCCAGGGCGGACTGGTGTTTGAGCTCGCCCCTCCAGACCGTCATCGGCCGTTGCCGGAGCGAGGGCATGGCTTGGACAGCCACCGTCAGGTGGGTCTCGATGACGGACCGTGTGTGTGGGGAGAGGTGTTTGAAGCCCAGATCGTGGAACCGCGCCATGATGCCGTCCAGCAGGTTTCCGGCACTGGCCTCCACCCAGACTTCCGGCGGCAGCTGTGCACCCTCTGAGCGCTGCCACTCCAGAGGTTCGCTGCCGAGCCCCGCCACGTCGTAGGGGACCCAGACTTCCGCGCTTGTCAGAGGGTCCAAGACCTTCTTGCTCGTGATGTTCGCGGGCACGATCAGCTTGTATTCGGCCTGGACGGGCGCCGTTTCATGGACTCCGGAACGCTCCGGCTCGGAGGGCGCCTGCCGTTCGGGGGTGATGCCGTTTCCCGGTCCGGAGGCAGGCGGGGTGATGTCGTCGCCGCGCGGCCGGCCCACGCCGAGATCCACCTCCGCATCGTCGGGCACCGTGACAACGACATGCTCCTCGGGCACTTCGACGGCGGTGCGACCCAGTGGAGCGATGTCGTCGCCGCGCGGCCTGCCCCCGCCGAGATCCACCTCCGCATCGTCGGGCACCGTGACGACGACATGCTCCTCGGGCACTTCGATGACGGTGTGACCTGGATGCCCGGCGCTGTCCGCGGTTGCGGGTGCCTCGGACGATCCGGCGTTCGGCACACCCTCCGACGGCTCGGGGACGGAACTGACCGGACTGCTCTCGATGGTGGCGGTAAGCACCATCTTCCCCGAGAACTCGGCGAGCCCATCGAGGGCCATACCCTGGAGGGCCCAGGTCGCCTTGCCCGCGGCGACTCCCTTGGTATGCACCATGCGGCCGTGCAGCATCGGCCGGAATTCCAGTGCCTCCAAAGGGCCCCGTGACACCTCGCTGATGGAGTACGTGGCCTGGGGGCCGAGCCAGCCTCCGAGGATGGTCACTGCGGCCAGCACGCTGTCCTGCTCTTCGGTGCGGCTGACGTCCATCTCGGAGCGTGGCAACCACGCGGACATCTCGGGCCGGCTGTCGCGGATGCTTCCGTCGCTCTGCACCTCGGCGTATCGGGCCCGGATCCGAACGACGATCTCTTCGTGGCCGAGTCCGAAGGCATGTGCCTTGGAGAGTGGAATGGTGTAGCCGTGGGTGGAGAGCAGTTGCTCGTGGTTGGCGCGAAGCGTGTCGGGATGGAGCGCCTGGCTGAGCTGACGCCGATTCGTGCCGGCGAACTTGTTGGCCAGGACGTGGCCGGTGAGGCTGTCGTTCCATCGCTCCGCGCCTGTCCCGAGCGACGGCAGGAGTCCGGGGAACTTCTCGTGCAGGAGCGCCTCGACGCGGTCGAGGACGGCATCTGCCCCGTCGAGTTCGGACAAACGGTGGAGGCGGCCGAAGTCGAGGCCAACCGCTCCGGTGAGCCGCAGTTCGGGCACGTGCCCGGTGTCCGGCTTCGGGCTCTGCGGCAGCACGGCCCACTGCTCGGCGTCCTTGCGGAGGGTGCGGAGCCACAGCGGCCCGTCGATCTGCACCACCTCGGGTGGATCCTGTGGCCGGTCCGAGCGGCTCAGCTCCGCCTCCACGGCGAACCTGGTGAGGGTGGTGGGTTCACCGAAGTAGCGGATTCCGCCGAAGTCGGTCGTTGCGGTGCTCGCACCGGTGTGGGCGAGTTCGGCGTCGAGCGTGGGCCAGAACCACAGCCACGGTGTGAGAGTGTCCTTCGATCGCACCCCGAAGTTGAGTGCGAAGAGCATCAGGCCTGGGGGGATGTCGATGGAGTCCTCGTGGGCGAGCGCCCACTCGGCGACCCGTGTGATCCGGTCGTCGATGTCCATCCAGGTGGCGTCGTCCCGCTCGATCATCACCTGCGGCCGGGTCAGTCGCACCGTGACGTTGACGGCCGCTGGCGTCCGCCCGGCATGGTCGCCGAAGGTGATGTCGTAACCGTGACCACGGGTGGCCGACGCGACGATGTTCTTCAGCGCGGTGACACTGGTCGCTGTGTCGAGGCGTCGGCGAGCCGCGGAGCCGACCGGTGCCAGACCGCCTGCAGTACGTTCGATCGCGTGGCGCAGTTGCGCGGAGCCTGCGAACGCCTCGACGACCGAGTTGGCCGGGGTCGGCACGGGAACGTGGCGCCCGGTCACCGGGTCCGGGACGGTGAACTTGGCGGCCGCGGGAATCGTCTCCGCCTGGTCGCGGACGTGCCGTGCCCCTTGGGCTGCAGCGGCATCGGCATCGGCCGGCCGCGAGGCTTCCCGCGAGGAGAGGACGCTGATGGCGTTCTCCACGGTCGGCGGGGTGTTGTGCCGCACCGCCGACGGCTCCCCCCCACCACGCAGCGAACGGATGAGGCTGACCTTCGATGGCCCCTCCACCTCCACGTGCACCGTCACGTCGTAGGCGAACAGAAGGGACTGGTAGGAGGAGTTCTTGACGGTCTTCCCCTGGCTGGTCTGCACTTTGATGTTGTGCGTCTCCGAGTGCTCCCCTGTCACCAGGGTGAAGAAGCCCTTGAACGCCTCCACCGCATTGAGCTGGAACGGGTCCGATCCTGCTTCGGCCTCAAGGCCGTAACCGACGTTCAGGTTGACGTCCGCGAAGTAGCCGTGGCCGCGGGTGCGACTGCGGAAGTCGCTCTTCGTGTCCCTGCCGGCGACGCGGATCTCCAAGGCGTCGGAGATCTGCCGCCAGCTGCCCGGCTTCACGCGGACCCGGACTGCATGGTCGGCCACTTGGACGAGATGGTGGTCGCCGACCAGCTGCGGCGCGTGGCGCAGCAGGACTTCCGGGGTGGTCTGATCGCTGATTTCCTGTCGGCTCGCGTCGGTACGCAGCGCCTTCGGGAGTGTCTTGAACACCTCGTCGCGGATTGCGGCAATGGTCTGCGGGGATATCGAGACCGGCACGTCGTGGCCGAGGGCCGGGTTCTCGCCGGTCAGGTGTTCCGGCGGCAGGTACTTCAGCCGCGGTCGCCAGTCCTTCGGCGGCGACGGCTGGTCGTAGGGGCGCAGGTCCGTGCCGGTGGTTTGCCGGTCGAGTTCGGTGAGCAGTTGCTCGATGTGCTGCCGCGCGGCGCGCAGGCGGTCGGTGGACCAGGTGAGCATGTGCCGTTCCCGGTCCGGCAGCATCTGGGACGCTTCGGCCAGCAGTGGGTCGGCGGACGTGATGTGCCCCGTTCCGGAGGCAGTGGCGAGCTGCCCTGCGGCGCCTGCGTAGGCAGAGGCCAGGCGGACCACGGCCTGCTCCAGCTCTGCCCTGGCCTCCACGCGGGTCCAGCGTCGGGGCTCCTCTGCGGAGTGCTGGCCGTGCTGCCGAGTCGGGAGCAGGGTCAGTCGCGACAGCGTCTTGTTGACCTGGGGCAGCAAGGCTTCGTACCACTCGGGCCGCTCCAGGATCCGGCTCGGCCGGTCGGGTTGGGCCGACAGGGGTGAGGTGCGGTGCAGCCGTACGGAACGCCACGCCTCGACTGCAATGTACGCCTTGCCCAGTCGGCTGTTGATGCTGTCCAGGTCCGTTTGTGTGGCGGCTTGGACGAGTTCCTCGGCCAGGCCGTTGATCGTCTCATGGAGATGGGCTCGCGCCTCGGTGTGGTCTGCCGGCACGATCTCGTCAACCGTGGCCCGCATCGGCCCTATCGTTGCCTTGATCCCGGCGGCGGACCGCTCGTAGGCCTCGCGATCGCCGGAGGAGTCCGGAAGGCTGTCTTCTGCGGGGGGGTTTGCGGGCGGGGCTGTGCTCGCTTCCTCGCCGGGTTCGTGTCGGGGGTCTTGGGTGTTGCTCGAGATCTCGGCGGTGAGGTCGTCCTGGGCCCTGTTTGCCGGGGTGCGAGCCGGTGCGGCTGCCGGGAGAGCCGTGGCCGGTTCCGGCTGTGACGTGTGCGCGCGCGGTTCGGTCGGGGTCTCTGTGGCCATCGGTGCCTGGCCGTGAGGCAACGGCGGCACCGGCTCGGTGGTGGTGGGCAGCTCAGAGGGGTGTGTCCCGCCCGTCTCGGGTCCGTTGTCCGGCCCGGCGCTGGTCTGCTCTGTCGAGATGTGGGCGGCCGGTGACGGGTGGTCGTCTCGGGCATCGGTCCGGCTCGGCCCTGGCGTGTCTGCAGACGGACCGGGACCGGGGTCGCGAGGTGTCGTGGTGGCGGGGGTGGGGTGGGGTTCGGGGGGTGGGGTGCCGGGTGCGTGCTGGCGCTGGGCGGGACCACTGTCAGAGGGGGAAACGGCGGCGTGGTCGGCGATGGGCGCGCCCGGGCGGGCCACGGCGATGGCTACGGGCTCGGCAGCGTCGGGTGCCTGGGACGGGTTGATGGCGCGTTCGATCTCGGTCTTGGGGCGATTCTGCCTGACCGTTTGTCGGCCGGAGGCATCGAGCGGGCTGGTGTTCTCGTGCCCCGGGCGCTTCAGAATGGCGTGCGGTTGTGTGTCGCGGCCGGTCCGGATGTGGGTGTGGTCGAAGGTGTCGCGAATCTCGCGGACGATGGGGACGGGTATTTGATCCTCGGTCGCGTGGGTTTCTGCCTGGGGCGGGCCGGGTGGTTCGGGTGTGGAGTCGGGCAGGCGCAGTCCGAGCCGCCGAGCGAACTCGGGATCGAGCATGAGCTCGGCGAAGTTGTCGAGACGGGTGTCCAGGGTGACCCTGTCCGGGCGATCGTTCCCCCCGGCCCCGGGCCGGTCCGCGAGGTCGAGGGTGACGGTGTATGCCACTCCGGTGCTTACGTGCCAGTACTCGACATCGGGGCGTGAGACGTAGGTGCCGCCCGATCCGCGGAGCATCTGAGAGGTGGCGAAAGCGTCGGTGCCCCGGCCCCGGGTGATGCCCACCGAAGGGACCAAAGGCATGGAGCGTCCCGCGGGTGAGCCGGCGGGCGCCTGCAGTTCCCCGGTCTGCAGTGACACGCCGCCGCTTGTGGTGACGGTGGTGGAGGTGCTGGTGCCGGCCGAGGACTTCTGCTGGGTGCGCATGTTCCGCTCGCGGTTGTGGCCGACGTTGACCGCCCGTTGCACTTGGGGGTCGACCAGGCGTGCCTCGAACGTCAGGCGGCCGGCGAGGCGGCCGCCGGGCGCGTCCTTGAACAGCAGGGGGTAGGTGTGGCCGTCGAGGGCACGGTCCAGGAAGCCCTTGAGGTGGGAGTAGGAGAAGGCCTTGCGGATGGCGTCCTCTGCAGTGGAGCCCAGTTCGATCAGTAGGGCCGGGCCGCCGAAGCGGACGGTTCGGTCCTGGCCCCCGCGCACCGCTCGCAGGAACTGCTGGTGGAATTCGCGGGCCATCAAGTGGTCGACGTCGGTGACCACTACCCGCCCCTCGTGGATGTCCTCACGGGTGACGGGAAGGGTGTCCGGCTGGGGCACGGGGCGGCCCGGTGTGTCCAGGACCGCGTCGGGCGTGGCGACCTGCTCGGCGGCGATGAGTCCGCGGCCGGCCAGGATCGGCGGGTCGTCGGCGCGGTGGTAGGAGGCCAGGATCCGGCTCGGCATCATGCCCAGCAGGCGGTCGAGGAGCAGCGGCACCACCGGGGCGCCCCGCCGGAGCATCAGGCTCAGTTCCAGGGAGCCGAGGTAGAGATGCGCTCCTTCGAACCTGATCAGGTCGTGGTGGCTCTGCCGTTCGGTGTGGGCGAAGGCGCGGTCGCGGGAGCGGTTGCCCGAGCCTGCGACGCTCTCGTTCCCGCCTCCGAGCCGACCGCCGTGTGCCGGCTGATGGCCGGGGCCGAAGCCGGCGTTCAGCCAGCGTGAGCGGGAACTGCTGCGGTTGGTGGTCCACCAGTTGTCACGGTTGGCGTACTTTCCCACCACCTGACCGGGGGCGAACTCCTGATGCCCGTAGCCGCCGATGCGGGTGGCATGGAGCTGCAGATAGTAGGTGGCACCCGGGCGCAGTGGCCGCAATGTGATCCCGTCGCTGAGCAGCGAGTCGATGGCGCCGCGCAACGAGGAGGGGCTGAGCAGCACGTCCAGGGGCTGTGCGGTACTGCCGTCGGTGACCCACTGCAGGGGGGAGCCGTCGGAGCGGCCGACGGCTCGGCGAATGGACGGGACGTGGAGGCGCAGCAGTTCATTGGCCTGGGCAACAAGCGGATTGTGGCCGGTCGGTGTGTCACCGCCGAACCCGGGGAGCGTCAGGTCTTTGTGGACGGTGAACATCGGCAACCGGTCGGCGGGTATCACCTGCGGCGGTACGTGCCGCGAGGCGGAGTGCGGTCCGCGCTCCGGAACGGGATGCAGGTATTGCACCCCGTCGTGCACCACGATGCGGTAGACGTCTCTGACGCGGCGGCTCTGGCCGCGTGGCCCCTCGGCCCAGCTTTCCACCTCCAAGGAGTAGGCGGGGTGGGCGAAGCGCCTCTCGTGGTCGGCCGGGGCGTCGATGAGCAGGCCGCCGGTGGTGACTCGTTCCAGGTACTCGCGGCTCCGGCCACTGTTCCAAGCCGCGCCACCGCCGGCGGACACCTGGAGGCGGTTGACGACCGGGGCGTCGCTGTTGCGTTGGATGCCGGCGCTACCGCCGCCGGATACCTGGGCGCTGGTGCTCGTACCGGAGGTGGAGATCACTTTGGGGGTGATCTCCGCGACGCCAAGGCGCCCCACTCGAACGGTGTTCGGGACGATGGTCTCGGAGGCCAGCAGCTCGGCGGTCAGACGGACCGTCACCACCTGGTCCACCAGGATGCCGGGACGGCGCAGCGTCTGGGGGTGCGAGATGCCGGTCGGCAGGCCGTGCAGGAACAGGCCGGTCACACGGCGCTGGTCGACCACCTTGTCGACCAGCGTTTCGATCTTGCGTTCGGACAGGGCGCGGGTGTCGCGCAGGGCCTGGCGCAGGGTGTCGGCGAGTTCGGGCGGTGCGACCGGAGGCAGGTGGAGGTCGTCGGAAGCCAGGCGGATCGGTTCGTGTCCCTGGCGCCACTGGCGCCCGTCGCCGCTGTAGACGGTGACGTCGCCGGCGCGGGCGGCGCTGGCGGCGGCCTGCTCATCGAGGCCCTGGGGGGCGAGCAGTTCCTCGGGTATCCAGTGACGGACGCGGCCACCTTCGACCATGCCTTCGGAGATGACGGCCCGGGCGGGGAAGTTCCGCTCCTGGTGCGGGCTCTGGGTGGCTTCGGTGGGCTCCGGTGCCTGGTTGGTCACGTCCGGGAGGCGGCGCAGAGCGTTCCAGGCATCCGTGATCGCGTCGGCCGCCTTCACGACCGCGGTCTTGGCAAGGCGGGTCGCGCTGTCGGCCGGTGGCGGGGGCTCGTGGGCGACCGTGATCTTCCAGTCGGTGCCGTATTCGAACCAGTAGGTGGGCCCTCGGAAGAGGATTCCGCCGGGGGCCGCGAAGATGAAGTCGTTGGTGAGCAGGCTGCGGTTGGCGCTGCGCGACCCGCCGATGGCCACGTTCCCGCCGAGGACCCGCAGCGGCGGCACGCCGAGCCCGCCGGAGAGGTTGAAGTTCAGCCCACCGGACCAGCCCAGGGAGTCGTTCTGCTCGATACCGTGCAGAACGGAGTTGACGATGTTCATCTGGCGGTCCCCGTGGCGGCCGGCGCGCACCGGTTCGGCCGACCGGTTCACCGGCTCCACGTGGACGTGCGCCGTGGAACCGTCCGGCAGCCGCACCTCCTTGCGCATTCCCCGACCGCCGAACAGCTGGTCGGCGTGTGTGGTGAGACCGGTGCTGGTGAAGTTCGACGCGAGCTGGCGGCGTACGTCGGCGCGGCCGAGCGGAGACAGGCCGCCGGCTCCCGCATCGATCAGGTCGAACACCTGCTGGCCGACCTTCCAGGCCGCGGCCCCGCTCAGCTGCACGTAAGAGGGGCCCACGCCCTTGCCTCGCCGGATCTCGACCGGAACGCGGGCGGCCAGGGCATCGGGCGCGGGGACCGGGTTGTGCCTGGTGAGGGGCTGGACGGCGAGTCGCACTGCCTCCTCGAAGCGGTCGGCACTCGCCTCCGGGACGCGGACGTGGACAGTGCCGTCGGCGTGGACGGTGCCTTCCACCCCCGGAAGGTCGGACAGCAGTTCGGCCGTGTGTTTCATGTGCAGGCGGAACGCCACGGTGGGACCGTCGTGGACGAGGTTCTGCCAGCGGCTGCCGCCCTGAATGACCGTGGACGACTGGCCGCGGTTCAGACCGCCCGCAAGGGAGGCCCCGCCCGAGGCGCCGGAGTTTCCGCCGTAGGGCGCGGCGGTGTCGCCGATGACGGCACTGACCCCTCCTTCGATGGCGAGTCCGGCAGAATCGGACGCGGAGTGCCAGTCCACGCCGAGAAGGTAGTTGCGCTGCTCGTTCCACAGCCGGGTATCGATGTCGGGAGGCCCGAGCCGTTCGGCGGACAGGAGATGGGTGCGGACGGTGAGGTACAGCTCTTGGCCCTTGGGGCCGACGGGGAACGGCTCGGAGGTGTGCCCCGCGCCGGCCAGCTGGAAGAACTCCCGCATCTGGGAACGCTCGCTGAGGAACAGCTTGATGCGGTTGGCCGTGTCCGATCCCGGTTCGAGAACAATGCCCTTGCCGGAGTCGGCGAGGACCCGCCACACCTCGGAACGCAGGTCCTCGATGCCGCCGATGGATTCGGGATCGGTGTAGCCGGACCAGAACGCGTCGTTGATCCGGGCCAGGGCCCCCGCGTCCCACCCCTCCGACGGTTCTTCCCCGGTGAGGCCGAACTCCTCGCCGTAGGAATGTGTGCCCGCCGGGTCGGCCTTGTCGGGCAGAACCCGGGGGGCAACGCCTGCGGCAAATCCCATCACCGCATCCACGGGAGCGGAAAGCCCCGGGGCGTCGTCCTGGGACCGGCCCAGTTCCCGGACGGTCACGGTGAGCGTGTTGTGGGGGACGTCGAAGTAGACCGTCTCGCCGGTGGCGCTGCTTCTGAGGGCCTGGGTCACCGAGACGTCGACCGCGCCGACGGCGTGGGTGCGGCCGCCCGAGGGGACCAGGCCCGCAGAGGCGGACAGCCAGGGATGGCCCGCGCCCATGGCGACCTTGAGCGGAAGGGAGGCGTTCACGCCTCGGGTTCGTGAATGGCCGAGGCCGGACTCCATGTTGGAGGGCGGGTCGAACGGGTCGGCGCGTTCCTCGTGGACAGGGCTGAGGCCTTCGACGGTCGGCGTCGGCCGGTACACGGCTTCGGCCCGGCCGTCCAGCGAGAGGCTGGCCTTGACGATGTAGGTGGGCCCGCCCTTGCCGGTCGGGACCTGGACCTCGATGCCGCCGTGGACCAGCGAGCGTCCCCACTCCTCGTGGCCGAACCAGTTCCGGTCGCCGTCCAAGGCGGAGCGCACGGCAGCGGGCAGGTCACCACGGTAGACGTTCCCACCCAGCGCCTCGGCGACGAGGTCCTCCACCGTCCGGGCGACGTGATCAAGATTGTGGATCATTCCGCTGTTGCCGAACTCGCCGCCGTGGGCGAAGCCTTCGGGTACGCGGTAGGTCGGCGGCGTGCCCATGCTCTCGACCGGTCCGGCCTCCCCCACCGGTTCGGACCGCAGCGAGGCGGGGCGCTCCTGGTAGATGCCCTGGAGAGGCGGCGGGCGCAGCATGTCCCGGTCGGAGAGGTCGTCGCGTGAGGAGGACCGATCGGCGGACGGAGGGCGGCTGTCGTTGTCGGACGCGCCGTCGTGGTCGGCGGGAGGCGCGGTGCGCCGGTCGGCGTGCCCAGGCGGCGGCGTGGTCAGATCGCCGTCCCGGGTGCCGTCGTTCACGGTCAGGACCGGAACGTCGGCGGCATCGGTGTGCACGGGGGTATCGGGACGGAGGGCGGGGGCTTCATCGATCTCGGTGATGTCGCGGGCGGGCTCCAGGGTCCGCGTACCGGGGGCGAACTCGCGCCAGGTGGGATCGGGTGCCTCCGCGGCCCCGGACGGGTGGTGCGGGCCCAGCGCCCGCCCGGAGGGCTCTCCCTCGCGCGGTATGGGGCGCAGGGTTCCGTCTATGGTCGGGGCCCAGGCCCCTTCCGCGACGCTCAGGTGCAGGCGGTGGGTGTCGGCGAGGTGCTGGAGCCGGTGGGCGACCTGGTCGAACAGGGCGTCGCCGGGGCGCGCCGACAGCAGGGCCTCTGCCTCGGGGTGGGACAGGATCAGGTGGACCCGGGCGGGGACGTCGGGGCCGGCAGCCAGGGCACCGAGCACATCGTGCAGGGCTCGCTGGGTCTCGAGGTGAGCGGGATCGGCAGTGACCACCACGGCGGGGCCGTCGCGGTGCGGGAGGAGGGCTGCCACCTCCGCCGCGCTGGGCATGCCCGGGCGCAGAGTCGAGGCGAGGTCCTCGGCGGCAGCGTCGAGCCAGATTCCTGAGGGGATCTCCCGGACCTGCCCGGAACGGGACTGCGCGAGTGTGCGGACGGCGTGGTCGACGGAGCTCTGCCAGGCGGGCGGCGGGAAGAGCGCGCCCTCGCCGCGCGGGGGCCGGTCCGGGCCGAACGACAGCCACTGGCCGCCTTCGACGCGCTGCTCTCCCCCACCCAGCACGGTGATCCGCCCCTGCGGGGCGCGGAGTTCGACGCCGTGGCGGTCGGCCAGGGTCTGAAGGAACGCCCCGCCCTCGCCGCGTGCGGCCTGGTCCCACGCCAACCGCACGGAGCGGGTGCCGGGTACGGAGGCCAGGCTCTCCACCAGGGTCTCCACCCGGGCCTGGACCCGTGCATCACCCGGGCTGCCATGGACAGTGACGGTCAGGCGCTGTGGATCGGGCAGCAGCCGGGCCGCGTCGAACCCCGGCACCGCGGTTGCCTCCGGGTGCTCCAGGACCAGACCGGCCGGCACCCGCTCCACCTCGACCGGCAGGGCGTCTTGGTAGCGCAGAGCCTCGGTCACCACCTGGTCCCAGCCGGGCGAGGGGTAGAGCACGCCGGCGGGTTCCGCAATGAACGCCGGAGTATCGGCCGTGGTCGTCGCATCCCGGTCGGCGTTGTTGTGGGTGATCCGCAGCCAGCGGCCCTCCACCGGGTGGACCTCCCCGTTCTCCGCATCGCGCACCAGGTGGTTGCGGGCCTGCGCGTGTCCCGTCTCCGCCAAGGTCACCGGGCCGTTCGCGGCCACCACCTCGCGCACGTGCGGCGCTCTCGACAGCAGATCGGTCGCCAACCGGGCGCCGCCTTCCGGCACCACCAGCCGCAAACTCTCCCGCGCCTCCGGCGGGAGCCCTTCCACCAACGTCCGAACGGCCGCGGCGCCGAGGGGGTCGGCGGCCGTGACGACCAGACGCGCTGCGTCGGGCGCAAGAGCGCGGGCTGCGGCCAGGGAAGCCGCCGGCAGTGCGCGGTGCGCCAGCTCGACCGGATCGGCCGGTCCGACGGGCAGGCCGGCCCCGTCGGACAGCCGATGCAGCAGAATGCCGCTGGGGGTCGGCAGCGCGTTGACACCCGCCGTCCGGAGCGTGTCCGCAAGACCCGGAGGCAGACCGGTCCGAGGGTCTGCCACAGCCTCCAAGGCTTGCTGCCACCGCGGGGAATCCAGAGTCGCACCGCCGCGCACCACCCGTACCTGCTCGGCGGGCGTCAGCGTGTCTCCGATGCCGGGGGCGGAGGGCGGCCCTGCAGGGTAGCTGGTTTCCGGGGCGAGCGCCTCGGAAGAGAGGTGCCGCGAGCCTGCGGAGTCCGGCGAGTGCAGCGACGACGTGGACCCCACCGCACTCACGTTCCCGTAGCCGAAGTCGCGGGCCGTATGGAACGACTCGACACTCTCCGTCGAACGCAGCGGTGCGCCGTCGGCAGCCGCCGGACGGCCCGCCGCCGCATGTGACGTGGGAGCGGAGGGCGGCCCTGCAGGGTAGCTGGTTTCCGGGGCGAGCGCCTCGGAAGAGAGGTGCCGCGAGCCTGCGGAGTCCGGCGAGTGCAGCGACGACGTGGACCCCACCGCACTCACGTTCCCGTAGCCGAAGTCGCGGGCCGTATGGAACGACTCGACACTCTCCGTCGAACGCAGCGGTGCGCCGTCGGCAGCCGCCGGACGGCCCGTCGCCGCATGTGACGTGTCGAACGCGTGGCCGGTCCGGGCTGCGTCGACGTGGGGCGCAACGTGCCCGGGCACGGGCGCCGAGGTGGTGGCCGACGCGGCGGCGACCGTCTCCCCCGGGTGTCCCGCGGCGGACACCGAGTGCTCGGCCGCAGGGGTGAACAGCGACCACCGACCGCGCCCGCCACTGCTGCTCTCAGGTACGTACAACGCGCCGCCGGGGCCGGCCAGCACCCGGCCGTTCGGCGCCGACACTTCGACCCGCTCGCGCGCCACGAACTCCCGTAGTGCAGGCGCCTCCCCCTCCCCCAGCGGGGTTGCCAGAACCAGGCGCGTCGGAACGCCGTCCGGCCTGTTCGCCGCGCGGGCCGCCTCCCACGTCGTGATCAGCCGCTCCACAGTGCCACCCGGCGCCATGTCCGGGACACCGACCACCAGGCGCGGTCCTTCCGATGCCTGCGGCATGGCCCGCACGGCCTGGGCGAACGCCGACTCCCCCGGCCCTCCACCCCATCCTGCGGGCCGCACCCACCAGTTACCGCCTCCGGGGACCTCTGGAACCTCCACCCACTCCCCCGTGGGCAGCGCGAACCCGCTGCCCACGTCCTTCTGTGACCCGAAGGGGCGAAACCGGTCCGTCCCAGGCCCTTCCACCAGATGGGGCAGCAGATCGGCCAGCCCCGGGCGGCTGTGCCCGCCCGCCGTCTCGTGCGGGCCTCCCGGACCGTGCGGACCCGCGTGCGGTGCGTGCAGCACGCCCATGGCGGCGCCGTCGAAGGCATCGGCGACGTTTGCGTTCGTCCGCCCCTGGACGGTACTCATCCCGACGTTCGTGGCGAAGTTGGTCGACACCATGAGGGAGTACTGCTCAAGGCGGTCGGCTGCCGAAGACAGCAACGTCGACGCCAGGCCGCGCTCGGCGGAGGAGGCAGCCGCAGGGACGACCGCCTTCGCCGAGTTCCCCAGCGCCTTGGCGGCGCCCTGAGCCGCTGCGCCCTTGGCCGCGGCCCAGCCGGTGCTCAGGCCCAGACCGACGGCTCCGGCCGCCCCTCCGGTCACTGCGGACCACATCAAGGAGTCCAGGTCGAAGTGGTCGATGTCGCCGTTGAGCAGCTCGATTCCCTGGGCGGCGGCGTCCACCGCCGTCATGAACACCGCGCCGGAGAGCATGGCCCGCAGTGCTGCGAGCAGCCACCGGCCCACGGCTGACAGCATCTGCTGCGCCGCCGCTTCGAAGGCCGCGATCAGGCCCACCGATGCACCCGAGGTGAAGACTGCGGAGGCAATCGCCCAGGAGATCGATGCCACCAGCCACGCCGCGATCTCCAGTGCCTGGATCTTGGCCTTGACCACGTGCCCCCGCGCCTCGCGGATGCTCTCCGCCGTACGCAGCGCCGACTGGCGGCTCTGTTCCAGCCCGTTGTGTTCCAGGAGCTCACTGACGCCGCGGTCGTGGGCCTCTCTGGCGTCCCCCCGCCAGTCCGGTACGTGCAGGGAAAGCGCTGCCAGGGTGTTCTGCAGTTCGGCCGCGTCCCTGGCCAGTTGCTCATGGGTGTCGGCGAGCGACTGCATGCGGTCCTCGTCGGCGGCGGGCCAGACACCGACCAGATACTTCGAGACCGTCCGCGCCCAGGGCGGGATATCCAGCGACACCCCTTCACCTCGCCCGGACCGGCGAGGCCGGAAAACGGTCGAGAGAGGCGCCGGTTCGGGGGCACATCACCTCAGCTTCACCGCCTCATTTTTCCGGAAGTCACGATGCCGAATCCCTGGAATCCGCGGCCGAAGATCCGCACCAGTGTCCGTATGGAAAGTGAAGGGTAGTCAAACGCCAGCCCTGGACGAAGAGCGTCCGGACCCAAGAATTCAGGACCGGAGACTCAGGTCGAGAGCCCGGATCACGACCAGGTGTAGAAGCCGCCACCGCCGATCGAGGAGGATTCGGACTTGACGCTCTCGGTGTCGGAGCCACCACCGTGCTGCTGGTAGTTGTTCCACGCACCGTAGGGGTCGACTTCTTCCTCCTCGCTCTCGTCGGGGGGCGGGGTGTCCCGCCGCTGCCGTTCCTCGTAGTTGGGGTTGGCGCGATATTCGGAGCTCTCACGGCCCGGGGCCTCCCACGCGCCGACGACGTGCCGGCGGTGAACACCACCGGGGAAGGCAACCTCGTCCTCGTGGCGGTAGGCGTGCCAGCCGCCCAGGGTGGCATTCACATCAACGCCTCCCGGCGCGTCGATCGCGTAGACGTGCCTCCTGCCCTCCCCGTCGAACTGCTCCGCGAACTCCCGGCGGCGCGTCGTGCTCACGTACATGCTGGTGCGACCGTGGCCGTAGCTGACATAGTCGTTGAGGCTGACGTTGGAGGAGGATCCGTCCTCGAAGGTGTGCTGGTTGTCTGCCTTGTCCGGCTGGAACCCGTACTCGAAGACGTTCTCGGGTTCTGCCGCGGCCGCGCGGTAGAGCGTCCGGTTGTCGGTCCGCCATCTGGGCCGTGGCTCGACCCGGCTGACGTCGGTGTTCGAGGCGGCCGCCGCCTCCGCGGGGTCGTCGCCGTTGTAGGTCCATGAGGTCGCTCCGTGCCAGGAGCCTCCCGGTAGCCCCGTCCGGCGCTGGATGCCCAGGTCGGTGGCGATGCCGTGGGCGGCGGCCCGGTCCGATCCGTCGCCGCTGCCGTACAGGGCCTCTGCGACGTGGAGCAGTTGCTGCCAGTGGGTGAGGCGCCGCTGGACCGCAGTCTCCTCGTGGCCGACGACGAGGTCGTGCTGAACAAGGGCGCTGGCCTGTGAGAGCAGGACCCGGAACTCCGCCTCAGTCATGCGGTCACGCAGTGGGCGGGCCATCTCCCGCTGCCACTGGACCTCCGCGGTGTCCTCGGCACCGTGGCGGGACGGGTTTCCGGTGAGACGGTCGGCGAGGTCCAAGGCGACCTGGTGACCATGCTGCTCCAAGGCGCTGGCAATGCGCAGGTGGAGGTTATGGCGCAGTGCCCGGGCACGGGCCGCGGGTTCGAGGTGTGCGTCGTCGGGGATCGCCGGTGTGTGGATAAGGGGGGCGGTGAGTTCGAGCAGGTCGGACCGACGATGTCCGGGGAGGGTGTCCAGATGCGCGCGGACTTCGGCGATCGGGGGTTGGCCGACTGTTCTGAGAAACAGGGCGCGGTGGCCCGGCAGGTGAGCGGCCATGGCGCCAAGGAGGGCCGAGACCGCCGGCTCGCCCGTGTCGGTCAGCCCTGGTTCGGGCAGCCGGTGGGTGGCGGGCAGGTCTGGCAGGGTGGCGGCGAGGACCTGCCACTCCACGGGCGATCGACGACCCCAGCGGCCGACCATGTCGTCGGCGGTCTCGGTGAGCCGGTGGAAGTCCGCGAGCCGCTCGCGGGTCACCGCGATACCTGGGGCGGCTTGGCGCAACTCCTGGTAGACGTCCAGGAGGTCGCGCGGGTCGGGTCGGCCGAGGATCTCCTGTGCGAGGTCATGTAGCCGCTGTCTGGTGACGGTGGATGTGTCGACGGCCGCGTCGACGAGGTGCTCCGGCGCGATGGCCAGCAGAGCGGCAGCCGCACGGACGGTGGCCAAGTCGGTCCCGGCAGGATTCAGGTGGCGGGCCAGTGCGACGGTGTCGAGCAGACCGCCGATCGTGCGATGGTGGCCGACGACCTGCTCACCGAGCCGCGCAACGTCCTCCAGGTCGATCTCGGCCGGACGTGGCGGCCTGACCCCGCCGATGCTCTCACCGACCAGGCGAGCCGTCTCCGCCACCGCGCCCAGAGTGGCCGCATCGGGGTGGAACCGGCCGAGTCGACCCGCCAGGTGGAGGGTGTCTAGGAGATCGCGGGCCGCACCGACCGCACCGGTCTCGTCCGACGTCACGGTGTTCAAGCGCCTGCCCAGCTCTGCCAGGCCCTCCGCGGTGATCCTCCCCTCGGATGTGGGAATGCCTTCGGCCCTGGCGAGGCCTGCGAGGTGCGCCAGGTCGCGGAGTCGTCCCACTGCCTTGTTCGCCGAGCTGGCCCGGGGGTCGCCGTGCACCTCGCGATACAGCTCCCGGGCCTCGATCAGATCACGCACGATGCCGGGCGCCGGAGGGCGGTCCAGGATTGTGCCGGCGTGCGCCCGGATGTCGGTCAGGGTGGCTGTCTCGTGCCCCAGGCCGGCGCGCACCTCGTCGGCCAGTCCGCCGAGTGCGAGATCGAGCAGGACCGTGGGTCGCTCGGCCGGCGGCAGGATCTGTACGGCATCCAGCCATGCCGCCATCGCCGCTCGGTCGGAATCGGGCGGGGCGATGGTGCCCGATGCCAGCGTCTGGAAGCCCTCCAGATGGCCTGGGATCTCCGTCAGGACGTCCTCGAAGGCGTGCAGGGCCAGCAGCCGTCCCACGGCCGGCTGGGCCTCGGCGTCATAGGCTTGTAGCTTCCGGTAGGCGTCGAAGAGGTCCCGGGCACTGACCGGGTCGGATCCCTGCACGCGCACAAGCCTGTCCGGGGTCAGAGGCTGATCCGGCATCAGGGAGCCGTCCACGGTGGGGCGGATCAGCCGGGCGAAGCGGTCGACCTCTCGTATCTCCGCTATCCCGCGGCCCGATGCGCCCAGCCCGTCGGCGAGTACCAGCGTGTCCAGCAGGCCCTCGACCCATTCCTGGGGCGCGCCTGCTGCGGTGTCCTGCCCTCCTCGCCCGGCGCGGATCTCGTGGGCGACGGCCGTGAGCTCGGCCGCCTGCACCGGCTCTTGCGGGTCAAGGCCGGCCGATCGACGTTCCTGGCGGACCATGTCTTCGGCGGCACGGGCCGCACGGAGCAGCGTGTCCGGCGTGTGCCTCTCCATGGCATCCAGTAGCCGTGTGAGCGCCTGGCCGCGGTCGGGAAGGTCCAGGATCCGCGCCGCATAGGCGGCCGCTCCTTCCCCGTCCGGGCCAGCTGTTGCGCGCTCGAGCGTGTAGAAGGCCCATAGGCGTTCCGTCGTCCAGCCTGGTCCGGGTGCGGCTTGCCGCGCCCAGGCAAGCAGTTCGGGCAGTTCCAGCAGCTCGGCCCGGTCGAACCCGGTCTCCGAGGCGATCCGCACGGACTCCGCGGCCACCGCCAGAGCGCCGCGGGTTTCAGTCGCACCCGGAAACAGCGGGCCACTGCGCGGCAACCGGGCAGCAAGGAATTCCGCGCTTCCAGCCCTACGCCCGTTCGCCCCAGCCTCCAGCAGGCCCAGCCGGTACCTGCTGCTCATCTCGTGAAGCACATCGATGGCCCTCAGCCGGGACAGCGCGATCCCGGTCTCCTGTGCCGGAGTGCTGCTCGCCTCCCACGGGATCCGGAACAGCGCACCGTTGATGAAAGCGAGGTCGTAGAGGCGGTGGGCGGTGGCTGCGCGCCGCACCTGCTCCTCCGCGGGCACCCAGGGGAGTGCGAAGGCCGCGTAGTCCCTGACAGCGGCGGGGGTTAGTCGGTCGGTGCTTCCCTCCCGGGCGCGGGCCGCCTCGGCGAGCCTGGCCATACCTGTCAGGTCGGTGCGCCGGATCTCTGCCGCTTCGACGCCTAGCAGGTCGGTAAGCACCTGCCGCACCGAGGCGGGGACCACCGAGGTGTCGGGGGTGTGCAGTTCCAGCACGGTCAGCAGGTCCACCCCGACGGCCCGCCAGTTCCACTTGCCCCGTCGGCCGGTCAACCGCGAGGTGCCTGCCAGGGCGGGAAGTTCGGCGAGCAGGCCTTTCACTGCCCGCTTGAGCTCGGGACCGCCCAGGCTGTGTTCCTGATGGGTGTCGCGCAGGTGGGAGGAGAGCAGCCCGAGGTTGTCCCACGTCTCGGGACTGGTGCGGAACAGCCCGAGGCTAAGGCCAAGAATGGCACGTCCCTGGAGGTCCGCCTCGTGGGCGATCTGCCATATCTCGTCGAGATCGACAGTCGGCAGGTTGTCGGGCCACGGCTCGACCGTGAGCTGCCCCCAACGGTAGCGGTCGCCGTGGGGCCGGCCCAGCTGGTCCAGCCACTCGGAGACGGAGGGGCTGTTGTTCGTTTCGGCACCCCAGCGCGCGATGCTGCGGGCGGCAGCGAAGTCCGCCATCTCCTGGACGGTGGGAGGCAGACCGAACGGGCGGCCGAGGCGTTCGCGAACCAGGTTCTCGAGGTTCAGAAAATCGGTGAACCTGGTGCGGGAGTACCCGATGTCCGGATCCGCCGCCCGGGCCCGCAGGTAGGCGTCGACGAGCGTGGAAACCCTGGGATGCCCGAAGATGTCGAGGGTCGCAGCCTCGACCCGCGCAATGTCCACTCCGTCGGCCCGCCGCAGGATCGGGCCGTCCGCTCGAAGGGCGGGCCTTTGATGAGGGAAGTTAGCCCACCCCGCCAGGGACTTGTGGTTGGCCACCAGCCAGGCAATCCGATCAGTGACCAGCAGCTGGTCGACGGTAGGCCGGCCGAATCCGAGCCTCCCGGCAAGGTCCACGGTGGCGACCACGGAACCGAGGTCGGCCGTCTCCCCCGACCAGGCCGCGGCGGGATTGTCGGCCGCGATCTGCCGGGACAGCCCGCGCAGGTGGTCGAGAACCGACTGCGGGTCCTCCAGGCGTCTGCCCGCCTCGCCGGCCAAGTCGATGCCCTGCTGGAGGGCGTGCAGGCCGGCGGTGTCGGCGACGTTGTCCCCGCCGGGAACCAGCTGGCTGTACACGCGGTGCAGCAGCATCGCCTCCCGGACCTGTCCGGGAGCCGGGTCGTGGCCGGTCAGATGGGCGCTGTAGGCACGGAGTTGTTCGATGGTCATCGGATATGTGCCGCCTGCGTGGAACCGGGCGGCTTCGACCGTCGCGGCGAAGGCGGACAGGTTCGGTACGGGCTCGTGGGCTGGAAGGTCCAGGACACGGCCGACCAGGGCGCGCAGTGTCTCGGAGGTGACCGGTTCGGCCTTGTCGTGCAGTTCCAGCAGGGCCGGCAGGTGCTCGGGGTCGATGCCCTCGGGCAAGTCGGCCGGCGCCCGTCGGTGTGCGGGATCGTGGGGTGCGAGATCCGAGGTAACAGCCTCGTGGTTGTCCGGCACAGGGTGCGGGGTCTCTGCTGTGTGCTCCCCCGCCGGGTGGCCGAAGCGTTCCTGGAACTCGTCTGGCAGGTAGTCACGCCAGGTGGGGCCGTCCCCGTGGTACGGGGAGGCGGAGGGATCGTGGCCGACAGGCTGCCAGTCTCCGTCGGACGTCGGGGTCCAGGCACCCTCGGCGACACGCAGGTGCACCCCGTGGCTGCCGGCGAGGCGGCGCAGCTCGTTCTCGACACGACCGACCAGGGCGCCATGGTTGTCCGTGAGCAGGCGCTCGGCCCGGGGATGGGACAGGACCAGGCGGACCGTACCGGTCCCGTCGGCGAGCGCCCCGACCAGGCGATCCAGGGTGCGGGAGAAGGCGGGTCCGGTGGGGTCGGTTCGGACGAGTCCGACGGGGCCGTCGACGCTGGGGCGCGGCGACTCACTCGGCCGGACCGTTGCGGGGCGGTAGTCCGGGGCGGCAGGGACAACATGCTGCTCCGGGATGTCCTCCAGGACGACACCGGCCGCGATGCGGCGCAGCTGTTCACCGAACGGCACGGTGGGCCAGCTGCGGACGGCCCGGTCCGCAGCGTCGGACCAGGCCGGCGGCGGGAAGAGTGCACCCTCCAGGCGGGGCGGCACGCTTTCGGCCAGGCGCATCCACTGGCCGTTCTCGACCTGGTGCGCGCCACCCTCCAGGAGGGTGATCCGCCCGGTGGGTGCGAGGAGTTCGACCTGATGGCGGTCGGCCAGGGACTGCAGGAAGTCGGCGCCCTCGCCGTGAGCGGCCCGGTCCCACGCCAGGCGCACCGATCGGGTGGCGGGAAGCGATGAGAGGTTCTCCACCAGGGTCTCTACCCTGGCGCGGACCTGTGGGTCGTGAGGGCTGCCGTGGACTGCGACGGTCAGCCGCTGCGGGTCGGGCAGCAGCTGCGCGGCGTCGAAGGTCGGCGCCGCTGTCGTGTCCGGGTGGTCCAGGACCAGACCTGCCGGCACCCGCCCGTCGACCGGCAGCATGTCCCGGTGGCGCATCATCTCGGTCACTGCCTGGTCCCAGCCCGGGGACGGGTACAGCGCCCCGACCGGCTCCACCACAAGGCGCGGGGTATGGGCGCCGGGTGCTGCCGGTTCCTGGCTCCGGCCGATCTTCAGCCAGCTGCCCTCAACCGGCTCGGTATGACCGCTCTCGGCGTCGTGCACGAGGTGGTTGCGGGCGTGTGCGTAGCCCGTCTCCGGCAGGCTCGTCGGGCCGTTGGTGGCGAGCACCTCGTCCACGCCCGGTGCCTTCGACAGCAGGTCGACGGCGTGGCGGCCACCGCCGTCGGGTGTCACCAGTCGCAGACTCTGCCGTGCCTCCGGCGGCAGTCCCGTCACCACCGTGTGCAGTGCCGAGGCGGAGTGCTTGTCGGCTGCGAGGATGGTCAACCGGGCCGGGTCGGGTGCAAGAGAGCGGGCCGCGGCCAGGGGGGTGGGCGGCAGTGCTCGGGCCGCCGGATCGGTGTGCCCGGCTGCGGGACTGTCCGCGGCGACGTGTTCGGGGATCTGGTGGAGCAGGATGCCGCCGGGTATGCGCGAGGGGTGGATGCCCAGGGGACGCAGGCTGTCCGCCAGGCCGGGGGGCAGCCCGGTGCCCGGGTCGGCGATGGCGAGCAGTGCCCGTTCCCATCGCGGGGGGTCCAGGGACGCGCCGCCGGGTGCGGCTCGCAGGTGAGTGTCGGTGGTGGGCGGGGCGTAGGGGTGCCACTGCCCGCGCTCACTGCCGCCGTCCGGTACGTACAGCATCCCCTCGGGGCCCGCCAAGACCCGTCCATTGGGCACGTCGACGGATATGCCCTCCCGCGCCACGAACTCTTGCAGTGCCGGAACCTCTGCCTGCCGCAGCGGCAGCGCCAGGGCCAGTCGTGTCGGGGCATCCGGCCTGTGCCGCACTTCCTCCCAAGCGGCGACCAGTGTCTTCAGACCGTCTCCCGAAGGCGTGTCAGGGGTTCCGACCAGCAGGCGCGGCCGCGCGTCGGCCGGCCTGCTGCGCACCGCCTGCGCGAACGCCGACTCCCCCGCGCCCTCGCCGCCCCATTCGGCGGGCCGCACCCACCAGTCGCCACCCTTGGTGACTTCCACCCGCTCCCCGTTCGACAGGGTGAACCCGCCGGCGTCCGGCTCCGACCCGAACGGCTGAAAGCGCTCTGCTCCCGTCTCCTTCCCCAGATGGGGCAGCGCCTCCAACGCCCGTGTCGGGCCGTGGCTGCCCGCCGACCCGTGCGGACCCGCCGGGGTGTGCGGCCGGACCGTGTGGGGCCCCACCGGACCGTGCATCAACGTGGCGCCGGCACCGGCGACGGCTTCTTGGGCGCTCCAGTTCGATTCTCCTTGGGCGGAGCTGACCATGCCATTCGTGATCAGGTTGGTGCCCACCATCTGCCCGTAGCGGTCGGCCTGGCCGGCCGCCCTCCGGAGAACCGACGGGGTCGAGAGAACAGCGAGTTCCACGTCGCCGAGGGCCCGCTTGCCGACGGTCCTGGCCAGGTCTGCGGCGGCCTGCCTGCCGACGCCCACGCCGAGGCCCACGACACCGGCGGCGGCGCCGACACCCGCCGCCGCCAGCGTGTTGACGACGTCGATGTGTTCCTGGTGGCCACGGAAGACCTCGATCTCCTGGGCCACCAGGTCGGCGGCCGCCATGAACCCGGCGCCGCCGACGGCGGCCTTCACCAGAGTGGGGACCGCTGCACGCACGCCCTGGCCGAGCAGGCTGAGGGCTTCCAGCAGAGCCTGTCGGCTCAGGAGGAGCATGCGCTCTGCCGCTGCTTTGATCGAGGCCAGCAGACTCAGCGACGTTACCCCGGTCAGCCACGCCGTGCCCACGGCCCACACGATCGAGCTTGCCAGCCAGAACCCGATCTCCAAGTCCTGAATCTTGGCCTTCTCGGTCTGTGTGCCCGCCTCGTCGACGGCCTGCGCCATCTCCAGCGCCGAGTCCCGCAACCGGTTCAGTCCGCTGTCGCCCAGGACCCGTCCCACCCCCCGGTCGTGCTCCGCCCGCGCATCGCCGCGCCAGCCGGGCACGTGCGGGGACAGCGCGGCCAGCGTGTTCTGCAGTGCGGCCGCGTCCCGTGCCAGCCCCCGGTAGGTGCCTGCCAGCGCCCACAACCGGTCCTCGTCGCCCGACGGCCAGACGCCGACCAGGAACTTCGAGACACTGCGCAGTTCAGGAGGGATGGAGAGGGTCATGGCTGGGCCGGATCCGTCCTGTGCAGGCCCCGGCTAGGCCTGCTGAGCCGGGGGTTGATCGATCCTCGGCGAGAGGTCGCCGACGTCAGTCCCGACCCGCGGCGAGAGCTGGCTGGCCGCGTCCACCCCGACCCGCGGCGCCAGCTCACCCGCCGGATCCGCCCCGACCCGCGGCGTCAACTGACCCACCGCACCCACCCTGGCCTCGGTGGGCGTGCCTTGTCCGGAGTCTGTGCGGACCTCGCGGGCCAGCTCTCCGACGGCCTGCTGTGCGTTGTCAGCAGCCTGCTTGTAGAGGCTCGACGCCCTGGTGGTTGCAACGTGAACCTGTTCGAGCATGGCGCCGGCGGTCTGGAGCGAGTTGAGGAGGTCCTGGTGGGCGGGGGCGTACCACTCGCGGAACGACTCGGCATACGAGTCCCCTTCGCCCCAGGGCTCGCCGAGTGCCGCCAGCGACTTGTTGAACCGCTCGTACAGGACCCGGGCGTCCGTCACGTGGTCCTCAAGGTTCTTCGCGTGCCGGTCGAGGGCGCCCGTGTCGACAGACATGTAGTCAGAGCTCATGGAGTTCCTTCCTGTGGTGCATCGCGTGGGTCAACGAAAAGTGCCGGGAGGGTGGGCCCCTAGTCCTCCTCGTCGTCCGGCGCAGCGGTTCCGCGCCGCCCCCAGCCGGCTGCCGGGTCGAACACGTGGTTCTTCGTCAGTTCGGCGGGGTCGATCCGGCCTGCCATGATGTCGTCGATGTCGAGGCCTGCCGGGGCGAGCGGTGCGGCCAGCGCCTTGGCCTGGTCGAGCACCTGCCTGCGAGCACGCTGGAGGGTGTCCAGCACGATGTGTTCGAGTTCCGAGGGTGCCATCGAGCGGTAACCGTCCGAGTGGAACTTCAGGGCCGTCACCTCGCCCTGGGCGCCGACGGTCACGGTCAGCAGGTGCTGGGCCGAGGTCACGGAGACGGACAGCTGCTGCATCTTCTGATGCATCGCGGAGAACTCGGCCATCCGACTCTCGACCCGCTGGCGGATCTCGTCGAGGTCCAGGGTGGGGAAATCATCCATGAGGGTGCTCTTTCTGCTGCTGTGGTCATCGCTGGGTGGGGCGTCCTATGACGCCGTCGGTTGCGTCCTGTTCGGCGGCCCCCCACACGTCCTCGTCCTCCAGGAGCCAGGTGGTGCGTTCCCGTTCCCCTCCACCGGGTCGCTGTCCTTGCCCCATTCCGCCCATCGGCGGCATGTAGGGCATGCCACCGTAGGTGCCGGCTGCGCCCGGTGCCCCGGGTGCGCCCGCGAGGCGGCCGGCCGCCCCCAGGGCGCCAGCCTCGGCGGCGGCGGTTCGGGCGGCCAGTGTGCCGGCGCCTGCCTCCGCCGCTGCGGTCCGGGCGCCGATGGCCCCCGCACCGCCGCCCTGGAACTTCGGCGAGGAGGGCAGTCCGGGCTCGCCCAGAGCCCCGACTCGGGCCTCCTGGCGTGCCGCCGCGGTCAGCGCCGAGACCTTCGGGTCCTTGGCCAGTAGATTGGCGAACTCCTGCTGGAGCGGGTCGGTCTTCGCGGACTTGAGGAACGAGGACGGCCCGGGCACCGCCGTGTCCTCCAGAGCCGAGAATGCGGGGGGCTTGATCGAAGGCGTCTTCGGTGCTCCGGACGGCGCACCGATCCGGCCGGTCGGAAGGCCCGCCCTGTCGAGGTCCGACAGGTCCAGGCCAGGCCCCGCGGGAAATGCCGTGGCCCGCGGAGCCGACGAGGCCGTACGAGACACCGCCGTCGGCCCGAGCAACGGCATCAACGGCATTCCGGGGGCGCCGGCATCCGACGGCCCACCGGTGGACCCTCCCGCGCCGGATCCGGCCGATCCGAACCCGCCTCCGAGGTCTCCCAGGCTCGGCGACGAGGGCACCGCACCGCTCCCCGACCTTGCGTCTCCGGCTCCACCCGCATCCGGGCCACCGACCGGAAGGGCACCTGCATCAAATCCTGGCGTACCTGCTGGTCCCAGACCCCCACCGGCGGCGCCGAGACCCCCACTTCCGGCACCCAGGTCCCCCAGGCTCGGAGGCGGGGGCACCGAACCAGCCTCACCAGCCCCACCAGTCCCACCGCCGCCGAAATCGCCCGGGCTTGGCGGGGAAGCCACCCCGCCCTCGCTCGCCCCACCAGCTCCGCCGCCAAGGTCCCCCATGCTCGGCGGAGCGGGCACCCCGCCCTCGGCCTGCCCCAGGCCACTGCCACCGCCACCGGTGCCGAGAGCGCCGCCACTACCGGCACCCAGGTCTCCGAGACTCGGCGGCGGGGGCACCGCACCGGCCTCGCCTGTCCCACCGCCCCCGCCACCACCGGAACCGCCATCGCCAAGGCCTTTGAGCAGGTCGTCAAGCTTGCTGCTGTCAGGATTGGAGGTGCTGGTGTCCAGATTCTTGAGCAGGTCATTGGTGTCCAGCGACGGCGGGGTGGGCGGCGGCGGCACCTTGCTGAGGTCTGGGCTGCCGGTGCCGCCGAGTCCACCGCCGGTGAGGTTCACGTCCTCCAGGGTCTGGGTGTTGGCGATCTCCGTGCGGTACACGGTGGCTAGCTGGTTCAGCTGGTCGCGCATGGCCTGCGTCAGCGGTTCGGCGATGGTGGGGAAGTCGCCGACCCGGTAGTACGTCGTGCCATTGATGGTCTCCACCGGGGGAAAGTGCTCACGGGTCGCCCAAGGCGCTTTGCCGAACTCGTAGTTCTTCCTTTGCAGCGGGCTCAGAGAATCCCACCAATGGGCGAGCGCCGCACAGGACCGCTCCCACATAGTGAGGACGTTGTCCTTCACCTGGGAAAGCACCGCACCCGTGTTGTTGAAGCTGCTCTGGTGGTTATAGAGCTCGTCGGCGTGTGCCATCAGTACCGAGTTGGCCTGGCTGAGCATCTGGCTGAAGCCGTCGGCCGCCGGGCCCGCCCACCAGTCGCCCCGATTCACCTGGAAGACCAGGTGGTTGATGGACTGGTGGGTATCTGCCATGGCGGCGCCTGTGTCACCGATCGCAGTTGCGGCCCGGAACAGGCTCTGCGGATCCGGCACACTCGACTGAGCGCCCGCCATGTCCTTCGTCGGATCGTAGGTGGCCTTCGACTGCCCGGTGAAGACATGGAGGATCTGCCTGAAGTCCCAGGTCCCGTAGTCCGGGTTGTCTCCGGGAATGTCGTAATCGTGCTCGGGATCGCCCACCGTTCCTGCCTTTCACCATCGTCGCAGAAGCCCCCGGCCGGATGCCCGCAACCGTAGACACCGGACCCGGGTGCTTGAGGAGGCCTTGTCAGGCCGCCGGCGGAAGACGGCCCGGGTCGCCGAGCGGGCCAGCGGTGGACGGCTGAGGCAAGTCGGACTCCCAGTTCTGTCCGCCGTCCCAGGCGGATACCTGCTCGTGAACCGAGTCGTTCGCAGCCCCGCCGCCCGCGTTTGCTCCGGACGAGTCGCTACCCGAACCCCCTCCGCCCCCCGAGGTGCCGGTGCTGGATCCCGAACCGAGGGACAGGCCTGAGGAGAAGCTGCCGATGATGGGGGTCAGATCCTGCACCAGGTGCTTGTTCAGTTCCTCGGTAGTGGAGTACTTGTGGGCCAGCTCGGTGAGCTTGGTGGCCACCTTGTCCAGCTGTTCGCGGACCCGGTGCACGTTGCTGACCACGTCCTTGACCCGGCCGTCGCGGCCGGAGCCGATGTGTTTCTTCAGATCGTCGCCGTCCTGGAAGGCCCCGGGCCGCGTGCTGTTGACGCCCGCGAGCCCGTGCTCGACGTTGTGCAGAGGGCCGGCGCAGTCCCGTAGTTGCTTGGCGAATCTGAGGATCATGTCGGGGGTGACCACCACACCGTTGGGCCCCGCCCCGCTCCCGGTCGGTGCCGGCGGCTGCCATCCGTCGTGTGCCGGGTCGGTGCGGTGCGGGGACCACGAGCTGCTGTCCGTACCGCCGTTGTTGGTGGACAACGTCGAGGAGTCACTGCCCTTGCCGTGGTCGGCGCTGTTGCCGTCGTGCGCTCCGGTCGAGGTGTAGGCGGGCAGGCTGCCGGTGCTGGACCCCGTGTTCGAGTCGGCGGGCTTGCCGGTGCCTGTGACAGCGCTTTTGAGGTCAGGCCCCGCTCCGGTCTTGGGCTCAGCGGCCAACGGCACCGTGGACCCCACGACCAGCGTCGCTGGAACCGGCTCGTTTGTCTGCTGTACGCCCGGCTCGGGGGCCGGCGCCGTACTCCCCACGGGGAGAGTCGCCGCAACCGGCACGTCGGGCTGTCGCGGTGCGAGAGCCTGCGTGATGGCGCTGGCGGCGGGAATCTGCTCACCGTGCTCCGGCCCCGACGGCGGCACCAGGTGGGAGGAGACCGCAGATCCGGGCACCGCCGCGTTCCCCGACTGACCCTCCGGCGGCACAGGAGGACCCCACACCGCCGCGTTCCCCGACTGACCCTCCGGCGGCACAGGGGGTTTCCACGCCGGCGGCACCGGAGGCTTCCACGGACTCATCCGGCTCCTCCGTCCCATGTTCTGTCATGCGATTCCATGACTTCGCTCCTCGTTGTGATGGACCGTCACATCTGCCTGAGGCCGGCCCCGCTCGGCGGCGTCCCGGACACCATGGCGTCCGGGACGCCGCCCCTCCACTGCGCCAGGGTCAGCGGCCGAAGGTGAACATGCTCGCGTTCGACCGTTCGACGCTCTGGGTGTTGTGGAAGACGTTCTCCAGCGTCCTGCCCGAGTTGGCCAGGGCGGCCTCGAGGCGGGCGCAGGCGTCGTTCCAGTCCTTCTGCTTGATCTCGTAGTTCTGCACGGCGTCGCCGGACCAGTGGGCGACCAGCTGCTTGACGTTGCCCTCCAGCTGGCTCAGCTGCTGGCGGATGTCGTTGGTGGCCTTGCGGAGGTCGGCGACGACGGTCTCCACCTCGCCGAACTTCATGCTGTACTGGGCGGTCATCGGTACCTTCTCTGGGATGGGGAGTGGGGTGGCAGGCCGGAACGGTCCTAGAGGGAGAAGTTGCTCTGCATCGTGGCGATGGCCTGCAGGTTGCTCGAGTTGCCGCTCTCGTACTGCCGGATGCTGGTGTTGAGGATGTTCACCATGTCGCCGAGGTCCGTGTAGATGCGGTTGAACTGGGTGCTCCACTCGACCATCAGCTGCTGGTACTGCTTGGCCACCTCACCGGTCCAGCCGCTGGTGAGCACGGCCAGCTGGGAATCGACGTTGCGCAGGACGTTCTGGAGGCCGCTCTCGGTCTCCTGGAACCGGCCCACCGCCGTGCGCATGGCGTTGGTGTCGACGAAGTTGAAGTTTGCGGGCACGAGTACCGCCTCTTGTCTCGGAGTGAGGGGGATGCGCATGGCTGTGGCCCCCCTGTTCGGGTCACACGCTAGGAGGCAGGAATACTGCTAAACAGGGCCTGCGGGCTCATTTCGAGCACTACTCAGAGCTGGCTCTTGGGGATGGTGCTCAGCGAGCTGGCCACCCCGTAGGAGAACGCGACGCCGCGGTTCCACTGTGTGCGGTCGATCTCGGTGTTGACCACGTCGCCGGTGTCGATCTGCACGAGGCGGTGCGGCGAGTTGATCGTCTGGATGGTCGGGACGCCGGCCTGGTTGAGCGCCGTGCCCTCGCCGAAGAGGTCGCCGCCGGCCCCGGGCGTCAGGACCTTGGTCCGCCGGAAGTCGGCGTAGCGGGAGGCGTTGGCCGAGAGGTTCTGCAGCGCGGGGATCGCGGTGGCCACGTGGACGTGGGGTTCCGTCAGGCCCGTGCTGACGTAGGCGTCCCCCTGTTCGACCCACTGGCGGGCGCCGAGGTGCTCCACGGTGAAGCCCGCGACGGCCTTCGCCATCAGGTCCGGCCGGGTCTCCACGAACAGCTGAGTGCTCTTCAGTCCGCCGGCTCCCTGCAGGTAGTGGCCGGTCGCGTAGACGAAGGCGTAGGTCCGCGGTCGCTTGTTCCTCGGCACGCTCGCCAGCTGTCGGGCCATGGCCCTCAGGACGACGCCGCCGTTCTCCTCGATGGCGTTCTGCCCGTCGGTGTGGGTGTTCAGGATGACCACGTCGTCGCTCGCCCCGGGAACCACCGTGACCAGCATGTCGGTGCTCTCCGCGTACTGGTTGGCCGTGAGCGTGAGCGTCGCGTTCACGGTCCCCGACATGGCGGCGGAGCGCACCGGGGCGCCAGCGACCCGATCGAGCATGACCGCCGGAAGGCCCTGGATCGGCAGGGCGTCAGGGATCCACTGGTTCGCGGTGAAGCCGGGCGAGGAGTCGACCAGCATGACGGCGCCTATCGCACCGGCCTGCCTGACGGCGTCGAGGCTGGGGAACGGTGTCGCCCAGGCGAAGCTGATCGGCTCGGTCGGCTGGAACGTGCCGTCCGGGTCGTAGATGCTGACGACCTGAGGGTCGAATGCCGCGAACGGGTACTCGATGAGCGAACCGATCTCGAAGACCGCGATGTTGCCGTTGAGGTCGGCGGCGGCGATCTCCTGGGGCGTCCCGGAGTTGACGTAGACCAGCCTGCCGGTGGCACCGCTCGGGGCGGTCTGTCCCGAGTAGGGGTAGAAGCTCGCGACGGTCACGGGGCCGGGCGTCGGCCCGTCGTTCATGGCGAGGGCCTTGCCGGTGCACTCCCAGCGGGTGAAGTACTGCGTCGTGCGCTGGACAGTCAGACCGGCCTGCTGCATGCCCTGGGCCAGCCAGTCGATGTACTGGTGATGGGCCGGTGACCCGGTGAGGCGCGGGCCGAAGCCGACCATGGTGTTCAGGTCTGCCCACAGGTCGGGGCACTGCATGCTGGCGAGCGGGCCAGTGGGCGACCAGGTGGAGGGCGTGGGGGTGAGCGCCCACCCCTTTCCGGTCCCGATCAGGGTGGCAGCGGATGCGGCGCCTGCGGTCGTCAGGAAGGAACGACGGGTCAGGTTCATGGCGTTCTCCCGGTGGAGGTGTGGGTGGAATCCAGACCTTCCGCGGAGAACGGAATCTCACAGGCGCAATTGCATGATTGCCGGACTGCCCGTCAACTGCGTTCTATCGCAGGGAGAATCGACGATGCCCGTGAATGCCGCGGGAAGGTGGCCGAATCCTATCCACCCCCCGTCCGGCAGAACATGAGCCCGCAGACCCAACCAGGTCGCAGGCGGACACAGCCCCCGTCGAATACACCTATTTCACGCTGTCACGGCGTGACATAGGGCAGCAGGTAGCGCTTGGTGAGAACCCGAAGCTCCTGCACGACCACCTCGTCGTAGGGCTCGCCCTGAAACGCCAAGTCCAGCAGCCTGGTGACGGTCTCCGATATCACGAGGGCGATCGCACCCGCACGGGCACGCTCCATCTCCGGATTCCTTGCACAGATCGCGTCCGCAATGAAGCCGGCCGAGCGCCGGGTCGACTGCTGGTCCAGCTCGCGCAGCTCGGGAACGGCCTGCAGTGCGCGACGCAGATCGGCGCCGCCGGGGACTTCAACCCTCAACCGGACGAATCCGTCGATGGCGGCGTCGATCAACGTGTCCCAGTCGCCGCTCTCGGCGAATCCACTCAGCTGCTCTGCCAGGAATTGCCCCCGCAGGTCCTCGAAACGGGCCGACAGCTCCTGCACGATCGCCATCTTGTCCGGGAAGTAGGCGTAGAGGCTGGAGATGTTCACCTGCGCCCGGGCCGCGATGGCATTGGTGTTCAGGGCGGGCAGTCCCGCTTCCACGAGGATTTCCGTCGCAGCCTGAAGGATCTTCTCGATCGTGCGGCGCGACCTAGCCTGCACCGGTGTCCGCCGCCGGAGCTGGGGGAACCCTTCGAGGGGGGCTGGGGACGAAGCTGACATGCTCACCATGGTGCCAGTAGCGCCGCGTTCAACCAATGACTCCACACCGTTGCGCGGACACTTCAAGGGCAGGTCCCGCCCTCGCAGGTCCACAGCGCGAAATGTAAGTAATAGCTTTGATACTTCTGTTATAGATCGGCTCCGGATGAGTGTCAAGCTCCAGCTTGACGGGCGGCGGCCCGGGCGGCCAGCAGCCCGCCGGCGGCGGCGCAGGCGGTGCACAGCGGCAGGTCGGTGTACAGGGCACGCAGGACATCCGCCGGTGCCGCGGTGAGCGCCAGCGCGACTCCCGGATACAGCGCCCAGCCGAGCAGCCCGCCTGCGCCGGCCGCTGCCGCGACCCGGCCGCTGCCCGCGTCGGCAGCGCACAGGGAGGCAGCCCCCACGAACCCGGCCAACACGCCCACCGCGCCTTCGAGCATCACGGCGAGGACCTCGAGCGCAGTGAGTCCGATCGCGTACAGCCACCAGCCGGATGTCGCCCGAAGCCCCCAGGTGAGGGCGAACGCGACGGGCGCGGTGACCATCGCGACACGCAGCACCGCCTTGGCCGCTGGTCGCAGCCGGGTCATGGCGACTCTCCATTCTCCGGCCGGGTCGGCGTCAGCCGCAGGGTGGACGCCAAGCGCTCCCCCATGTCCCGGCTCAGGTACGTCGCGGGACCGCCGAAGCGGATTCCGTACAGCGACCCGCCGTGGGGTGCCTGGATATAGATCTCGAACTGACGGCTGGGGACGGCAACGGGGTGGCGCCCGTCCGTGTACGGGAAATCGAACTCCAGCAGGAGGGCCGTCTCGGCTCCGGGCACTGCCAGGCGGGCGGCAGGGAAGGCGGGATCCTGCCCGAGTCTCGCCTTGTAGTTGCGGATCGTCGCCGCGGCCTGGGCGTCGGCGTCGCCGTAGGCGCCATTCTGTTCAAAGATGAAGAATCCGGGCGAGACGGGGACCTGAGCGGTGACCGGTCCGCCGAGTTCGACGGCTGCGGACGGCTGGGCGCGTTCGGCGGGTGACCTGGGCGTGAGGTCCGCGGGTCGGGCGAACGTCAGGCCGTCCACCCGGCCGCGAATCCAGCCGGTGGGCACGACCGGCGCGTAGCTGGGACTCGGCGCCGAGGCCGCGGCGGCGGGCGGACCATGGTCTGACACGGCACCGCTGCCGCAGCCTGCCAGGGCCACGATGACGGCGAGCACGAGGGCCGGGGCGGTGAGCGACCGGTAGGGGTTCATGGCACACCTCGGTTGGCTGGTGGTCGGCGGTGCGCCCCGGGCGCGCAGCCGGGCTGTGCAGGTTCAGCAGTAGTAGCCGGCTCACACCACCTCGGCGCTGCGGCGGTCGTCGCCCGGACGCAGCCGGCCGGCTGCACTGGGGCACTTGTCAGCTCCGTACTCGTGGACGCAGTAGTCGAAGTAGCTCTTGCCACACAGCGCGTAGTCGCTCAAAGGACGCCAGGTGGGCCGCGAGTCGTGGTGGTCCAGGACCGTGGTGTTGTCGCCCTTGAGCTGGGAGGTGCCCCTGGAACCCCCGCCCTCGATCCCGAAGCTGAGGATGGCGGCCCCGATGGTGCCTCCCCACTTCTTGGGGTCGTTCGGCCTGGCTTCGGACCCGCCTCCGCCGCCCTCAAGTGCGTACTGCGACTCCGCCTCGATACCGTCCTGCCGAATCCGGTCGGCCAGGCCGGCCAGACCGTTGAAGCCGTTGTCGAGATCGATCAGGTTTGGAACGGCGAACCAGTTGACGCGGGAGAAGGCCCTCTCGAACGACGAACGGTTGAGTGGGTCGTGCAGGTCGAGGTACCACTGGTGCCGCCACGTGGCGCCACCGCCGCCGCCCCCGCCGGCCGCTCCCACGACGGGACCGAAGCCCGGAAGCTGGAGCTGTCCTTCTCCTCCGGCCTCGCCTTCGGCGGTGAAGACCAGGCGCGCAGGATCGCCGTTGCGGTCGTAGACCACCGTGTAGGAGACCTCGCCTGCAGCTTTGCCCTTGCCCCCGGCGATGGCCAGGTCCAGGCCGAGGGCGGCCTTGCCGGAGAGGTATCCGGTGTAGGAGGAGCCGAGGTCGCCGTAGAGCTGGTGGTTGTCGAAAACCGTGTATCTTCCGCCACCGGTCACTCCGGCTTCCAGGGACGCCGGGCCGAAGTTGACGGATCCTCCGGCCTGGATCCCGACGTCGAAGGTGCGCGAGTCCGGCTCGTGGGCGTTGTCGCCGTCGTGGTAGAAGCCCTCGGCTTTTCGCCAGTCGCTGAACTGGTAGTTGCTGGTATAGCTGCCGGTCAGGTTGGCTTTGAACTGGCCGCCGAGGCCAAGGGATCCATCGGCCGACGCCGCCCCCAGGACCATGTCGACCCCGACCTCGCCCTGGCTCTTCTTGCTGACCCATGCACTCCCGTCGCCGCGCAGTTCCATGGACTTGCTTGCGCCGCCGCCGAGGTGCAGGCCGAAGAGGGTGATCCCGCCGCCACCGCTCTCCTGGACCGCACGATCGGTGCAGGAAGAGACGATCTTCATGCGGCGGCCGTCGAAGCCGGGCGGATTCCAGCCCTTGGGCGCGGCCTGGACCGGCGGCGCCCAACCCTTGCGCGCCGCCGAGTCGACAGGCGACGACCCACCGGGGAAGGTGAGGGATGCGCCCTTGGTCGTCCGTGCCGCGCCGCAGCTACCGGGGGCGGGCAGACCAACGGCCTGTGCGCCGGATCGAATCAGGCGACAGGCCTGCTGAGCGAGTCCGTCCGAGGTGTCGGCTCCGGGGTTGGACACCAGGATGGAGCCGACGACCACGGCGACCAGGACCGCAGCCCCCATGTACTCCACCGAGGCGGCGCCGCTGTCTCCTTGGACTCGCTGTATGCGCTGGCTCATGACCGGACGATAGGTTGCCTGCTCGCTCGGGGTCAGGGCCTACGGGTCCATCTCCGGCACTCGTCCGGGGTTGCCGTCCCGCGTGTCAGTGCCGGCGGCGTCGAGTGCCGCGGGCGAGGTAGAGCACACCGCAGCCGAGGGCAAGGGCTGCTGCGGACAGGGCGGCTATGACACCGGTGCCGCTGCTCCCGGTCTGGGCCAGTGACGGCGGAGAGACCGTGGAACCGGTAGGCGGCGTGGAGGGCACCGGTGGCACCGCAGCGGCACTTCGCGAGGGCTGCGGGACGGGTGCGGGGCTGCTGTGCGAGGGCTGCGGGGTGGGAGCAGCGGTCGAGGGAGAGGGCTTCGGGGTGGGGCTGTTGCTCGGGGTCGGGCTACCGCTCGGGGTGGGGGTCGGCTTTGCGCAGGCGGCGCCGCCGTTCCAGGCGGCGACCATGTTCGTGGGAGTGGCGCTGTCCGGGTACTTGGGCAGCGGAGCCTGGATTCCGTCGAACTTGAGGTTGCCGCCGTAGAGGTCGATCTGGCCGTAGCACGCGGGCTTGTGGGCGCTGATGTCCAGCGTCAGGGTCGGGTGCTGCTGATCGATCAGGCCTGTGGCCCAGCCGAGGAACTTCTGGGTTCCCGAGCTTTCCCAGGTCGGGCCCTGAGCGCTGTAGGAGGCCAGCGAGAGCGCGTAGTGACAGCCCGCCCCGGGGGGCGTGGTGAGCCGCACAGCGATCACTGTCGGCGCCGGCCCGGTCATGGTGAATGCGGTAGTCCAGGTCTTCCCGCCATCGAAGGAGTGTTCCACACCTGCGGGTCCGCAGGTCTGTGCGGCCGCCGCGGCCTGGGCCGGCGTGGCGGGCAGGAGGGACAGGGCCGCGGCTGCGAAGACGCCGGCGCCGAGGACGCTGCGGGTCGCCGGCAGGGAAAGCTGCATAGGATTGCTCCTGACAAGGGACAGGCGGACGCAGGAAATCCCCACGCCGCATTGGATCGGGAGGCATCGGGGTGAAGGATGAAAATCCGGCCCGATACTACCCGGAATCAGTTCCCTGCAAAGCGCAGAAATTGATCCCCTGGGCCCTGTCCGAAATTTCCGGGCCGTGCTACGCGAGCCCGTCCGTGAAACGGCCGGTCATCGAGGGGGCGGTGTCGATCCCGGCCGCGCCCCTCCCGGCATCTCAGCCAGAATTTATCATTGCGGAGTAGACGGCCCCCTGTTCCAGGTTCCATTTCTTCAGGATCTCCTGGTATGTGCCGTCCGACATCATCTTCTCCATGGCCTGGACGAGAGATTCGGCCAGTGCGCCGTCCTCTTTTCTGACCGCCATGCCGTAGGGCTTCGGACGGATCTGGCTCATGGCGACTTCAAGACGGTTTCCGTTCCCGACGGTCTGCACCTGGTAGACGGCCACCGGGTAGTCCGTCATGGTTGCGTCCGCCTGCCCGCCGGCCACTGCGGCGAACGCCTCCGCCTCGGACTGCACCTGCTGGATCACGATACCGCCCTTGCTCACCTGAGGAGCGCTGCAGTACTGGGACTGCTTCCGGGTGAACTCCTCGTGGATGGTCCCGGATCTGAGTGCGATGCTCTTCCCGCACAGGCCGTCGAAGGAGGTGATCTTCTTCGGGTTGCCCTTGGCCGCCACGACGGCGGTGCCGGCCATGAAGTAGTCGACGAAGTCCACTCCCTCGTTGACCTGATGGCTGGCTGCATCACGGCCGTCCCGGCGGGCCGGGGTGTCGGTCATGCCCGACAGGACAAGGTCGTATTTCTTCGCCTGGAGCCCCCGGATGAGACCGTCGAACGGGGTGTCGACGAATCTGAAACGTACCCCGAGCCGTTCGCCCATGGCTGCGGCCAGGTCCGCCTCCATTCCCGTCACCGAGCCGTCCGGCCCCCGGTACTCCAGCGGCGGGGTCCTGATGTCGGATCCCACGAGGATTTCCCGGGCGCTCTGATAGCTCCTCGGCAGTTTGCGGAAGAGTTCCGAACTGCCGTCGGCCGATTTGGCCGGCGCCCCGCATGCCGCAGCAAGGGAAATCGTCAGACCGACAACCGCAACAACCCGACCGGTTCTTGTTCTGATCAACGCGGCTCCGGATTTCACAGGTGGCTTTCAGGCATCACGAGAGGCGACGCCTCCTCGCGCGGAAGCCGAATTTACAGCGGCGATACCGCACCATGAAGGCCTCATCGGGGCCCTGGTTTCTGGGCCCCCGAATCCAATGTGGCGGGTTTGAAGTTCATCCGATCAGGACGACGGCGAAGAGGGCGGAGAAGTCGATCGAGTTCTCGCTCCCTCCGGTGAGCGGCACGGGCCGGCGGCCGGGGCAGAGAAGTCGGGCCGGGGCAGGGGCGGCCGACTCGGTCGGCTGTGGGCCCGGGGGCGCCGCCGGTCGAACGAGCGGCTGCAGGGTGCACCGCAGACGGACGTCTGCGGTGGCGGACGCCTCGCCGTGGATCGCTGCCCGCTTCACCAGGTTGCCGCCGACGGCGGTGTTGGTCATGAGCCCGACGCTGACCTCTGTGCCATGGCGGGAGAAGTCGACCAGCCGGGCATCGTTACGGGCGGCGTAGTCCCGAGCGGCTGCGAGCGCCGCTTCATCGGCTGTGCCCGGGGGACCGTCGAAGAGGAGCCGGACCCGGTCCCAGTCCTCCGCTTCGACGGCTTCCCTGACCTGGCGGCTCCAGGCCTGCCGGACGGCACCGGCTCCCGCCAGTGCTGCGGCATCTGCCGCGGTACGGCTGCGACCCCTCAAGTCCGTGCTGAGGCCGAGTTGGAAGACGGCGACACCGAACAGGAGGAACGCGGCACAGGCCGCAAGAAGGAGTAGAGCCACCTGCCCGTGCTCACTACGGGGAATGCGCGGTGCTGCGGCCACGGCCGCCTCCCCGGTTTCAGCCGCCGGCCTTGCCCTTGAGCTGGTCGACGAAGCCGGCGAGCGCGGACCCGATCGAGTCGCCCAGCTTCGTGTTGAGCAGGGCCACGATCACAACCACGACGAAGACGGCGATTCCCAGGTACTCCAGGGAGGTCTGCCCGCGGTCCTTGTCCTGGACGGCTGATGCGGCCAGCTTTCTCCCCCGAGCACCAGCTGGTGGAGTGCGACGACGAGCTTTTCGAACATGGTCTCCTCCTTCGCTCCGCCTCACCGGCGGGGGTTGATGCGATGGTAGGAACCCATGGTTCGACCTGACAGGGCTTCCAGGCCCATTGAGTCCGATCAGGCGGGTGTGTCCCGGCCGCGCGCCCACGCCGTCAGGGTCTGCTTGTCGATCTTCCCGTTGGGCAGCATCGGCAGTTCGGCTCTGATGGAGAAGCGTTTGGGTCGCTTGTAGTTCGCCAGGGACTGTCGACACAGCTCCTCGAGCTCTGGCACCGTCGGCTGACGGTCGGACGAAACGGCGACGTAGGCGACGCCCACCTCGTGGTAGAGCGGGTCCGGCGCCGGGACCACGGCTGCCGCGAGCACTGCGGGGTGGCGTTCGAGCACCGCCTCGACCTCACGCGGATACACGTTCAACCCACCGGACTTGTACATCTCCACAAGCCGGCCGACCAGCCGGATGTTGCCGTCGGGCAGACGGACCGCCTGGTCCCCGGTACGCAGATATCCGTCCTCGGTGAAAGAGGCTGCGGTCGCTTCGGGCATGCCGAAGTAGCCCAGCATGACGCAGGGAGTGCGGCTCTGGATCTCGCCAATCTCGCCGTCGGCGACCGGGCGTCCCTGCTCGTCGGCGATCCGGAGCTCCGTGTCGGGGCCGGGCTTGCCGATGGTGGTGGCCAGAGCTTCGTCATCGGCGTCGTCGTCGCTGTAGGTGAGGGCGACGCATGCTTCGGTGAGGCCGTAGATCATCCCCAGCTTCGCCCCGGTGCGGCGCAGGCGGCCGATGAGCCGGGTCGGCATGGGTGCACCGCCCCAGGTGATCCGCTCCAGGGCACTCAAGTCGGTCGAGCCGAAGCCCGCTCGTTCGGTGACCAGTTGGAACATGGTGGGAATCCCGCCCCACACGGTGATCCGTTCGCGTTGCAGGAGATCCAGCACCCCATCTGGGTCGAAGTGCTCTTGGTAGACCAGACATCCGCCGAGCGCCACTGGCATGACACCGACGTCCATCACCCCGGCGAGGTGGTTGACCGGCAGGTACGCCAGTACGCGGGGTTGCGACAGGTGCTGGCGGGCTGCCTGCACAATGCAGCCGCGGCTTAGTGCGCCGGCCGAGATCATGGCTCCCTTCGGTTTCCCGGTGGTGCCCGAGGTGTAGACAAGCGCCGCGACGTCGTCGGGTCGGCAGGCGTTGCGGGCTTCCCGCAGCCGGGTTTCGGGGAGGGTAGTGCCCTCGGCGAGGAACTCCTCGAAGGTGGTTGTCAGTCGCCCGGCGGTGCCGTCCTCGGACCAGCTCCCGCCGATCGTGACGACGCGCCGGAGCGACGGGAAGCGGGAGGTCAGAGCGGCGACATCCGTCTCGTAGCTGTGACCCAGATGGTGGGCGAGGGTGAACAGCATGCGGGCGCCGCTGTCGTCGACGATATGGGAGAACTCGTCGAGCGTCTGCCGGGGGTGGAGCCCGACCCAGGCGGCCCCGATCTCGGAGAGGGCGAGCAGGATCGTGAGGAATTCAGGCCTGGGCGTCGTGAGGACGGCCACCCGCTCACCACGCCGGACCCCGGCGCGGACCAGGGCTGCGGCACACTGCCGCACGTCTCGATCGCCCTCACCATAGGTACGGCGTCTGTCCCCGAGGACGTCCAGCTCCGACTCGGGCGCACGCCGGGCCCAGTGGTGCAGGAAGTCGACCGGGCGCCGTACCCACGTGGGCAGGCAGTCACGGGGCCGACCCTGCTCGTCGAAGGATCCGACTCCGTCGGCGCCGAGGCGGAAGACGGAGGTCCGGTCCACGACAGCGACCGGCCCGGCCACGTCCGCCAGCTCGAACGTGTTGCGGGTTGTGCAGTGGAGTCGGCCCGTGCGCTCGGCCAGTGCCATGAGTTCGGCGCGCAGGCGGACCCGGGAGCCGGGAGGGACGGGTTGCAGGATGCTGATGCGGTCCGTCGCATGGCTCAGTCGGCGACTTCGACCGAAGCCGGGTCCCAGATGCTTGTCGTGGGCATCGTCGAGCAAGGCCAGCAGGACGGCCTCGGACGGGTCCGGGCTCTGATGGCCGCGCCCCAGAACCATCCAGTCGCTGACGAAGAGTTCCTGCCCTATCGATCGAAGCAACGCAGCCAAGGTGAAGGCGGGAAGCATGGAAGAACTCCGGGATCAGGGCGCCTGACGGGGCGCGGTGCCTTCGCTCGGCTCCCCGACGGTGCTGCCGAGCAGGGCGTAGGAGAGCGGGTTGCTCCGGCGAAGCCGCAAGGTCCAGAGGGCAGCGGCAAGCGCAAGCACCACCACCAGCCAGGGGAAGCTGTTGACGACGACCGAGTCCGTTCCGGCCAGGGTGTCGAAGTTGGCCCAGATCAAGACGGTGGCAGCCATCAGGCCGACGCCTCCGACCGCGGGAGCCACGGTGGTGCGCCACCAGTGTCGGGCCGGGTCCCGCCAGAAGTAGACGACGACCGAGCAGCTGACCAGCACTTCCAGGAGCACGATGCCCAGGGTGGAGACGCCGCTCATGGTGGTGGTGAGGTTGCGGTAGGGATCCAGGCCGGCCACGGCATAGGCGGTGACGATCACGATGCACAGCGTGGACTGGGCCAGGCTCGCGGCGTGCGGCGAGCGGTGGCGGGGGTGTGCACGGCCGACGGCTCTGGGCATGAGCCCCTCACGGCCGAGCGTGTAGAGATACCGGGAGGCGGCGTTGTGGGCTGCCAACAGACAGGCGAAGGCCGAGGTGACGATCAGCACGGCAAGGATCGTCATCATGGATGTGCCCACGTAGCTGCGGGCCAGGGAGAGGAACAGCAGGCCCTGCTTCTCCTCGGCCGTGGCCCGAGCCTGGTCGACGCCGACGGCGCCGACCGCAAGCCAGGAGGTCAGGCAGAAGAAGATGCCGATCACTACCACCGAGGCGTAGGTGGCACGGGGGATACTGCGCGCCGGGCGTCTGGTCTCGCGGGCGTAGACGGCGATGGCCTCGAATCCGCAGAAGGAGCCGAAGGCGAACATGAGGGCCACGCCGGGTGCACCCGAGAAGACCGTGCGTGGAGCGAATGCCTCGGTGGGGAAGGCAGCGGCACCCTTGGCTGCCACGATCGCAATATCGAGGGCCGTCAGGATCGCAATTTCGAACGTCATGAGGACCGCGAGGACGCGTCCGGACAGGTCGATCTTCCGGTAGCCCATGACGGCCATCACGGCGATGAACAGCAGGCTGAAGGGCCACCAGGGCAGGGTGCGGTCCCACAGCATCTGGATGACAAGCCCGGTGAAGTAGCCGATGCCGCCGGCGAGGGCGACGACCAGGGCGTTGTAGGCGATGAGCGCGAGTACTCCCGCCGCCGCGGCCGGGGGCCGCCCGAGGGAGGCGAGGACGTACGTGTAGAACCCACCGGTGGAGGCCACACGCCGACTGATCGCGGCATAGCCGACAGCGAAGCAGAGCAGGGTCAGGGTTGCCAGGAGGTAGGTGCCGGGGACTCCGGCACCGTTCCCGATCGACATCGACAGCGGAACGGTGCCGGCTATCGCGACGAGCGGGGCGGCGGCGGACAGGGAGAGCGCCGCCACCTTGGGAGTGGACAGGTCGCCGTGCAGCCCGGGTTCCGCGCCGTTCTCCGCAGGCTGGCCTGGTGTGTTGCGAATCAGCACGGTCGACTCCCTACGAGCCCCGGTTCCGCTTCTGGGCGAAGGCGGTGGAGAAGGTTCGGCAAAATGCAAGTCTATACTTGCATTTAGCGCCTGGCAGGGACGGCGCGCAACAACAGGTCCGCGTGACGCGAACACATGCCCGAACGATACGACACTTTGGTCCAATTTCTTCCCTATATAGGGCTTTGTCTTCCATCGTCAGTACGGAGCCGAGCCCGATCCCCCACTCCAGCCAGCGTCCCGCCTCGGCCTCCAGGACGTGCCGCGCCCGCAGCCGGGGCCGTCCGACGGCCCACGGCCGCATCGTGGTGACCGCCAGAACTCTCAACTCGCGATCGAGGTAGGCCACGTCGATGGCGAACCGCATGCCGAGGGTGTGGACAGCAGAGGCCGGCGAGAGAAGCAGCGCCCCGTTGATGCCGTCCATGCCGAGAAGCCCCCGGGTTCGCTCGGCCATCGACGTCGCGATGCGGACCGGCCCCACCGGATGGCCGTCGACGCACAGAGTCGCGGCATGCAGCGGAGCAAGACAGGCGCGCGCAGCCATCCGTCCTCACCTCACGTAACGGTCAGCGGTGACGTCCGTGACCGACGAAACGTTGGCGGGCCGCCAGCAACAGGGCAGCTCCTGCGCCCGAGGCTGCGAGCGCCACGCCGACCACCAGTCCCAGCGGAGTCTCGTTTCCCGTTTGCGCCAGTCCCAGCGGACCGGGGCTCTGCGAATCGGAAGCATCGGACCCCGGTGTGAAGCGCCAGTTCGACGCGGACGGCGTGGGTGTGTCTTCGGGCGCACCGGGTGCTGCCGCCTCGCCCACCGGCGGCGTACCGAGTACGGGTCCCCTCGTCGGAGTGGGGGGTGCCGGGGTGGCGGTGGGTGATGGTGTCGGCAGCCCGCTCGTACTCGTCGTGGGCCCGGGCGTGGTGGGGATGTCGGTCGGTGTCGGCGTTGTCGGAATGTCGGTCGGTGTCGGCGGCAACGGGACCGTTGACGGGTCTGAAGGCACCGGTGTCGTCGGCGGGTCCGAAGGCGGCTCCGACGGCTCTGTCGGTACCGGCGTGGTCGGGACGTCGGTCGGTGTCGGCGACGGCACCGGCGTCGTCGGCGGATCGGACGGCACCGGCGTCGTCGGCGGATCGGACGGCACCGGCGTCGGCACCGGCGTCGTCGGCGGTTCCGAGGGCACCCATGTCGGTACCGGCGTGGTTGGAACATCGGTCGGTGTCGGCGGCAACGGTACCGGCGTCGGCGGGTCCGAAGCGGTCCGAGGGCCCGGGGAGGCCGACGGTTCGGCCGTCGGCGGGTGGGAGTGCAGCGGTGCTGGGGACGCAGCCTCGGTGCCGGGCAGGGACGTCCCGGTGTCCGCCCTGGCCAAGGCGGCGGTGCCGAGCGCCGGACCGGTGGTGAGCAGCACGATCGTCATGCTGTGAACGACAGTGCGCGCCGTACGTGCCACTCGTACCTCCATCAACGGGCCTGCGGTCTCTGCATTTAGGACCGGCCGCGCGGCGGTTTCAACGAATTCGCCGGCTTCTGGGCCTCTGGGCCCAACCCGCTTCGAGACAAGTCGGTTCCAGGGCCCATGCCTGCTTCTGTGAGGCCCGTTATGTTCCCCTCACACCACGGTTCCCCGGCGGGAACGGTGGGTCTGCACGAACGAGGACGGTGCGATGGAACCCATCCGATCCAGGCCTCGGGTGCCCGTCTGTCACCACCGCCCGGCGGCACCCACCTCCCTGTACGGCTCCCATCGGTGCGAAGCCGATGACTGCCAGCAGGAACGGGCCGACTTCGTAAGCCGGATCTACGAGAGTCACGGCGATTGCCTGCTGAAGTATGTCGGCAGGCTTCTTCCCGGGGACCCGCAGGGTGCGGAGGACATCGTCCAGGAGACGTTCCTGCGGGCCTGGTCCCACTTTCCGGCGTTGGAGTCCCAGCAGGGCACCCCTCGCCCGTGGCTGTTCACTGTGGCCCGCAATCTCGTCATCGATTCCGTACGCCGCCGACGTGCGCGGCCCTACGAGGTGAGCGCGGAGGAGTTGACGGAGCTGCCCGATGAGGAGTTGCTGGACAACGCCCTGCTCGCCCAGTTGCTGGCCGATGCGCTCTCCCAACTCGTCCCGGCTCACCGGGAAGTGCTCGTGCACATGCACTACTGGGGGCGGTCCGGCCCCGAGACCGCAGCATTGCTGGGGGTCCCCCCGGGCACGGTCAAGTCGAGGATGCACAAGGCCGTCCGGGCCATGCGCACCGTGCTGTACGAGCGCGGCGTCAGCGGAACGACATGTCTGTGAAGCGGGCATCCGGAGTGCTGCTCGCAGGTGCGGTGCTGTCGGCGGTCCTGGGCACGACGCTGGCCGCGGTCGCCCTCCCGTCCGAAGTCGGCGGCACGTCGCCGTACCCGAGCGCGCAAATCACCAACCTCGGCACCGCCCGGGTCGCCGGTGTCCTCCAGGAGGCGGGGTCCGACGGGCTTCCGGTCGCGGCCGCCCTGCCCGGCAGCGCCTGGGAGCAGATCTGGCAGGTCGGACGGCACGGGGGCGGAACGGTGCTGGAACTGCGCCTGCCGGACGGCCAGGTGCGGGTGCTGGAGGAGGGCGCGGACTCGTTGGCCGGAGCGGCGGCCTTTCGTGGCTCCAGCGAGCAGGTCTGGATGCTGGAGGCCGCCAACGGCGGCTACCGCATTCGCAGCAGCCGGTACGGCAACTGTCTGACGGATCTCGGCCCTGCCCAACGACTGGCCGGCCGCCCGTGTGGTGCGGACCGGGCGCAGATCTGGGTCTTCGTACCGGTGCCTGACGGCAGTGGCGCACCCGCATCGCCCTCGCACACGGCCCGGTCGACCACCGTCGGCCCGACACCGAGTTCTGCCAGGTCTGCCGTGCCCTCCGTGGTGCGGCCGGTGCCGCTGGCAGCTTGTGCCGCCGCCATGCTGGTGGGTGTCCTGCTGTTCGTGCGGCGGATCCGCCGCCGTGGTCCGCGGCTGGTCCGACCGGCCGGACGGCGTTTCCCGGTATGGCGCAGGCAGGCGGCGGACACCCACCTGTGGGCCAGGCACCTCGCCGATCCTGATGTCCCCTTCCTGGCAGCGGTCGTCGCGAATGCGGCCGAGTCCTCAACGGACGAGAACGCGGCCACTGCATGGGTGTATGCCGTCCTGTACGACGACGAGCAGGTCACCGTCCGACTGGCCGGCGCGGAGACGCCTGTACCCGCCCCGCCCTGGCAGCGCGGCAAGGACCCCGGTGTTCTGGCTCTGCCCAGGCAGGCGATCGCCGATCTGCCCGTGCCAACAGCCCCCTCCTGCTACGTCCTGCTGGGGGTGACCGACCGCTGCACCGTACTGATCGACCTTCTGCGTGCCCCGGGGTTGGTGTCCCTCACAGGAGACCGGGACCGGCGTACGGCCGTAGCCCGATCGTTGATCCACCAGATCGCCGCCGGACGGCACCCCGAGCCGGTGACGCTCTGGTGGAGCCAGGACGTCGCGGTCGGCGGCCCTCCGTTGTCGGCCCTGCTCGATGAAGTGGCCCGTGCCGACGCCGACACCCCGGCGGTGCTGTTCAGTGCACATCCGTCCCCGGAGGACGCCCGCCGGCTCGACCGCCTCCTGTCGGATCACCACCGACTGTGCGTGATCGTCGTCGGGGAACCCCCGGCGGGCGCTCGATGGACCGTGGAGGTTGCGGAGGACGGAACGCTCGCCGTGGCTCCCCTCGGTCTGACAGCCCGCGCCGGCGCGGTCGACGTGCCCGATCCGCGGACAGACCCGTCCGGACCTGCCGGCCCGCCTCGGCCTCCTGCCCTGCCGGCAGGACTTCGCCGGGCATCTGTCTGACCACGTTCTACCGTCCCGAGGAGCCCGGCATGACTGAGCTGCAGCGGCTGTGCCTCAGCACGGCGCACCCGGCCGACCCCGCATGGACGCATGTGGTTCTCGGGGCGGCGCCGGACATGCTGGTGGGTACGCTCGCCGAGACTCTGGCCCGGCGCACCGGTGGCCCCACGGCCGACCTGTTCATGGGCCCCGCCTTGCTGGACCCCGGAGCGCGGCTGGACGAAGTACCGCTGCACGACGGCTGCGTGCTCGGTGTGGGCGCCCCTGCGGCGTCGTCCCGAACGGCAGCCCCTCGCGGCCGCGGCCCGGTTCTCGCGGAACTCCGTGCCGTGTCCGGTCCCGGCGCCGGGCATGTCTTCGCTCTCCGGACCGCCTCGTACGACGTCGGATCGCTCGAGGGCTGTGCGATCCGGCTGGCCCAGGAGGGGGTTCCCGGGCATGCCGTCGTCCTCGCGGTGGCCCCTGACGGGGTGGTGACCGCAGCCCCCGGAACCGATCCGGGAGCGCTCGTCGACGACGAGGTCCTCACCGAGCAGAGGCCCTGCCCCATCGGCACCCAGCTGACTCTCGGCACCGTCCTGCTGGAGATCGCGGCCCCCTCGGCCGCAGACGCCGCGGTCCAGCCCTCGCAGGGCGAACTCGGCGTCGACTACAACCGCCCGCCACGCATCCACCCCCTGCCCGTCTCGCACCGCTTCCGCATGCCCACCCCGCCGTCCCGGCCGGCCCGCAGACCCCTGCCCGTCCTGATGACGATCGCGCCACTGGCCATGGGGATCGCCATGGCCGTGCTCTTCCGACGGCCGTACTTCCTCCTGTTCGCCTTCTTCAGCCCCGTCATGGCCGTCGCCTCGTACATCAACGACCGTCGGCACGGCAAGCACAGCTACCGGCGCCAGCGCCTGGAATATCTCGAACGCCTGGATGCCGTGGAGGACGACATAGCGCGCGCCGTTCGTTCGGAGCGCCTGGACCGACGCTCCGCGAACCCCGACCCGGCGCAGATCGCCCTGACTGCCTGCGGCCCGGGCCGCCGTCTGTGGGAACGGCGCCGCACAGACACCGACCGACTCGTCCTACGAGTCGGCACCGCCGACCAACCGTCCTCCGTCGTCGTGGAGAGCCCCGCGTCCGAAGCGTCGCAGCCCGACGATCCCCCGCTCGTCCGGGACGCACCCGTACTGATCCCCTTCGCCGACGTCGGGGTCGTGGGCGTTGCCGGTCCTGATTCCCTTCGCCTTCCCCTGTGCCGTTGGCTCATCGCCCAGGCCTCGGCCCTTCACAGCTCGCGCGACCTGCGGCTGTACCTCCTCTCTCCCTCGGGGCAGGAAGCCGATTGGGACTGGATCAGATGGTTGCCCCACGCCAGGCCGTGGAGCGGCGAAGGGCCTGCGGCAACCGTCGGGACCGATCCGGAGACAGTCGGCCATCGGGTCACCGAACTGGTCGCACTCATCGAGGAACGCACCCGGGCACGCCAGTCCGCGTTCGGCGCAGCGGGCGGGGACGGGCCGGACATCATGGTCGTTCTCGACGGCGCGCGCGGCCTGCGCGACGTCCCCGGCATTGTCCAGGTGCTCCAGGAGGGACCGGCGGTCGGCGTGTTCAGCATCTGCCTGGACCGCTTGGAGCGGCTGCTCCCCGAAGAAGCCCACGCGGTGGTGGCCGCCGACGCCGGTGCGCTGACGGTGCACGTCCAGGGCCACGAGCCGCTCCACCATGTGCGGCCCGACCTGGTGGATGCCGCCTGGTGCGAACGCGTCGCCCGGTCGCTGGCCCCCGTACGCGACGTGAGCGCCGGCGACGAGGCGGCGCTGCCGCAGTCGGTGCGCCTGCTCGACCTCCTGGACTCGGCCACGCTCACCCCGGCCGCCGTGTGTGAGCGCTGGACAAGGCACCCGTCCGGGACTTCGGTCGTGCTCGGCGCGGGCTACACGAACCCGTTCACGGTCGACCTGGTCCGCGACGGCCCCCACGCCCTGGTGGCCGGCACCACCGGCGCCGGCAAGTCCGAGTTGCTGCAGTCGTTGGTGGTCTCGCTCGCCACGGTCAACCGGCCCGACGAGCTGGCATTCGTCCTGGTCGACTACAAGGGGGGAAGTGCCTTCAAGGACTGCGCGAGACTTCCGCACGTCCTCGGCATGGTCACCGACCTGGACGCGCATCTCACCGAACGTGCCCTGGAGTCCCTGGGAGCCGAGCTCCGCCGGCGCGAGCAGGTGCTGGCGGCCGCCGGAGCCAAGGATGTCGAGGAGTACCAGGCCATGCGCGCGGCCGACCCGGCGCTGCCCGCGCTGGGTCGCCTCGTCCTGGTGATCGACGAGTTCGCCACCCTGGTTCGAGAGGTCGAACGGTTCGTGCCGGGTCTGGTCGGAATCGCCCAGCGCGGCCGCAGCCTCGGCCTTCACCTCGTCCTGGCCACACAGCGACCCACCGGCGTCGTCAACGGGGACATCAGGGCCAACACCAACCTGAGGATCGCACTGCGGGTGACCGACGCGAGCGAGAGCCACGACGTCATCGACTGCCACGACGCGGTGACGATCTCTGCCTCCACCCCCGGGAGAGCACTGGCCCGTCTCGGCCACGGACAGGTGGTGCCCTTCCAGGCGGGTTTCGTCGGGACCGTACACGGCGACCGGCCGTCAGCACTCCCGCCCGGCTGGGTGGATGCCGTCCCGTGGCACCAGTTGGGACGGCCCACAGCAGCGCCGCCCGTGTCCGCAACGGAGACCCACTCCCCCGGCCCCACCGACCTCTCCCGGCTGGTCAACGCCCTCAGTCGCGCCGCGGCGGACCTGGGCCTGACCCGGGCCCCCAGCCCCTGGCTGCCCCCACTGCCAGATCTGCTGCTCCTGGACGACCTTCCCGCACCGGCCGGCACCGGTGATCTGCCCGCGGTCCCGTACGGATTGCTGGACGAACCCGCCGACCAGCGCCAGAGCCCGCTGGTGGTGGACTTCACCTCCTTCGGCCACCTGTCGGTGCTGGGGGCTCCCCGCTCCGGGCGGTCCCAGGTCCTACGGACCTTGGCCGGCGCCATGGCCCGCGCACATTCCTGTGCGGACGTGCACCTTTACGGCATCGACGCCGCCGGCGGGGCACTGACCGTCCTGCAGGACCTCCCGCACTGCGGCGCCGTGGTGCCGCGCGGCGACCTGGAACGCGTCGAACGGCTACTCACCCGGCTGACCGAGGACCTGCACAGCCGGCAAGCCGCGCTGGCGGAACACAGCGCAGCCAACGTGACCGAGCTGCGCAGCCGTCTCCCGGTCGGTCTGCGTCCCTCCCATGTCGTGGTGATGGTGGACGGCTGGGACGCGCTCTCCGCGGTTCTGACCGAGTTCGACGGGGGGCGGTTGCTGGAGCAGGTCGTCCAGCTGATCCGGGAGGGCGCTGCAGCCGGCATCCACCTGGTCATGACCTCCGATCGGGCTTTGATGGGTGGCCGGGTGGGGAGCCTCAACGACGCGCGGCTCCTGCTGCGTCTGCCGGAGCGCACCGACTACACCTCGATCGGCCTGTCCAGCAGCCGGCTGCCCGCGGTCGTCCGCCCCGGCATGGGCTGGCTCGCCCCCGGCGGCAGCGCGGTACAGGTCGCCGTACTGGATGCCGACCGCAGCGGGCAGGGGCAGGCCGATGGGCTGCGCCGGATCGCCGAGGCCGCGAACACCCGAGACGCGGGGGTGCCCGACAGTCTGCGTCCGGGACGGATCGCCTCGCTGCCCGCCTCGATCGGCTTCGCCGATGCGCTGCAGCAGGTGCCCGAGGCGTTCCGGCGCCCGCTGTGGGCCATGGTCGGCGTCGGCGGGGACGACCTCTCCGTACGGGGCGTCGACCTGGCCGGGCGGTCCGGTGTCTGTGCGGTCGCCGGTCCCGCCGGCTCCGGGCGCAGCACCCTGCTGCTGACCATGGGGCTGTCCCTGCTGGCGGGCGGTACCCGGCTCATCGTCCTGGCACCGCGCCCTTCCCCGGTGCGGCGGCTGGCCGGCATGTCCGAGGTGCTGGCCGTCATGACCGAGTCCAACCCCGCAGCTGCCGATCTGCACGCCGCGCTGAGTGCCGCGACCGGCCCGACGGCCTTGCTCGTGGATGATGCCGACCTGCTCGACCGCAGCGGTGTCGATGCTGTGCTGCGGGAGATCGTGGCCACCGGCCGGGATCGGGCCGTCGGGCTGGTGTACGCGGGCACCGGCGACCTGCTCGGACAGGTGATGATGGGATGGCTGGGCGACGCCCGCCGTGCCCGCCAGGGAGTTCTGCTCAGTCCTCAGAGCATGGTCGAGGGCGACCTGATCGGCGCCCGGCTCTCACCCGACCTGGTCCGCCGCCCGCTGCGGCCCGGGCGCGCCTACCTGGCCGACCCGCGCTCGGGCGCGCCGGTCGCGGTGCTCGTGCCGCACACGACGCTTCGTGTGCCCGGTGCCCGCAAGCCCGTCTGACCTTGCCGTTTATCCAGTGCGGCGCGGCCGGGTTCCGGTCTTGTGATGGGTGGGTCGCTGGTAGGACTGGCCGGTGGCCAGGACAAGACCGACGTCGTAGCGGTCGGCGCGTCGGCGGTTCTTCGAGCCTGGCGGGCGTCCGGGTCCGGGCCTGGTGGGTTTCGGCACTCGGGCTGGCGTTGAGATCTTGGCGCGCAGGTGTCGGAACCCGCGGCGGACCCGGGCGGGCGTGAGCCTGTTCGGTTCGGCCGGCTTCTCCCAGGGGCGCCGCAGGTCGGCGGCAAGGGGCCGGGCGAGGCGGAGCTGGGTGCAGACAGCGACGATCAGCCAGGTCCAGCGGTCCGCGGCCTCGGGATCGCGCAGTTTCGGGGCGGTCCACCCGAGGGTCTGCTTGATCATTCTGAAGAAGTGCTCGATGTCGAACCTTCTGAGGAACGCCTGCCACGCCAGATCGATGTCGGCCGCGGTGGCGCCGGTGCGCGACCACCACAGCCACAGCGGCTTCGGGTCGCCGCCGCTGGGCAGGTGGTCGACCTGCAGACGGATCACGGTGCCCTCGATGACCGGCAGTTCGCCCGGGTGGTCGGCCCAGGCGGAGCGGCGCTGGAGTTCGGGGTGGAGCCGGTCCCAGCCGCGTGCGTGGGCGGTGCCGTAGCGGGTGGTGTCGTTCTTCGTCTAGCAGACAGCCTGCTGGCTGGCTGAAGCGGAAAGTTCCTCACAGAGGCGACCATGCAGGTCTCACACGAGGCCATCTACCTCTCGCTCTACGACCCGCGACGCCGCAAGACCCTTGACCGCGCACCGACCCAAAACTGCGGGCCGGTCGCCCGATGCGCCAACAAAGGGCGCCCGCCGGCCCTCAGGCCGGGGCATCATCCGCGCCATGGTGTCCATCACCGAACGCCCCGCCGGAGTCGAGGACCGCACCGTTCCCGGCCAGTGGGAGGGCGACCTGATCATGGGCACCAGGCCGTCCGCCATCGCCAGGCTCGTCGAGCGCACCAGCCGCTTCACCGCCCTGGGGCCCCTGCCGGACGGCACCAAGGGCTAGCACGTCACGCCACACCTGACCAACCGTCTGCTCGGCATTCCCCGGCAGATGCAGTGCACGCTGACCTGGGACCGCGGAGGGAGATGGCAGAGCACCGCGCCATCACGGCCGCCACCGGCGTCCCGGTCTACCTCTGCGAGCCCCGCAGCCCTTGGCAGCGCGACACGAACGAGAGCACGAACCGTCTGCCGCGGCAGCACCTCCCCAAGGGCGCCGACGTCCGCCGGTTCGGCCAGGACGACCTGGAGGCCACCGAACGCCCGCAGAGGTCTACGCCGACCTCCTGAACAGCGGTGATGCGTTGATCACTTGAGGTCGCCATCGTTCATTCAAGACCGTCGGGCGGGCCGCCTGAACACCCTCCAGAGCCTTCAAAACTCCTTCAAAAACCAGCCTGATTCAACAACCCGCAATCACCCTTTTCGGACAGAACCCCCCGGCATGAGCACGCCCCTTGAACCCCGCCCCGTCGCCGTCGCCGGTCAGGTTGTCGCCCTGGTGCTCGCCCGGAAGTGTGACAGTTCCGCGAACGGTTCCCGCTCGACACCCCGTTCCAGCACACTCATCACCACGGCCTTCGTCTGTCGCCTGCTCTGCCCAGAGCACAGGATCAGACGAGGGCCGCTCTCACGTCCGGCGAATGCCCATGTGGGTGATCACTTTCGAGGCGCCGTTCGAATCGGTGGATAAACGGCAAGCTGACACACGGAGCATGAACGGATCACAGGTAGCTCTTGTCCCAGGTGTCCATGATGAGAGAGCGCATCGCTTCCTCGAAGCCGTGCGCCACCCGCTGGACCCCGGCATCCCCGCCGAGCAGGATGTCGCCATTCTCCGCGAGCAGCACGCTCTCCTCGGTGTCAAAGGCCAGGCCGACCGGCACCACCTGGAAGCCGGCCCGTCGGGCATAGTGGCGCACGTTGGCGGGATGCACGTCGAGGGCCTCCCTGACATCGGTGACGAGTTCGACATCGAGGACCCCGCGGAACGACCAGGTGACAGAGAGACCACAGTAGTTCTCCAGGAATCGGCGGAGCCAGGGCGTGACCTCGTAGCCTGCCTCCCGATAGCGCGCGCATGCGTCGCCCAGGTCCACCGGCCGGTATTCGACCTGTGACGCTCCGATGAGGGCGCTCTCCAGCCCCGGCGGAAGCCGGTCTTTCTCTTCGGTCATCCCGTCAGCACCTTTCCCACGAAATCCGGCACCCACGATGCGCAGTTGACGCACATTTTGAACTTCTTGCCACGCGCGTTCACCGTGATGATATACAGATCCCCGGGCTTGACTCCCGCGTTGATCGCGCCGGTGCATACGCGTCCCTCGGCACACACCCCGGGGGGACGACCGGCCGGGTGCAGGGATTCCTGGGGCAATGCATCCAGAACAGCATCAGCCAGCCCGTCGGCCGAACCACTCTCGCCGAAGAACACCCGCCCGCTGACACGGTCGATTCCCGCGCCGAAAGCCCCGGGTAGAGTGTCACGCACACCGGCCGAGATCTCCTTCTCCAGCTGGTCGATACGATTCTTGGCCAACCCCATCAGGTATTTTCTCACTTGGTCGTCCGAGCCTTGAACAATCTCACGGGGCGCTTGGACGACGATGTCGTCGGCATGTTTGACCGGTTCGATCTGTTCCCCGCCGCCCGGGGGCAGCAGTGTTTGTTGGGGCGGGCTTCCGTCCCCGCCGGACTCGGACAGGGGCTGAACCGGGTGACGGTCTGCCGACAGGTCCGCTGGCGCGGGCGACGGTCCCTGGTGAGCGTCGGGGTGCAGGTCCAGGGCTGCGATCTGCTCGGTCACCGGCAGGTCGCCGCCGCCCACGTAGTGAACGACGTTCCCGCCCCAGGGATGGGGCCCCCCTGCCGGGGAACCGACATCAGCTGGCGCGACAGGCAGGGTGCTTCCCTTGTCGATGGGCGTTGCCGGACGGGTCATGTCCGGCGTCGGCCAGTGCGCCCCCGAAACCACGGGCGGATCCCCCAGCGGCGCGGCAGGCGGGACGCCGCCCTCGCCGGTAGGCGTTGCCGGACGGGTCATGTCCGGCGTCGGCCAGTGCGCCCCCGGAACCACAGGCGAATCCCCCATCGGGGGTGCGCCTTTGAGTGAGGGCTGGGGCACGTGCGCGGTGAAGACGACAGGGTGGGTGAGATGGTCGGGAACCACCACTGGCTTGAGGTCGGCGAATCCTGTCTCCCCACCGAAGCTGGCGAGCGATTCAGGACCGGCACTGAACGAGGTCGTCCCCGGCCTGCTCGTGCCAGGTGGGAACAACCCCTTCCCGGGGAGCCGGAGGCCCACCGGGCGGGCGCTGCTGTCGGGCAGGAGGAGGCCGTGCGGGCCGGACAGATAGGCGGTGCCGTCCAGGACTGCGGTCTCTGCGGGTATCAGCAGGCCGTGGTCGGTCAGCTTCAACGGAGCTCCCCCACCCAGGGCGGCGTCACCCGGGTGCAAGCGGAGCGCCGAGTCACCCCCGTGCGCGGCGCCGGAGAGGATGTCGAAGGCCAATGACGCGGTGTGGGAGGAGAATCCGAGGCCGCGTTCCAAAATGCCCTTGCCGAAAGCTCCGGCCACTCCGTATGCCCTGATCTCGTCGACAGCAACGGGAAGGAAGATGCCGATCCACCGCCAATCCCGCAGCTGTTCCCATGCGGCGGACGGCAATGCATGCGCTGTGTCGATCAGCGCCGCGCCGATCCTGCGGAGATAGTCCGGGGTCAGCCGCAGCCCGTTCATGAACAGGTCGCCGCCCCGCCAAACCACGCTGGCCGGCACCATCACCGTGGTCTGTGCAAGATGCGCCACCGTGGACAGCGGTGCCTCCAGCAGGCCGTGGCCGATGTCGGCGACGGACTTCACCAGGCTGATCACACCGTCCACGCCACTGGTCAGCACCGTCTTGGCCACGCCGGTGAGGGACGAGGTGAGCTTGCCGAGTTGCTCCAGACTGAGGAGGGGCTTGGTCGTGGGCGCGAGAATGCCCAGGGTGGACAGCAGGAAGTCACCGACCGTGCCCTGTCCCTCGGCAAGGTCGACTCCTGCCTTGACGAATTGGGCCACGCCCAATCCCCAGGCCGCCAGGGCGAACGGCCCGCCGAGGAACAGTGCCGGGATCGTGACCACAGTCGCGACCCAACCCACTGCAGTCCAGAAGGTGTCCCAGCAGTTGCTGCCGTCCCGGAACTCCGGTGCGGCCGCCGTTGCCTCTCTCAGTGCAGTTGCTGCGGTGAACGCCGCCGCGTCCACCTCGGCTGCAGCCTCCCGCGCTTGTTCCTTGAACCGGGCCGTCGCTTCCTGCCACCCGGCGAGTCGGGTCGGATCACTGCTGTCCGGCCGCGGCCCCAGTGCCACTGCCCCGGCCAGCGCGTCGTCGGCCCGGGACTGCTGCTCGGCCAGTACTGCACGGAACCTGTCCATGGCTTCGGCCGCCTGCCCGAACGCAGAGGCGATGGTGGCAACATATTGGGGAACCAGAGAGTCCAGCTTCCCGCGCAGCGCATCGGCTGTCTGCCCAACGAATCCGCCGTCTGCCACCGACCGGAACGCCGCACGCACCAGGGCATCGAACCGGCCCACCAGTTCTGCGACCTGGTTGAGACGGCCGATCATGGACCCCAGCTGGTCGAGATCGCCGGGCACGGGATCGACGGGCAGTCCCAGGGCGGACCAGTCGCCTGGCCTAGCACCCATCGGCACCTCCGGGTTCCGTCAGAAACCCCCCTGTCTCCCAGCAACGCGCTGCCCGGGACTCCGGTTCATCCACGAACCGCCCGGCCGGGCCGTGCGTGGTGCGAGTGAGGACCTGCCGCCCTCGCCCCACCCGACATGGACAGGAGTGCCGTGAGAGATTTGGCGATCGACTACGGCCTGCTGGCGCAGCTGGCCCGGACGGCCCGCGAGGCCGCCGACCTGTTGCAGCAGATGTCCGGCTCCGCCGCCTCCTCCCGGGTGGGCGACGACTCCTCGCTCCGCCACGGCAGCACCAATGTGTCCGAACTTGGTCTCCAGCTCGACGACTTCCACTCCCGTTGGTCCGTCGCTCTGTCGAACGCCTCCGACAAGGCCAAGAGCCTCGGCGAGCTGACCGACCAGCTCGCCAAGGAGTGGTTCGACGCGGACGCCGGTCTCGCCGCCCAATTCCTCGCCCGGATCTCGGCCACAGGCGGCTCTATCTTGGAAGAGCGTGCCCGTCATCCGCTCACCGGTCAGCAGGAACAGCAACTGCCCCCTGAACTGCCCTCGATGGGCTGGTACGCCAAGACCCTGCCCAACGGAGCCTCCCAGGCGGCGATCCGCCACCCCGACGGCACAACGGTGATCACCGTGAACGGGCCCACGGGTCTCCTGTACACCCAGTCCATCAGATCGGACGGGGACAGCGTCCACATGGCTGTCCAGCACGGTGACGGCCGGACCCAGAGCACCGATCTGGTCCGCAACAAGGACGGATCGCTCACCCAGACCGTCAGGGCGGACGGCAGGACAACTGTCCTGAGCGCCGCCGCCGGCAGCGACGACTTCGTGCTGATCAGTGAGAGCGGCCCACCGCAGGATTCGCAGGCGCCGGAACAGCCGACACCCACGGCATCCGCGGCATCGTCCCAGAGCTACTGGTGAACCACGGGCGGGTGACCAAACGTTTCCTACAGTCAAATACCCGGCAATCAGGAGGAACGATGCCCTCGAACATCTCTGTCGACTACGACGCCGTCCAGCAGATGGCCCGCCAACTGGCCACCTCCGCCGACACCGTCATGCAACAGGTCCAGGCCCTTCGGGGTCAGTTCAACCAGCTCGTCACCTCGCCCAGCCTGCACCTGGACCAGGCGAGCGGCCCGCTCCACGACCACTACCAGCAGTTCGATGCGATCCTCGCGAAGAACGTCGACGGGCTGAAGGAGTTCGGGGGCTTCCTGACCCACATCGTGTCGGCGATGCAGGATATGGACGGGAAGATCGCGCAAGCCATAGCAACCTGAACCGGTCCGGCCGGTGGGAAGCTCGCGCGCATCCCAGGCCCGCGGACCCGACACGTTGGACCCGCGGGCCCTGGAGCGCGCTCCGACGGAGCGGCTAGCGTGCTTTGCTGCACGGTCATTGACGCGTCCGCAGGAACCGGGTGGCATTCGGCCGGGCAGTCCGTGACCGCCACCGGCCGGAGGGGCCTCTTCGTGTCCACCACACCCGAAGGACTCGTCACCAAGATCCTCACCGGGATCGAGTACCCGTCCGCCCGCGAGGACGACCTCTTGGCCCAGGCCCACACTTTCCACGGTCTCGCCGCTGACTTGCGTGCCCTCCACGAACGCCAGCGGGAACAGAGTACGTACGTCCCGGGCTGGCAGGGCCCCGGCCACGACGCGCACCGCCAGGCCGTATCCAAGATCCTGGACGACCACCACGGCCTGCACGCCCTGGCAGAGCGCTCCGACGCCATCGGCGACGGCATCAGGAGTACCGCCAGTGCGACCGCGAAGGCGAAGTACCAGTTCTATGTCACCATCTCCTGGGTCCTGGCCTCTGCTGCATGGGCGTATCACTGCGCGGTCTTCACTGCCGGCGCCTCCCTGTCGTGGCTCGCCGCGATCGAGGCCGCCGCCCGCATTGCGCTGGGCCAGATCGGGCAGTGGCTCGTCCGTGCGATCGCCGCAGCCGGTATGGGCGCGGTCCTCGTCGCCGGAACGGACGCCCTGGCCCAGGGCCTCACCGTCGCGGGCGGCTACGCGGACGGCTTCGATGTCGGCTCTTTCCTCATGTCCGCGGCCGTCGGCGCCGCAGGTGGTGCCATCGGCCTCGGCATCGGCGCACTCACCGGCGCCGCGGAACTCGCTGCCCTCGGCACCACCGAGCTCACAGCCGGTCTGCCCGGCCAGATCCTCGTCCAGGGAGTCGGCGGCTACACCACACAGCTGGTGGTGAGTGCAGCCGACGGACATCTCAACACCGACTGGGGCGGGTTCGTCGCAGGGGCAACCGGCGCACTCGCCGGCCATGCGGTCGCCCGCCGCGGCCTCATCACCGGTGCGGACGACGCGGCACCCACACGCCGGCGTGCCGCGCCTCACAGCACAGACGGCTGGACCATCGACGACAAGCCCCCGGCCTACCCGGAGAAGTTCGACGTCACCGACATCGCCGGATCCGCGCCGCACAGCACCGACGAATGGTCGACCAGCGGCAGACCTCCGGCTTACTCGGAGACGTTCACCAGCCAGTGGACCATCGACGACAGGCCTCCGGCCTACCAGGAGAGGCTCGATGTCTCCGCCCCCAAGGACATCGCCGGATCCGCGCACATCGCGTCCCAGATGCCTGAAGGCCTGATCAGCCCCGGCATCGAGGCGCCACTGCCGCACGAGACCACACAGCGGACCTTTGCCGCACAGCGGCGGCCAGTCCGCGACACCGCCGTCCCCGCCTCTACGGAGCAGTGGTCCCCGCCCGCTCCGGCGCAGCCGAGGAGCGCGGCTGTCCCGGCCCCGCCCGACGTCCACGCTGTCCAGGACCACGGTCCGGCCACGCCCATGGGCAGAACCGCCCAGCCACAGGTGGGCCGCGCCCCAGGGACGCTACCCGAGGCACGCAGGCCGCTGCATGAGATCGGCGAGCCGTCCTGGACCGATCTGCCCGGCGGCCGGCCCGGGCACGCCATCGTGGCCGGCCCCGCCCCGGTGCTGTCCGCCGATCCCGGACCGACGGTCGTGGACCGACCGCTCCAGGCACCACCCACAGGCGTTACGGAGACCACTGTCCCAACCACACCTGCCCCGCAAGGGTCCACCGGTCCTCCCACCGTCGCCGTGGACCGTCCCCCGACAAGTGGCCATGCCGCAGCGGACGCGGCCGGGCCGGGCTCGGCCCCCACAGCCCCCCAGGTGTCCGCAGTGCAGCCCGACGCGGAACCTGCCGCGCAGGTTCCGGTACGCGAGTATCGGGCGGACAACACGATGGACATCGTGCCTGCACCGGTGGATCCCGCTGTGGCCGAGCCAGTCGGCCCGCAGGTGCCCGAGCAGCCGGGCCCCGGTGCCACGGACCAACCTCCTGCCGCAAGCGCCACCGGCCCCCACACGGCCTCGACAGAGACACCGCCGTCCATCGTGCGACAGACCGTGGCCCTGTCTCCTGGCCTCCCTGACTCGCCTGCCGAGGGTCAGGCCTTCCAGGGACCTTGGCCTGCCGGGGTTCCGGACCGGCCGACTATGGAACCGGCCGCGACCAGTTATGCCGACAACGTGCGTCGGGAGGCCCTGCAGACCCATCTCCTGGAGAACCCGCAGTCGGCCACGGGTTCGGCCCCCGTCGCTGCCAGCAGTCCCGTCTCGGCGGGTGCCCGGTCCCTCCCGGGAGAGATGGAAGTACCCGGTGTCAGCCGCCAGGAGATCCGCGCTGCCCTCAACCCACGAAACAGTGGTGTTCCCCGGCCCTGGGGATCGGGAGTGACGGGCAAGTCGGTCTACGACCCGGTCCGGATCGCCGCGGTGCTCAACCGGGAGCCTCTGCAGGTCTACTCCTACAGCTCGCACAACGATCCCTACGGGTTCCGGTATCGGCGGGACTCATTCAAGCAGGCCGGTGTGACGTCCTGTGACGGTCTGATCGCCAGGGCGAACGAAACACGTACTGCGGCGAGCCCGACGTACACCTATGCGACGAGCCCGACGGCGTACTCCTACCGGTATCCGCGCTCCGAGCGCTCCGGTTCCTACCCGGCCTCGGAGAACTCGGGCGGCTGACCCTCGGGAATCAGGTGCTGCCGGTGCGCCCGATCGGCGATCTCTCGGCGGGCTGTCAGCGGTTGCCCCCGGTGAACTGGGAGATGTCGATGCCCGAGCCGACGAACAGGGCGCCGGCGAGGAGCAGGACGGTGGCGGGGAGAAGGACGAGGGTGACGACGGCACTGACCTGAGGGACTGCGCGGGCCGCACGACGGCGGGCGCTCTGTGCTGCTTCCCGGCGGATGTCGCTGGCGATGAGCAGCAGGGCTTCGCCGAGCGGGGAACCGAGTTCCTCGGCCTGGAGGAGGGCGGTGACGAACATGCCGAGTTGACCGCTGGGGTTGCGTCGGCGCAGTTCTTCGAAGGCCGTGCGGCGGCTCATGCCCAGTTCCATCTGGCGCAGCAACGTGGCGATCTCCTCGCCGAGCGGCCCGGTCTGGCGTTCGGCCACGCGTTCCAGGGCCTGGCGGAAGCCGAGGCCGGCGCTGACGGTGACGGTCAACACGTCGAGGAAGTCGGGGAGGGTCCGCTCGATCTCCTGTCGGCGGCGTCCGATGGCCGAGTTGAGTGTGATGTCGGCCCAGAACAGGCTGATCGGAAGGATCAGTGCGGCCAGGACGGGTGATCCGTCCGCCAGGCACAACAGGGCGAATCCCGTGCCGAGGACGGCCAGTCCTGCGCGCCGAGCGGCGTAGCGCTCAACGGTCAGGCCATGGGTTCCGGCCCGTTCGAGTCGTCCTCGGATGCGCCGGATGCGGCGGGGGCCCATCAGGACGAGGGTGTGCGCGACGAGCCGACGACCGATCAGTTCGGCCAGGGCGTACAGGGAGGGTGGCCGTCGGCGCGTGCCGGGGGGGGCGGGGGTCAGATCGGGGGGAAGTGTCGGCTCTGTGCGGCGCAGGCGCCAGCCCCAGCAGAGCAGTACGAAGCAGGCGGCCGCCGCGGGGGGGAGCCACAGGTCGTCCATCCGGGCTCCCTCAGTTCTCGATCTTCGTGATGCGGCGGATCATCAGCATGCCCAGCGCGTAGAGGGCTGCTGCCCCCGCGAGCACGCCCTGGCCGATGGGTGATCCGGTCATCTGTCGGATCGAACCGGGCTGGACGGTGTTGATCAGCAAGAGGCTGCCGAGGCCCATCACCGGGACCATGTAGGTGGTGGCGACCGCCTGCGCGAGCTGGGTGCGGATCTCGCGTCGCAGTTCCTTGCGTGCTTCCAGGGTCTGGGAGATGTGCTGAAGGGCGGTGACCAGGGAACCGCCGGCACGGGTGGCCAGGACGAGCGTGGTGACGAGTACGCCGATCTCCCGTGAGGGCAGTCGCAGTCGAAGCTGCTCGAGGGCGTCCTCGACGGGCTGTCCGACCCTGAGTCCCTCGCAGACTTGGCGGAGCTCCGCGCCGGCGGGCTCCGCGGCCTCTTCGGCGGCCATCGCCAGAGCGGTGCGCATGGCGAGCCCGGCCGAGACGGCGTTGGAGAGGATGCGGGCGAGCTCGGGAAGCTGATTGACGAATCGGTCGTTGCGTTGGCGGCGTCGGCGTTCCAGGAAGCCGTAGGCGGCGCCGAGGGTGGCGACCGCGGCAGGCGGGGCGAGAAGCGGGGCGAGAAGGGCCGCGGACAGCAGGCCTATGGTGGTGGCCGCGCACAGCATCATCAGGTAGAAGGTGGTGACGGGCATCGGGAGCCCGGCAGCGGTGATTCGGCGACCGAGGTCTCGTCCGAGCGCGGTGGCACGCAGGCGGGCGTCCAAGAGGGCCACCGAGGATCGGGCCTGGCGCTCGCTTCCCCGGACGCGCTGGAGAAGCTGCCCGCGTTGGCGGCTGTCGCGCCAGCACATCGCGGCTCCTGCGCAGGCCAGCAGGTGGACGCCGGCGGCGGACAGGGCGATGAGGGCGGTGTTCATGGTCTCTTCGTCTCGTCGGAGGGTGCGCGGTGGCCGGGGGCGGGCGGCGGGAAGCCCCTGGGGATGTGTTCGCCGGCGAGCAGGAGCCGGTCGGCCAGCCGAGCCGGGAGGGGGTGGTGCCGGAAGCGCCCGCGGACGGTGCGGTCCGGGCCGATGGGTTTCTGGTCGAAGTCGGCCAGGGTGGCGAGTCGGAACTGTTCGCGGCGGGCGGAGGTGACGGCGGCGATCTCGGTGACGCGCCGGACTCCGTCGCTGCCCCGGGTGAGGAAGACGATGACGTCGACGGCGCTGTTGATCTGGTCCCGGAGCGCCTCGAAGGGGATGTGGAGCTCGCTCATGCTGGCGAGGGTTTCCAGGCGCATGACGGCGTCCTCGGCGGAGTTGGCGTGCACCGTGGCGAGGGAGCCCTCGTGGCCGGTGCTCATGGCCTGGAGCATGTCGAGGGTCTCGCCGCCGCGGACCTCTCCGACGATGATGCGGTCGGGCCGCATGCGCAGACTGTTGCGCATCAGGTCGCGAATGGTCACCTGGCCGCGGCCTTCGATGTTGGGCGGCCTGCTCTCGAGCTGGATCACGTGTTCCTGCTGCAGGGACAGTTCGGCGGCGTCCTCGATGGTGACGATGCGTTCCCGTTCGGGGATGAACGCGGAGAGGGCATTGAGCATGGTGGTCTTGCCACTGCCGGTGCCGCCGGAGACGATGATGTTGAGTCTGGCGCGGACGAAGGCGGCGAGCAGCTCGGCGAGGGGCGGGTCCAGGGCGCCCAGGGCGATGAGTTCGTCGACGCTATACGGGCGCGGGAAACGACGGATCGTCATGGCCGGTCCGGTGAGGGAGAGCGGCGGAACGATGACGTTGACCCGCTCGCCGGTGGGGAGTCTGGCGTCGACCATCGGGCTCGACTCGTCGACGCGCCGGTTCACCGCGGAGACGATGCGGTCGATGGTCTGGTAGAGCTGGTCGATGCTGGGGAAGCGGGCATCGACGCGTTCCAGGCGGCCGGAGCGTTCAACGAAGATCACGTCGGGCCCGTTGACCATGATCTCGGTGACGGTCGGGTCCTCCAGGAGGGGTTCCAGCACCCCGAGGCCCAGGGCTTCGTCGACGACCCGCCGGATGAGCCTGGACCGTTCGTAGCTGCTGAGGACGGGCCCCTCGCGGGACATGATGCGGCTGAGGACCCGTTCGAGTCTCGCCCTTCGCTGGGAAGCGCTGAAGGTGGACAGTTCGGCCAGGTCCACTTCGGCGAGGAGTTTCTGCCGATAGGCGGTGACCAGGTCGGTCCGGCCGGGTGCCGGCTGTTCGACCTGGTCGGTGATGCGTTCGCGCAACCCCACGGTTCACCTTTGTTCTCCCAGGATGCCCGGCCTTCAGGCCGGGGAGGAATGGGTCCTTGGCTCGGAGCCGCGAAGCGGCGGAGTGATCTTCGGATGTTCTGGTGTGAGCTGTTGTCAGCGCCTGCCGCTAGGTTGATCTTGTGCACCTCCGGTACTCCTATCGCATCTACCCGACGGCAGGTCAGCGCTCTGTGCTGGCCCGGACGTTCGGGTGTGCGCGGGTGGTGTACAACGACGCCTTGACGGCTAGGAAGGCGGCGCGGAAGGACGGCCTTCCGTATCCCAGGAGCACCGACCTTCAGAAGCGGGTCATCACCGAAGCGAAGCGCACCCCGGAGCGGGCGTGGCTCGCATCGGTCGGCGTGGACCCGCTGATCCAGTCCCTGCGGGACCTGGACACCGCATACCGGAACTTCTTCGACTCCGTGTCCGGCAAGCGCGCGGAGCGGCCGGTCGGCCTTCCCCGGTTCAAGTCCCGGAAGGACAGCCGGCAGTCGCTGCGGTTCACCCGCAACGGATTCCGCATCCGGTCGAACGGGAAGCTGAACCTCGCGAAGATCGGCGACGTACGGGTCAAGTGGTCCCGTGCCCTGCCCACCGATCCGTCGTCCGTGACGGTCGTCCTCGACCCGTCCGGCCGTTACCACGCCAGCTTCGTCGTGGACCTCGAACCCGAGCACCTGCCCGAGCTGGACACCGAGATCGGCATCGACCTCTGGCTGACCACCTATGCCGTGCTGTCCGACGGCCGCGTGATCGACAATCCGCGCTTCCTGCGGAAGGCGGAGAAAAGGCTGAAGGCGGTACAACGCGCGCTGTCCCGCAAGGCCAAGGGCTCCAAGAACCGGGCCAAGGCCCGGCGCAAGGTCGCCAAGGCACACGCCAAGGTGGCCGACACCCGCATGGACTGGCTGCACAAGCAGACCACCCGGCTGATCGGCGAGAACCAAGCCATCTACCTGGAGGACCTGAACGTGCGCGGCCTCGCACGAGGCCATCTGGCCAAGTCCGTCCACGACGCCGGATGGGCCACCTTCCGGCGACTGCTCGAAGAGAAAGCGGCCCGCCACGGGCGCACCATCGGCGTGATCGGCCGCCTCGAGCCGACCAGCCAGGTGTGCTCCGCATGCGGCGTGCTGGACGGCCCCAAGCCTCTCGCGGTACGCGAGTGGTCCTGCGGGGCGTGCGGTGTGCTGCATGACCGTGACCTCAACGCTGCTCGGAACATCCTGGCCGCCGGGCAGGCGGACAGGCTAAACGCCTCCGGAGGGCCGAGAAGTCCCGGCGTGGCAATCCCACGCCAGGCACGGCCCGTCGAACGAGGAACCCACCGGAACACCAGCGGCATGGGGTGCAAGCCCCGCGCCGCAGGCGCGGCCGGAATCCCCGCCCTTGTAGGCGGGGAGGATGTCAACTCTGGATGGGCATGTCGGCTGTGCGACGGATGTAGATCGGGTGGAAGAGGGTGAGGACGCCGGGGACGAGGACACGCACGGAGGCATGGCCCGATGTGACGAGGACGGTGGAGCCGTCACGGAGCCAGGGGTCCAGAGCGTCGGTGCCCAGCGCGGTGCCGTCGCGGCCCTGGGAGTCCGCCCGTGCGGCGACTCGGGCGGCCCCGTCGGCCTGCTGGGCCGCGTAGACGGCGACGGCCAGTTGCATCACGGCGAGAAGGACCAGTATGAGCAGTGGCAGCAGGCCGAGGAGTTCGAGGGACACCTGGCCCCGCTGCCCTGTCGGCAGTGGTCGCGAAGGTCTGGTGCGCGGGTTCACGACCCGGCCTCCTCGAGGACACCCGCCCGGCCGGACGCGTGGAGGGGCAGGCGCCAGAGGCCGGGGAAGAGCAGTGGCACGGACAGGTCGACGCTGACTGCGCGCAGTTCCTGTTCGCCGCCGGATGCGCTGATCCAGTGCTCCAGGCGAACCGTCGCCCCGTCCCGCCAGCCCGCCGGCAGGTCGCGCAGTGCCGCGACGCGGGCGTCGGAGTGCACGGCGGCGGCACGCGCACCGGCCGCTGCCGCGTGGCCGGCCAGGATGAAGGTCATGGCCAGAACTGTTCCCTGCCAGATGGCGACGAGGACCGCGACAAGGAGGGGGAAGAGACCGAGGAATTCGACGGTGGCCTGTCCGCGGTCCCCACGTGCCATGCTCACGATTCCTCCTCGACCTCGCTGCGGCGGAGCCGGGCCCCGGTGCGGGAGCTCTTGGGCTCCCGCCCGCCGCGCCTGACAGGGCTGCCGGAGGGCGTTCGGAGGCGGGGGTTGATGCCCAGCTCTGTGGCAAGTCGGCTCACGCTCCGGGTGTAGGCGCCGGTGCGCAGGTCGTGCGGGCGTCCTGAGTTCACGGAGGCCTCCAGTTCGCGGAAGCTGGCGGGGATGGTGGCGGCGGCAAGGGGGGCCCCGACGGCGCGGCCGGCGATTGCCGGCTGGATGTCCTGTTCTCGGGAGCAGCGGTTGACCACGAGGATCAGCTCGTCCTCCTTCCGGGCCTGGAGACGGTTCCACAGCTGGGTCATCCGTCGGGCTGCACGTAGGGCGGGTACGTCGGGGGTGATCAGCAGAACGACTTGGTCGGCGACCTCGATGGCTGCCGTGTTGGCCTGGTTCATGGTGGTGCCGGCGTCGACGACGACGATGTCGAAGTGCGAGCGCAGCGCGCTGATGACCTGGCGGACCGCTCGGGCGGGGATCTCCTCGGCGCGTTCGCCGTCGGCCGGGGCGAGGAGGAGTCGCAGGGTGGACTCGTGGTTGTAGAGGGTCTCCTCGAGGACTCGGCCGGTGATGTCCTCTGCCACGTCGGCGAGGTCGGCGACGGAGCGGTGGAAGGTGGTGTCGAAGTAGCAGCCGACGTCGCCGGCCTGGAGGTCGAGGTCGACCAGGCACACGGCTCGTTGGGGGCCGGTCGCGGCCAGGGCGAGGTGGGTGGCAAGCACGGTGGTTCCGATGCCGCCCTTTGCGCCGGCCAGCACGATGACCGTGCCGTTGTGGTTGTCCTGGAGGTCGGATCGGGCGCCGTGAATGTGGTCGCGGATGGCCTGGGACCAGCCGGCGGTGGCGTGCAGGCGGGCTTCGAGCGTTTCCAGACCGAGGGGCAGGGTGAGTACGCCCCGGGCTCCGGCCTCCATGGCTGCGAGCAGCGTCTCTGGTGCGGCTTCTCGGGCGAGCAGGACGATGCCGAGGTTGGGGTAGCGCAGCGAGATCTCGTGGATGAGTTGGAGGGCCGGGGTCCGGCCGAGGTCCTCGTGCAGCAGGACGACGTCGACGTCGGTGTGGAGTACCGCGAGTGCGTCGAGGACGGCCTCGGAGGTGCCGAGGGCATCCAGGAGGTGGCTGTCGCCGAGCTCGGTGACCAGGGTGCGGATCAGGGCCACCAGTTCGGTCTCGCTTGCACCGAGGAGGATGCGCGTGGTCATGGCTTGTTTCCCGGGGTCTGCGATGTGGCCGCCAGGTCCGCCTCGAGCGAGTAGGTGCGGTCCTTGGGGTCGGTCTCGCGTGTGGAGTCGGGGGCGACGACGGCCAGACGTACCTTGACGGCGAAGCTCTCGGCGTAGGCGACCCGTTGGGCGTCGAGCGGGGAGAGCGCGAAGGTGATCGGGACCACTTGGGTGGCTGTGCCGTCCTTGACTGCGTCGTTGACCGTGGCCAGGTGTCCGACGTCGACGGTTCGGGCGCCGGAGACGATGATCCGGGAGACGGCCGGGGTGGTGTCGGTGGCGGCGAAGGTCGCGAAGATGTCGACATACGAGTCGGGGTGGATTTTGCCGGCCACGCCGGTCTCGGCGTTGACGAGAATGGCGATCTCTCGTTCGCCGGGGCTCAGTTGGGGACGGTCGGCGACCATGTCGCGTTCGAGGTACGAGCCTGCGGCGAGATCGGTGGCAGCGACTTTTCCGCTGAGTTCGGCGGGGGTTTGGAGGAAGGTCGCGGAGAGCCAGCGTCGGGGAACCTGGCGGACTTCCACGGCGGACGGGTCGATCGGCGTGTAGGCGGGCAGCGGGCGGTTGAGGACGAGTACCGGTATGAGCGGTCCGACCTGGCTCTTGACGTCGGCGATCACGCGGGAGACCAGGGTGAAGACGAGCAGTGCGCCGACGCAGGCAGCGACGATGAGGACGAGGCCGCGACGCTGGCGGGGGTTCATGCGGCGCCCCGGGCGGTCCGGCTGATCAGTCCCAGGCCGCGCCGGGTGGGCCGCGGCGGGGGCGGTGCCGCGGGGCCGGCCGTGGCCGAGCAGAACGGGCAGGCGCTTCCGATGACCGTGGCACCGCACCACCGGCAGGGGTGGGCGGGGGCGGCCAGGACTGCGTTGAGCAGTTCCTGGGGGTCCTCTAGTGCGGCGACGAATTCCACGACCTGGCGCGCACCCCACCAGGCGGCGGCCTGGGGTGCCGCGGGTACCTCTTCGGCGGCGCAGGCCCCCAGGCGGACGGCCACTGCCGCCCGGGCCCAGGCGGTGGTCTTGGTTCCCGGTTTGCCGTGCAGCAGTCTGGTTCGGCGCATCGCTGTGCTGGCGGGAGGGCGCCAGGCGTTGGTCCTGCTGACTCCTCCGGCCGGGCCGAGCAGGGCGATGAAGGCTGTCCAGGGCAGGTGTGAGGACAGGTGCGCGTGCAGGGGGACGGAACCGTGCGGGTAGTCGGAGACGCTGGACAGGCACGCGCCGATGACCATCTCCCGGGCGAGCAGGGGTGTGGCCGAGGCCAGGCGCGAGGGCTCGGCCACGGCCTCCGACAGCACGGTGAGCTGGCGGGCCAGCACGGACAGGGCGAGGGGTGGGACGTGGAGTTCGACGAGGGACAGCGGCGCGGTTCGGAGCAGGCGGCGGGCGGTGCGCAGGCGTGTGCGTGTGGCGAGGTCCAGCCAGCTCGGCACGACGAGCAGGGTGTGGGACGCGCGTGCGCAGATGGCCTCGAGGTTCCCGATGAGCTCGTCGAGACCGTTGTGGTCGTGGGTGTCGAGTGTCACCAGCGGTGGCGCCAGAACCTGGTAGAGGGGCACGGAGGGAAGTGCCACGGGAAGCGCGATCTGGAGCATGCGCCGGAGCCGCCTTTCTGAACCCCTGCTCTGAGGATGGTTCCGGACTCCGATGGTTCCCGGGCCCGGGTTGGGGAGGCAGTCCCACACTCCCCGGGCGGTGTACCCAAGACATCCGCCATGAGGCCAGTACCGACGGTCGCCCGGATTCGTTGGGCTTTTAGGCCCTTGGTGGCCCCGGATCTTCCCCTTGCCCTCCTTGCCATTCATCTCGGCGAGGCCGCGGACGACTCAACTTGCCTGCAGATCAGGCCTGTTCACCCCCCGACCTTGGCGTGGACACCGCTCTGCGCATCTCCCTGAAAGGCATGTCCATGACATTCACCGACGTGCATTGCTGGGCGCGGCAGCGGCCGGCTCCGCTGCGGCGCTCCTTCCCCCCATGAGCGCCGCAGCGCTCGCCACCGCATCGGGGAGCAGCAGTGTTCTTCCGCTCTCCCCCGAGGCTGGCCCGCTGGCGGGACAGGCGGTTCCCGACCTCTACCGCGACCTGGCCACCATGGTCGGCTTCGGGCCCAGGCTGACCGGCAGCAACGCCCACCAGCAGTTCATCGACTGGCTGGAGGACGGTCTGACGCAGGTCGGCCTGAGGGTTCAGCGCACGACGCAGTCCTTCACCCGGTGGACCGCGCAGAGTACGGGCCTGGTCCTGAACGGCGGCCCAGCGGCAGGGCGGGTGCAGGTCGCCGCACCCTACCCGTACTGCGGGCCCACCCCCGCCGCCGGGGTGACCGGCAACCTGGCGTACGTCGGCGGGGGAAGCAGCGCCGAAATCGCCGCCGCGGACCTGCGGGGTGCCATCGCGGTCCTGGACATCGGCCCGTTCACGCGGGTACCGCTCAGCTATCTCGACCCGCTCAAGGTCAGCAGCTACGACCCGGACGGGACGCTGCGACCCGACGAGCTGATCAGCTTCGCGTTCAACCCCGACACCCCGCTTCCGATGCTGGACGCACTGAAGCAGGCGGGGGCCATCGGGGCGCTCATGATGATCGACTCCTGCCCCGGCTATGTGGCCAACCAGTGAACGCCGTACAACTTCCCAATCCAGGACACCCCGGCCGTGCTGCTCGACCGAAATGCCTCGGCCATGGTCCGCGCACAGGCGCAGGCCGGCGGCGTGAGCGCCACCCTGACAATGACCGCCCGCACTGCCCAGTGCAGCACCGACATGCTGGTATCGGTGATCCCGGGTGCAAGCGACGAGATCGTCGTCCTCAACAGCCACACCGACGGGCAGAACGCGATCGAGGAGAACGGCAGCGTTGTCCTGCGCGGGATCGCCCGGTCGCTGGCGCAGGTGCCGCGCCGACGCCTTCCCAGGACGTATGTGGTGGTGTTCTCCACCGTTCTCCACCGCGCACTTCCTGGTGGACCTCGGTGGCCTCAGGAGCACCCAGCTCTTCATCGACACCCGCCCGGACCTGATGGCCAAAACGGTCGCCAGCTTCTGCATCGAGCACATCGGTCGGTCCCCGACAGTGGGTGGAGTCGGGGAACAACTATGTGAGCACCGGCCTCACCGAGCCGCATGCACACATCGTCGCCCCCGTCCCGGCGCTGCAGAACCTGTGCGCCCGCGCCGCCGCGGCCGCCGACTTCCGCCGTTCCTTCGTGCTCAACCCCCTGCCCTGTGGGACCCGCGGCAGTCTGGTCGGCGAGGGGACTGGATGTACCAGGCCGGGGTGCCCACCATCCAGACCATCTCCGGACCGCACCGGCTTCTGCAGGTCGACACCGGACGGGTGCTGGACACCGAGATCGATCCGGACCAGTGGAGGCGCGGCGTGAACTTCTGCTACGCCGTCGCCAGCGGTCTGGCGGGCGTGCAGTTCTGACGCCACGGTGTGTCCGGGAAGCACTGAAGGGCTTCCCGGACACACCTGTCACCGCAGCCCCACAGGCTTGGGCCGATCATATGGTCGTCGCGACCAGTGCGCCCACGAGCATGAACGGACCGAACGGGATGCTCGAACGCCAGGTGGCACGGCGCAGCACCAGCAGGGCGGCGCCGGTGGCCGCGCCCAGACCGAAAGCCAGTGCCGTCCCGGTGAGAACCTCGCGCCAGCCGAGCCAGCCGAGGAACATGCCGAGCACGCCGGCGAGTTTGACGTCGCCGCCGCCCATGCCGTTGCGGGGGCCGATGATCGCCAGCAGGGCATAGGCGGCGAACAGCACTGCTGCCGCTGCCAGCGCCCGGAGGAAGGGCCGGGCGTCGCCGAGCATCGCGGCGGCCGAAGCGAGGAGTAGTGCACCGACCGGGTAGGCAGGCAGTACAAGGCGGTCGGGCAGCCTGCGTACCCGCAGGTCGATGACGGTCAGGGGGATACCGATCGCGCCGAGGTAGAGGTAGCCCGGCAGTGCGGCGGTGGGGCCCAGCCTCCACGACAGCAGGGCGAAGAGGGCGGAGGTACACGCGGCCGGCAGCGGGGCGGCGAGGGGCGGACCGGATTCGGGGACGGTGCGGCGGGCGAGCACGGACAGGAGTGTGCCTGTCGGCAGGCCCAGCAGGGCGCAGCCGGTCACGAGGGCTGGGGACGCGGTCATGTTCCGGGCCGGGTCAGGAGTGCTGGGGTATGGGTGGCTGGGGGGCGGGGCTGTGCGGGCGCCGCCCCCAGGCTGTCACGAGGACGGGTGTGGCCATGGCGAAGTCCGGGTCGTCGAGGAGGGCGAGTACGGGATTGAGCTGCTCGTCGGTCAGAAGGCCGTTCCTGGTCATGGCGCGGCCGAGGAAGGCCAGGCTGGTGCGGTAGGCAGCGGACTGGGGGGTGGCGCCGTGCAGGATCGCGACGTTCCCTGCTGTCTGGACCTGGTCGAGGCCGCAGTCGGCCAGGCTTTCCGCCAGTCGGCTTCCATAGGCGGCGTCGTATCCGAAGGTGGCGACGAAGGCGCCCATGGCGGGCCAGCACTGGAGCAGGGCCTCTTCGGCCCACGCGGAGTTGACGTGTGGTCGGCGCATGGATCCGCCGAGAGTGTCACTCTCGTCGAATTCCTCGATCACGAGGTGGCCACCAGGGCGGCAGGCTCGGGCCGCCCTTGCCAGGACGGCATCGCGCTCGGCCAGATGGCTCAGGACAAGCCGGGCGTGCACGACGTCGAAGTGGTCGTGGGGCAGCGAATCGGATCGGATGTCGTGCTGCAGGACGCTGATGTCGGGCGGGAGGTCTTGCAGGAACCTGGTGTCGAGGTCGGTCGCCACGACCTCGCCCGCAGGTCCGACCTGCGAGGCGGCCCATCGTGCAATGCTGCCGGCGCCTGCGCCGATCTCGAGGAAGGATTCGCCCTCGCCGAGTCCGAGAATCTCCAGGCGGCCGATCGTGGTGGTGTCCCAGGTGGCCTCGATGCCATGGATGCGGTCAAGCTCGGCGGCCCAGGTGGGGTCGAACGCGTAGGCCATGGTGCCGCTCCTTGCGCTGGGGGGAGAGACGGTAGCGCGATGGCAGAGGGCTGTCGTGGGCCCGGGATTGGGCCCGGCTTGGGACTGGCGGCCCTGCAGTCGTTGGCAGGATTGGCGGACGATTTCGGGATCGTCCGGCGCGCGGAGGCGGTCATGGGCAACCCGGTCCGTCTGGTCGGCAGAGTGGAGAAGATGGCCTCGCTGACGCGCCTGGTCGAGTCCGTGGTGGTCGGGCACGGCGGTGCCGGTGTGATCCGGGGGGACGCCGGTACGGGCAAGACCGCGCTGCTGGATTCGCTGGAGGCACAGTGCCGACGTGCCGGGCTGCGGGTGCTGCGGGGGGCGGGAGCGAAGCTGGAGCGCCAGGTGCCGTTCGCCGCGGTGCAATCGTGCCTGCAGTTGCACCCGATGTCCCCGCGGGGCGACCTCCAGCAGATCTCGCGTCTGTTGCAGGGTGTGGGCGGAGCCGCCGGACGCGACTGGCACCTGGCCGTCGCGGACGCGATGGCGGACTTGCTCGGCCGATGGTTCGCCGAAAGGCCGGGAGCCGTGCTGCTGGATGATGTGCAGTGGGCCGATGCGTGGAGTACGGCGCTGGTCGGTCGGCTGCTCGGACTGCTGAAAGACCAGCCGGTGCTCCTGGTCGCAGCGGGCAGGCCGGCTCCGGAACTGTCGGTGCTGCTCAGGGAATTCGAGGCTCGCGGGGCTCGGCTGTGGGAGCTCGGCCCGCTGGCGGAGCCCGAGGTTGCGGCGCTGGTCCAGCAACTGGTCGGAGGCTGCCCGAACACCATCTTGCTGGAGCGCATTGCACCTGCCGCAGGCAACCCGTTGTTCGTGACCGAGTTGGTGGCCGCGTACCAGCGGCTGGGCGCCGTCAGGGTGCGTGATGGTGTTGCAGGAGTCGCCCCCGGGTCGGGTGACATGGGCGGGGCGCTGCCCTCCGACTCGCTGCGCGAGATCTTCGCCGACCGGTTCGGGTGCCTGTCCTCCCGGATGCAGGACGTCCTGGAGGTTGCGGCCCTCCTCGGCGCCGGAGCCAGCGTGGAGGATGTCTCCACCGTCTCCGGGATTCCGCCGGACGAGGTCCGAGAGACGGTCCGCCTCGCCGCGGAGTCGGGGGTGCTGGTGGGGAGCGGCAGCAATCTGTTCGTGTTCCGGCACCCGCTGATCCGGCAGGCTCTGGCCGACCGGATGCCCGCCGCCACCCGCTCCGCGCTGCTGGCGTATGCCAAGCGCGTCCTGTCGGAAGCAGACCCGCCCGTGGGACGGCCCGTACAGCGCCCGCCCCGAGACAACCGGCCTTCGAGCACCGGGGCGTTCGGCCGGCCCACATGCTCGTGAGGCGGTTACCGCTGCGCCAACGCCGACCGGGTCGGCGCCCTTGCGACATCACGGACCCGCGGCGGCACGACAGCTCGGGCCCATGGCAGAGGCAGATCACGCGCAAGCCCGTTCCCTCCAGTAAAGGAAGCGCTGGACCGGGTCTCCCCCGGTCAGCCAGGGCCAGGCTGTGACGGTGGCACCCAGCGCACCGAACACCGTGGCCGCCTCGTCCATCCGCCCCGTCTCCACAAGGGCATGAGCCAGCAGATTGAGATCGGCCGGAGCCGCCACGTGGGTGAGGAAGCCCGGCCGGGGCCAACACGCTGCCGCCTCGTCCAAGGCCCGGGCTGCCGCGGGAGTGCCCCAACAATTCCGGGCGCTGAGCGCACCCGTGTCCGGGCGCGAGCGCAGCCGCAGGTAGTTGTCGGTCAGCGCGGCAAGGTGAAGACCGGCGGCAGGCGTCCCGGACGGCATGCCGCCCCGGACGTCGTCCACGAAATCCATCGCCCTGGCCGTGGAGCCGCATTCGTCCGGCGACAGGTACCGCAGCATCTGTCGGTGTGCCTCACGGTGCCAGGGGTCACGGGAGACGGCTTCCCTCCACACGTCGAACATCTCGTGTGCCGGGCGACGCATCCGCCGCAGGATCGCGAGCAGCGTCACCCAGGGGACGGGGTGCGCGGGCAGGAGGTCCGCGCTGCGGTGACACAGGCGGACCAGTTCGGGCACCAGCTCCGGGCTGCGGGCGGCGGTGCCGGTGTGCAGGCAGCTCCACACATAGAGCAGAAGGGCGAACGGATCGTCGGGGCAGCGGCTGCGCCAGGTGTGGGCGACGCTGTGGAGGTCACTGCGCGCCAAGATATCGAGGCGGTGGGTGCAGCGGTCCCAATCCTGCCCGGTCGCATGGAGGAGTTGTTCAACCGCAGCGAGAACGAAGTCCTGGTCGGTGGCACGGACCGCAGTGGAGCAATGGGACAGAATCCGTCCGAGCTCAGGGTCTGCGAGTTCTGGTGCGTGGCAAGGCGCGGGTCGCCGGCCACGGCCGAAGATCCTCACGGCAGGACGGTTCTCGGGCGGCGAGACACCTCGCCGACATGGTGACCGCCGCTGTCGTCCGGTTCCCCGAATCGCTGCTGGAAGTCGTTGAGCAGGCGCCAGTACGTGTCGGTCTCCAGGTGATGGGTGCGCCCGGGAAGGTCAAGGTAGGTCATCGTTGTTCCGAGGTCGGGCGGGCCGGCGGCGCAGGCGGCCCGAATGGCTTCCTGGTGCCGTTTGACGTGGCGGGCACGAATGTCCACGAGGATCGTCCGTGCCATCGCCGTGTAGAAAACGTGGGTTGCCGGCCCAGCGTCGAGAAAGCCCAGGACGTACAAGCCGCGGAGACGGGGGTGGAAGAGGTTCAGATACAGCTGCGGCCGACCGCCCTCCTGATCGAGGAGCGCTTCGTCGAGGTAGGGGATGCCGTACGCAGGCAGCGTGGCATAGCCTGCCCCGTGTGGAAGAGGCTCCGGCACGCTGACGGTGCGCCAATCGGCACCGTGCGCACAGAGAACACCGGTGTAGTGCCGTGTCTCTCCCGTGGTGAGGGTTACCCGCCAGCCGTCCCGGGCGTTCTCGCCTGCGGGTTCGGCGCGGACCACGGCCACCCCGTATTCGATGGACCGGTCCAGGCCAAAGGTTTCGGAGAAGGACCGCAGGTGGCGGAGGGTTCTTCTGGGGTCCTGACGGGGGTGACCGACAGGCAGGGGGTGGCCGGGGAGGTCGGCCAGATGCAGGGGTGGGAGCGGAAGCAGCGGGGCGGCGAACGGGCTGGCCTGATTGGCCGGGTCCCAGAATCCTCCGGCGGCGGTGTTTCGCTCGAACTGGTCGTAGTCGATGTCTTCGGCCTGGAGGCTGCGCGCCGCAATCAGGCCGGCTGCGCCGGCGCCGACGATGCAGTACCGCGGCCGCGGAGCATCTGCTGCACTGGTCCGGGCGGGTGCCGGAGCGGCGGTGCCCGATCTGGCCAGTGCCTCGTAGAGGTCGGGTCGACGACCGCGTAGCCACAGGCCGTAGCCGATGCCGCCGGCCACCGCCACTGCGAGCAGTCCGGGCAGCGCCACCACGGCGGGGTTGGTGGTGCCGACAAGTGTCCGGTAGTTGACTGCGCTGAGCGTGGTGGCGGTGATCAGGCCGGCCGCACCGAGTGCGGGGGCTACCCGGGTGCGCCACCATCCGGCTTCCGCGTGCCGGTGGAAGTACACGGGAATGGCCACGGCAGCGAAGGCCTGGAGGGTGAGGATGCCCAGGGTCGCCAGGCCCACCATCGACGTGGCCAGGTTGAGGTACGGATCGAGGCCGGCGACGGCGAAGACCGTGACCACGCCTGCCGCCAGCACGGTCTGGGTCAGGCTGGCGTTCGCGGGCGAGAGGCGGTCCGGGTGGAGCCGACCGAGCGCCCTGGGCAGTATCCCCTCGCGGCCGAGGGCGAAGGTGTAGCGGCTGGCCGCGTTGTGCACGGCAAGCAAAGCCGCGAGCAGGGAGGTGCACATCACGACGGCCATCGCCTGGGTCAGCGGCTGTGGCGCGTATCTGTCGGAGAGGAAGAAGAGCAGATTGCCGAGTTGGTGGCCCGCGAGATCACGGGTGTCGGCCACACCGATCGCGCCGATCGTGATCCAACTGGTGGCGACGAAGAAGAGACCGATCGCGGCTCCGGCCAGCAGGACTGCACGGGGGATGTTCCTGGTCGGATCTGCCGTCTCCTCTCCGTAGAGCGCGGCGGACTCGAACCCCACGAAGGCACTGAATGCGATCATCAGACTGATACCGATGCCGCTGGAGAACACGGTCCCCGGGGCGAACGAGGCGGTAGGCAGGGCCTCCGAACCCCGATCGGCCAGTACCGCAAGGTCGAAGACCGCTGCGATCACGACCTCGGCTGCCATCAGGGTCAGCAGGACCCTCGCCGAGAGGTCCACCGATCGGTGCCCGAGCAACCCGCACACCACAACGCCGCACCCGCTGAGGACAACCCACGGAACGTGGACTCCTGCTGCTGCCAGCACCAGCGCAGTGAAGTATCCGAACGCTCCGACCAGACCGATGGACAGCGCCGTATAGGAGAGCAGCGCCAGCATGGCCGCTCCGACCCCTGCCGGCCGGCCCAGGCCCTGCCCCACATAGGTATAGAGGGCACCGGTGCTGACCACCCGTCGGCACAGCGCGGCATATCCCGCACAGAAGCAGAGCTGGACGACCGTCGCGAACACGAAGGCGCCGGGCAGTCCCGGACCGTTGCCGAGTGCAAGGGCCAGGGGAAGACTTCCTACCATGCTGGAGAGCGGCCCGGCGGCCGACACTGCCAGCACCGCCACGCGTGTGGCGGACAGGCGTCGTCCGTGGGATCTACTGCTGCTCTTGTCCGCCCCCGAGGGCCCGTTCAGGTGTTGTCGTGGCACCCGCACAGTTCAGCGGGCCCCCGAAGCGACCGGAAGATGCGGGGGACCCATTCCTGCGGGCCCGGTTACCGGGCGAGCTGGTCCGCGAGCCGGTGTATCCGCAGGGCGAGCATCGGGACGTCCGCCCCGGACGAGGCGGAGACCGCGAGGTAGCACGTCGCATCGACGGACAGGAGGAAAACGCACCCACCCGCGAACTCGATCAAGGTCTGTTCCCACGGCGTCTGTTCCTGCCCGCAGAGCTCGGCAGCGTTGCGGCTCGCCGAGTGGAGCGCAGAGAACGCGCCGGCCTGGCGTGCCGCCTCGGCCTGGTCGATGGCCCAGGGGTGGGCGCGCAGTGAGCCGTCGTGCGCGAGCAGGAGCGCGTGGCGTGCGCCGGGGAACGCCAGGAGGTTGTCGAGCAGCAGTCCGAGGTTGTTGGCTTCGAAATTGGCATGACTCACGTCGTGTCACCCTGTCGGTTCGGATCGGTCGGCTGTCGCTCTTCGGGCCCTTTGACGAACTTCCCCATGGGCCGGGCCAGTTCTTCGGCGGCGTGCGCCCAGGTCGCCGGCCGGTGCGTCTTCTCGCTCACGGAGGTGGGATCCCCCGGGCCGGTGTCGGCTATCAGCCCGGCAGGCAGGAGAAGCACGGCGCGCACGCCCCCGTGGGGGGACCGGGCGCCGACACGGACTCGGAACCCGTACCTGGCGGCCAGCAGTCCGACCACCGGCAGGCCGAGTTTCGGCGTGTGCCCGAGTCGGCAGAGAGTGGCAGGACTGTGGCCGCTCAACAGGGCGCCCGTCCGCCGTCGTTGCTGCTCCTCCATGCCGGGGCCGGTGTCGTCGATGGTGACCGCTACTCCGCTTTGCGTGGGCCGAATCGCGACATCGGCCGAGGTGCCGGCCTCGCAGTGACGGGTGGCGTTGTCCAACAGTTCGGCGAGGGCGGCAGTCACCGGCTCGGCTGCCCCGCCGACGATGGTGGTGTGCGTCTGCTGGCTGATCCGGATGCTGTTGTTCTCGCGGATCCTCGACCTGGCGCTACGAACCACGTCGGTCAGTGGTACGGGCTGACGCCCGGGGTGGGGCGCCGTGCCGCACAGGAGTCGGATCGCTCGGATTCGGCGCATCAGCTGGGCATTGGCCTGGGCGATCTGCAGCAGGGCCTTGAGGGTCTCGGGATCGTCGCTTCGTCCCTGAAGGTCGGCGAGGAGGGCGTTCTGCCCGTCGGCCAGGTCCTCGAGAGGCTGCAGTGCAGTGCTGACCGCGGCGTGCGCGGTCTTTTCCGCCCTGGCGCGGGTTCTTGACCCGGTTTCCGAGAACAGATTCACCACGGTGTCGAGGTTCGTCGCGAATCGGGTGGCCGCGAGCCCGGTGTGCAGTGCCGTGGGTACCTCGTCGGGGTGGCAGGGAAGGCCGGCGGCGACGGCGGTGAGCCTGCGGGTCACGAGGTGCTCGGTCTCGGCATCACGCATGCGCACCTCGTCCCGCAGCATGGCCGTCTGTCGGATCAGCCCTCTGGCCGTCTTCCTGGCCCGGATCGTTTCCGCCAGGCAGAGCAGGAGACCGGGGGGCAAGCACCACAGTGCGGCAATCGTCAGGATCTGCATCGTGGGCTCCTCGGGAGGTCGTGGTGGAGCGTGGTGTGCGGAGGCTGCGGATGTCGGCTCGGCTGCCGGGTGGCACGCCACGCGCGTGCACAGTGCGCTCCCCTCCGATGTGCACTGTGCACGGCGTGGCGTCCCGGGTGTCTGCGCAGCCGTCACTCGGCGAGTGCCGGCGGCTCAGTGCGTCTCGTGCCCCTCGCTTGCCATGACCTCTGCGAGCGAGCGCTCCACCGTCGCAGTCGGCAGGCAGAAGCGGATCGCCAGGACGTAGATCGCCAGGCTGAAAGCGGCGATGACGGGAAAGGCCAGGGTGAAGCCGAGGACCCCGCTGCCGCCACCGAACGGCCCGAGGGCGCTCAGCGCGGCCAGGCCCAGCAGCCAGGGCCCGACCCACAGTCCGGCCCGCAGGTCGAGGGCGGGACGGTCGCCGTGGGCGCCTCGGCCGCGCAGGCTCTGTACGGCGAACAGGACGAGGCCGAGGATGATCGCGACGAAGAGCTTCTGGTTGGTCTTCCAGCCGGTCCAGAACACGATCAGGTTCGAGGAGTAGAAGGCCAGGAACGGGATGAGGTCACCGAAGGGGAGCTTGAACGGGCGTGTCTGGTGCGGCACGCGGCGGCGCAGCGCGGCGACGACCAGCGGACCGGAGCCGAAGGAGAGCACGGTGGCGGAGGTGATGAATCCGACCAGCTGCTGCCAGCCGGGGAAGGGCATGAAGAAGATCAGGCCGGTGACGAAGGTCAGGATGATGCTGACCCACGGCACCCCGCGAGGGCTGAGGGTGCCCAGCGACTTGGGGGCGTTGCCGTTCTTCGCCATCGCGTAGGACAGACGCGAGGTGACGGTGGTGTAGATCAGGCCAGTGTCGGCCGGGGAGATCACCGCGTCCGTGTAGAGGAGGGTGGCGAGCCACGGCAGCCCCAGCAGGGTGGCGAGGGCGGCGAGCGGGCCGAACGCGTTGGGGAAGTCCAGGCTTGACCAGCCGTGGGAGAGCAGGTCCTCGGGAATGGCGCCGATGAAGGCGATCTGCAGGCCGACGTAGATCACCATGGTGATGACGATGGAGCCGATGACGGCAATGGGCACGTTGCGGCGCGGGTTCTTGCTCTCGCCCGCGAGGTCGACGCCCTGGCGGAAGCCGAAGTACGAGAAGACGACGCCGGCGGTCGCGATGGAGGTGACGATCCCAGTCAGGCCGTTGGTGGCGAAGCCGTGGCTGTGGAAGTTCCCGGGGTGGAAGGCCGTGCCGAGGAGGGCGATGATCACCAGCACGATGATGAGCAGCTTCCACCACACCAGGATGGTGTTGGCCTTCTCGAAGAGCTTGACGCCCACCACGTTGATGACGCTGAACAGAGCGAGGAAGGCGACGGCCACGGCGAGTCCGCCGCCGGTCAGTACCGTCACGCCGCCGTCCGAACGGGTCAGCCAGGGGACGTAGTACGTGGCGTACTGCAGGGCGCCCTCGACCTCGATGGGCGCCACCGATGCTGCCGCGAGCCAGTTGATCCAACCGGTGGTGAAGCTCGCGAACGAGCCGAACGCCAGGTGCGGGAATCGCACGGCGCCACCGGACATCGGGAGCATCGCACCCAGCTCGGCGTAGGCAAGGCCGATCAGCATGATCATGAATCCGCCGAGGATCCAGGCCACGATTGCGGCCGGGCCGGCCTGCCGCGACGTGCTGAGCGCTCCGAAGAGCCAGCCGGATCCGATGATGGAGCCGACACCTGTGAACAGCAGCCCGAGCAGTCCCACGTCTCGGCGGAGGCCTCCTGGGGCGTCCGCCGAGGATGAGTGCTTCTGGGCTTGCGCCAGCGTCATGGTGATCCCTCTTCAGTCAAGGGGACGGGGGGAATGCGTACCGTGGGGGCATGCGTTCGGGCCGCGCGGGAGCGCGGCCCGAAAAGGGGTGGAACTGAGAAGTGCTTCTGTGGCTGCGCGCGAGCGTGCGACACCAGGCCGAGGATGGTGCCAACCGATCGGAGTCCCCGCCACAGGGTCAGAGGTTCCGGCGGAATTCTGCTTTCCTCGTCGACTCAGGTGTCGCACCTCGCCGCCATATCCACCAGGCGGCCCGGCCGAATTTCACCATCCCTGCCAGGGCAGGTGAGGGAAGGAGAATCCAGCCTTTCCGATCGCCTTTCGGCGATTTCTTATCCGGCGCTTACCGGCTGCCCCGAGCTTCATGTCCTGGCCGTCCCGTGTCAAGCCGAGGACAGGCGCATCTGAGGTTTACTTGAGGCTAGTTGGGCCTGTGGTCCTACCTTTTCGTCCCACGGTCCCGACGGCGGCTCCGCCGGCCCGCTGCGGTCGGCACCGCCACCGGGTCGAGGGAGACGATGACGTCGCGGGCGCCGCCAGGACGTGAGAAGACCTCACCAAGTGGGCTCCGCATGCCCGTCGCCGCGCACCGCTCATACACATCCCGCCGACAGCTGCCAGCACCCATCCATGCGGCAGCGCCTCGCCAGAGGTTCCGGAGCCGACGGCCCGCGGAATCGAAGCCGCCTCGGACAAGATGACGGTCCCTCAGTGGTCGTTCGACCGAGCCGTTCGATAAAGGCCATGGAAACACCTCCCCCCAGGCTTCCAATTATTTCCCATGGCATTTGTGATCGAAATACGCCCTGCAACGCCAATTCGATATGCCGCGCCAACAAATACCGCCGCAGCTGCGGGCTATGGCGCCAAACTGCACATGCCTGCACGCGGTGATCGCGGCGCCCTGGCGGTTCCGTTCGGCATTCGCGCTGTGACGCATGCGAGCACGGCCGGCTCACGAATCCGCACCGTTCGCATGCCGCGGCGCCGAGGGCTCCCAGTCCCCCGGCCGCGCTCTCAATTGGGTCCGCGGGCCCTGTTCCACCCTGGTGGCCTGCCAGTTGACTCTGCATCGTGCTGTGCCCATCGGCCAGTACGGGACGATCCGCCGGGCCTGCATCTTCCATGCCGTACAGCGGTGCGCCGCATGCCCGCGCACTGCCGAGGAAAGGCGCATGTTGAGAAGGACCCATCGCACCGTAGTCCGTTCAGGCCTGTTCGCCCTCGCCGCAAGCTTCGCCTTCGAAACGTCGGCAGCGGCCTACTCGGACGTCACCAATGCCTCGCAGCAGGTCGTCACGGACGGCGGCCGGGTGCCGGGCAAGCCCAGCGGCGGTGGAGGCGCTCAGGTGCGGCTTCACACCATCACGGCAGGTGCGGGCAAGTGCTTGGGCATGGCACCGCCCGCGCGGCTGGGCGCGCCGCTGGTGTTGTGGGACTGCGGCACGGCAACCGTGCAGACGTTCACCCAGCAGGACAACGGCGACGGCACCTGGTCGTTCTCTGTACCGGGCAGTACGCCCGGCAGCCGCTTCTGCATGGACTCCATCGCGGGCCGGCACGACAACGGGACTCCCATCGGCTTCTATCCCTGCTCCGGGGCGAACGACCAGAAGTGGGTGGTGGGGCCCCGAAGCCAGCTGCAAGCTGTGGACAGCCCGGGCAAGTGCGCAGACGAGCGGTTCTCCCGGACCGACAACGGAACCGCAATGTGGATGTGGGACTGCGCCAACGACCCCGGCCCGATCCCGGCCGGCGTCGGTCGGCTGCCCGTCCCGGGAGTCGCCACGACGACGGCGCCCAAGCCCAGCCTGTCCCCCTTGCCGACGCCGAAGCCGTCGGCTTCGGCCACAGCATCGACGGCGGCCACCTCGCCGCCGGCACTCGCGTCCGCGCCGGCGGCACCGAACGGGCCGGGAGGACCGCTGCCGGATGCACCCCGGGTTGCTTCGGCGCAGCCCACGCCGATCGGCGCCCAGCCGTCCGGAGCATCGGGTCCCGTGGTGCCCGCTCTGGTCTCCCTCTGTGTCCTGCTGCTCCTGTGGCGGGTGCTGTCGTGGCGCTCCGCGCTCCCGGCGTGGCTCTCCCGACGGGCGCCCTCTGCCGGACCACTGCGCTGGCGGACGGACCGCGTGACCTCTGCCACTGGCGAGGTGGAGGAGGGGCGCAGTTCTGCCCTGAGTGGCGCCTCACCGGATCCTGCGACCGCACCGGCCGGGGATGCCGTCGCCGCCGAGGAATCGTCCGGGGCAGTCGTGGCACCACTGGCCGCACCGTCCGGACCGGCACCGGGGCCCGGTGCGGAGCGTGATCGCTGGTCGTGGCTGCTGGATCTCCTCAAGCGCTTCACCGCGCGTCGCTCGGCCGTGGCCGGGCCCGACAGCTCCTCGGCCGAGCCGGCCAAGGAGGCTGATGAGGTCGAGGAGGCCGAGCCGGCAGAGGAGTCGGCCGGCGACGTGGCGGGAGCCACCGGTACCGACGAAAGGATCACGCCGCCCACGGGCCCGGGCACAAGCACCACGCAGGTCCGGCCCGAAGGGTCCACGATCTCGGCCGGGGTGGTGTTCGATGCTCCCGACGACGCCCTGGACGTCGCCGCGATCGCCCCCTGGTGGCAGCCGGACCCGGACCTGTTCGCAGTCTTCGTCCGCTATGACGGACTGGCCTCGGCCTTCCGCATCGGTGCGCGTGTCCTGTCGCCTCTTCGACTCGGAGAGTTGGTGCGAAGCCAGCAGGACTGGCAGGCCCGTCCCATCGTCCTGGTCGCCCAGGGCCGAATCGGCGGGTGGGCCGTGCAACTGATCGCGGACCAGCTGCAGGTGCCGGTTGTCTCGGGGGATCAGCGCGGCTGGTGGGCCATGCTTCCGCAGCGGCCCGACCGGGGTTGGCTACCGGTGGTGAGGTTGGCCGGGTCCTGGCCGTTCTCGGAGGCGGACAAGGCCAGGCTTCAGCTCCCGGCGGAGAGCGGCACAACGGCGCAGCCGGTCCGTACGACGGTGCAGGCCATCGCGATCGACGGGCGCGGGCTCGCCCTCCTCGAGCCGGACCAGCCCGGTGCGCAGGAGCTGCTGGCGGGCTTCGATGCCTGGCGGGGCACATCCCTGCCGGGGCGGTTCGGCGTCGCTGTGCAACGGTCCACCCGCGAACCCGGCTGCCCGTACGTCGTCGGCGACAAGCCTCGCACAGTGTGGGAGATGGCCTGCGAGCTGTGGAGGTTGCGCGAGCAGTGGCAGGGCAGCGAGGGTCTGGTGCTGTTCACCGACACTGCGGGACCCGACCAGGACGCCGAACGGGGTTTGCTGTCCGCCTATCTGCAGATTCCCGTGGTGGACACCGGCCATGCCGGCGACGAGAGCACGACGCGTCCGGTGTCCGGGATCGACGGGACCGTCGTCGTGGCGGCCGAAGGCAGTGCCGTGCAGTCCACGGAGCAGGAGGCGGTACCTCAGCCGGATGCCACGGAGCCGCCGAAGCTCCCCGAGCCCGCCGCCCTCGTGGAATCCGCCCCTGCCCCGGACACCGCCGACGGAGAGGAGGCGCTCACGGCTGCTCTGCTGGCACCACCGTCGCTGCGACCGGACCACTCCAGCACGTTCCAGGAACGTTCGTTGCTGCGGGAGGCACTGCTGCGGCGCTATGACGTGCACGCCCGCGCGATCGCTCAGACCCTGGCCACCAATCCGGGGCTTCGCGGAGCACTCCCCGAGCCCGCCGACGGTTCCGACATGGGCGATCTGGTCGCCGTCCGGGCCCTGGTGTGCGGCGATCTGCCGACAGAACCGGACGGAAGGCGGTCACCGCGCGTGGATGCGGTGTGGGCCGCGTGCGTGTCGTCCGGGCTGCGCCGACTGCCGTCCTATCGGGGGCCGGTCCATTGCCAGGGCCTGCCGGTGAACTGGGAGTTGGAACAGCTGGCGCCCGGCCGGGTCCTGCATTCCCCCCAGGTTCTGCGGGCTTCTCAGCGGCCACCGCTGGCAACCAACGGGATCGTCACCGCGATGTGGTCGACGGGCGGACGGCGAGCCGGTGTGTTGGCCGTCTCCGGAGCGGCCGAGGAGGTCATCCTCCCCGGCAACAGCCTGTTCCGCGTGCTGGGAACGGTGAAGCGGGCAGGCGGAGAGACGGTGCTGATGCGGGAGCTGCCGGCCTCGGAGCGCCCACGGCAGGAGCAGGGCGACGCGGGTGCCGTTCTCAACAAGGAGGACCTGACCATTCGGGCACTGCTGCTCGCCTGGCTGGGTCCCGGCGCCCCCGTCTCGGGACTGTCCTGAGTGAGCGGCGGGGGTGCGGCGACGCCGGTCGCACCCCCCGCCGCATTCAGTGTCGGACGCCTGCGTCTCCGGCCGACCACACAGAATCCCGGAGAACCTTCGGATCGACACCCCGCGGGATCCACGGGGATTTCCGCCCGCACACTTGGCCAGAAGTTTGACAGCTGAATCTTGCACGGCCGTCGAACGATCGACAGCGAGATTCCGGTAGTCGATTCGTCATTTCCTGGAAAGAATTTGACACAGCACAATCGAGCAGACGACTCGTTCCTCAGCAGCCTGTACACCACCCACCACCGGCCACTGTTGCGCTACGTGATGAGGATCGGCGGAACCGATCTCCAGGCCGCGGAGGATCTCGTACAGGAAACGTTCCTCCGGGCTTGGCAGCATGCCGCCGGCCTGCGGGAATCCACTGATCGGATCAGACCATGGCTGCTCAGGGTGGCTCGCAATCTGGTCATCGACGCGAATCGGGCACGCCGCGCCCGCCCGTCCGAAACGGAATATCACCCCTGCGACATGACCGCCACCGTCCCGGACTGTGCGGAACAGGTTGTCGACGCGCGCTCCGCCGTCTTCGCGTTGACCCAACTATCGGCCACGCACCGCGAAGTAGTAGTGCGTCTGCACTGTCTGGACATGTCCATCGCGGACACCGCCCACACCATCGGCATACCGAAGGGGACGGTGAAATCACGCAACCACTACGCGCTCAGGGAACTTCGCCGTGCCCTGGTGCGCCACGGCGCCGGCAGCATCTCCGTCACCGAAACTGGCTCGAGGATGCTTCCCGGCTGTCGACCCGGTAGGTGACGATCCCTCGCCACTGGTCGACGACCAGGGACAGGCCGTAGGCGTCGAACACCGGAAGCAGGCGGTGGACACGGGCTCTCAACGCCCGGAGAGTCAGAGGCTCCCGGGCCGTACCGAGCAGTTGCTTCAGGTAGTGGCAGCAGATGGGTGTGTGGGCCCGGGCTATGAGGTCGAACAGCAGACGCTGGCTCGGAGAGGACCCGCCGCGCCAGCGGGGCCCGGGCTCCTCCACCACAGCCGGGCAGCGCCGAAGGTCCGCCTTGATCCGGGCCGCCAGCTCCGCTGGCGGAGCACCCGGATCCACAACGTCGAATGCCCCTGCACGGAAGGCCTCCAGGGTCTCCTGCCCTGAGGGACGCAGGAGCACCTCCTGGCCCTGGAGATTGATCAGCATGCTCTGCCCTTCGTGGCGCAGCACGACGACAGGAGCGATCAGTGCTGCGGCTTGGACGAAGTCGGCCAGCCGTTGGCCGACCACCGAGGGGTGCAGATCCAGCAGGATCATCGGCGGCCGGGAGTCGAGCAGTACCCGGCACGCCTTGTTGCTCCCCCAGGGCAGGGCCTTGACCACGGGTATCCCAGCTTGTTGGAGCCTCGCCGGCAGGTCACCGCCGTATCCGCCGACGACCGTCACCAGGGCCGGCCGCGGGGCACTGGGTGCTGCTCCGGCAGGCGGGGCAACCGGTTTTCCCGGCCGAAGGATCGGCTGCTGTCTGGGCCCCGTCGCAAGTTCGATCATCGCGCACATCCTCCTGTCGCCCGCCGGCCTGGTCGGGCGTGCGATCCGACCAGGCCGGGCTTGAGTCTTGGGCCCCCCGACTGCCACGAAGATGCGGCGTCCGCGGGGCCGAGACATCCGCCGGGCGACCAGTCTTTGGCGCCGCTTCCTGCGCGGCAGGCTCAGCCGGAGTCGACCTCGGCTCCCAGCCACAGCGCCACTGCTGCTGCCCGGCTGCGAACCTGGAGCTTGGCGTAGATCCGGTTCACATGGTTCTTGACCGTCTTCTCGCTCAGGAAGAGTGTCTTGGCGATCTCGGGATTGCTGCGGCCCCGGGCGATGTGGTCCATGATCTCGAGCTCCCGCCGGGAGAGCTCGCCGACCCGGCCGCTACGCGGCGGTCCGGGGCGCACGGCCCTTGTCGAGCGGAGCTTCTCCGCCAGGGCGGTCACCGCCCCCGGGGACAGGTGGGCACGCCCCTGTGCCGTGGCCATGACGGCCGTCATCAGTTCCGCCGCAGAGAACTGACGGTGAACCAGATATCCGGTGGCGCCGACCCTCAGGGCCTGGTCGACGTCGAACGCGACATCGCGGCCTGCCAGTACCAGGACCTTGCAGATCCTGGACAGTTCCGCGAGGACGTGCAGGCCCTCGAACAGCGGCAGGCCGAGGTCCAGCAGGGCAACGTCCGGCGAGTACAGGCGAGCCAGTTCCAGCGCGTGGCCGCGGTCTCCGGCCTCCCCGACGACGAGGGCCCGACCGTCGCCGTGCAGCAGGCTCACCAGCCCCCTGCGGATCACCAGGTCGTCGTCAACCACGAGAACCCGTATCTGCCCCTCCTTCCGATCAGCCGAAGTCACATCGATCTCAAGTCGCCCCATGCCGGCTTCCTCTGGCATACCGAACAGCGGCCCGCCCAGGCCTCGCCTGTCGAGTTCAGCGTGGCCTGGTTCAGGCGGCGAATGATCCGCCATCCGGCCTGATTTCATGCCCCGCCAGGTCCGCTCATCGGACCGTCCCCGCCTTTTCGATGATCGACTCTTGGGCATCACGACACCAAATGTCAAGCGAGGAATTGCGGCAGACAAAGGAGTCTCCACGACATTGGGTCGGGCCCAAAAATAATGGGCCCGGGTGGGCCTCTCGGCCTCCCCGGGCGGTCGGTACCGTCTGCTCCGGCCTGCACTTCCGCCGGAAGTCGAACCCATAAAACGATACTCACCAGTAATTTGGAGAACAAGGTGACGGACCACACTTTGATCGACCCGGACCGCATAGAAAATCTCGCCGAGGAGTTCCGCGCGGCCGGCCGGAATTTGTCCGCCTGCATCGACAGATATTCGCAGGGATGTCCCGATCCTGAGAACAGCTACGGTTCGCTGCCGGCGGGCGAGGAGGCGGCCGCAGAGCACGGCGCGAGCACTCAGGACCTGCTTGCCATGCTCCAAGGTGTCCGGGCCAGGTACGACGAGTACGCGGACAGCCTGGCTGCCTCTGCAGCCCTGTACAGGGCTGCAGAGGCGAGGGACCGCGCCGCCGTTGCGCGGCTGCGCCGAGAGGTGCAGGACCAGCCGTAGCCGTCCGGTCGGGCAATCGGTCAGCCCGAATCCTGCGCAGGTGCCGGGGAGCTCCGAGGCACGTCGTCCACCAGCAGGGTGCGCAACTCCTCTGCGGAAGGTCGGGCCACACCGCTCAGCCTGCCGGCCTGGCGGGTGACCATGGCGTCCAGCACCTGTCGGGCGTAGCGCCCGTTGCCGAAGGAGCGTCCGCGCGGCACGGCCTCGAACTGGCGCAGCAGCGCCTCGCGGACGGCAGGAGCACACACATAGCCCGACTGGGCGGCATGCTGATCGAGGATGGTCACCAGCTCGGCCGGCGCGTAGTTCTCGAACTCCACGGTCCGTGAGAAGCGTGAAGCCAGGCCGGGGTTGGTGGCGATGAAGCCCTCCATCTCGGCCGAATAGCCTGCTGCGATCACCACCACTTCGTCGCGGTGGTCCTCCATCAGCTTCACCAGGGTGTCGATCGCCTCCCGTCCGAAGTCGGTGCCTGTTCCCGTCTGCGAGAGGGTGTAGGCCTCGTCGAGGAACAGCACTCCGCCTCGGGCTCTTTCGAACGCCTCCCGGGTGCGTTGCGCGGTGTGGCCGACCCACTCCCCCACCAGGTCCGCCCTGGAAACCTCGACGAGTTGGCCGCGGCTTAGGGCGCCGAGAGCGCGGAGCAGCCGTCCGTAGAGTCGTGCGACCGTGGTCTTTCCGGTACCCGGCGGGCCGGAGAAGACGAGGTGGCGGCTCAGCGAGGGGGTGGGCAGCCCCGCGGCCTGCCGGTGGCGGACCGAGGCGAGCAGGTTGACCATGTCGGACACCTCGCGCTTGACCTGGGCGAGGCCGACCATGGACTGCAGTTGCTCCAGAAGATCGGCGAGGCTCTCCTCGTCGCCGCTCTCCGGGCCCACTGCACCGGCGATCTTGGGGGCGGCGATGTCCTCGGGCAGGAGCCTGGTCAGGTCCGCCGCGGTCGCGTGGGGCTGTTCGGCGAGGCGCTGGGCCTGGCGCTCGACCAGTTCCTCGAAGACCTTACGCGCGGTCCGGCCATTGCCGAAGTCCTCGTTGTGGGGCAGGAGTTCAAAGTAGCGGGTGAGTGTTTCCCGGGTGCTGTGGTCGAGTTCGTAGCGGTGCGCGGTGCACATCTGCTCGACGATGGTGACCAGCTCCACGGCCGAGTAGTCGTCGAACTCCACGGTGCGGGTGAAGCGGGACGCGAGACCGGGATTGGACGCCAGGAAGCGCCGCATCTCGTGCGAGTAGCCGGCGGCAACGACCACGACCTCGTCGCGATGGTCTTCCATCAGCTTCACCAGGGTGTCGATCGCCTCCCGTCCGAAATCCGGTCCGGAGCCGCCGTCCCCGGACACCAGGGTGTAGGCCTCGTCGATGAAGAGCACCCCGCCACGGGCTTCCTCGAACTTTTCGGCGGTCTTGATCGCGGTGCCGCCGACGATCTGTGCCACGAGGTCCAGTCGGGCGACCTCGACGAGGTGACCGCTCCCGAGGGTGCCGAGGGCAGCCAGAATCTGCGCGTACAACCGGGCAACCGTGGTCTTTCCGGTTCCGGGCGGTCCGGCGAAGACCAGATGGCGACTCATGGGAGGTGCAGGCAGTCCCAACGCGAGTCGCCTCGCAGCCATCTGGTTGAGATTCACCAGATTGGTGACTTCGCGCTTGACCGCGCCCAGGCCGACCAGGCCCTGGAGCTCGGCCAGGGCCGTGGCCAGGGCACCCTGACCGCTGTCCCGGTTGTCGGAGGAGGTGGCTGGCTTGACGGGATGCGGGTCGGCCCGGTAGCCGCCGGTGTACGGGAGGGCCGCGGTGGCAGTGGTGGTGGTTCCGGTGTCAGGGGCGCGATTCCCTCGGCTGGTGAGGTTCTCCACCACGACGTCCTTGTCAGGGACGGTTCGACGCAGGCCGGCGCCGCGGTTGTCCCAGGTGTCGCAGTCGCGCACGGCAATCGTGCCGGTGGCCTGGATCAGCAGTCCGTCCGCGCCGTTGGCGTACAGCTCACAGGCCATGAGCGAGCCGTGGGCCTGGTCGGTGAAGTGGACTCCCCCGCGCCGGCAGTCGTGCACGCGTGCGCGGGTCAGGGACAGCTCGCCGTCGCCCTGCGCCAGCACTCCTTGCGCGGCGGCCCCGGAGACCTCGCAGTCCCGCAGCACCACGCGTCCCCCGGCTCCGACGAGTACTCCGACGTCGGCGCTGCCGGTGATCCGGGTGCCGACCAAGTAGGGGTTGCCACCGGCGGAAGCCGCCAGGCCGGCAAGGGTGGTCCGCTGGATCCGGGAGTCCTCGATGCGGCCGCGGCCGTCCTCGGCGACCAGGATGCCGTGGCCCTGGCAATCGGACACCGACACGGTGCGAATCAGCGGGTTCGCACCGGAGCTGATGCCGATTCCGTGCTGCTGCGCGTCCTGGATCTGAAGTCCGGTGAAAGTACCGGCGGACTGCTCCCGTACCACGACCGCCAGTTCCGCACTGTTACGGAGGCGGCACGACGTCAGGGTGGGATCGCTCTCCCCGGTTACCCATACGGCGTGGTGGGAGCTCTCGCTGACCTCGCACTCCTCGAACGTTCCCCGGGAGCGGTCGGCCACATGGATGCCGTCGCCGCCGGGCCGCACGATCCGGCAGCGCAGGACAGTGGGGTCCGCACCGCCGGTGAGGACGATGCCGTGACCTCCGACATCGCTGAACTCGCAGTCCTCGATGGCACCGCGGGCCTTGCCAGTGATGTGGACGGCGGCGTCGCGGGTGTCATGGATCCGGGTGCGGACGACTGCGGTGGTGCTCTCCTTCTCCAGCCCAATGGCCGGCCCGCCGGTCCCGGACAGGTCGCAGTTCTCGATCCGTCCGCGGGCCTGATTGGTCCCGCAGACCGCGTTGCCCTGTACGTCCCGGACCGTGCACTCGCGCACCACGGGGTCGGCACCCGAGGCCAGGACGAACGCCGATCCACCGATGTTCTCCACGGTGCAGCGCTCGACCAGTCCGTCGGCCTCCTCCGCGGCCACGATGCCGGAGCCGCCCGGGTTGCGGACGTCGCAGTCGCGTAGGGCAAGGGTGGCCCGGTTGCTCACGACGACCGCGGCCCAGGAGTCCGCTTCGACGGAGCAGTCCTCCATGGTGAGACAGCCGGTGGCCGCCTCCACGGCGGCAGCCTTGGTGTCCCGGTTGCGCAGGACCAGGCCGCGCAGCGTCAGCGCCTCGGCGGCGAGCACGACGGCACTGCCGTCCACCGCCTCGAGGGTGACACTGCCCCGGCCGTCCTCGGCAGTGATGCTCACCGGGGTACGGACCACCACGCTCTCCCGATAGTCGCCGGGCAGCACATTGATGATCGCACCGTTCCCGGCTTCGGCCAGAGCGTGGCCGATGCTGGGATAGCAACCCGGCTCACGAGCGGAGACGTTGAGAATCCGTCGGCTCATCGGCAGCTCTCCGGAGCGGCGGCAACGAGGACCAGCACACGTCGGGGCATCGATACAGGCATCGTCCGTGGGCCTCGGGCGCCGCCCGACAGGAGGTCTATCTGCGGCACGAGGCTGCCTTTCCCTGGTTGGTCCGGTCGGCCCCCCGGACGGATACGGGCGCACGATCGGCCGGAATCATCCTGGGGGGGTGCAGCCCTGCCCGGCGGCCTGCGTCCGGGATCGGTCCGGCGGGGGTCGGGCAGGGCCCCGTCGGCTGCTCAGCGACGGTCAGGCGCAGAATATGCGCCACCTGTCGACGGCAGGCAGGGCCCGTGGGCCCGAAAACCCGGGCCCTACCCGAACCACTTCATGATCTTGGCCAACTGGCCCGGTCCGTTGACTGACACGTAGCCGGGATTGGGTATCCAGCTGATCGGCATGCCGTCGGGGTCGAGGTCGTAGGCGCCCTTGATGTAGCGCGGTGCGATGCCGCCGGGGAAAGCGATCTCCATCTCCCCCTTGTGCCGATGCCCGGGAAGCGTCCGGTTCACGTCAATACCTCCGGGGGCCTTGATCATGTACCGGTAGTTGGCTCCCCAGTTCAGCCTCTTCTCGCGACTGGTGCTGACGAACCCGTACCCGTTCGGATCGATGCTGTTCATGGCGTGGTCCGCCAGGTTCAAGTTGGCGAGGTTCTTGGCCTGGAATCCCGCGGCGAACACCACGGCCGGGGCCCTGTCGTCATTGCGCCACAGGGCCTCCTTCCCACTGCGCCAGACCCGCTGCTGTGCCTCGGCCGCGAAACGCTCTTCGTCCGTGGGGCTTGGCATGAAGACCTCGGGACTCCGGAAAGGTTCTCGGACCGGTGGCTCCAGGGCTTCTGCGACCTCCTGGACGGAGGGCGCGGCCTCTCCTCGGTGGGGGCTACCCGGATCGGCTTCCTGTTTCGGGGGCTGGGGCACGGTGGCCAGCGCAGGGGAGGGGACGGGTGCCGGGGTGGTCTCCTGGTTCTCGCTCTCGGCAGTAAGCCACTCCAGGCCGTCCCACCATCGCCGCTGGCCGGGGTCGAACGCCATCTTGCGGAAGTCGAACATAGTGGCCCACTTCGCGCCCGTCGGCCACTGAGCGTTTTCAGGCTCTCTGCCGCATGTGTGGGTGCTCTGAGCTGGGCTGATACGCGAAACACGCTGTCTCCCGCGTATGGTTCGAGGTCTCTAAGGTCAAGATCCACATGCAGGAAGACAGCGTGTCTGCGAGCAGGATATGGAAACAGCTGCTGACGGTCGAACGGGCCGTGGTCGAGCAGGTCGAAATCGATCAGGACACGGGGGTACTGGTCGCCCGGGTGCGGCCGGTGGCGCGGGAACGGAACCGGTGCGGGATCTGCCGCCGCCCCGGACGCGGCTACGACCAGGGACGCGGACGGCGCCGCTGGCGCTGCCTGGACGCCGGCACCACGAAGGTGTTCCTGGAGGCCGCCCTGCCTCGGGTGCGCTGCCGCGAGCACGGTGTCGTGGCGGGCGCCGTACCCCGGGCCCGGCACGACGCCGGCCACACCCGGGTCTTCGACCACCCGGCCGCCGTGATGGCCACCGAGTGCTCCAAGTCCGCCGTCGCGTAGCTGATGCGCACGTCCTGGCGCACGGTCGGGGCGATCGTTCAGCGGTTCGTGGCGGACCGGGACGCCGGTCCCGACCGGCTGACGGGCCTGCGCCGGATCGGCATCGACGAGATCTCCTACCGCAAGGGGCAGCGCTACATGACCGTGGTGGTCGACCACCACACCCGCCAGGTGGTGTGGATGGCCCACGGGCACGGCCGCTCTGTGCTGGAGGCGTTCTTCGCCGCGCTCGGCCCCGATCGGGCCGCGAAGCTGTCGCACGTCTCCGCCGACGGCGCGCAGTGGATCGCCGACACCGTCGCGGCGCACGCCCCGCAGGCGATACGCGCCATGGACCCTCCCTCCTCGCCCGGCACCGGGCAGGCGGGGCCCATCACGTCGTGGCCCGGGCGACCGAGGCACTCGACGCCGAGCGGCGCGCGGCCTGGAACCGGGCCCGCCGACAGGCCCAGAACACCGCCACCGCCCGGGCGTTGAAAGATTCCCGCTTCGCACTGTGGAAGAACCCCGAGGACCTCACCGACCGCCAGCAGGCCAAGCTCAACTGGATCGCGGCCACCGACCCACGCCTGCACCGCGCCTACCTGCTCAAGGAGGGCCTGCGAACGGTCTTCGCCATCGCACGCGAACAGGGCGCGCAGACCGCGATCGACGCCCTGGACCGCTGGCTGTCCTGGGCCCGGCGCTGCCGCATCGACGCCTTCGTCGACCTCGGACGCCGCATTCGCCGCCACCGCGAGGCCATCGTCAACGCTCTGGTCGAGAGGCTGTCCAACGGGCTGATCGAGTCCACCAACACCAAGACGAGACTGATCATCCGCCGCGGCTTCGGCTTCCGCACAGCCGACGCGGTCATCGCCCTGGTGATGCTCACCCTCGGCGGCGAACGCCCAGCCCTACCGGGACGCCAACTCGCCACAGCCTGACCCACACATCAAGCAGAAGAGCCTGAAAAATGCTCACTGTTCTTGTGGCCGTGGTGGCGGAGTGCTGCTCGGCTATCTGGCCGACGGGCGGGCTCAGGCGCATCGGGGAAGCGGACCTCGCACATCTGTGGCTGCTCGGCGCCGCTGGCGCGGTGAACACGCTCAACGGGTGGATGCCCGCGGCCCGCGACTGGGCACTGGCACAGGGCATCCCGCTGCTGGTGGTCTCCTACGAGGTCATCGCGGTATGGGCGGTACGCAACATCGGTGCGGGTCCGCGGCGGGCCCGGGTGCCGCTCGCCCTGGGGGCGGCGGGGCCGCGTGCAACGCCGCCGTGATCACCTCCAACGGGCTCATGCCTCCCCTGTTCAAGTCGGTGACGCGACACAGGACACGGTCTACAGTCCTCCACGCCGAGAGGGGCCGGGCCATGGACCGTCACCCGCAGCACGGCACTCATTGGGGCGACTCCGCCGACTCTTGGTGGAGAGCCTGACCGACACCCCAGGGCTTCTGTCGCTCCGGCCGGGCCGAGTGGCAGCCGACGGAGGCAACCGCCCCGGCGCGGCATCACGCGCCAGCGGTCCTGGGCCAGCCCACCACCGGCGTCGAGGTAGTCAGCGACCAGGCACAGGGCGTCTGTGAGGACCATCAGCCGGTCCAGGTCGGCAGCGGAGGCGGAAATCCCGACCCGTGCCCGGACTTCCTCGCGTGCTCGCAGGCCCGCCCCAGCGACGCCACCCCGGCCACATCGCGCCCCTTCACCCCACTCAGGTCCAGCGCCAGCCCGCCCGTCAGGAAACGCCCGCACCGCCGCGAGCAACGCCGAAGAAAGCCCCGCGGCGCGGCGGGAGTCCAGGCCGCCGGACACCAGCATCACCACGACCGGACGGCTGGCCCAAGGCGCAGCCTCAGCGCCCCGTCGGACAGTGAACCTCTTTCATCCTGTCTCGGCAGGGTGAAATAGCTGGTCAGCGGGTTGCAGTGACGCAACAGGGCCCCTCGTCGTTGCCGTGGTGATCTCACTCATCACGTCGCCGCCGAGGGGCCCTGTTGGTTCCGTATCCTGCCATGCTCGATGTCCCGCACGAGCTCGTTGAGCACGTCTCCTGGCTCATCTACACCCGAAGGCGTGAACTCGGCTCACGATGGAGGAGGTTGGGCTGCTTCAAGCAGGCCCTGCTGGTCCTGGCCCATCTGCGGAAGAACGAAACCCTCGCGCAACTGGGAGCCGGGTTCGGGGTGTCGGAGGCGACGGCCTGGCGGTACGTGGACGAGACCGTCGAGGTCCTGGCCGCGTGGGCGCCGGGCCTGCGCGAGGCCCTGGTGGGACTGGGCGAAGGCGACTTCGTGATCGTGGACGGCACGCTGATCCCGACCGACCGGATCGCCGCCGACGAGCCGTACTACTCGCAAAAGCACCGGAAGCACGGGATGAACGTGCAGGTCGTCGCCACCCCGGACGGCACACCTCTGTGGTTCTCCCGTGCCCTGCCGGGGCGCACTCACGACCTGACCGCGGCCCGCGCCCACGGCATCGTCCAGACCTGCCTGACCCGCGAGGTCCTCGTCCTCGCCGACCGGGCCTATCGAGGCGCCGGCTCCACTGTCCGCACCCCCTACTACAACCACCACGAACTGCCCGAGCACTACCAGCAGTACAACCGCGACCACGCCCGCCTGCGTGCACCCGGCGAACGCGCCTTCGCCCAGCTGAAGACCTGGAAGGTCTTCCGTAAAGCCCGCTGCTCGACCAATCGCATCAGCCGACTGATCGCCGCCGTCCACACCCTCATGATCCAAAGCCTCGCGACCTGCGAAAACTCAGGATGAAAGAGGCTCAGTGTGTGCACCTCGAACAGCTCATCCGGGTAGGCCGGGCCGGACGACTCGTGGTCGTCTCTCAGGAGCACCGCGACACCTCCCAGCGACCTGCGCGGTCGCTTCTCCCCAGCGTGAGCCGAACGACGCCCGGCCGCCCAACCCGTCCTGAGCTTGCCGTTTTACCTCCGGTGATCATCTTCTGCCGTGTTCGGGGTTCTCGCCTGCCTGTTCGCTATTGGTCGGCGACCAGGGCGAGTCCGACGTCGTAGCTGGGGGCTCGGCGGCGGTTGGGCCGGCCGGGTGGGCGCCCGGGCCCGGGGCGGGAGGGTCTCGCAACAGAGGAGGGGCAGGCCAGGCGCGTGCGGATGTTGCGGGAGGTCGTCTCCTTGTCCTGAAGATCCCCATGTGGGTGACCAGCTCGAACACTCCGGAAATGATCACCGGAGGTAAAACGGCAAGCTGAGTCGGGAAAGGCGGACCTTTCAACGCGTCGGCCCAGGCGACGAACCCGGCCCGGCCAGCAGCCCGGTCGGCCTCGGCGGGGCGATGGCCTGTCACCGTACGGCAGTGGTCTCGTTCGCCACGCCCAGCACCCAGGTGCGATGGACCAGGTCCGCACCGAGGCCGACCGCCACCAGGACGTCCTTCGCCGTCCGGCCCCGGCCACGGCCCGGGCGGTGCACCCGGTGAGCAGCAGCCGTCGCCGCGGGTAGCCCCGCACGGGGCGCGGGGTTGCCGAGCAGGGCCGGGAGCTACTCGTTGCCAGCAAATCGCCTGATCGAGGTCGACCAGTCGACGATTGCCTTGACGACGAAGGGAGGGTCGCACTCAGGCCACCGGTGAATTCGGAGGCCCAGCCGGCAATTTTCACCCTGCCGCCAGGAATTGGTCGATATCACCCCGCAAAGGGTGTCACGCTTCACTTGAACCATCGGGAAATTTTTACCATAAAGCTACCGTTCTTGATTGGGTGGAAATTTGGATTCGGTATCCAGTTTATTGGCGCGCCGTACGGGTCCAGCTCATGCGCCCCCTGGATGAATCTCGCCTCCACGAAGCCGGGGAAGGCGATCTCCATCTCGTCGCGAAACTTGTTTCCCGGGATTGTCTTGTTAACGTCAATTCCCCCGGGGATTTTAATCTTGTATCGATAGTGCGACTCCCAGTGCATGTTCTTCTCTTTGCTTGTGCTCACGAACCCAGCGGGCCCCTGACCAAGAACATGGTCTGCCAGATCTATATTGGCCGGATTCTTTGAATTGAATCCCTCAACAAACACGACTGCCGGACTCCGGTCGTCATTGCGCCACAGCGGGCCATTTGATCGACGCAAGACCCAATTCAAGTCCGCCGGATACTTGAAGTCCGGATTCTTGATCCACTTTCCCGGATTGCCGTCGGGGCCGATCGCGTGGGCGCCTCGAATGAAGCCGGGATCGATAGCCTCCGGGAAAGCGACCTCTTCGTCATGGCTCAGGTCATACCCGGGGACTGTTTTATTTATATCAATGCCTCCGGGCTTCCAGATTTCATATCTAAAGTCAGCTGGAATGTGCCTGATATTAAGGTTGCGCGTAGTGCCGACAAATCCCGATCTATCGTTCACTTCGAGATAGGATTCCAGGTCAAACTTTCCTGGCGCCCACGGCTTAAACCCGCTGGCGAAGATTTCCGTCGGAGATCTGTTATCGAAACGCCATACCAGGGAGTTTGACTGGCGCCTGACCAAATTCACACTCTCCGGAGCGGCCTGCCCCGGAATCCCGCTGTGATGACCGGAAGTAGGATCGACTGCTCCCGCGTGGTTGAGACCAAGCTTGCCTGCGTATGCACCTTCGCTGTGATCCGGCGATGGAGGCAAGCCGACGCCGTCCCGACTCGTCGAGATATCAACGGCGGCGCTTCCCTTTACATGGGGTATTTGGCCATCGGGGGCGCCATCCAGGACGGGAGGCAAAGGGCTTGCTGCGCTATCGTCTTCTGCCAGAAGGTTTCGGAGCAGGGGGTGGATTGAATTTGGCTCGGGTGGATCAAAGTTGCGGGTTTCCTGGAAGTCGCCAGCGTCAGTAGGCACGTCACTCGGATTGCCGCCAGGGGCGGTCGCGATGGCACTGTTCTCCGCAGGAGAATCCGTCCAAGGAATGGATAGCGGGCTGATACCGCCTCCAACGGCCGACATGGGGCCGGTTTCGACGGCGCGATTGGGTAGTTGCACCATGAAGACGACGGGGCGGCGGAGATGGCCGAGCCCGGAAAGTTCCAGGTCTTTGTCTGGCCCCGCCAGTTCCTCGCTTCCATGATTGGGGAGCACTTCGGCGACTGGAACGGAGTTGTCCTGATGAGGGACCGGCATGAACGCGGGCGACAAGGCATCGGGGATGGTGCGCGCGCCCGCCTGTGCGGCGGCTTTCTGGTTCGGCCAGGCAGTGAGGTTCTGAGGGTCGAGAGCGCTGCGGATATCCTCGAAATGGGGTAGCTCCTCCGGGCCGATATGCGGCTTCTGTGCGACTGGAGCCAGCTGGGGGACACGGGTAGGAGGTTCATGGACACCTCCCGCCATCGGGGGGTTCACGGGAGGCGGGACCTCGTGGTGAATTGCGGGTGCTGTCGCGCTCATTCCCGGTATCGGCGGGGCGGGCGGGGCCGGCGGGTTGTTGTCGCCGCCGAGGCTCCGGGTCGACTGGGACGAGTTGCCCTCGTTCTGGTGCGACACCGGCGGCGCGGGCGGGGCGCCGTTGCCGTGCTGCCCGGCCGCGTTCGCCGGGTCGTGCCCGGTCGACTCCGGGGCGAGGTAGCCGAGGCGCATGTTTCCGGGGTCGGTGGTGGCGGTCGCGTCGTGCGGTGCGCCGTTCGGGTTCGGCCGGCCGCTGTCGGTCAGCCGCACCGCCGGGGCACCCAGCATCTCGGCCACGCCGGGGATCCGGTGGTCGGAGCTGCTCGCGTGCTCGTGGACGTGCGCCTTGCCGGTGACCAGCACGTACTTGCCGGTCCTGCCGCCCTCCGAAATGGCGTGGTTCATGTAGGAGTTGAGCAGCCGCGCGCGTTCCTGCAGGGCCTGCGGTCCGAGGTCGTGGGGCCGCCGCGCCGGGTAGCCGTCCACCGCGTGGATCGTCACGCCCTCCTCCTTCGCCCGCAGCACCGTGTCGTACAGGCCGTGGCCGGGAGGGGAGTTCAGGTTGCGGTCGTACGTGCGGAGCATCTTCTCCAGGTTCGGCGACATGGTGCCGCCGGGGCGCTGGAATTCGTTCAGGTGCTGCTGGAAGGCGTCGTCGCGGAGCGACTCGACGTAGATCCGGTCGACGCCCGCGGCCTTCAGGGCGTGCATGTTCTCGTTGAGGAAGCGCCAGCTCGGCGACTGGTTGTGCGCCTCGCCCAGCACGATCCCGTCGAAGCCGGGGTGGCCGTCGTGGCCGCCCAGCAGCCGGTTCACGCCGTCCATCGCGGACGTCGATCCGTCCAGGTGGTCGTTCACCCGCTGCTCGCCGACCGGGTGCCAGGTCTGCTGCGAGTCCTGGCGGGCCAGGCGCTCCAGCACGTTCCGGCGGATCTCCTGCTGCTGGAAGTGCTCCTGCGTACGGAAGTCCAGGTTGCCCGCGGCCTCCAGCACCTGGTTGCCCTGGAACGCCATGGCTTCCGGACCGAGCTCGTTGCGCAGGGGCGTGGTGATCGCGTTCGCGGCCTGCGAGTGCAGTGCCTTGAGAGTCAGCGGGTCGAGGTGCGTCTTGAACGACTGCGAGTACGGGCTGACCTTGACGTCCGGCCTGCCGCTCGGCGTCTGGACGCCCGAATCGTGCCGTCCCCACGAGTTGTGCGGCAGGCTGTTCGCCGCCGTCTGCAATTCGCCGGTCAGCCTGAAGTTGAACTTGTTGTCGCTCTTGTACTGGGCCAGCGCCGCCGGATCCGCCTTGGGCGGGTGGATCAGCGACGGGCCGGCCGGGTGCTGGTGCAGCTGCGCCAGCTCGTCCGGGGTCGGCGCCTCGTCGATCGGACGGATCCGGGAGTTCCCCGACGGCGGCGGGGGCGGCGGGGGCGGCGGGAGGTGCTCGTCGCCGGTCCGACCGGTGCGGGGCGCGGACGGGGAGGACCCGTTCGGGTCCTCTTCGGTGTGCCGGAGTTGCGGGGCGGCGAGGTGGTCGGGCGTCGGGTGGGCGGAGGTGTCTGCGGGGGCTGGGGGCAGAGCAGTGTCGGGGTCCGTAGGAGGCCGTCGTCTGTGGCCCGAGGCCGGGGGCCTCGGTTGTTCGTCAAGCCCGCTCGGCACGGTGTCAGCCGGCAGCTCGGGCTGCGGACGGTGGTGCCCGGTCGGGTCGAGAACATCGGCCAGCGCGCGGGCTGACAGCACCTCACCGTTGTTCCGGTGGGGTGGCAGGGCGGCCGGTGCGGCTTCGTGACCGGCCTGCTCCCCTCCGACGGGTAGCGGCTCATGAACGGCGGTGGCGGGCGAAGCCGAGTGCGCAGCGGCAGAAGCCATGGGGTCGGGGAGCTCGACGACGGCATCGGGGCGGGGCTCGGGAATGGGGTCTGCAAGCCGGAACTCGTGCCAGTCGGGTGCGTCCGCGGCGGTGGCGGAGGGGCCACGCTCGACGGTAGGGCGCAGGGTGCCGTCGGTGGTCGGAGACCAGGCTCCGTCCGCTATGCGCAGGTTGACGCGATGGGTGTCGGCGAGGTGTTGGAGTTCATGCGCAACCGGGTCGAAGACTCCCTCATGGCGGGTGCCGGTCATCATGGCGTCGGCGGCGGGATGGGAGAGCAGTAGGTCGACGCCGGCTGGGGCATCGGGTCCGGTGGCAAGACGGGACAGCAGCCGGTCCAGGTCCCGGCGGGTGGTCGGTGCGGTCGGGTCGGCGGTGACCACCACGGCGGGTCGGTCGCGGTGTGGCGGCAGGGCGCGGATCTGCTCGGCGCCGGGCAGTCCGGGGTGGGGCAGTGCCGTTGGTTCTCCGGGGGCGCCCAGCCAGATGCCAGCGGGGACGGGGCGGGCCTGGCCGTCCAGCAGTAGGTCGCCGCGGACAGCGGCATCCACGGACTGCTGCCAGGAGGGCTGCGGAAACAGTGCTCCTTGTGGTTCGGATCGTTCGCCCGGGCGGAACCGGAGCCAGTGTCCCTCTGCCCCGTCGCGGCCGGTCACCAGAGCCTCGCCGCCCGGCAGCAGGGTGATGTCTGCGTCGGGGGCGACGATCTCGACGTGGTGCTCGTCGGCCAGCCTCTTCAGGTGGGCGGCGCCCTCTCCATGGCCTGCGCCGTCCCAGGCAAGCCTGATCGAGCCGGTTGCGGGGTCGCCGGCCAGGTTCCGTACCAGGTCTTCGACCTGCAGGCGAAGACCTGGGTCGTGGGCTGCGCCGCGGACTGCCACGGTCACCCGGTGAGGGTCGGGAAGCAGTTGTGCGGCGTCCCATCCCGGTCCGTGCTGTCCGCTGGTGTGGCCGCCGCCGATCGCCAGGCCAGCCGGAATTCGGGCTGCGTCGCCGGGCAGCCGTCCCGGGTGGTGGAGGGCGCTGGTGATCGCCTGGTCCCACGGCGGTGACGGATACAGAGCGCCGGCCGGCTGCGCCACGAAGCGGTCCGCACCGGGTCCGGTGCCCTCCGGGCGGCTGATGTGCAGCCACTGGCCTTCGGCCTCTCGCACGTGGCTGGTCTGCGGGTCGTGGTAGGTGCGGTGGCCGACGTAGGCATGACCAAGGTCGGAGACCCTCAGCGGGCCGTCTGCGGCCACCACTTCCCGTACCTGGGCCACGTCGGACATCAGAGCCGTGGCGTGGTGGGCGCCGCCTTCGGCCATCACCAAGCGCAGGCTCTCTCGTGCTTGCGGCGGCAGGCTTTCGACCAGGGTCCGCAGCGCCCCGGTTGCCGGGGCGTCGGCGACAACCACCGTCAGCCGGGTACGGTCCGGTGGCAGCGTTGCCAGTTGCAGTGCCGGACCGCCTGACTCCATCGGCCTGTCGGTTGACAGCACCAGGCCTGCGGGAATTCGGGACACCTTCACTGGGCCGAGCCGGTCCGCCAGTTCTTGTATTCCCCTGTCTCCTTCCGGCAGGGCGCGCTCCCAACGGGGTGGGTCCAGGACGGCACCGCCGACGCGCACGGTTGTGCCCGGGTGTGTCTGCAACAGCGCCGTGTCGGTGTGCACAGGGTGGCCGGGCGCGTTCGGTGCGGCGGCCGAGTGGGCGGGCCCGGGTGCGGGTCGGGGAACCGCCGCTGTTGGTTCCCCGGCGACGCCGACGGTCTGGTGGGTGGTGGCGGCGAGGTGGTGCAGGCCTGACGACCGCTCGACGGACGGAATCGGCGGAGTGTACCGGAGGGCGGCGCGCTGCTGTGGGGTGCCAGGGCCGGTCGGCTCGTGGGTGCTGCTGTTGTGCGTGGTCGTGGGGAGCACGCTGGCGCCCTCGGCCTGGCGCGGGATGTCCGGTCGGCCGACGAGAGGGCTGTCCGGTCGGACGGAGGTGTGAGCAGTGGCGTGGGACTCGGGCGCAGGGTGAGGTGTCGGCCGCGGTTGGGCGCCTGCCTCGGCCGGGTGGGACGAGGGTGCCGCAGGGGCGTGCGTGTGTTCCGGCCTCGGTGTCACGTGCAGCCACTGCCCATGGGTGGAGGTGCCGGCCCTTCCGCTGGCGGACGGCACGAACAGCGATCGGTCGGGGCTGGCTACGACTTGTCCGTTCGGTGCCGTCACCTTGACCTGCTCGCGCGCTGCGAACTCGCGAACGGCCGCGATCCCGCGTTCGCCGACGGGTGACGCCAGAACCACCTCCGAGACGGTCACTCCTGCGGCTTTGACGTTCTGCCATGCCGGGGCCAAACGGTGCAGAACGGCATCCGTCGGCAGGTCAGGCGTCCCCACGACGAGTCGCGACCTTCCGTCGGCTGCGGGCGGGATCGCGCGGACTGCTGCCGCGAAGGCCGAATCCTGCGGTGCCTGCCCCCAACCGTCGGGCCGTACCCACCAGTTCCCCTCCCCCACTGCCTCCAGCCAGTGCCCGTCGCCGGTACCGACCCCCCAGCCTTCGCCGCCTGTCGAGGGCCAGGTAACCGAGCCGAAGTGGTCCTCGCCGCGGCCCGGACGGGGTGCGGGCGTCTCTGCCCGGTGCCCCGCAGCTGGTACGGACTCGCCGTGCGGTGCGCCATGGACGTGCAAGGCGGCCGAGCCTGCACCGGCCACGGCATCCGCAAGACTCAAGTTCGCTTTCCCTTGCGCCGCCCCCAGCCCCGCGTTCGTCACCCAGTTCGTGGTCACCATGTTGGCGAATCCCACGGCCCGCTCGGCGGTCGCCCCCGCGGACTTCCCCAGGAGTGCCCCGAGGGTGTTCTTCAGCGCTTCTCCGGCAGGCCGGACCACCAGTCCCAGTGGCAGGCTCACAGCACCGACCACGGCGCCGCCTATGGCGGACTGTGCCAGCGAGTCCAGGTCGAAGGTGTCGATGTCTCCGCGGAGAAGCTCGATACCCTGCGCGCTCGCGTCTGCGGCCACCATGAACAGCACGCCGCCGGCAATCGCCTTGACTGCGGCCAGCAGCCAGCGGCTGACAGCGGCCAACAGCTCTTCGGCCGCCGCCTGCAGCGCAGCCAGCAACTGCAGCGAGGCGCCTCCCGTGAAGTAGGCGCTCGCCAGGGCCCAGGCAGTGGAGGCGACCAGCCAGGCGGCGATCTCCAGGTCCTGGACCTTGGCCTTCACCACTTGGCCGCGGGCGGTACGGATGCTGTCCGCCAGGCGGGCTGCCGATTCTCGTGCCTGGGCCAGCCCGCTGTTGCCCAGCACGTGCCCCACGCCCTGGTCATGGGCGTCGCGGCTCTCGCCCCGCCAGCCGGGCACGTGAACGGACTGGGCCGACAGCTGGCCGTGCAGGGCGTCCGCGTCCCAGGCGAGCTGGTCGAACACGGTGGCCGCATCGCGCATGCCGTCTTCGTCCGCCGTGGGCCAGTGTCCGACGAGGATTCCCATCACAGGGTGTGCCCATGACGGGATGTTCAGGGACATCGCCGGCCGGCCTCACCCACCGCCGCAGATCGGGTGTGCGGGCGCCTGGGTGCGCCGGCCGTATGGAGGGAGCAGGTGTTCATCGCTCCTCCTGTCTGCTCCGAATCTGTCGGAGTCACCCTCCTGCTGGGGATGTGAAACCTAACGGACTTCCCCGACAGGACACAGAGCCCCTGGGCCCAGTCACAGGTGGTGGCGCTGGGTGTGCTTGTGCAGCTCGTAGTGTCGGCGTGCGTTCCTGGCTGCGGCGCGGGTGGACTCGGCTGCGACCGGCACGTCCCACCAGGGCTGGGCGGTCAGTGCCTTGGGGTCGGCGGGGGCGGTCTCCACGTAGACCGCTGTGGGGTGTTCGGCGGCTCGGGCTGTATGCAGTGCGGCGCGCAGCTGGCTGGTGGTGTCGGCGCGCAGGACGTGGAGGCCGAGGGAGGCGAGATTGCCGGCGAGGTCGAGGGGCAGCGGGTCTCCGGTGTAGGTGCCGTCGGCGGCGCGGTGGCGGTAGGCGGTGCCGTAGCGTTCGGCGCCGACGTGTTCGGAGAGGTTTCCGATGGAGGCGTAGCCGTGGTTCTGGATCAGAACCGGGATGATTTTGATGTTCTCCTGGACTGCGGTGACGAGTTCGGTGGGCATCATCAGGTAGGTTCCGTCGCCGACGAGGGCGAAGACCTCTCGGTCGGGTGCGGCGAGGCGGATGCCGATGGCGGCGGGGATTTCGTAGCCCATGCAGGAGTAGCCGTACTCGACGTGGTACTGGTGCGGGTCGCGGGGGCGCCAGAGCCGGTGCAGGTCTCCGGGCAGGGATCCGGCCGCGTTGACGAGGACATCGCACGGGTGCATCACTTCTTCGAGGATGCCGAGGAGTTGGTGTTGGGTGGGGCGGGCGTCGGGGTGGGGGGTGCTGTAGATCTCGTCGACGGTGCCCTGCCACTGGTCGGCGGCATGCCGGTACTTGGCGCGGTGGTCTGTGGTGACCTGGTGCCCGGCCAGGCGGGCAGTGAGTTCTTCCAGGGCGGCGCGGGCGTCGGCGACGACGGGGAGGCCGGCGAGTTTGTGCGCGTCGGGGCCGGCGATGTTGAGGTTGACGAAGCGCACGCCGGGGTGGGCGAAGAGTGTGGCGGAGGCGGTGGTGAAGTCGGTCCAGCGGGTGCCGACGCCGATGACCAGGTCGGCTTCGGCGGCGGCCGTGTTGGCGGCTGGGGTGCCGGTGTGGCCGATACCGCCGAGCTGGCAGGGGTGGTCCCAGGGCAAGGAGCCCTTGCCTGCCTGTGTCTCGGCCACGGGAATGCCGGTGGTGTCGGCCAGGGCTGCGAGGGCGTTCTCGGCGGCACTGTGGTGGACGCCGCCTCCGGCGACGACGAGCGGCCGCGTGGCGTTGCGGATCGCGTGGGCGGCGGCCTCGAGTTCGCCGGTGTCGGGGCGCGGGCGGCGGATGTGCCAGGTTCGGTCGGTGAAGAACTCCAGCGGCCAGTCGTATGCCTCGGCCTGGACGTCCTGTGGCAGTGCGAGGGTGACGGCGCCGGTGTCGACGGGGTCGGTGAGGGTCCGCATGGCCTGGACGGCGGCCGGGATGAGCTGTTCGGGACGCCAGATCCGGTCGAAGTAGCGAGAGACCGGGCGCAGCGTGTCGTTGACGTTGATGTCGCCGGCGTAGGGGACTTCGAGCTGTTGGAGGACGGGGTCGGCGGGGCGGGTGGCGAAGACGTCGCCGGGCAGGAGCAGGACGGGGAGGCGGTTGATGGTGGCCAGGGCTGCGCCGGTGACGAGGTTGGTGGCGCCGGGGCCGATGGAGGTGGTGACGGCGTGGGTCTGGAGGCGGTCGGCCTGCCGGGCGTAGCCGACTGCGGCGTGGACCATGGACTGCTCGTTGCGGCCCTGGGCGTAGGGCAGGTGGTGGGGGCCGGTGCGGTCGGTCTCCAGCAGTGCCTGGCCGATGCCGGCGACGTTGCCGTGGCCGAAGATGCCCCAGCAGGCGGTGATCAGGCGCTGGCGTTGTCCGTCGCGTTCGGTGTACTGGTGGGCCAGGAAGCGGATGAGTGCTTGGGCGGTGGTGAGGCGGACGGTGCTCGGGCGCGTGGTGCTCATCGCGGGGGGCCTTCCGTTGGGGCGGTGTAGAGGGGGAGGCGGGGGTCGGTGGGTTCGGTGTGCCAGGTGTCGCGGATCCAGGTGTGGTCGGGGTGGTCGCGGATCAGCCAGGCTCGTTCGGGGCCGGCCATGACGTTGAGGTAGTACATGTCGTGGCCGGGAGGGGCTGCGGAGGGCCCGTGCCAGCCGTCGGGGACGAGGACGATGTCGCCTGTGCGGACCTCGGCGAGGACGTCGGAGTGCGAGTGGGGGCCGGAGGGGGTCACTCGGTGGTAGCCGGTGCCGGGTCCGGAGCCCGGGGGGTCGCGCAGCTCGAAGTAGTAGATCTCTTCCAGCTGTGACTCGGCGCCTGGTCGGTGCTGGTCGTGCTTGTGGGGCGGGTAGGAGGACCAGTTGCCGCCGGGGGTGAGGACTTCCACGGCGATCAGCCGGTCCGTCTCGAACGTGTGGGCGGCGGCGAAGTTGTTGACCTGGCGGCTGGTGTGTCCGGCGCCGCGCAGTTCGACGGGGACGCCGTGGGCGGGGCCGTAGCGGGGCGGCAGGCGCCGCTCGCAGCGGGCGCCGACGAGGGCGAAGCGGCCGCCGGCGGGGCTGTGGAGATACGCCGTGGTGTCCCTGGGCAGGTAGGCGAAGTCGCTGACGGCGGTGAAGACGTCGGGGCGGCCGTGCAGGTCGAGGTCGAGGCCCTCGCAGTGGACGCGGACGGCTCCGGACAGGGGCAGCACGATCCATTCGCTGTCTGCGGTGTCCAGGCGGTGGTGTCGGTCGGGGGCGAGGTGGAGGACGCGCAGCGAGGAGTACGTCCAGCCGGCGGTGTCAGGGTCGATCCAACAGGGGTGGCCGGGGCGGGCGGTGCTGCCGTGCGGCCGGTGCAGGCCGTTGGAGGCGGGGGTCGTCGGGTGGGTTCCGTGGCCCATGGGCGGGCTCCTCGTGGTGATGCGGACGGGCTGCTGGGGGTGGGCCGGTGTGCCGCCCGGTGTCGGGACAGGACGGCACACCGGTCGGGTCACCGGGCGAGCAGGGACACGGCGGTGTCGACGGCTTCGGCGATGTTGTCGCCGGGCGGGTAGAGCAGGGTGCGGCCCACGATCAGGCCGCGGACCTGGGGGATGCGCAGTGCCTCGGCCCATGTGGCGTACAGCCGGTCCTGGTCGGTGCCGCCTTCGCCGCCCAGGATCAGGGTGGGCAGGGTGGTGGAGGACATCATGCGTTCCATCTCGGGGACCACCGGGAGTTTCAGCCAGGTGCGGGCCGTGGTGCGGCCGAGGCCTTGGGCGATGTTGTTGGCCCACATCTGGGCGTCTGCGGTGAGTTCGTTACGGACCCTGCCGCCCCGGCGGCGGGAGGCGAAGGGTTCGACGAGGGCGAGCAGGCCGCGTTCGTTGAGGGAGTCCACGGCGTGGGCTGCGCTCTCGAGGGTGGTTGCGGTGGCGGAGTCCTGGGGGTCCAGGCGCAGGAGCAGTTTGCCGCCGTCGAGTCCTGCGTCCTGGATGCCGCGGGCGTCGTAGCCGGTGAAGCGGTCGTCGAGTTCGAAGGCGGCGCCGGGCAGGCCACCGCGGTTCATCGAGCCGAGGACCAGCTTGCCGTCGAGGGCGCCGAGCAGGGTGAGGTCCTCGATCAGGTCCGCGGTGCCGAGGAACCCGTCGACGCCGGGGCGGGCGAGTGCTTCGGCGCAGCGGGCGAGCAGGTCGTGCCGGTCTGCCATGGCGGTGGGGTTTCCCCCGGCGGCCAGGGCGCCGCGGGCGGGATGGTCGGCAGCGAGGAGGAACAGCGGGCCTTTGAGCCGGGCCGGGTCGAAGCGGGGGCGACTGTCCATGGCGCGGCGGACGCGTTCGGGGTCGGCGGCGCGGATTTCGGTGAGGTGCCGGGTGGTTCGCCGGGTGCTCCGGTCATCACCGGGGCGGGTGCGGGAGGCCGGGGGAACGGCCATTGGTGGGGCTCCGGCGGGGCGGGTGCGGTGGCGGTGCAGGAGTTCGGTGATCTCCTCGGGGTAGGGCATGTCGTCGGCGCAGGCCGGGCGTCCGGCTACCAGGGCGCCGGCGGCGCTGGCGGTTTCGATGACCTCGTGCAGGGGCTGCCCGGTGAGCAGTCCTGCGGCGAGGGCGCCGCCGAATGCGTCGCCGGCTCCGAGGCCGTTGACGACGTGGACGGGCAGCGGTTCGATGCGGATGTCTTCGGTGGGGGTTCGGGCGAGGACTCCGGCGGGGCCCTGTTTGACGACGGCGAGCCGCACGCCGTGTTCCAGCAGGAGGTCCGCTGCCCGGTCGGGGTCGCGGGTGCCGACGGCCACGTGGACCTCGTCCTGGTTGCCGATGGCGACGGTGGCGTGTTCCAGGGCCTTGGCGTACCAGGCGGGTGCTTCCTGGGGGTTGTCCCAGAAGGCGGGTCGCCAGTCCAGGTCGAGGACGGTGTCCGCGCTCCGGTGCCGCTGGCCGGCGGCGAGGAGGGTGGTGCCGCGGGCGGGTTCGGTGGCCAGGGCGCCGCCGGTGATCCACAGCATGCGGGCCTGTCCGAGGACGGACGGGTCGAGGTGCTGCGGGGTCAGATGCTGGTCGGGGGCTGTGGGGAGGCGGTAGAAGAGCAGTGGGAAGTGGTCCGGCGGGTGGACTTCGCAGAAGACCACGGGGGTGAGCAGGCCGGGCACGGTGGCCACGCCACTGTCGTCGACACCGAAGGCGCGCAGTGCGGTGCGGACGTAGGAGCCGAAGGGGTCGTCGCCGACGGCGGTGACGACGTGGGTGCGCATTCCGTGGCGGGCGGCGGCCACGGCGACGTTGGTGGCGGTGCCGCCGAGGGATTTGGTGAAGGTCTCGACCTCGGCGAGTGGGACGCCGGTCTGCTGGGGGTAGAGGTCGACACCGACGCGGCCGAGGGTGATCAGGTCGTAGGGGGCGGGGTCGGCGGGGGTCACCGGGGAACCGCCTGGGAGTGGGCGATCTGGGAGAGGTGGTCCAGGGATGCGCGCACGTCGCGGAGCGGCCCCTGTCCGGGGGCCGGGGGCCCGCTGAGGACCGTGTCCTGCTCCATCACGTACCAACCCTGGTAGCCGTGGGTTTCGAGGGTGCCGATGAGAGCGGCGAGGTCGACGTCGCCCTGCCCCAGCGGCCGGTAGAGGTCCTCGGCGACGGCCGTGGCGTAGGAGGTGCGTCCGGCGCGCACTTCTCGGGCGCTCGCACTGTCGACGTCTTTGAGGTGGACGTGGGCGATGCGGTCGGGGGCGTGGCGGGCCAGGGCGACCGGGTCGGTTCCGCCGGCGAGGAGGTGGCCGGTGTCCAGACACAGCGGGACGGTGCTGCCGTCGAGGACGCGCAGCACCTCGTCCTCGCGTTCGACCAGAGTGCCGATGTGGGGGTGCAGGGTTGCGGTGATGCCGCGGCGGGATGCGGCGGCGGTGATGGCGTCGAGGTTGCCGAACAGGGTCTGCCAGCCGCTCTCGTCCAGGGCGGGGCGGCTGTCGTAGCCGTCCTGGCCGGTGGCGGCGGCCAGGACCAGGGTGGTGGCGCCGCATGCGGCGAAGGTGTCCAGAGCAGCGGTGACGGTGGGCATCGGGTCGTGGTCGGGACGGTGCAGTACGGCCGGCACGAAGCCGCCGACTGCGTCGAGCCCATAGGAGCGCAGGGAGTCGGCGCGGTTTTGCGGGTCGGTGGGGAGGAAGCCGTCGGGTCCGAACTCGGTTGCGGTGATGCCGATTTCCCGCATCTCCCCGAGTACCTGGGTCGGCGGCAGCTGGTGGCCCCAGCCGGGGACCTCGCAGACACCCCAGGAGATGGGGGCGGCCGCGACCCTGCTCATCAGGGGGCGGTGGGTGGGGATCGTGGTCATCGCAGGGCCTCCATCGGGTCGGCGGCGGTGTCCTTGCGCAGTTCGGCGATGTCGACCGGGGATCCGGTGGCGCGGGAGAGTTCGCAGGCATCGGCGATCAGCAGGGCGGCAAGGGCGTCCTCACCGGTGCACGGGCTGGCCCGGCGGCCCCTGGCGACGAGGAGGAAGGCGTCGAGCTCGGCGATGTAGGCGCTGCGGAAGCGGGCGAGGAAGTCCCGCCACGGGGCTTCCGGAGGTGCGGCGGAGTCGGGTTCGGCGGAGGTCATGGGCGCGCGGGGCCCGAGGCCGACGACCAACTGGTCGCGGCTGCCGGCCAGTTCCATACGGACGTCGTAGCCGGCCTGGTGGTAGCGGGTGGCGGTGCAGGTGGCCAGGGTGCCGTTGTCGAGGGTGAGCACGGCGGCGGCACTGTCCACGTCGCCTGCTTCGGCGAAGAACGGCTCGCCGAGGTTGGAGCCGACCGCATGCACTCGCGCCACCTCACGGCCGGTGACCCAGCGGATCGCGTCGAAGTCGTGGACCATGCAGTCCCGGTACAGGCCGCCGGAGGTGGGCACATAGGCGGCGGGCGGCGGGGCGGCGTCGGACGTGGTGGTGCGGATGGTGTGCACGAAGCCGAGCCGCCCCGAGCGCAGCGCTTCGCGGGCGGCGACGTAGCCGACGTCGAAGCGGCGCTGGAAGCCCAACTGGAGGGCGGTGCCGTGTTCGCGGACTTCCGCGAGGGCGCGCAGTGTGCCTGCGACATCCAGGGCGATCGGCTTCTCGCAGTAGGCGGGCAGGCCGGCCCGGGCGCAGCGGGCGATCAGGGCGGCGTGGGAGTCGGTGGCGGTGGCGATCACCATCGCGTCCGGAGCGGCGGCGAACATCTCGTCCACACCGGTCAGGGCGGTGACGGCGGCCGTCTCGTGCGCGAGCGTGCGGGCCGTTTCCTCGGCGCGGCCGGGGACGGCATCGGAGACCAGGAGGTGGGTGACATCGGGGTGGCGGGCGAGGGTGCGGGCGTGGAACGAGCCGATTCGGCCGGTGCCGAGGAGGCCAACGCGCACGGGGTTCCTTCCGTAGCGGGGCTGACGGTGTGTCGGGGTGTGTGGAGGTGCGGGGCGCCCGGCCCCGGTGGGGCACCGGGGCCGGGCGCTGGCGGGGCGTTACTCGTCCCGTGTCGCGGTCTGCAACTCGTGCGCGAGTGCTTCGAGTTCGGCGCCGCCGGCCATCTGTCGGGTGAGTTCCTGAAGGGAGATCTCGCCCTTCTCGTAGCAGCCCAGGCTGCGGCCGCGGCCCAGCAGCAGGAAGCGGTCGCCGACCGGGTAGGCGTGGTGCGGGTTGTGGGTGATGAGGACGACGCCCAGTCCGCGGTCCCGGGCTCTGGCGACGTACCGCAGAACCACGCCGGACTGTTTGACGCCCAGTGCCGCGGTCGGCTCGTCGAGGATGAGCATCCGGGCGCCGAAGTGCACCGCCCTGGCGATGGCGACGCACTGGCGCTGACCGCCGGAGAGTGTGCCGACCGGTTGTTCGATGTCACGCAGGTGGATGCCCATCTCGGCGAGCGCGGCGCGGGCGGTCTCCCGTCCTGTGCGCCGGTCGAGCCACCGGAGGGGTCCGAGTCGGCGGACCGGCTCGGAGCCGAGGAAGAAGTTGCGCCACACACTCATCAGTGGGACGACCGCCAGGTCCTGGTACACGGTGGCGATGCCTCGGTCGAGTGCCTCGCGAGGTGAGGAGAAGCGGACCGGGACGCCGTCCAGGAGCAGCTCTCCGCTGCTTTGCTGGTGGGCTCCGGCGAAGATCTTGATCAGTGTGGATTTGCCGGCACCGTTGTCGCCCAGCACGCAGGTGACTTCACCGGGCCGGACGATGGTGTCGATCCCGCTCAGCGCGGTCACGCTGCCGTACGTCTTGCCCAGGTCGCGGGCTTGCAGAATCGGGGGTGTCGTCATCGTCGTACCCTCTCCGTGCGGCGTCGGACGGCGTTGTTGACCAGGACCGCGGAGATGAGCATCGCCCCGAGGAAGAGCATGAACCAGTCGCTGTTCCAGCGGGCGAAGACGATGCCCTGGCGGGCCATGCCGAAGATCAGGGCCCCGATCGAGGCGCCCACCGCGGAGCCGTAGCCGCCTGTCATCAGGCAGCCGCCGATCACCGCGGCGATGATGAACTGGAACTCCAGGCCGACGCCCTGGCCCGCCTGCACGGTGGTGTACCGCATCAGGTTGATCGCGCCCACCAGCCACGCCGCGGCGGCGGTGCCCATGAAGAGCAGCACCTTGCTGCGGACCACCGGCACGCCGACCTGTCGCGCGCTGGGTGCCGAACCGCCTATCGCGAACACCCAGTTGCCGAACCGGGTGCGCACCAGTAGTGCCGAGGCGGCTGCAGTGACCGCGACCCACCACAGGATCGACACCGGGAACGGCACCCCGCCCACCTGGACGGTGGAGGCGAAGAGGTAGCCGGCTTGCGCGTATCCGTCCGTCTCACGGATGCCCGAGACCTGGACGGTGCCGGTGACCAGCCGGGTCACACCGAGGTTGAGGCCCTGCAGGGCGAGGAAGGTGCCGAGGGTGACGATGAAGCTGGGCAGGCCGGTGCGCATGACCAGCCATCCATTGAGCGCGCCCACGGCGAGAGCGAAGGCGAGCGCCGCCGCGAGCGCCGCCCAGACGTTCCAGCCCGCGTACACGGCCAGCAGTGAGGTGATCAGCGCGGTGGAGGCCGTCATGACGCCGGCGGACAGGTCGAACTCGCCTCCGATCATCAGGAGGGCCACGGCCACTGCGGCGATCCCCAGGGTCGCCGAGTCGTCGAGCCAGGTGGCCGCGCCCAGGGTGCTGAGGAACTGGTCGCTGATCAGCGAGAAGAAGGCGAGGACCAGTCCGGCGCCGAGCAGCGAACCCAGTTCGGGCCGCGCCACCAGGCGGGCCAGCAGCCCGGCCCGTCCCGGAGCGGGGGAGGCAGTGGCCGCCTGCTGTCCCGCCGTGGTCATCGGGTGCCTCGATCCGCGAACCGGGTGACCTGGTCGACGTTGGACTTGTCGACGAAGCCCGGACCGGTCAGCACCGGCATGCCCCCGCCGAGGGTGTTGCCGTTGTCGTGGAAGAGCTTGAGCATCACCACCGCGATGTAGCCCTGCTCGTACTGCTGCTGGTCCACGGCGAAGACCACCGTGCCGGCCTTGATCGCGGCCAGCACGTCCTTGTTGAGGTCGAACGTGGCGACCTGGGCCTTCGAGCCGACGGCGGCAACCGCCGTGACCGCGCTCTGGGCCACCTGGGAGTTCAGGGTGAGCACCGCGTCGATGGAGGGATCGGCCTGCAGCGCGCCCCGGATGCGCGCCACGGTGTCCGCGGGATTGCCGATGTCGACCTGCAGGTTGGTGACCGCGGCGCCGAAGCCCTCCTTGGCGCCGTCGCAGCGCTGGTTGAGCCCGATGTTTCCGGCTTCGTGGATGACGCACAGGACCTTGGTGCGGCCCAGCTTCTTGAGCTTGGCGCCGGCCCCCTGGCCGGCGACGGCCTCTTCCTGACCGACGTGGCCGATGGCGCCGAAGGAAGCACTCGAGGCGGAGCCGGAGTTGATGGTCACCACCGGGATCCCGGCGGCCACGGCCGCCTTGATCGAGGACTGCAGGGCGTCCGGGTTGGCCATGGAGACGACCAGGCCGCCGATGTGCTGGGCGATCGCGTTGTCGATCAGCTTGGCCTGGCCGGCTGGATCGGGGTCGGAGTTGTAGGAGACCCGGATGCCGAGCTGCTTGCCCGCGTCCGTCGCGCCGTGCTGCGCCACGCTCCAGAAGGAGTCCCCTGTACCGCCGTGCGTGACCACCTCGACGGTCAGCGGGCCGGCGGTGTCCGCGCCCTTGGCCGCGGTGTTCGCGGCGGAGGGCGGCGCGTCAGGGGCGGACGGGCCGCTGCATGCGGTCAGCAGGGTGAGGGCTGCCGCGGCGGCGGCCGCCGACAGGCGCACGCGGTGCCGTCCGAGGCGGCGCGGCCGCGCGGGCGCGGTCGGGTTCGACGTCGTCATGGTGCGTCCTTCCACAGGGGTGGGGCCGCCGGCCCGTGGGGCTCGGCGGCCGTGGGGGGACAGGTGGACACCGCGCCGCAGCGCGGGGCCACGCAGTGATCCCGGATCGCAGCGCCTTGGCCGGGAAGCCGGATTAGAGCGCTCTAATGACTGAAGCGGCACCACGATGTAGCCTGCCGATCGGCGCAGTCAAGACCGCCCGCACGATGGGCGGGAACCGTTACCCGCCGGCGCCGACCCCGCCGGCACTCCGCACCCCGCCAGCACACAGCGCAGGAGAGACAGATGGGCCGACCAACCATGGAGGACGTGGCACGACGTGCGGGCGTCTCCCGCGCCCTGGTCTCACTGGTGATGCGCAACTCGCCGCAGGTGAGCCCGGGCCGACGTGAGGCCGTGCTGCAAGCAGCCGCCGAACTCGGATACGCCCCGCACGCCATGGCGAGGTCGCTGGCCAGTCACACCTCGACGGTGCTCGGTGTGCTGGTGTCCGACCTGCACAACGCCTTCTTCGCCGAGGTCGTGGACGGGCTCGACGCCGTGGCCCGGTCCGCGGGCTTCGAGCTGGTCTTCAACACCGGCTGCCGGGACGCCGCGCGCGAGCAGAAGGCCGTCGCCAGCCTGTTGTCCTTCCGGCCGGCCGGAGTCGCGCTGCTGGGCCCCGTCGTCCCCACAACCACGATCACCGCAGCAGCCGAAGCCTGCCCGGTGGTCCTCGTCGCCCGCACCGTCCGCTCCACCGCGGTCGATCTGGTCAATGACGACGGCCGGACCGGCTCGGCCCTCGCGGTGGACCACCTGGCCGCGCTCGGCCACACCGCCATCGCCCACTTCGACGGCGGCGCGGGCTCACAGGCCGCGCCACGGCGCCGGGGCTACCAGGAGGCGATGAGCCGCCACGGTCTCGAGGCGCTCGTCGTTCCCAGTGAGTACACCGACACCGCCGGCGCGCGGAGCACCCGCGAACTGCTGACCACCAGACCCGCCCCCACCGCGATAGTCGCCGCCAACGACTACAACGCGGTGGGGGTCATCGCTGCGCTGGAGGAGGCCGGACTGCGTGTGCCCGAGGACGTCTCGGTCATCGGGTACGACAACACCGGCCTGGCCGCCATGCACCATGTCGGCCTCACCACGGTCCACCAGCCGGCCGTGGACATGGGCAGGCTGGCGGCCGAGGCGCTGATCGCCCGCGCACGCGGTGGCGGCGCGCCGGTTCACCGCCTGCTGCAGCCCTCGCTGGTCGTGCGCTCCACCACTGCACCACCGCGCGCCTGCGGCTTCACGGCGTCGACGGCGCGGTGACGAGCTGCTCGCGGGCGGCGGCCGCGGCGGAGAGCTCGGGCCCCGTGGGCAGCAGGTCCAGCAGTGCGGACGGAACCGCCACCGGCGCGTTCGAGTTGTAGCCGAGCGCCGACGCCGCATCGCCGCCCAGCGGGTACTTCACCCCCAGGTCGGACACCAGGTACTGCGCGCCGCGCCGGTCGCCGCTCAGCGCGGGGGCCTCGGCCAGCAGGCCTCCGCCCGGGGCCACCAGGGCCCGGCCCTCGCCGGATGCGCCGCCGACCGCCGAGGGGACGTCCGCCAGGCCGACCACGGCCGACGCCGCTGTCCCGCCCGGGCCGAACAGCAGCCGCACGCAGGGCGCCTGCGCGCGGCCGTAGGCGGCTTCCACCAGCACAGGCGTCGTGGCGGGCAGACCGGCAGCATCCACCGAGTGCCCCGACAGCGCCAACGCGGCCGCGTCGGAGGAACTGACCGCCACCGCCGTCACCCGCCCGTCCGGGTAGGCGCCACGGCTGCCCGGGTCACCGAGCAGCAGCGCCGCCTCCAACGCGCTGACCGGCGCGAGGCCGTCCTGGAGCACCAGGAAATAGCTCGCCCCCGGTCCACCGTCGCCGGTCGTCGTCACTGAGAGGACCTGACCCACCTTGGTCGCCCGACCACCCACCCGTGGGCCATCCGCACCCCGGCCGGGCACCGCAGGTGCCCGCAGGTCCGGCCCCGACGGCAGCACGGCCAGCCACTGGGCCGGAACCCGCCAGGGCTGGTGACCGCCGTAGCCGAGGGCCACCAGCACCGCACGGTCGGGGACACGCAGGCGGTGGTCGTGCCAGGCCAGGTACAGCGCGCCGTCAGGCCCTTCCAGCAACAGGGCGCCGGCGCCCAAGGGCGCGCCGATCGGCCGAACGTTGTCGAGCGCCACCGTGGTACGAACCGGTGTCCCGGCCTGACCGGATGCAGGATCGGCGCAGAGAGTCCACTGCCGGCCGGTGTCCGGGCCAGGCTGCGGCAACGAGTCCGGCGCACCGGGGATGCCCAGGGGAACTCCGCGAGGCACCACCGCAAGCGCCCTCTGCGCGACGGACTTCACCTGGAGTTGGGATCCGGTGAGCAGCCGCGCCGAGGTGTAGTTCAGGACGGGGTGCAGGACGCCGTCGACCAGGAGGTACCGGGTACCGGTCTCTTTCTCCACGACGAGTGTGTCGGAAGTCTGCCAAGCGGTGCCCGAGGCTGGGAGCACCAGCCCGAGGACCGCGGCTCCCGCCGCCAGGACGAGGGCCAGCACTCCGCCTCCGACGGCCGCGCCGGTGAACCTGCGCATCGGCGTCTCTGCGGCGTCGGGCTCTCCCCGGGTCAGGGCAGACACCACCCGGCCCAGGACGTAGAGGTGCGCCTGGAGCTGGTCCTGCTTGCTCTGCATCGTCTTACTCCGCGTGTGAGGGTCGTCCGTGGGCCGTGCCGGCGTGCATCAGCCGAACAGCCCCCGCAGGTACCCGTACAGCCCCAGTACCTGGCACAGCACCGGGACCAGGCTCAGCGCGGTCAGGCTCTCGGCGAGATCCGCAGCCCGCCCCCAGTAGGGCAGCAGCCTGCGCCCCGGCAGGCGGTGGGCGGCGGCCACCATGACGACGGCCAACACCACCAGGGCGCCGAGCTCGCCCACCAGCCGCTGCGGTGTCGGCGACGCGGCGGCCTCTCTGGTGGCCAGCAGTACCAGGCCCAGCACTCCGGGTACCAGCGCGGCCAGGCGCTGCCAGGCGCCGAGCAGCACCCGGCTGCGCAGGAGCAGCACCAGGCAGGCGATGGCGCACAGCACGGGGGGCGCCCAGCCGGGCGCATGACCGAGCCGGATCAGGCAGATCGTGCAGAGCGAGCCGAGTGCAACGAACAGCGCGGTCATGAACCGGTCGGTGTTCTTGACCTGCTCCAGCAGCGGCGGGGCCGGGATCGGCTCGACGTCCTCGCCCAGGTCGTCGGCGCCGGTGGGCAGCGCGGTGGTGTGCAGCCTGGCGAGCCGGAACGCGGTGACGGGCACCGACGGTCCCAGTGCAAGAGCGAGACAGAGCAGGACGGCTGCGGCACCGACGCCGGTGAGCAGCCCGGCGGCGGCCGGCAGGGCAGCTGCGGCGCCCAGGGCTCCGATGCATGCGGCGCCGACGAACACCGGCCGCCCCACCGGTCCGGTCAGCGCGCCGAGAACCGCCACAGCCGCCACGGCCGTGCCGGCGGCGAGGAGTTGGCGGGGAGCCAGGTGGCCGACGTGCAGGCCGCCGCCTGTGACGAGGGCCGCGGCGAGCGCCGCGTAGGGCAGGGCGGCCAGTCCTACCGCGGTACCTGCCGAGATGCTGCCCCAGGTCCGTGTCAGCAGTGCCGCCCCCACGGCCAGCAGGGCCGCGACCAGCGCGCCGGCGGCTGCCCGCGGTCCGTTCGGGGCGGGGACGAGCAGCACGGCCCAGCCGGTGGCGAGCGCCGCCAGGGCGAAGCCGAGCAGCAGGCGGCGGGTCATCTCCTCGTGCCAGCGGTCCGGACGGGACCGGATGCCGGTCGAGATTCCGTCCACCAGGTCGTCGAAGTCCATCTCGGGCACGGCGTCGGCGCGCGGACGCAACGTCAGTAGATCCCCGTCGCGCAGCCCGAGTTCCGCGGGTGTGCGGTCCTCGTCCAAGGGGGCGCCGCCGAGCCGCTGCATCACCCAGCCGTCGTGCTCGAGACCTGCGTCAGCCAGATCGGTGCCCGCGTGCCGCAGCACTGCCGGCAGCAGGTCGGAGAGGGTGACGCCTGCGGGGACCGCCACCTCCACCTGCCGGTCCGGGGCGGCGACCACCAGTCTGCACATCTCCCCCGCGCTCTGTCCGCTCACCTCGGCGCACCCATTTCGCACTCATTTCCGAACCTCCGGCAGGGTCCGGCACGTACCTACAAGTGGTGGCCGGTCCCAGGGGACGTGTGCCCCTGCACCTGTACACGGCCGGGAACTGTCCCCGGGTTCACCCGGAATGCGCGGACACGGTTCACCAGCGGTTCTTAGGAGGCCCCTTCACGTGACCACAGTCGTCTTCCGCCGTCCGCTGCGCCGCACCGGACCGGAACTGCCCAATGGGGAGATCGCCCTCCAGGAACCGCCCGTCCTGCCCGAGAGGCAGGGCGGCGGCATGTCGATGGCGATGATGTACCTGCCGATGGGCGTGTCCTCCGGCGCGATGATGCTGATGTTCGTGCAGCCCGGGGCGAAGGCTGTCAGCTATCTGGCGTCCGGAGCGATGGCGCTGTCGATGGTGCTGATGCTGTTCGGGCAGCTGGGCAGCGCATCCGGCGAGCGCAAGCGCCGACTCAAGGGAGCTCGGCGCGACTACTTGCGGTACATGACCCAGTCCCGCCGCCAGGTCCGCAAGACCGCGCTGCGCCAGCGGGCGGCGCTGGCTTGGCAGCACCCCGACCCGCAAGGCCTGTGGTCGGTGGCGATGAGCTCGCGGTTGTGGGAGCGACGGGTCAGCCACGACGACTTCGGGGAGGTACGGATCGGCACGGGTGAGCAACGGCTGGCGTCCCGGATACAGGCACCGCAGACCAAGCCGGTCGAGGATCTGGAACCGCTGTGCGCATCCGCGCTGCGACGTTTCATCCGGGCGTACGCGGTGGTGCCGGACCTTCCGGTCGCCATCTATCTGCGGGCCTTCGCCCGGGTGCTCATCAGCGGGGAGGAGGAGGTGCGACGGGGCATGGCGCGCGCCGTCCTCGCTCAGCTGGCCGTCTTCCACTCCCCCGAGGATCTGGTCATCGCGGTGTGCGCATCCGACGAGCACCGCGCCCAGTGGGAATGGGTCAAGTGGCTGCCGCACGCCCTGCACGACTCCGATCACGACGCCGCCGGTCAGGTACGCCTGATCACCGACAGCTACGAGGGGTTGGAGCAGCTGCTGGGCGAGGATTTCGCCGAGCGTCCTCGGTTCGATCCGAACGCGGCGCCGAGGAAGAACGAGCCCTACCTGGTGGTGGTCCTGGACGGAGTTCCCCTGCCTGCGGGGGCCCGGATCGCCGAGTCCGGGATGGCCAACACCACCGTGTTGGACGTGTCCGGCTCGCTACGATGGAAGGCCGACCGTCTCACTCTGCGGTTGAACGTCGACGCCGATTCGATCGAGACGGTGGACAGCGACCGCACGGGCAAGGACGTCGTCACCCGTGTGGGCCGACCCGATCTGCTCAGTGTCGAGCGCTGCCGCACGGTGGCCCGCCTGATCGCCCCGTACCGGATGGGGGGCTCCACCGAGGCCGCCGACCCGCTGACAGCCGACCTCGAACTGACTTCCCTGCTGGGCATCGACGATGTGCAGTCCTTCGACCCGGAGACGTTCTGGGCCGCCCGCTCCCCGCGCGAGCGGCTCAGCGTCCCCATCGGTGTGGCCGAGGACGGGTCCCCGGTCGAGCTGGACATCAAGGAGTCCGCCCAGGGCGGCATGGGCCCGCACGGCATGCTGATCGGCGCGACCGGCTCGGGCAAGAGCGAACTGCTGCGCACCCTGGTCATCTCCCTGGCCGCCACACACTCCTCCGAGGTGCTGAACTTCGTCCTGGTCGACTTCAAGGGCGGTGCCACCTTCACCGGTCTGGACGCCCTGCCGCACACCGCCGCGGTGATCACCAACCTGGCCGACGAACTGCCCTTGGTGGACCGCATGCAGGACGCTCTGCAGGGCGAGTTGGTGCGCCGTCAGGAATACCTGCGCCGCACCGGATACAGCTCGCTGTACGAGCACGAGCGGGCCCGGCTGCAGGGAGCCCAGCTGGACACCCTGCCGACCCTCTTCCTGGTCGTCGACGAGTTCAGCGAACTGCTCAGCACAAAACGGGAGTTTATGGACCTGTTCGTGATGATCGGACGACTCGGGCGCAGCCTGGGCGTGCACCTGCTGCTCGCCTCCCAACGGCTCGACGAGGGGCGAGTGCACCTGCTGGAGTCGCATCTGTCCTATCGGATCGGTCTGCGCACGTTCTCGGCTGCCGAGAGCCGCAGCGTGCTCGGTGTCGCCGACGCGTACCAACTGCCCTCGTCACCGGGCAACGGCTTCCTCAAGTCCGACATGAACCTGACCCGTTTCAAGGCCGCGTACGTGTCGGGCGCCTACCGTGCCCCCGAGCGGCGTCGGCCCCGTTCGGTGGTGGAACGGCAGGTGGTGGACTTCGGCGCTGACTACCTGCCGCTGCCTGCCCCGTCGACGGCACCCGCGGAGCCCGCACAGGAAGCGGCGGCGGACAGCAGCCGGACCCTGTTCGCTCTGCTGCTGGAGCGGCTGCGCACACCCGGCCCGCCGGCCCGCCAGGTGTGGCTGCCCCCGCTGGCGGAACCGCCGAGCCTGGACCAGGTCCTGCCGCCGCTCACTGTCGACCCCCAGCTCGGCCTTACCTGCGCGGGGCCGGCGACGCGCGGATCCCTCAGCGTCGCCCTCGGCTTCATCGACCGGCCCTTCGACGGGCTGCGCGAGCTCCTGACCGTCAACCTCTCCGGAGCGGCCGGCCATGTGGGCGTCGTCGGCGCCCCGCAGAGCGGCAAGAGCACGGTGCTGCGTACGCTCGTCACCGCCCTCGCCCTGTCCCACACTCCGCAGGAGGTTCAGTTCTACTGTCTGGACTTCGGCGGCGGCACCCTGGGCAGCCTGTCCGGTCTGCCCCACGTGGCGGGTGTGGCCTCCCGGCTGGAGTCCGACCGGGGCGGCCGAATCATCGCCGAGGTCAGCCAGTTGCTCGCCCGGCGTGAGCGGCGTTTCGCCGAGCAGGGCGTGCAGTCGATGGCCGCATACCGGCGGATGCGCCAGGACGGCCGGGTCACCGACGATCCCTGGGGCGATGTCTTCCTTGTCGTGGACGGCTGGTTCACCCTGCGCCAGGAGTTCGAGGCATGGGAGGCGGTCATCACCGACATCGCCAACCGCGGTCTCGGTTACGGCATCCATGTCGTGATCAGCGCCACCCGCTGGTCCGAGATCAGGCCCTGGACGCGCGACCTCATCAGCACCCGGCTCGAACTCCACCTCGGTGACGCCATCGAGTCCGAGGTCAGCAGTCGCGATGCCGCACGCGTGCCGGCTGTACCCGGCCGCGGGTTGACCACCGATGCCTTCCACTTCCTCGCCGCGCTCCCCCGTATCGACGGCTCGGGCTCGGTCGACGACCTGCAGGAGGCGACTGCGGCCCTGGTCAAGGAGGTCGCACAGGGCTGGAAGGGACCGCACGCCCCCGCTCTGCGGATGCTGCCCCACACCCTGCCCGCCCGTGAACTTCCCGCCCCGCACGGTGACCTGCTCGTCCCGATCGGCCTGGACGAGCAGAGGCTGGAGCCGGTGTGGCACGACTTCGCCCAGCACCCCCACCTGATGGTCTTCGGGGACACCGAGACCGGCAAAACCAACCTGCTGCGTCTGATGGCCCGTGCCGTCGTCCACCGCTACTCCCCGCAGCAGGCCCGCATCATGATCGCCGACTATCGGCGGGACCTGTACGAATGGATCCCCGAGCAGACCCAGCTCGGCTACGCGGTGTCGGAGTCGGCGCTCGCCGAGATGATGGCCTCCACTGCCCAGACCCTGCAGGGACGCCTGCCCGGCCCTGAGATCACGCCGGATCGGCTGCGCCGACGCGACTGGTGGGTCGGGCCGGACCTGTTCGTCCTGGTCGACGACTACGAACTGGTCGGCGGGGGCCTGCACGGCCCGCTGGCGCCGCTGCTCGACCTGCTGCCCCAGGGCGCCGAGATCGGACTGCACCTGATCGTCGCCCGTTCCAGCTCCGGCGCCTCCCGTGCGATGACCGACCCGGTGCTGCGGCGGTTGTGGGAACTGGGCACTCCCGGCCTGCTGCTGTCCTGCGGCAAGGAGGAGGGCACCTTCCTCGGCGAGGCCAAGCCCCGCCAGCTTCCGCCCGGACGGGCCACGCTGGTCACCCGCCGGCAGCACCTACTGCTGCAGACCGCCTTCCTCGAACAGCCCGACCTTCCCCGCTGAGCCGTGATCGGGCCGGTGCCATGTGCACCGGCCCGTTCACCGGCGCGTCCCCTCTTCGCAACCGGTCGGCCGATCACGGGCAGGTGGCGGCGAACCAATAAATGAACAATGGTCGAGCATCTCCCGATACCGCCTGGTAAGCGGCTTTCCAGGCGGTCGGGCCCCGCATGCTGTCCGGGTGAAGCCTTCTGCTGCACGCATCGAAGCCGGCTTCCCGGGTGACAGCGCCGCCGACGAGGGCGGGCGCCGGTGAGCGCCCACGGGACGGCCCTGGCACCCTCGTCCGCTCTGGCCTCCGTCGGGCTGCCGGACCCGGGCGGTGATCCCGGCGCGCTGCGCGATGCCGCCCAGGCCCACCGCGATCTCGCCGCTCAGCTGCGTGCGCACAGCGCCTACGTCGACGACCTGGTGCTGCGGTCCCAGCCCGTCTGGCAGGGCAGCGCCGCCGACGCCTTTCGCGTCGGGGCGACCTCGCACGCCGTCGATCTGTCGAACGCCGCCACGGTCGTCGACCGGGCGGCGGAGGGGCACGAGGAGCATGCCTCCCGGCTCCACTACGCGCTCGAGGTTCTCGAGGAACTGGCGATCCAGATCGGCGCCACCCTGGCGTTCATGGCGGCTGCGGCCGCGTTCCCGCCGCTGCTCGCGGCTGCAGAGCTGCAGCTCGCGGCGCTGGCCGTCGAAGGTGGGCGAATCATTCAGTGGCTGTCCGACCTGCTCGCCGCAATCGTCCGCTTCTTCGTGAAGGCCCGTGCCTGGATCGCGCAGTTCACCAAGCTGGTCTGGCGGGGCGAGTCGTTCAGCTTCGGATACGGGAAGCTGGTCTTCGACGGGATGCGCGACGCCACCGTGGACGTGCTGGCGAACCTGACCGCCCGCGGAATCGCCCACCGGCAGCTGGACATCACCATGCTGTGGAGCGCGATCGGCAGCGGGCTGGCCGGCGGCATGCTCGGCGGGCTGGAGGCGAGCGGCTTCAAGAAGGTGCTCACCGAAGCCGGCGAGGTCAAGCGCGCCACCGACGGTCTGCCCGAGTTCGTGAGCATGGGCGAGCAGGCGAAGTCCTGGGTGAGGTCCCTCAAGAAGGCCCCGGCACGTGACACCGCCCGGGCGGCCCGCACCGACGCACTGGGGGCGTCCGCCGAGGCCACTGCGGTCGGCACCCCCCGAAACGCGCCCAGCCGGGTCTCCAGCGACCTGGAAGGCCTCACCCGGATCAACAGCGCTGCCGACACCGGACGGATCTCCGCACACACCGGCAGCCGTCCCCATGCCGTGCCGCCGCGCAGGGGGCTCGACCCGGCCGGCGCCGACGGAGCTGTGAAGGATCTCGTCCCCACCTCGGACGACATCGCCCGCGCTCTGGGCGGCAGCACGCAGGCCCCGCGGATCACCGGCGTCCGATTCCTCGACGAAGCACCCTCCGGAGTACGGCCCACCCCGACGAAGACGGCCGACGCTGCTTCTGCCGTGAAGAAGCCCGGCGTGAAGGAGGTGGCCCACGGACGGGATCTCCCGCAGGTCTTCGCCGACCGCCCTCTCGACCGGTACCTGATAGCGCGGGCCGGGGCACGCAAGGCAGGGCTGCGCGGCCTGCCGAGCGAGGGCGAGCCGCTGGCCCGGGACGTCATGGCGGCCGGCGCAGCCCAGCGGGGTGCAGCCACCGCGCACCAGGACGCCGAGCTGGCGCTGCAAGCAGCCCGAAGGCGGCTCGCTGCGGCCGAGAGGCATGTGGCGGCCCGCACCGAGGAACTCGGCCGGGACCGGGCACGGGTGTGGGCGGCCGAGAGCCGACACGATATAGCGCGGGTGCTCGGCGACCCTGCGCAGGCCCGGCAGATCGAACAGGAGGTGGTGCGAGCCCGTGCCGGGGAAGCCCACAGCGCGCAGAACCTGCACGCCGCGCTGAGCACGCGGGACGCTGCGGCTTCGGAGGTCCGGTCGGCAGCACGCACCACCGACACTGCAGCGACTGCGGCCGACACGGCCCAGACACGGCTCCGGGCGGCGACGGTCCGGCAGGAGGTGTGGCAGGAGTTCGCGGACGCGGGGAAGACAGTCCGCCAGGCATCGTCCGCGCCGACGCTGTTTTCCGACGCACTGCGGCACAGCGCATGGAAGGAGGGGTACCCCGTCGAGTACACCCCGTCCGTCCACGGCGGGGGACACAGGTCCGGCCCACAGCGTGGCAGAAGGCCGATGTCGGGGGGTTCGCCCAGCAGTCGCTGAAGGCCATCGACGCCCCCAAGCACTGGCTCGAAGCGCTGCTGTACGAGCCGGGCAAGGGCTTCTTCAAGGGCTCGCTGTCCAACGCCGTTTCCACCGGCATCGCCTACCGGCCCGGACAGACCGACCCTCTGGTGTGGGCGGGGGTGCCGATCGCCGGCCTGGGCAATGTGGCCCGCGACCTGCTCAAGGGGGTGTCCGTCAACCGGATCTTCCCGGACAAGAGCATTGAGGACGCTCTGTTCCGCGTGGCAACGAAGAGCTTGGGCAAGCAGGTCATCCGGGTGGTCATGAACGAGATCGTCCCCGCCCCTGCGCCTCCGGATCGGGTGTCTGGGGGTGCGCCCAGCCAGCACCGGTGAGCCACGGCGTCCCGGACGACGGCTGCCGCGGACCGTCCCGGTGCGCATGCGTGGGTGGATCCGCTGTTCCGGCCTGGCTGCTGTCCTGGCGGTCCGTCCCGAGCCAGTGCGCCATGGCCTCGGCCCTGTTCGTGGCATGAAGCTTGCCCAGGATGTGGTTGATGTGGTTCTTGACGGTCTTCTCGCTGAGCACGAGCCGACTGGCGATCCTGGAATTGGAGAGGCCCTGCGCAACCAGGTTCATGATCTCCCGCTCGCGTCTGGTCAGTGCGTCGAGCTGCCGGGTGTGCAACGCGGCCCGGTGAGGAGCGCTCGTGTGGAGCCGGGTCAGCACCGCGGACGTGGCCTGCGGAGACAGATACGCCAGCCCCGGACCGGCGCGCAGGATCGCCCGGATGAGCTCGTCCGGGGCGAAATCCCCGTGCACCAGGAAGCCGGAGGCCCCCAGTCGCATGGCGGACTCCACCGTGGCCGGGTCGTGGGCGTAGGTGGCCATCAGCACGCGGGAGATCGCGGCGAGAGGACGCAGCACGCTCAGGCCGTCGACCTGGGGCATGCGATTGTCCAGGAGGATCACGTCGGGGTGAAGCTGCTGGGCGAGGTGCAGGGCCGTACGCCCGTTCCCGGCCTCGCCCACCACGGACAAACGGGGCTCGGTGTTGATCAGTGCCCGGAGTCCCATGCGGACCACCGCGTTGTCATCGACGATCATGACGCCGATGGGCTTGCCCGGCAGGTGCTCGATCATGGCCTGTCACTTTCTGCGTGCGGGTGCGTGTCCTGGCGAACGGGCCGCGCGAGTACGGGCATCACGGGCAGCAGGCCGCGCGGGCGCCAGGCTCCGCCTGACCGGGAGGGCCGGCGAGTGGGAGGAGCACGCGCAGTTCGGTGCCGCCCTGCCTCCCGTGTCCGATGCACAGGGTGCCGCCCAGCAGTTCGGCGCGCTCGCGCATGCCGATCAGTCCGTAGCGGGCCCTGCCCGGCCGGTCCGAGGGCACAGATGCGGAATCGAATCCCCGGCCGTCGTCACGCACGGTCACCGCTATGAGGTGGCCGTCGACCGCGACGCTCACCCGCACACGAGTGGCCTCCGCATGTCTGGCCGTGTTGGCCAGTGCCTCGTCGACGATGAGGAGCAGTTCGTGGCGCACGTTGCTGTCGATCTGGGCGTCGAGCCCTGCGACCGCCACCTGGACGGTCCAGCGGGTCGGCGCCAGTGCCGCCCACCTGTGGGCCATGCGTTCGACGGCGTCCTGAAGCGGTTCGTAATGCCCGGCGGAGGTGTCGCGCAGGCCTGTCATCAACTGCCTGGCTTCCCTGGATGCCTGGCCGGCGGCGGCGGCTATCTGCCCTGCGTGGTCTGCCAGATCCGGACGGTCATGGCAGACCGTGCGGGCAAGAGCTTCGGCAGCAAGAGCGATGCCGTCGACAGTCTTGCCCAAGGAATCGTGTAGACCGCGGGCCAGTCTGGCGCGTTCCGCAGCCGCGGAACGCGTTGCTTGTTCGCGGCAGGTCCGGCAGCCGCCCCGGTTGCGGTGGGACGGGCGGAGCAGGGACATCGCAGCAGCCGTCAGGACGAAGGCGGATCCCGCGGCAGCCAGGGACACCAGGGCCAGCACACTCACGGCTGCGCAACCGGCGACGAGGAGGACCGCGGTGGACGGGGAGGCCTGGCGAGGTCTGGGGATGGCATCCCTCTGCTGACGGTAGGTCATCTGCAGGCCTCTCGTGCGGGACTTTCCGAGTACCCACAGGGCCCCTGGACCCATGTCCGGGGGCCCTGGAAGTCTTGGGTGGTCTCAGCATCCTGGCGGGCCTGTTGGGAAACATCCGCCATGAGGCCAGTAGCTTCGCGTCGGCAGAAGCGCCTACGCCGCCCTTCTGCGCGCTTTGCGGCGTTCCTGGAGAGCAGTCTCGACTTCCCAGACCTGGCCGCTCATGGCGGCAGCCCAGGCGCTCTCCTGTTGGTAGAACTCGAAAAGCTCCTGGATGTCATAGGACTTGCCCAGTCCACGGACCCTGCGAAGGGCAACCCGGAAAGTGGCCAGCTCGGACTCGATGTGGAGCCTGACCACCCGCGCGAGTTCGTCGGGGCGGCGGTGGAACAGTCCTTCGCACCGCCAGCGGGCGGGGCCGAGCTCAAAGAGCCAGGCCTTGGCGGACCGTTCGAAGTCCGGCGAGTCCGGACGGGCCACGCTTCCGGGCCACGACGGGCGGTGGACGACGAGCGTTTCCGGCACTGCCGCCGAACTGCGGGCGGCGAGGGGCGTGGCCGTTGCGGGGATCTGTGACCTGTGCATGATGAGGACTCCTTGCTGGTCGTACCGCCGCGCCGGCAGTCATGGGGCATCGACCTGGGAAGTGTTCGGCAGGCTAGTCGGCGCCCGGCGCCCCCGGAAGGGGTCCTGGGCCCGTGGTCCCAGGCGCAGCATGGGTCCCGGCCGGTGCACAGAGGCGGCTGGGCGGAAGAGGCACTCGGGCTCGGCGGCGTCCTCCTGCGAGGGGAAAATCACCCGAAGATGCCGGTATAGGCTTTTGCGCATGGGATCGAACGCTCCAGCGGCGGCCTTCGTCGGGCGGAGCACGGACCTGGCCGTGCTCCGGCAGCTGGTGCGGGACGTGTCCGCCGGCCGTGGCGGGACCGTATGGGTCGAGGGCGAGCCGGGGATCGGCAAGTCCTCCTTCGTCGCGGCGGCGCTCTCGGACGCAACAGCCGCCGGCTGCCAGGTGGCATGGGCAGAGGCGGATGAGCTGGGTCTGCGCTCCCCGTTGCGGGTGATGCTGGATTGCCTGGGAATCCGCCCCCACTCCCCTGACGAGCGGCGTGCACGAATCGCCCGGCTGTTGTACGCCGGTCCGGACGTTGGGGTATTCGGCGGTGTCGATCCCGTGCGCGCAGTGCTGGAACGGCTGCTGTCCCTGGTCGACGAGTTGTGCGCCGACGGTCCGCTGATCATGGTGATCGACGATGTCCAGTGGGCCGACGAGCCCAGCCTCATCGCCTGGCATCGTCTCAACCAGACCGTCGAACAGCTACCACTGCTCCTGGTCGCCGCATCGCGGCCCCTGCCGCAGCGGGACGCGGTGGCCCAGCTGAGGCACAGCGTGCTGTCGGGTAACGGGGTGCGGATCCCGCTCGGCCCGCTCGCGCAGGAAGACGTGTCCCAGCTGGTTGCCGAGCTGGCCGGGGCTCCGCCCGGTCCCAGGCTGAGGCGTCTCGCCGCAGGAGCTGCGGGGAACCCGCTGTACCTGGTCGAGCTGCTCGACGCGCTTTCGGACGAGGGCTCTGTGGTGATTTCCGAGAAGGCGGAGCTGGCAGCCGGCGTGCCAGACCGACTGCCGCAATCCCTGGCAGCTGTGATCACCACCCGGTTGAGCTTCCTCCCCCGGTCGTTGCTGGAGATGCTGGGGGCAGCCGCGCTGCTGGGCCAGGAGTTCGCCGTCATGGATCTGGCCGCGCTGTTGGGCGTCCCGGTCTCCGCACTGCTGAGCGGGCTGCGGCAGGCCGATGCCGCGGCGGTGGTCACAGCGTCCGACGCGGGCCTTCGGTTTCGCCACCCCCTGATCCGACAGGTGCTCTACGACGGTTTGCCGACGGCCCTGCGAACAGCCCTGCACCGTCAGGCGGCCCAAGTGCTGGCGGAATCCGGGGCGGACGGCGAACGGGTGATGGAGCAACTGCTCGCCGCCGCGCCGACGGTGGACCGGTGGTCCCTCGACTGGGTTGCCTCGCATGCGGAGACGCTGACGCACCAGGTCCCGGTGCTCGCAGCAGAACTGCTGCGACTGCTCGTGGAACAGAACGCAGGCATGGGCACGGAGCAGCACGAGGTCGTGGTGTCCGCCCTCGCCGGGGCGCTGTTCCGGCAGGGACAGCATGACGAGGCGGAGAAACTCGTCCGGGGGCTTCTTGCCCACTCGCCCGGCACCGAACGGGCCGCCGAGCTGCGCTGGCTGCTGGCCCGCATGCTGTTCGGCGCGGGCCGCAACGAGCAGGCGCGTTCCGTGATCGCCCAGGCGCTTCGGGGGGAGCGTCTGTCAGCGGGCTGGCGCGGCCGCTTCCAGGCACTGTCCGCGATGTTTCTGCGGGCAGACGCAGGAGATCTCCAGGGAGCCGAACTCGCTGCCCGGGAGGCGCTGCAGACCGCAGAGGCCGCACAGGACCGCTTCGGGATCGGCTATTCCCTGTGTGTGCTGTGGCTCGTCGACTCGGTGCGGCGCGACCACCTCGGGGCCCTGGCGACGGCGCAGCGTGCAATTGCGGTGCTCGGCGACGACCCGGAGTTCGTGGACTTGCGGGCCTGGGCCCGGGAGAACCAGGTGTTCACCCTCCAGAACCTCGACCGCATGGCGGACGCCGAGGCAATCCTCCGGGAGGCCCACGCCGAGGCCGCGCACAGCGGCGAGCCTGCGAAAGCGACCCTGCACATCGGATCGGCGGTGCACGACTTCTGGGCGGGCCGGTGGGACGACGCGTTGGCCTCACTCGACTCGATCCCCACGCAAGGGCCCGAGGCCACGTACTTCGGGCTGCGTGAACGAGGGCCGATGCTGCTGCACCACGGGGTAACTGCCTTGATCGCGGGGCATCGCGACAACCGCGAACTCGCGCGCAGGTATCTGGATGCGGGCCTGGCGCTGCCGGTACGCACTGTCTCCGACTGGGAGAACCGCGACTTTCTGATCGTCGCGCAGGCCTTGGAGGCAGAGCGCGACGGCGCGCCGGAGCGGGCGCTGGATCTGTTGTCCCAGATCCTGGAGTTCCGCCAGGGGCAGATGAACGTGGTGCACCAGTGGCTGCCCGACCTGGTCCGGTTGGCGATGGACCTCGGGGAGGAGACGCTGGCGCGCAAAGCAAGCGCGATCTGCGGGGCCGAGGCCGCGAGGGAAGCAGTGCCTGCGAGGGCTGTCTTTGCCGAACGGCGTTGTCGCGCGTTGATCCACCGTGATCCGGCGCCGGTCTTGGAAGCGGCGGAGCACTACGCGGCCGTGGGCCGGCCCTTCGAACGGGCCCTGGCGATGGAGGATGCGGCCGTCCTGCTGGCCCTCCAGGGGCATGGCACGGAGGCGAGGACGGCGCTCACACAGGCCGTCTCGGCGTACACGGACATGGGGGCGGTCTGGGATGTGCGCCGGGCGGATGCACGGGTCCGCCCGTTCGGGGTCCGGCGCGGGGTCCGCGGTCCACGTCCGCGGGCGTCCTTCGGGTGGGCTTCCCTGTCGCCGACCGAACTGCGGGTGGCCCGATTGGTCGCCGAGGGCAAGTCCAACCCGCAAATCGCCGGGAACCTACTGCTGTCCCGCCGAACCGTGCAGACCCACGTCTCGCACATCCTGGCCAAGCTCGGCGCCCACTCACGCGTGGAGATCGCCACCGAGGCGTTGCACCACCCCGAACCCGGGGGTGCTGACGCAGTGGCGTTGTCCGTCCGGATGACCGAGACGGGCTGAGTGCGTCTTCGGGGCCATGGCCTGGTGGGGGAAGGGAAGCCAGCCGCGGCCCGACACAGGGGCGTCGGCACGGGGCAGGAGAGGCGCTATCAGGGCCCCTGGGCCCGAGTCGAATCTGGGCCTATCCAGGGGCGGCCGGTCCGCCTAGCGTACGGCTGGACCAGTGCCTCTGGCCGACATCAGAGGTCACCTGCCGCGGGTGTCGAGGATCTGGTCCTCAAGGTAGTGGCGATGGGCTCTCTGATCGGACGTCGTACAGCGGATCGCGGCATCTGACTTCCGCATGCCGCTCGGATCTCGCCGCACCCCCAGCGAGAGGCCATGACATGCATATTTCCATTGGCGCGGCCGTCGGGCCCCAGAACCCGCAGCGCCTCGGCGGCGGCAGCCCGCATCCCTCCGGCCTCTCTGCTGGTGCTGAGGGGCAGGCGACGGCAGTGCCGCACCAGGACCAGGTGCCCGCGCCTCCGGGCCCGGCCGTCAATGCCGGCGGTCGGGCATCGACGGGCGGCTGGATTCCGGTGTCCTCCTGTGATCCGCAGCGCTGTATCGACACGCCGGCTCCGACCGTGGGGACCATTCGACGACTGGCGCGCTACGCAGGCTGCGCCGTGGCCGTCATGATGGGGTTCCCCTTGCTGCCGCTGGTGCGGCGTTGTTCGTGGCTCCCCTCACGCCGACTGGCCCGGCTCTGGTCACGGGCCATCATGACGGCTTTGGGCATACGGGTGCGGGTGTTGGGAAGCAAGGCAGCCGAACAGAACGGTGGCCTCCTGGTGGTGGCGAACCATGTGTCCTGGCTCGACATCCCCCTGCTCGGCTCGGTGCGTCCGGGGAGGATGCTGGCCAAGAGCGAGCTCGGAGAGGTGCCCGTTCTCGGGGGGATCGCGGCACGGAACGGAACGATATTCGTCCAGCGGGAGAGGCTGCGGGCCCTGCCCGCAACACTCTCCGAGATCTCGCGCTCCTTGCGTGCCGACGGCCACGTCGTGGGCTTCCCCGAGGGCACCACCTGGTGCGGCCGCGACACCGGGCCTTTTCGGCCGGCTCTGTTCCAAGCCGCAATCGATGCCTGCGCGCCCGTTCAGCCCGCAGTGATCACCTACCGGTGTCAGAGCGGGGAACTGACCACTGCTCCGGCCTACCTGAGCAGTGAGAGCCTGCTCGTTTCGCTGCGAAAGGCCGCGGCCATGCGAGGTCTGGTCGCGGAGGTACGCTTGCTGCCGACGATCCCTGCGGGGAGCCACCAGAACCGCCGTTCGCTCATGAATGCCGCCCAGGCTGCTGTGAACCGCGCTCTTGCAGAGCGTGGTTGAGGCACTGTCAACGATTCGTAACGATCGTGGCGTTGGCGATCACGAGGGCAGCGCCAGGGGCGTCTCACTGCAGCTCCGGCGGTGCAATTCCAGCCGGTACCAGGTGTGTTGACACCCCTGGGCTTGTCCAGCTCCCCGTCTCGGCACAGCAGATCCCCCAGAGGAGGACTTGCGTCCGTACTGCAGACAGACCGCACGTGTCTTCGTGGCCATGCCAGTGACGGAGCATCCGCCCGATTCCGAGTGGAGCCTCAGGTCCACGTCCCGCCGGCCCGCACCGCGGAACCTGTCTCGCCCGCCGGCTTCATTCCCAACGGGCCTTTGCCCGGCCGGTCACGGCGCTGGCGCTGTCGCTCGCGGACTCCTGGGCGGACCAGTCAAAGGGCTCGGCCCGGTGTCCCCGCTCACGGAAGAACTCGGGGAATGGTGACCCAGACGGTCTTGCCGCCTTCTCGGTGGCATTCGGTGGAGCAGTAGCCACCGCTCTCGCACAGGAGGTTCTGAATGATGTGCATCCCGCGCCCGGAGGTGGCGTCGGCCGGTACCGGTTCGATGTACGGGCGCTCCCCGTTGCCGTCCCACACACCGATCCTGAACCCGCCCATCTCGTCGATGAGCATGGTGACCGAGATCAGGCTGGTCACCTGACTCGCGTAGCGGACTGCATTCGTGACGAGCTCGGAGACGATCACGCGGATGCTGTCGACCACGTCCCGGTCGCCCATCCCCCAGCCGTTGAGGGTCGCGATGACCTCGTTCCGGGCAACGCGGATCGACAGATCTCTCGGTGGGACCGCAAAGCTGTACTGGTGTCCATCGCTGGTGTCGGACTGGGGCGTCGGCACACTGCGGGTCGGTGCTTCCTGCGTGGTCGGGAGGAGTTGGGCAGTTCCCGCCGCGCGCTGGTCCTGGTTGCATTCAGTCGACGGAATGAACATGGCTGGTCCTTGTCGTCAGTACCGCATCAGTCGACCGGACGGTGTTCGGAGGTCGACAGGGGCGGGGGGTGGCTTGCGGTCCGACTGCTTCTGGACCAGGGTCCTGCGCATGGTGTTCGCCTTCCGTGGGACCGGGGTCCCACGGAAGGGACCCGAGGGCCTCGCACGTCCTACACTCCCCTGCACGGTCGGCGAAGACATCCGCCATTCCGCCTGACGACGGGGCCACGTTCCCGAAGCCCGGCTCAGGACGCCGCGGCGGCTTCAAAGCTGTCTCCTGCCTGATGCTGACGGGCGCTTACCGCGAGCTCGACCCGGGAGGTGATGCCCAGCTTGGCGAAGACGGTGGACAGGTGGAACTGAACGGTGCGCGGGGAGAGGAACAGACGGGCGCCGATGTCGGGATTGGAGCAGCCGTCAGCGACGTGGTCGGCGATGGCGCGCTCGGTCTCGGTGAGCGCCGCCCAGCCGACGGGGGTGTGGTGCTGGGCCCTGCGTCGAATCCGCACGCCTGCGCCGGCCAGGCGACCCTCCGCACGACGGGCATCGTGGACGGCTCCCAGCTGGTCGTAGAGCGACAGTGCCGCCCGAAGGGCGGAGCGTGCGGCGGTCGTCCGCCCGTGTGCAGCTAGCAGTGCGGCCGCGGCTTCGTGGGCATACGCCTCGTGAAGCAGCTGGCCGTCCTCCCGGAACCCGTGTGCGGCCTCGGCGAGAAGACCCTGGTCCTGCTCCGCCAGGCCGCGGCAGTACAACGACTCGGCGTGCAGGTATCCGTCCTGACCTTCGTCGGCCAGAGCGGCCAACTCGTCGGTGAGACTGCGCAGTCGATCGCTGTCTCCGGCTGCATCGGCCAGTCTGGCGAGATCCGGGGACAGTCGCTGGACCAGCAGCCGCCGTTCGCGGTGCGGAGCATCGGCTATCCCGTCGGCCAGCAGTGAGTGGAGTGCGGGTCCTGGTTGTCCGAGGGCCTCCAGACCCAAGGCTACGGCCCATCTGCGCACGAAGGTGTAGATACCGGCGGCGGAGCTGTTGTCCGGGTCCTCGGCGAGTGCGACGCACGCTCGGGAGTCCCCACGGTGGTGCGCGATCACGGCTGCCTGGCTTCGCAACGACGGTGAGAGGCCGAAGTGGTCGATGGTTTCCAGCCCTGCGCCGATCTCGGCGAGGGCGTCGTCCCAGCGCCCGTCGGTGAAGTGCAACCTGGCTTTGCCGAGGTGGTACCAGGTCAGGTAGTCGTGGCCGCCGCGGTCGCAGTCCTGGAGTCCTCGGTCGAATGCCCGGTGGGCTTCCTCCGGGCGGTCGAGTGCCATCAGGGCCATGCCGCGGACGAAGTGCGGTGCCATCTGGAGGTCGGGGTCGATGTTCTGATTGCCCAGTACGGCCAAGGCCTCGTCGGCGAGGGCCAGCGCCTCGGCGCTGCGTGCCTCGAAGAGCCGTATCGCGGCTGTCAGGGTCAATCCGTAGGCGGCGCAGTAGGCGTCGTGGCCGTCCTCGGCTGCGGTCGTAGTGCGCCGGGCATCGCGTTCGGCGCCTTCGAAGTCGCCTTGGAAGTAGCGGCATTGGGCGGCGAAGGCCAGGAATCTGGCGGCTGCCGGGTCGCCGACGGGCAATCTCCGGATCACCGAGTCGGCTTCCCGGGCCGCCTGGTCCAGCAGGCCCTGCTGGTACAGGCTCCGGGCGAGCAGCCAGTGCCATTCGAGCGCCTGCGGGGCTGGGAGGGCAGGCTTGCGTGCTTCACGTGCCAGTTCCTCGGCCCGCGCCGGCTGTGCTGATCGAAGCAGCGCACGCACGGTGTTCAGTTGCAGCGAGGTGTGGTGGGGGTGGTCGGCGCCAACCTCGGCCATCGCCCGTCCCAGGACATCGGCCGCCGCAGCCGGCGACCGGACCACCATGGCCGGCGCGACCTCGGCCAGGTGGTCCACGGTCCGCGGGTCCATGGGCAGGTCGACGCGGCTCAGGTAGTCCGCGATCTGCTCGGGTGGGGCTCCGCTGTGGAGCAGATGCCGACCGACCTGCACTTCCAGGGCGCTGCGCAGCGCGGCGGGGAGGCTGGCGGCGAGGGCCTGTCGGACCAGGTCGTGACGGAAGGTCAGGAGCGGTCCGGCGTCGAACAGCAGGCCGGCTTCGATGGCGTTGCGGACCGGTGCCCACAGCCGCATGGCGGGTGTGTCCATCACGGTGGAGAGGTCGGCGAGACTCACCCGCGGGCCCATGACCGCGGCGATTTCGAGCAGTTCCCGGGTTGCGGCAGGAAGGCCCGTCATTCGGCCGAGAATGGCCTCCGCCAGCGAGTTCGGCAGCGAGGCGGACGCGTCTCCTGCCTCCGCGCGGATGTCGGCGACGCCGCCGGCGATCGTCAGACAGTCCTGTTTGGCGAGGGCGGCGATCATCTCGGTGATGTACAGCGGGTTTCCGGCGGCTTGCGACACATGGCCGAGCAGGCGGGGTCCCGGTCGTGCGCCGGTCAGGTGGGTGACGAGCTCGGCGGTCTCCCCGGTCTCAAGTGGAGGAAGGACCAGTGCCCGGCTCCAGCGGGTCCGCAGCGCCCGCAGGGCTGCCGCGGTGTCCTCCGAGACGGTGGGCTGGGCGGCCGCGCAAAGGAGCAGCGGCATCTGGCCGAGGACGCGCTGGAGTCGTCCGAGGACCATCAGGCTCGCGGTGTCCGCCCAGTCCAGGTCATCCATGATCAGGGCAACCGGCCCCTGGGCGCACCAGCGGTCCAGGGCTGCGAACAGCGTCTCCGTGACACCGAACTCCCAATCGGCGCCGCTCGCGGCCGTCTGGCCTTGGAGCAGGGCTGTGAGGGGGGCCAGTTCGGGCGGTTGTTCACCGTGGCGGGGGGCGAAGCAGGAACGAATCGCCTGGAAGGGGGAACGCTGTTCCAGTGCTGTGCCCGCGCCGTGCAGGACCCGGAATCCGACACGGCGGCATTCGGCAGCCACCTCGTTCAGGAGCGCGCTCTTGCCTATGCCGGCTTCGCCTTCGAGCAGGGCCGAGGCGCCGTGGCCGGACTGGGCGCGTGAGCGCAGCTCTCCCAGCCGGACGAGCTCTCCGGCACGTCCAACCAGTGCGGTCCGCAACGGTGTGCGATGCCCGCCATCACTCGACACGTCGGATTCCTCCCCTCGAGCCGACCGCTTGGGTCCTCGAGGCCTTCCCGGGCCTTCCGGCTCCGGTACGCGCATCTCCCCTGGGTGTGGCGCGATCCGCCGGGTGGCGACATCGCCCCCCACCCTCATATCCAAGCTAATGCTTGGTTTTTAATCTAGGCCCGTGGCCCTGCGGCGTCAACGGGTTCCGAACCCCCCCGCGACAAAAAATCCGCACACCCACCTCCAGGCCTCGGACAGGGCCCATGAGCAGGAGAAGGAGGTGCACGGGCGGGGGCGGCACGACGACGGACGGCCCTACCCACTGCGGCCGAGGGGCGCATCCGGCGGGGCGCGACCGGATGCGCGACGACTGGGCACCACGCCCGCTTCGCCACCGTCACGCTGTGCACACGGCACACTTCACAGCGCGGAGCCCCTCCTACGGTGATCGGTATATGCCGCCGGTAGGTGGCCAGGACACGTTGGAGGCGCCCGTGCACCGACTGCGCATGGCGATGGACATCGGCGGCACGTTCACGGACGTCGTCCTCTACGACGAACGCACGGGCCTGTATCGGGCCGACAAGGCGGCCACCACGCCCGGCGACCTCACCGGCGGCGTCTTTCGCGCCGTCGCCGCCATGGCACCCGCGCCCGCAGACCTCTCATTCCTGGTGCACGGCACGACCCAGGGTCTCAACGCCCTGCTGCAACGCCGCGGCGTGCGGGTACTGCTGCTCGCGACCCGCGGCGTGGCCGACGTCTACCACATCGCCCGCGGGCCCCGGCTGCGCCTGTACGACCTGCACTACCGCAAGCCGCAGCCCCTGCTGCCGGTGCGCGACATCGTCGAAGTGGACGGACGACTGGACGCCGCCGGCGCAGAACTGAAGCCGCTGGACGAGGATGCGGTTCGCGCCGCGGCCCGCCGGTGCCGCGCGGAGGGCTTCGGGGCCGTCTGCGTCGCCTACCTGTTCAGCCACGTCAACCCCGCCCACGAGCTGCGCACGCGCGAACTGCTCACCGAGGAGCTCGGCGAGGACGCCACCGTCGTACTCTCGCACGAGACGGCCAATGAATGGCGGGAGTACGAGCGCACCTCCTCCGCCGTCACCGAGGCCTACATCGGCCCCGCCGTTCGCCGCTACCTCGACGGGCTTGCCCGAGGCCTCGCCGCCCGGGACGTGCGGACGCCCCTGCACGTGATGCAGTCCTCCGGCGGCATCACCACCGCCGCCTCCGCCCGCCACCGCCCCCTGCAGACCCTGCTCTCCGGCCCCGTCGGCGGCACCATGGGCGGGGTCGCACTGGCCAGGGCGACCGGCCGGAACAACCTGATCTGCATCGACATGGGCGGCACCTCCTTCGACGTGTCACTGGTCGTCGACGGCAGCCCCGACATCTCACCCGAGATCCGCCTGGAGGGCCTGCCCATGCTAACCAGCGCGGTGAACATCCACACCGTCGGAGCAGGCGGCGGATCAGTGGCCCGCTCGGAGGCAGGCGGGCTACGCATCGGACCGCAGTCGGCAGGCGCCCGACCCGGCCCGGCCTGCTACGGTCTGGGCGGCACAGAGCCCACGGTCACCGACGCCAACCTGCTCCTCGGCCGGATCGACCCCGAGAACTTCGCCGGCGGCCGCCTCACCCTGCGGTCCGACCTCGCCGAACAGGCCGTCACCGGACTCGGATGCCAACTGGGCCTGGACACACAGGCCATGGCCGAGGGCATCTGCGCCGTCGCCAACGCCAAGATGGCCCAGGCCGTGCGAACCCTGACCGTGGCCCGCGGCATCGAACCGCGCGCCTTCACCTTGCTCGCCTACGGCGGCGCCGGCCCCATGCACGGCGTGTTCCTGGCCCGCGAACTGGGCATCCGCGAGATCGTGGTCCCCCACCTGCCGGGTGCCTTCTCCGCCTGGGGCATGCTCGGCACCGCCATCCGCCGCGACCTCACCGAGCCGTACTTCCGATCCGGCGCCGACCTCGACGGGAACCACCTGGCCGAGCGCCTGACGGCCCTGGAGGCACGGTCCTTGGCCGCCCTGGACATCGAGGGTGTCCCCCGGTCCCGGCGACGCTGTTCCCACGCCGTCGACATGCGCTACGCCTCACAGGAGTACACCCTCACCGTCCCGCTCGCCGATGCCGCCGAGCCCGCACGACCGGACTTCCTTGCAGCCATGTCCCAGCGCTTCGCCGACCTGCACCACCGTCGCTACGGACACTCCAACCCCAGCGCCCCGGTAGAGCTCACCACCCTGCGCACCACCGCTCTCGGCGAGCCCGACAGGATCCGGCCCGAACAGCCGCCCGCCGCAGACGGGCCGGACTTTCCCCATCGGATGCACCAGACAGTCTTCGACGGGCGGATCCGCCCCACGCTGATGGTCCGACGCAAGTACCTGTCCCCCGGACACGGCTTCACCGGCCCGGCCGTCGTCGTCGAGGCGACCGCCACAACCGTCGTCCCGCCCGGCTACCAGGCCCGTGTGGACTCCTGTGGCTCCATGGTGATCACCACCTCCCCCCTGGCCGAATCCACCGCCCCCGCAACGACGTTGCCCCTGGAGAAGCAGTGACCACCGCACCTGTCGTCGACCCGGTGACCGTCGAAATCGTCCGCAACGCGCTCATCGCCGCCGCCGACGACATGAATGCCACACTCATGCGGTCCGCGTACACACCCGTCATCTACGAGTGCGGCGACTGTGTGGTGGCCCTGCTCGACGCCGACCACCGGGTGCTCGGCCAGTCCGCCGGACTGCCGATCTTCCTGGGCAATCTGGAGCACTGCACCCGTACCACCGAAGAGCGGCACGGCCGCGGCGCGTGGCAGCCCGGCGATGTGTGGATCCTCAACGACAGCTACCTGGGCGGCACCCACCTCAACGACGTGACCATCTTCGGGCCCGTCTTCGTGGACGATGAACTCGCAGGCTTCACCGCCACCCGGGCACACTGGATCGATGTCGGCTCCAAAGACCCGGGCGGCTCGATGGACTCGGTCAACATCTACCAGGAAGGCCTGCGGCTGGGCCCCCAAAAGCTCCTGGAGGCCGGGCAGCCCGTCACTCCGCTCGTGGACACCATCGCCGGCAACGTCCGCTTCCCCTACCCCACCATCGGCGACATGCACGCCATGATCGCAACCATCGCCGCCGGCCAGGTCCGCCTGGAGGAACTGGTCCGCCGCTTCGGGTCCGAGACGCTGCGCCGTGCCCGCGACGAGATCTTCGCCCAGACCGAGCGGCTGGAACGCCGAGCGGTCCGCGCGATCCCCGACGGGGTGTACACCGCCGAGGGATACCTGGACAACGATGGCATCGACCTGGCGACTCCCGTGCCGGTCCGGCTGCAGATCACGGTATGCGGTGCGGAGATCGAGTTCGATGTCACCGAGTCCGCCGACCAGACCACCGGCCCCGTCAACTGCGGCACCGCACAGGCCGTTGCCGCGTGCCGGGTCGGCTACAAGTTGCTGGTCAGCCCGGACCTTCCGGGCAACGGCGGCTCGTTCCGCCCGCTGAGCGTGAAGGTCCGCGACGGGTCGGTGTTCGGCGCGAAGGCACCGGCCGCCTGCCAGTGGTACTTCTCCCACCTCGGGCTGCTCATCGACCTCGTGGCCAAGGCCCTGGCCCCGGTGCTGCCGGCCACCGTGGCCGCTGCCAGCCACGGCGATTCCATGGTGGTCATGTTCGCGGGCACCGACCCCCGGCACGGCGGCCAGTACGTCAGCCTGGAGGCCACCCTGGGAGGTTGGGGCGCGTGGGAGGGGTCGGACGGTGAGGACGCCTTGATCAACAATGTGAACGGCTCCCTGAAAGACATCCCCATCGAGGTCCTGGAGGCCCGCTACCCCCTGCGCGTCGCCCGCTACGGATTCCGGCAGGACTCGGGGGGCCCCGGCCGCTGGCGTGGTGGCAACGGTGTGATCCGCGAGTACAGCGTGCTGAGCGACTGCACGGTCTCCCTGTGGTTCGAACGCTCCATCACCCCGGCCTGGGGCCTGTTCGGCGGCCACGATGCGACCGGTCCGGCAGTGGTGATCAATCCCGGCCGCCCCGAGGAGAAGCTCCTGCTCAAAGCGAACGGACTGCCACTGCGCGCCGGTGACATCGTCCGCTGCCTGACCGGAGGAGGCGGCGGCTACGGCGATCCCGCCGAACGCGACCCGCAGGCAGTGCAGGAGGACCTCGCCGACGGGCATCTGTCGGTGCAGCGTGCCCAGGAGGTCCACGGGGTAAGCCGGGAGCCGGCAGGACAGACAGCTCAGTCCGGGGCGCGTCCGGCGTCCCCCAGCACTGCGTAACAGGCGACGTGCAGGGCCAGGCGCTGCTCGGGTGAGTCCAGGTCCACTCCGCAGGAACGGATGCGATCCAGGCGGCCCAGCATGGTATTGCGGTGCACCCCCAGGCGGGCGGCCGCACGGGCGGTCGAGCCCGAGCAGTCCAGCAGCGCGCTCAGCGTACCGATCAGGACATCGGCCTTGGGATCCGCGACGAGGTCGGCCAGCAGGACTCTGGCCGCCTCGGCGATCTCCTTCACAGGAAGGCAGGCCAGCACCACCTGGAGTCCGAGTTCGCAGTACTGCTCGACCGCACCCGCCTGGCGCCGCCCGGCCACCGCCGCGGCGAGGTCGGCCTCGACCACCGACCGTCGCAGGCCCGCCACTCCGTCGCCCGGCTGGCCCACCCCGGCCGTGAGCGGGATCGGAATGCGCGGTGCGGCCAGGGCCCCCCGGACCCGCCCGGCAACGTCCGCCGTATCGCCCTCCTTCTCGGTGAACCAGCTCACCCAGCCCCGCGGCGCCGGTACGACCGGCAACCCGGGAAAAATCTCCTGCCACAAGGCGATCAGCCCGCAGGTCGCAGCCTCTCCGACGGGCGGGGCCCCCCGAGAGGTGCGCAGATACACCGCAATGTGCCGCCCGTCGATCCGCCAGCCGGCCTCCCGGGCGAGATGCTCGGGCACGCCGCCGCCGACCGGATCGGCGGACGATGCCGAAGCAGCCGGGCTGCCGTCCAAGAGGGCTTCCAGCAGGAGCCGGTCCTTGCTGGCACGGTACGCCATGGTCAACCGGTCATGGGCGACGGACAGCGCGAGCGGGTCGCGTGCCAGGCGCAGGATCGTCTCGACCGTCTCGACCCAGGCACAGGAGGCTGCGGGAAGTTGGGCGACCAGGGTGGCCCACGGTCGACCGTCGGGCCCGGGAACGGGGATCTGCAAGCGGTGTGCGTGATCGTCCGCGTGGCCGGCTGCCTCGGACCGGCCCGCCAGCAGGTGGCCGTCCTCGGCCACGAGGGCGGCGCTGACGCCGGGTATCTCGGTGTTGATCACTCCCAGGATGTCACGGGCTTTGCGGAGCTCGCCGAACAGCGCAGCACAGCGGGCGGTCAGCCGGGACCGGGCGGCTTCGGTGTCGGCGATCGTCGCCGCGATTCCAAGGGCGAGGTCGCAGGGATCGTCCACGATGAACAACGGCATGCGCAGTCGCTCGGCCAGCCGGGTGGTCGGGCCCGTGACGGTGATCCCACCAGGGGCCACAACGCAGGCGGCGTTGCACTCCCAGGCCAGTCTCAACGCCGACTCCACGGCCCACACGCCGTGCGCTGCAGCCGGATGCACCACCAGTGCGGTGCCCGGCTTGTTGCCGCGGGCGGTGTCCAGATCGGAGACCAGGGTCACTCCGGAGACGTGACGGTTCAGGTCTTGGGCGCCGCAGGAGCGACCGCGGCTCAGGGGGCCGAGGCGAACAAGCTCGGCCACGGTCAGCGGACCCGGCAGGCGGGGGCGGCTCACCGGCGGCCCTTCTCTCGCGGATGGCGGACGGGGAACCCGAAAGCGCGCGGCCCGGCCAGGGCGAGGCCCTGGGGACTGTGCCACATCGGGTCCGCGGGCACGACGAGGACGTCCACGTGGTCGCCGACGGCCGCCTGTTCCAGGCCGACGAGGCGAAGCCGCTGCCGGTCGACAAGGCACAGGACGTCCGGGACGGCGGCGGCCACCGCTCCGTCGACCAGTGCCAGGAGCAACTCGTTCTGCGCCTCCAGACGGGCAGTTCGACCGGCCGGGCCGAACTCCTCCACCACGATGCCCGAGGGCATGGAGGGATAGTGGCGGGTTCCCTCGGTTCGATCGGTGCGGCCGACCTCCACGATCCGACCACCGACCAGCAGGCGGGCACCCATGGTGCGGGCCAGGCCCCCGAGCAGGTCAGACCGCCCGGCCACCGAGGTCAGCAGACGGCCGACGTTGAGGATGCGGCTGGTCGATCCGTTAATGGCAGCGTGCCGTAACTGCCCGGCGGTGGCCGGGTAGAGCGCGCAGATCATAAAGCCTCCGGCGGCGTCCACGACGCCGCGCAGCAGTCGGTCGGCGCGGGTCGGTCCGGTCCGGAGAACCATCACATCGCCGGTCTGGCTGCACGCGGCCAGCGGGGTGACGGGCAAACCTGCCAGGTGGTAGGTGGTCTGGTGGATGAGAGGAAGGATGCGTCCCATGCCGTCGCAGTCGACCAGCGGCAGGCCGAGGGCGGCGGCCGCGGCGATGGGGAACAACGCGTTGGGGCCGGCAGCGTTGAGAGCGGTGACCGCATCCAGGCGACGGCCGAGCCGGTCTTCCAATGCACGCACCGCCAGCGCGAACTCGTCACCCAGAGGCGGGAGTTCGATCAGCGGGGCGAAGCCGCCGACAGCGCCGACCGAGGCGCACAGGGCGTCGTCCGGCAGGGCGTCGAGGCCGATGAGCGGCACGGGGCCGTTCCTGTGCAGCAGTTCGGCTGTACACAGGGTGACGCCGTCGATGCCGGTTCCGCCCATCGCCGAGCACAGCACCTGGTTGCCGGCAGCCAGGGCCGGCAGGTCGTCGGCACCGAACAGGTGGACAGGTCGGGTCAGCAGGTCGAGGCCGCGAGAGCTTCTGCTCATCGGTCGTCTCCCGTTCGGGCGCGGGCCGCGGCGCGGACCTGCAGCCGGTAGATACTCAGATAGCCGACCGGACTGGCAACCGATCTGACGATGCATTCGCTGCCGGGTCCGTCGGTGGCCACGAGTGTGAGGGCCCGCTGTTCGATCTCGGACTGGACGCGGTCGAGCTCCTCCGCCGCGGAGACGGGTACGAGCAGGTCGAGCCAGGCGCTCGGTTCTGTGCACGCAGTGCCGAGCCCCGCGAGATCGGCCTCCGAACGGACGAGCGTCGTGTCGCGGCCGGCTGCTTGCATGAGCTGGTGAGCGGGTAGGACGGCGCCCTCGTCCAGCACGGCGACGACATCGATCGCCTGCGGGTTCTGCTCGATGAGAGAGGTACCTGGTGCGGTTGCCCCCACCGGGTGGACGGTGGCCGCGGCTTGTGGGAGCGTCAGCTGGACGGCGAGGCTGCCGGGCAGGTTGGTCTCAATGTGCGGCAGTCCGCCTTCGACCCGACCAACGATGATGGCTCGGGAGCCGACGAGTGCCACCAAGGCCGCCGTCCTCCCGGCCAGAGCGGCGGCGCCCATCAGAGCGGTGGGTGTGGTCGCGGCAAGTCCCGTCACGGGCAGCCAGCGCATCCGTTTGGCGGGGACGCGGCCTCCGTCGCTGCAGGCGAACCAGCACGAGGCATTGGGCAGGATATTGCTGGTCGCCTGCTCGCAACGGTCGACGAGGTCCGCGACGACATCGAGCAGCGCCGCGTTGATCACTGTCGTGGCCTCGCGTTCGAGCAGGCCCAGGCCGCCCGACTCGTGGGACAGGCACAGACGCAGGTGGGGGAACTCCTCGAGGAGCAAGGCGGCGACCGCCTGCTCGTGATCGGCGCAGGCGCCCGCGCCCGTGGCGGTGACTGCCAGTGTGGTGAGGCCTTGTGCCTGGGCACTTCGGGCGCATTCACGGGCGCCGTCCAGGTCGAGAGGTGCAAGCTCGGTGCCGAAGAGGTCGTGACCACCGGTGGCGGTGGCACGCCAGGCGGCCAGGGAGGTGACCAGCGAGGAGGGATGGGCGGCCCGGCCGTGCAGGGCGCGTGGGACGATGCGCAGTGCGGCGACCCGGCCGGCACCAGGAACGGAGACGGCCTTCGGACTGTACGGCGGTGGGAGGAGGCTGGCTTCCAGGAGGCCGGAGATGTCCCAGGTCACCGAGTCGATGGTGCTGTCCGGTGATCCGGCCGGCCGACGGATCAGGGCCGCCAGGGTGTTGTCCCAGGCCTCGGTGGGTGGTGCGGACGAGGTTTCCACGACGCGCCGGCCGTCCGTCAGTACCGTGTGTACTTCATCGGTGTTCAGCCGAATCCCGATCCGCACGGGTTCCCTCTCGTCTCGTCGCGCCGGCGAGGCCGGGGCTGGGTGGGATGTGGGGGGTGGGCCCGATCAGATCGGGCGTCGAAGCGCGTGGTCGGTGCTGACCGCCACGAGGATCAGCAGGCCCTGGACGATCTGCTCGTAGGTGGTGTCCCAGCCCAGGAGGTTGAAGCCGTTGCCGATCAGGGTGAGGACCGCCACCCCGGCGAGGGCGCGCCAGATCGCGCCGTCCCCACCGAGAACGCTGGTCCCGCCGATGACGGCGGCGGCAATGGCGGTGAGCTCCAGCAGGGGTGCCATACCCGCCTGGGCCGAGCCACCCTGCGCCGCCATCACGATGCCTGCCAGGGCCGCGCAGCCACCGCTGAGGGCGAGCACGGCTGTGCGCACCAGGCCGACTCGCACCCCGGACAGTCTGGCTGCCTCGGCGTTGCCGCCGACGGCGTAGAGGCGGCGGCCGAAGACGGTTCCGGCGAGCAGCAGCCAACAGACCGCGGCAACAGTCAGGAACACCAGTGCTGCGGCGGTCACGTTGCCGGGTGCGAGCGGACCTGCGAGGTTTCGGAAGGCGGCCGACTGTCCTGCCAGCGGGTAGACGATGGCGCCGCCTGTGGCAATCAGGGCCAGGCCGCGGTGGACGATGCTGAGTGCGAGGGTGCCGATGAAGGAGTGCACACGGACCCGGGCAATGATCAGCCCGTTGAGGGCTCCGATCAGCACGCCTGCGGCCAAGCCTGCGAGTACGCCCGCGGGCACGCCGAGGGCTCCAGTGGTGGCGACACAGACCACGGCGGACAGCGCGAGGACGGCACTCATCGACAGGTCGAACACGCCGGCGACCAGACACAGCGTGGCACCGCAGGCAAGCAGGCCGGGCACGGCGGCCTGATCGAGGAGGTTGGCCAGGTTCGCGCCGGTGAAGAACGTGTCGGTGGACAGCGACAGGGCGGCGGCCAGGGCGATCACCACCAGGACGATGCCGTGGTCACGGATCCGGGTACGGCGCTGTCCAAACGCTGTCCGCCGCTGGGATGCGGGGACGGTTTCGGCACTGCCGGCGGGGCTCAGCATGGTGTTCCTGTCGTGTCCGCATCGGTGTGGACGAGGAACTGCAGATGTTCCCGGTCCTGGTTCGCCAGCGGCATCTCCGAGGCGATCACGCCGTCTCGCATGACCAAGATCCTGTGGGACAGGACGAGGAGTTCGTCCAGGTCCGAGGAGGACAGCAGCACTGCTGCTCCGGCCTGGGCAAGTGATGCCAACAGATGGTGGATCCTTCCTCTGGCCTCGATGTCGACGCCCCGGGTCGGCTCGTCGACCAGCAGAACCGCGGGGGCGGACAGCAGCCACTTCCCGAAGAGGACCTTCTGCTGGTTGCCACCCGAGAGCGCCCACAGCGGACGGCCGGGGGCCGTGGCGGGGAGGGACAGGGCTGTAGCAACGTCCGAAGCTGCGGCCTGTTCGCTGCGCCGGTTCAGCAGACCGGCGCGCTGGCGGGCGCGGAGCGTGGGCAGGGCGAGGTTTTCGCGGGCGGAACGGACTGCGACCAGGCCTTCCTCCACCCTGGACTGCGGCAGAAAGGCCATCCCGGCACGTATCGCATGGTGCGGTGAGCCGGGTCGCACCGTGCGGCCGGAGACGAGCACCGTTCCTGCTTCACGACCGTCGGCTCCGAAGGCCGCGCGCAGCAGCCGGGTGCGCCCGCTGCCGAGCCGGCCGGCAAGGCCGAGGATCTCCCCGGCGCGGACCTGGAGGTCGATCGTGCCTGCCGCGCCGACGGGCCGCACGGCGCGCAATTCCATGGCCACAGACGTGTGCGTGGGAAACGGCGCGGGCCGCCGACACGGGCCCGGGGCGGGGTGGCCCGCGAGGTGCCTGGTCAGGGTGTGCGGGGTCTGCCTGTCGACGGGATCGGTGAGGATGTGGCGGCCGTCTCGCAGGACGGTGATCAGGTCGCAGCCGTCGAAGACGTCGTCGAGTCGGTGGGTTGTGAGTACGACCGCCACGCCCTCGTCGGCGAGTCTTCGGGTCAGGTCGAGCAGCTGCCAGCGCTCTGCGGCACCGAGGAGGGCTGTCGGTTCGTCCATGAGCAGGACCCGGGCGCCGCCTGCCAGGGCGCGCAGGATCTCCACGCGCTGTCGGTCGGCGAGAGGAAGGCTGTCGGTCCTGGCGGCGGGGTCGATGTCGAATCCGGCCAGTTCCAGTAACCGCTCGAGGCGCCGCCGGTCCTGACGGGGTGATCGGATGCCTGCGCGGTGAGCCCAGCGGCCGAGTAGGACATTGTCCTGGACGCTCAACGGTGCTGCCAGTAGGGGTTCTTGGTGGATCAGTGCGATTCGGTGACGCAGTGCTTCACGGGGGCGGCCGGCGGCCAGTTCCTCACCGTCGAGCACGAGGCGGCCTGCGTCGGGTGCCAACTCTCCTGCGAGGATGCGCAGGAGAGTGCTCTTGCCCGCGCCGTTGCCACCGACCAGGCCGTGGACCTGGCCGCCGTGCAGGGTGAGGGAGATGCCGTGGAGGGCGGTCACCGGACCGTAGCGCTTGCGGACTGCTTCCACGCGGAGCTCGGCTCCGGAATGCGGGGGGCACCGCCCGGGGACAGGGCACGTTCCGTCCCCGGGCGGCGTGTGTACCGGTTCGGACGGTGTCACTCGTCGTACTCGCCCGTGACGTCCTTGAGCGTGTCCGCAGTTCCGACGGCTCCGGGTAGGCCCAGGTCGGTGGCCTTGTTGGACGGGTTGACCGGCTTGCCCAGGGCCTTGTCGAGTCCGAGCTGGGCGGCCTTTGCGCCCAGCGTTGCCGGCGGGAGGTAGTAGGCGGCGAACCACTGGTTGTGCTTCACGGCATTCACCGCCTGCCGGGAGGCGCCGTTGCCGATGAAGGAGATCGGCTTGCCGGACGTCACGCTCTGCGCGCCGGCAATCGCCTGCGAGGAACCGATCACCACGTCCAGGTCCGGGTGGGCAAGAAGTACGTCCTGCATCGCCTTGCGCCCGCTCTGCTGCGTGTAGCCTCCTTCCGCCTCGGCCGCCAGTTGGACGTCGGGACCGGCCGCCTTGAGCGCCGCTTCGACGGCCTTGGTGCGCGCGTTGTCCAGCGGTAGGGCGGTCATGCCAGCGAGGTAGGCCACCTTGCAGGGGTGCGTGTTCTTGGCCCGGCAGGCCCGGACGCCGAGTTCTCCGAGTGTCCGACCGTTGTCGGTGGGCACGTCGATGAGCGTGATGGAGCCGGGTACCTGCGGGTCCGCGGTGTCGTAGCGGCTGCCGACGGGGGTGAACTCGGCGACCACGGGGATCCCGGCTGCAAGGGCACTGGTCACGGCCGGAAGTACCACGGTGCCGTCATTGGCCTGCACGATGAAGATGTCGTACCTCTTGGAGGTGACGGCGTCCTGGATCTGCCGGGCCTGCTTCTGTGCGTCGAAGCCACCGTCGATGAACTCGGCTGTGGCACCGTGACTTTGCGCATACTGGTCGATGCCGGTGAAGGTTGCGGCCGCGAACGAGTTGGCCTTGGCGAACCCGAAGAACGCGATGTGTTTGGACGAGCGGGAGGAGTCCTTGGCGGTCGGCGCCTTCGTCGCGCAGCCCGTTCCCGTCGTGGCCAGCAGCAGTGCCCCTGCCGCGGCCGCCGCTGTCCTTCGTCTCACCATGCGTTCCTCCGATCCTTGAAGTGATATCGGCGACGACGCGCCGAGGGACGCGGAGCGCACGTCGCCGATGCGCCGCCCCGGGATGTCAGGGCCAGAACGTGGTGCCTTCGTGAGGCGCCTGCGACCGCCGTGGATTGCGTCGGAGTGTGCGGGCGATGATGGGGTAGGAGCGAACGCCCCGCGTCTGCTCGAGAACCTATCGTTCGACAAGCCGGGTGACGTGGGCCCACGGACTCAATGTCGGTTCCCTCTAGGAGCAGTGACGGCAGGTCAACGCATTGGGCCCGTCGCCCGGTTCTTGGGTCGGACGATCCGCGGGTGGACGGACCGCAGTGCCGGGCCGGCGCCGGTGGCAAGCATGGGGCGTGTGCTGGTGACACAGTCCTGGCGCAACGGGATGTGCAACCGGCCCAGGGGCGCGCCCGACGACCGGGCTAGCGTGCTGCAAGTACTCACCACTCGCCACGTGGGCTCTCGGTGCAGCGGCCTCGCCGCGCCTCGGTCCGGGCACAGCAGAGTTGTGGAAGGCCTTGCGGCGTGTGACGGCCCGGCATCGGGACCCCGCCGGCAGTCGGCCTCAGAAACCAGGAACAGGGAGAACGGATATGCCTGTCGCGGCCCTTCACCCCAGGGCGCACGAAGCGCCGCAGCCATGGTGCTGCCGGAGCGCCACCAGTCGTTGCGTTCCGGCGCAGGGGGCTCACCGTGTTCTGTTCCCGCCGCGCCCCCGGGAGGCGGGCCGGGTCCGCCGCTACCTGCGCAGCTGCGTCGCCGCCTCGACGCAGGCCGCCAGGCTGCCGCTGGACGAGGCCGAACTGGTCGTCACCGAGATGTTCAGCAACGCGGTCAACCATGCCGACCACGCCGAGTCGCCACTGCTCGTTGCCGTGAACGAGTGGGGCTGCGTGCTGCGCCTGGAGGTTCACGATCCGGATCCCTACATGGGTGCCTGCTCTCGTCGGGGCGATCTGGCCCTCTCGGGCAGGGGGTTGCTGCTGATCGCATCGCTGTCGCGGTCCTGGGGGGTGCTTCCGTCAGGACAGGGAAAACTTGTCTACGCCGAGATAGCTGTTGGCCACTCATGACAGATCCCGGCCCGGTGGACGGTCCGTCAGTTTAGGCTGCTTCAAGAACGGGTGACGGCTCACGGTTCTCCTTCCGGCCGTCAAGTCGGCGGACCGGGTCGGGCCCGGCTCCATGGGCCCTGAGGCTCAATTTCCCTTTCATTTCGGGCAGTTCGACAGTTCTCTGGTTGACACCCCTGCTCAGCTGATCACAATCGGTGCGTGGCCGGACCCCAGCCTGGCCACGCGTTGCCTCCGTTCCATGGACCGTGGGATCCGCCCGCTGCAGCCGGCGGCGGCCTGCGCGGTCCATGCCGCACACCCCGGGACACGTCGGCGGTGCGCTCGGAGCTGCGCTTGCAAAGGGTTGCCGTGCACCCCGCCTACGCATCGGGCGGGGTGCACGGCATGTCAGTACCCACTGAACCTGCTGCAGGAGAGGGACTTGCTTGAACACGTATCGAAGACGCGCGACCCGCACGGTCTGCGGGTCCGGGCCCGCACGCACATCTTCGGCAGCCGACGCCCATTCGGCAGACAGGCCGTAGGCGGTCCGGCGACCCTCTGCTCGGGCTCCCGACCACCGGCTTTGCGGCCCGCCCGATCCGCCGGCGGATCCCAAGCACGGACGCAGCCTCGGTCGCGCCGAACCCCTCAGGACCAGGGCTCGGCCTGAGTCTGCAGCTCTCAATCTACTGATGGAAGGGCCACATCCATGGCCGAACTGGGACGGCGCGGCCGTGGCCGCCGCCCCGTGTCGATTCACCTCTCCTCCCGCGGCGGACCGACGGGAGTAGTTGTCCAACAGCATCCGGCGCGGCCGCACCCAGGCGTCGCCGCCGACCCCGATGTGGGTACGGCGTCCGCTCCGTTACTGACGACCTGGTCCCTGCGAGGCGACGGCTCGGCGAGAATCAGGCTCGCAGGCGAACTCGATCTGGCCACTGTCGCAGGAGTGGACCGGGCGGTCGCCGACTGCCTGGCCCATCGGCCGAGCGCGCTGGACATCGACGTCTCCGCCCTCACCTTCTGCGATGTCCTCGGCGTCCACGCCTTTCTGCGCGCCAGGCGCGCCACCCTCGCGGCCCGCGCGGCGTTCCGCCTGTCCCGGCCTCGCAGCCAGCTGATGCGCCTCCTCACCGCCGCCCACGCCACTGAGCTGATCGACGCGACCGTCAACGGGTGACAGTGCCTGAGGAAGCTGCCCGTGCCTGGCCTCCCAACCTCCCCATTTTCTGGGGAGGTTTGGTGCAGTTGATCCTGATTTGGGCATCCGGATACGAACCGAGATATGATCCGAACGCGACAGCGCTTCACGGCAGTTGATCCATATCTCGACCGTGAACAGGAGCGCGACGGGGCACGTCCAGTGCCCGCTGCGCCTCACCGCCCGGTGCCCCGCGCCGCGGCCGGCGGGCGCACACCGCCCCTCACAGCACCTCTTCTGCCGCCTGCACCTACCGCGGGCGGGCCGAGCGTGCCGCCCAGTCGCATTCCCAACAACCCTTCACCTGTTCGAGGATGTCGATGCTCGGTCGTGGCAGATCTCCGTCCGGACCCGGACGCGCCGTTTCCACCGTGGGCTGGGCGTTGCCGCCTGCCGTCCTGGCCGCATGCACAGCGGCTGCCACGTCGGTGGTGTCCGAGGCGGCCCGCCTCCCGCTCGGCCTCAGCGGCGGGGCCGCGACCGCGGCGGTGGCGCTCGTGTCGGCCGAAACCGTCCGCAGGGGCCGCGCGCTGGCCCTCGCCCGCGCGCACAGCGCAGCTCAGGAATCCAGTTTCTCCCAGCGACTGGCACTGCACCGCAGCGCGGCTCTGAGCCTGGCCCGGGTCCTGCTGCCCCAGGCCGTGGCACGGCTCCAGCAGGGCTACCCCGCCGAGGAGGTGCTCCATCGTGCCGCCTACCCGGCCGGGCTCGACCCGGAGTTCAAAGCCGCCCAGGAGGCGGTGCTTCGGCTGGTGGTTGAGGCTGTGCAGGCCGAGGAGGAGCTCCGGGACTCTGCCCAGCGGGCGTTTGTGAACGTCGCCCGCCGAGTCCAGGCGATCGTCCATCAACAGGCCAGCGACGTGCGGGAGATGGAGGACCGGCACGGCGAGGACAACGAGGTGTTCGCCGACCTGCTTCACCTCGACCACGGCACCGCGCTGATCGGCCGGCTGGCGGACAGCATCGCCGTCCTGGGCGGCGCCCGGCCCGGACGTCAGTGGCCGCAGGACCTCGCACTGTTCAGTGTTCTGCGCGGCGCCATGTCGCGCATTCTCTACTACCGCAGGGTGGATCTGCATTCCGTGGTGGATCTGGCCGTGGTGGGGGCTGCGGTCGAGCCGCTCATCCACGCCCTCGCGGAGTTGTTGGACAACGCCACCCGGTACTCGCCGCCCCAGACGCGTGTGCACCTGACCGCGGTGGAGGTGCAGTCCGGTGTGGCCATCGAGATCGAGGACGGCGGTGTCGGTCTGAGTGACGAGGCCGGGGCCAGGGCCGAACAGGTCCTCTCCGATGCCTCGCTCGGCCTGGACCTCAACGACCTGGGGGAGAGTCCCCGGCTTGGCCTGTCCGTGGTCGGCCGCCTCGCTCAGACAAATGGATTCCAGGTATCGCTCAGACCCTCTGCATATGGAGGTGTTCGGGCTGTGGTCATCATCCCCCAAGAACTCGTCACGGCAACCCCGGCGTCCGCCTCGATCCTGTCGCCCGAACCCGTCCCGCAGCCGCTGCCGATGCGCTCTGCGCCCGCTCGGCCCGCAGCCCCGGCGGCGCCGCACCAGGCTGCCGTCGAACGCAACGAGCGCGGTCTGCCGCAGCGTCGGCGCCGCACCAGTGCGGCGCCGACACTCCACGACATGGAGGCCACGCCGGCGGCGGCCGCTCCCCCGGTCCAACCGGGCCTGTGGCTGAGCGACTTCCTCCACGGTGGCGCGATCGACGGAACCGCGCCGACGGCTTCTTTCGGCAACCACGACGAACTGTCAGGCAAGGGTGGACACGGATGACCCAGACGCGCTCCAACATGGACTGGATGCTCAAGGACCTCGCGGACAGCGTTCCCATGACACGACACGTCGTGGTGCTCTCCGTGGACGGCCTGAGGATGGCCCAGTACGGTGCGGACAACGACACCGCCGACCGGCTGGCCGCCGCCTGCGCAGGTCTGCAGAGCCTCTCCGCTGCCGTGGCCCACGAGTTCCCGAACGGCCGGGGCCGGATGCGGATGGTGGTCATCGAGGTCGAGGGCGGCTTCTTCTACCTCATGGCGGCCGGGGCCAACGCCTACCTCGCCGTCCTGGCCAACGAAGGCGTGGACGCCGGCCTGATGGGTCTGCGCATGCGCGACCTGGTGGCGCGGATAGGCGCCCACCTGAGCAGTCCCACCCGGATGGAGGGACGCACAGCCAGGTGAACATCCCCGATCCCGTTTGGCAACAGATGACGTCACCGGAACGGCTGTACGTCATCACTGGAGGCCGCAGCGGTCAGAGCGCCGCCCTCGACCTGGTCACGCTGATCGTGTCGCGGTCCCTTCCCCAGCCCGGAATGCCACCGGAACACGTCGACATCCTGCGGATGTGCCACTACCCGCTGTCGGTCGCCGAGATTTCCGCCTACCTGCATCTTCCCCTCAGCGTGGTTCAGGTTCTGCTCGCCGACCTGCTGGCCGATCGGCAGATCGAGTCACGCGCCCCGGTGCCGGCCGCCTCGCTGCCCGACACCGAACTCCTCTTGGCGGTGATGAATGGACTCTCCAAGCTCTGACCCCTGGCCGGGCCCTTCGGGCGTGCACGCCCTGCCGGCCACGGCAGCCACTGCCGTGAAGGTCGTGGTGGTCGGCAGCTTCGGCGTGGGCAAGACGACCATGGTCGGTGCGGTCAGCGAGATCCAGCCGCTGACCACCGAAGAGCGGATCACCGAAGCCAGCGTCGGCATCGACGACACGGCGGGACTGGACAACAAGACGTCCACCACCGTGGCCATGGATTTCGGCCGGATCAGCGTCAACGAAGAGCTGGTGCTCTACCTGTTCGGTACTCCCGGCCAGGAGCGCTTCTGGTTCCTGTGGAACGGCCTGTTCGAGGGGGCCCTGGGCGCGGTCGTCCTGGTCGACCCCCGCCGGCTGGAACTGAGCTTCGACGTGCTCCATCGGCTAGAGGAACGTCGGCTGCCGTTCGTCGTCGCCATCAACCAGTTCGACAACGCCCCCCTGCACGCACTGGAGGATCTGCGCGAGGCGCTGGACCTGCCGAACTCCGTGCCCATCGTCGCCTGCGACGCCCGCCAGCGCGTCTCCAGCCGAGACGTCCTGATGTCCTTGATGCGGTACCTCTACTCCCTCACCACGTCCCCGGAGCGACTGTGACCGTTCCTCTCCCCGACCCCTTCCTCGCCTCGCCGCCTCCCTCCTGCCCCGCACACGCCGCCACCGGACCCGGCGGCCTGACCCGGCTGTACGGGCCCGCGCACGAGAGGGATCCGAAGGGCCTGTACGAACGGCTGCGCAAGCAACACGGCGCGGTCGCCCCCGTCCTCTTGCAGGGCGACGTGCCGGCCTGGTTGATCCTCGGCTACCGCGAGAACATGGCCGTCGCCCGCACGCCCAGCCGCTTCTCGCGCGACTCCCGCCGTTGGCGGCACTGGCAGGACAATCTCATCGCGCCGGACTCCCCGCTGGCCCCGGCCCTCGCCTGGCGACCGGACTGCGTCTCCCAGGACGGAGAGGAACACCAACGCCTGCGCGCTGCGGTGACCGACGGCCTGTCCCGTTTCGACCGCCGCGGCATCCGCCGCCACATCCAGCGCTACGCCAACCAGCTGATCGACGTCTTCGCCGCCACCGGAAGCGCCGACCTCCTGACCCAGTACGCCCAGCACTTGCCGATGCTCGTCCTCACGCACCTCTTCGGCATGCCGGAGGAGGAAGGTCCTCGCCTGGTCGAGGCCAGCGCCGAACTGGTCAAGGGCACCGAACAGGCCGTCGTCCACAACGCGTACATCCTGGACACCCTGCACCGACTGGTGGAGCACAAACGGGCCGACCCGGGCTACGACTTCGCGTCCTGGCTGCTCGAGCACCCCTCCCGGCTCACCGACGACGAAGTCGTGCACCACCTGTGGCTGGTCATGATCACCGCCAACGAAAGCACCACCAACCTGGTCGCCAACACCATGCGCGTCGTTCTCACCGACCCGCGCTTCCGCGCCTCCCTGACCGGAGGACTGATGACGGTCCCGGACGCCGTCGAGCAGGTCCTGTGGGACGAGCCCCCGCTCACGATGTGTATCGGCGGCTACGCCACCGCCGACACACACCTGGCCGGCCAACCAATCAAGGCGGGGGACCTCATGCTCCTCGGTCTGGCGGCCGGCAATGCCGATCCGCTCGTCAGGCCCGATCCCAGCGTTCCGGTCCACGGCAACCGGTCCCACCTTGCCTTCAGTCGCGGGCCTCACGAATGCCCGGGTCAGGACATCGGCCGAGCCATCACCGACATCGCCATCGACAGCCTGCTGGTCCGGTTGCCCGACGTCCGGCTGGCCATTCCCGAGAACGAACTGTCCTGGACGTCCTCGACCTGGTCCCGCCACCTGAACCAGCTGCCCGTCCTCTTCACCCCTCGCTGGCCCACCGCGGCAGGTGAGGCCGGAGACGCCCCGCTCAGGTCGGGAGGGCAGCGGTTCAGTGCAGCCGCCGCCCTCGCAACGCACTCCCCGGAGGACGAGGGGGACCTCCCGTCGTCGGCCTTCTCGGCGCCCCGGCGTTCCCCATGGGCCACCGCATGGCGATGGCTTCGCCGCCAGGAGTGACCCCGTCCCCGCAACACCCCCTCGGGTGGTGTGCCGGCTCATCCCGCCGGCACACCACCCGAGGGCGGGTGGACCGGCCCGCTGCCAGGCGCACCTCAGTACCAGTCGAGACCCGGTCTTCCTCTCACCTGTCTCGCCTCACGCGCTCCGGATCCGATTCCGCCCCGAGGCACCCGGCCGCCACTGCCCAGTCGTGGTTGCCACGGACCCAGTGCCGAATGCCGGAGATTCCCGTCTCCACGGCATGCCGCTGATCCGTCGTCAGCCAGAGCTCGTCGTACATCCGGGGTAGCTCCGCCTCCAGCCGCTGGTACACCTGCAGCTGCTGCCGAGTCATCCAGACCGCCTCGTCCACCGCTGCCCGGCGGGAATAGCCGCGCTCGTGACGCAGCACCGTCACCAGGTTGTAGGGCTCGCCACGCTGTTCGCTGCGCTCCAGCACATGGATGTCGTTCATCCATGCAACCGCGTCGGCCGCCGCCACACGAACCCGCCGCATCAGCGCATGGGCCGACACCTGGGTGGGCAGCTCGAATCCGCCACTGCGTTCGACCGCGTCGAGCTGGAAGATGCCGACCGTCGCCCGCCGCAGGGCCAAGTAATGGTTCAGCTCCACCGCCGGGCCGTCGGAGGGCAGCTGCGCCAGGGCTGCGTGCGCGGCCAGCGCGCGGGCCCACGACGACGAGAAGCGGTCACACCACTCCTCCGACATCCCGGCCGAGATCCACGCCCACACCTGCGCCCACGCCACGGTGATCGGACACCGCAGAAGCGGGGGCGCGCCGGCAGGCCGAAACGGAATGGTGATCAGCTCACGGGCCACGCCCGCGATCTCGTCCGCACGGGCCGCGCAGCCGGGATCGGCCTGCTCCCCGAGGAAGAACACCAGGGAATGCAGGTTCATCAGCAGGAGCAGGTCCTCCGCGCAGGCCTGCGGGTAGATGCGGGCCGCCGCCTGAGGAAGATCCCAGGACAGATACTCCTGCAACACCGCAGCGCTCCGTGCAAGCCCCCCTGTCCGCACCCACTCCAAGTGCCCGGCACGGGCCTGCTCCAGATGCGGATTGACCGGAGCCTCGGAAGGAACGGTGAACGACACGTCCTGGGGCGATTTCCTCACCTCGCTCACTTTCTGTTGAATAAAAATTCTCGGCCGGCCCGAGATATCAAGAGCGCCACCCGCTCCCGAGGGATAATGTTTCCCACATGCCCGGCCCTTACGCAAGGAAAACTTCCGGGGCGCCAATTGAGTCGTCATTGGTACCACGGCCCCAATGACGGTTGGGCCTTCCTGATGCATCGACAGGCTTGTTAGCCTCGGGGACGGTCGAAGTATCGATTCTGTTCATGCAGGGCAGGGGGGTGTTCGTGGCATCCGTTCCAGTAGCAGCAGGGAATCGGACCGGAAGAGACGTCCTGGAATGGGCCCAGAAATTGGTCGGGCCCGCGTTACGAGGCTCGGTGATGCGCCTGCCGCACTCGGTCCGCCAGGTCGCCGACTACCATTTTGGCGGGCTGCAAGAATTCGGCGGAAAGCCATCCGGCGGCGGAAAGTCGTTCCGCCCGGCCCTGGTCTTCCTGCTCGCCCAGGGAGTGGGCGGCAGCGCCGAGGCCGCCGTCCCGGCCGCCGTCGCGGTGGAGCTGGTGCACAACTTCTCGCTCCTCCATGACGACGTCATGGACGGCGATGCCCTTCGTCGGCACCGGCCCGCTGCCTGGACCGTGTTCGGGATACCGCAGGCCATCCTCGCCGGCGACGCCCTGCTCACGCTCGCCCTCCAGGTGCTTGCCGAACAGGACGCGCCCGTCGCGACGGACGCCGTGTCGCACATGGCCGACGCCCTGCTGGACCTGGTGGAGGGGCAGAGCGCCGACATCTCCTTCGAGAACCGCACCGATGTCGGCCTCGCCGAGTGCCTGGCCATGGCCTCGGGCAAGACCAGTGCCCTCATCGGCGCCGCCTGCATGCTCGGCGCCCTGATGGGGGGTGCGCCGCACGATCGGGCGGAGTCCGCGCGGCAGTACGGCCTTCAGCTCGGCCTCGCGTTCCAGCTCATCGACGACCTTCTGGGCGTCTGGGGCGACCCTGTGGTGACGGGAAAGCCGGTGTTCGCCGATCTCGCCGCGCGAAAGAAGTCGCTGCCCGTGACGGTAGCCCTGACGGGCGGCACCGCAGCGGGGGAAGAGCTGGCAGCACTGTACGAGCGGCCCGACCGGCTCGAGGAAGCCGATCTGCGCAGGGCTGCCGAGCTCGTCGACCTGGCGGGCGGGCGACGCTGGTGCGAGACGGAAGCGAGGCGGCGGCTGCGTGCGGCCCAGAGACATCTCGACGCACTCGGGCCCGCGAGCGGGCCGAGGACGGACCTCGATGCGCTGGCTGTCATGGTGATCGAGCGTGATCGCTGAGCCTTTCAGACTGGGCGCCGATCGGGTGGCAGCTGCCCTGTCGGTGTGGGTGTGCCGCACCGCACCTGCCGCATGCGCTCGTTGTTTTCGATACGTCGACGACCTCGCGGGCTTCAGCTCCGAATAGATCGAGTGGCCAATCGACTCTCCCTGGAAGTCCCCACCGAGTGCGCTGGTCATGACCGTCGGCCACAACCACCCGTCCCTCCTATGAAGGTGACCATGGTCAGCACCACACAGACAGTACCTACCGCAAGGCGCATCCCGCTTCTCGGACACACACTCGCGCTCGTGCGATCGCCCATGGCGATGCTGCAGTCGCTCCGGTCCCAGGGAGATGTTGTCGTCATCCACCTGGGCCTGCGACCTGTGTATGTGATCAACTCGTCCGAGGCAATCCGCCAGGTCCTCGTCACCGATGCCAGCGCCTACTCCAAAGGACGCATCTTCGACAAGACTCGGCCTTTCCTCGGCAACGGCATCGCCACCTCCGAGGGCGACGTCCACCTGCGGCAGCGCCGCCTCATGCGTCCGGCCTTCCATCGCGAACGGCTGCGCGGCTACACCACGGTCATGCGCGAACAGTCCGTTGCCCTCACCGCCGCATGGCGGGCCGGACAACGCATCGCTGCCGACCGGGCTTTCTACGAGCTGGCCTCCTCGGTCACCACGAGGACGCTCTTCCGCTGCGACTCCCCCCAACGCGTGTCGGCCGCCATCCAGGAGTGGCTGCCCGTCTTCCTCAAAGGGGTCATCCGACGTGCTGTGTCACCTGTCGACCTGTTTGAGAAACTCCCCACCCCGGGGAACCGTCAATTCGAACGTGCCAGGGCCGGCTTGAGGAACACCATCGATGACCTCATCTCGTCCTACTACGCCGACCCGGGAGACCACGGCGACCTGCTCTCAATGCTGGCCAATACCCGTGACGAGAGCACCGGCGAGACGATGAGCCGCGAGCAACTGCACGACGAACTCATGACCGTCCTGATCGCCGGAACCGAGAGCACCAGCACCACGCTGTCCTGGCTCTTCCACATGGTGAGCTTGCGCCCGGACATCGAGGAGAAGCTCCACCACGAGATCGACACCGTCATCGGCGACCGATCAATCACCTTCGACGATGTCCTCGCACTCGAGTACACGCGGCGCGTCATCTACGAGACCCTGCGTCTCTACCCCCCGGTCTGGATCACCATGCGCCGAGCCACCACTGCCGTCGAACTGGCAGGCATACCCATCCCCGCTGGCTCCGAACTGCTCGTCAGCCCGGCCACCCTGCACCGCGACCCTACGCTCTACGCCGATCCCCAGCGCTTCGACCCTGACCGCTGGCAGTCGCCTCCACTGCCTGGCTCCTACCTCCCCTTCGGCGCAGGGCCACACAAGTGCATCGGAGACCACTTCGGCCTGACCGAGATCGCCGTCGCCGTCGCCACGATCGGTGCCCGGTGGCGACTGAGGCCCGCCGCAGGACACACCGTCCGCGAATTACCCATGTCCACCCTGCGCCCCAACAGCCTCCCAATGACCGTCGTTCCCCGAGACTAGTGACCGGCCCCCGGGCACATGTCTAGGGCGGGGGCTCCCGGTGCCCGTGGGGTCGAACACGCCGGCTCCGGTGAGCAAGGCCGCCTGGGCGGCCAGCGCTCGCGGCTCGCGGGGGATCGAGCCCGCGCAGCGCTGGCAAGGGCCAGGCAGCTGGCCGCAAGTGAGGCAGGTCTTGAGCCAGCTGTGCGCGATGTCCGGCTCGAACGCGTCGAGCCGGACTTCCGCACCGAGGCTGACTGCAACGTCGCCGCCGAAGACATCGAAGGCGATCTGGTTTTGACCACCCAAGTGACCGCCGGGCTGACCTCGGGCGTAGCGCTGAATCGGTCTGCACCAGCGGCAGGTTGTTCCCAGCAGGCCGGTCAGCTCGGCGTCATGGACGCCCTCGCGCAGGGAGTCGCCCTGTTCGATGGCCTGGGGCGACATCTGATCCGGACGGGGTGGCGGACCGTGCAGCGACCAGGCTCCGTGATGGGCCAGACTCCAGGTCCTGGCGATCGGAGCATAGATCAATGCCTCGGTTGCATGGACGGCGACCGAGGCTGGCGGTGGGCTGTACTGTTCAAGCCCGGACTGAATGCCAGCACGCAGGGCATCCTGATCGCCAGCCCAGCTGTGCAGCGATCCCCGCGATGTCTTCGGCGGCCCGGCTGGCATTGACAATGCCCACGCGGGACGACCTGCGCGAGGGCAAGTCCACTGTCGTGATCGTCCTCGTCCTGCGCTTCGCCGCAGGTTTGCAGCCGTGGGCACTCACCGGCCATGGGCTGCACCATCCACGACCGCATTGGACTGGGGGAAGCCCGCACCCAGCACACCATTCAGGAGGGTCTTCCCATGACCGTGCACCTCGACGTTCCCCCGCTCTCGCTGCCGTTCGCCTATGACGGGCAACGCACCGCCAGCGTCCTGCGCGCTCACGAGCAACGCCTGCAGGAGGCGAACTCTGCGTGGGGATTGCGCATGGGGATCCTCACCGATCTGGAGGAAGCGGACCGCTACCGGAAGCTGAAGATCCCGCTGCTGGCCCTTTGCACGGTCCCCACCTGCCGTCCGGAGAATCTTCAGCTGGTGACCGACTGGTATCTCTGGTGGCTGAACTTCGACGACCACCACTGCGACGACACGAATGGCCTTGAGGACCTCTATCGGCGCAACACCATCCTGGGTACGCTCGCCGGCGGGCTCCACGGCGGTGCCCCCTACCCCGCTGACGCCGATCCATGGTCCACAGCCTTCTTCGACCTGCTTACGCGCACCCGCGCCCTCACCACGGGAGCAGAACAGGCGACGCGGTTCGAGAGCACCTTCTACGGCTACTTCTTCTCCTTGGCATGGGAGAGCCTCCAATACCACGGGCGCCTTCCAGTCTGGCCGGCTCGCTACCTAGTGATGCGCCAGCTCACCGCCGCCCTACCTGGCTGGATCTTCCTCGCCGAAATCGTCGCGGGGCACCGGTTCGACCCAAACGAGATCAGCGACGACGTTCAGGCTCTCCACCGGCGTTTGGGCATCGTCACCACCCTGGCCAACGACATCGTCTCGTACCCCAAGGAGTCCGCTGCTGGCGGCTACGTCCTCAATCACGCGGAAGTCATCCGCCTCGAGCACGGCCTCTCCCGTCAGGACGCCCTCAACTCGGCCGCCGACCTGTTCAACAGTGAGATTGAACGCTACCTGGCGCAGGAAGCCAAAGTCCTCAAAGCGGCCAGCCCCGAACTCAGCTGCTGTCTCACCGACTTGCGCAACTTCCCCATCGGCATGCTCGAATGGCACTACGCCACAACCCGCTACGGCCTCAGCCCCCACGATGCCGGAACCCGGACCCGGTAAAGGTCCCCCGCCGTCACCGGTGTCCAAGGTAAGGCACGGGTCCTCGACAGCGGCCAGAGGGTCGACTCCAAGACGGTGAGGAGCTTGTATGTGACGGGCGGCAGGACACGGCCAATGCGTGTCCGCGGGAGCAGGTCGACGACCAACGGCATGCCGATGCCATCGTTCAATTGTGATCTTCAGGCCGAAATCGACCAGGTAGACCGGACTCTTTCCTCAAATTTGCCGCTCCAAAGTCCGGTCTGCGGCGGTCACGGACCACGGCGCAGCCGTCCCGCCCCCGTCCCGCCCCGCCAGCGCCTGCGCCTGCGCCTGCGCCAGCGCCTGCGAACTCGAGCAACAGGGGATAACCGGGTCAGTGGTAATGACGTCGCACACCGCGGCAGGGCCCGAGTGTCGTCGCGCCTGCGCAGCAGCCACTGCGAGGCACGCCGGTCGAGCCGGCCCCCGGCCCGAGGAACAGAGCAGCTCGTCAGCGTCGCAATATCCACCAAGTACTGCGGGGCGAAGCCACAAGCTCCGGGCAGTCCGGCGACACAGTCGGTCCGCAAGGGTCAGGGCGGCCGCCATGGCCGTCACGGTCGAACCCGTCCTCTCGGCCCTTCGGCCGATGACCAGGCGCCCTCCACGACCGAAACGCGCGAACGCGCATCTGCTTCGGCCTGCCCGCGTGCACCCTACGCGACCACGGGGTAAGTGCTTGTGCGCTCGATCGCCGACGCACGAGGGGTGCGTGCCGCCTCATGTTCCACCCTGATTCACCGGGGTGCCTATCTGCACGACGCCGGATATCGGCAGAGGGATCCGACAGGGGCTGCAGGCCGGCGGGCCCAGCTGACCATGGCACGCAATTGGGTCCGAGGGCACTGATAGCTCCGTCATGCCGCCTCTATTGTCCGGCCATGAGGCGTCAGCTGCGACAGCGACTCGGGCAGGACAGCGGCGCGGCCGCGGTCGACTACCTCGGTATGGCCGTCGTCGTGGCGGTTGTCGTCGGCTCTGTGGTGACAACCTCTGACCATGGCACAGTGACGTCGAACGCTCTCACCCAGACGGCCTGCAAGCTGCTCCAAGTCGGGGCGAGGACCGTGGGGCTACCGGCTCTCGGCTGCAACGCATCGTCGCCGGCGCCGACTTCAGGGCCACAGCTCACTCGCGCAGCGCCACTGGGTACGCTCGGCGGATCCGCAGGATGGCATCCTCCCGGGTACACACCCTCTTTCACGTTCACCCCGCCGCAGGTCAGCCGGATGAGCATTGTCACTTCCTGCACCGACCGAGCAGTGCAGGAAACCTACAGTGCCGGAGTGACCGCTTTCAGCCTCCATGGTGGCGGTGGATACAGCAAGCAGCTGGACCTGCGCGGGGATGGCACTGCCTGGGTGAGCAAGAAGCACAACGGTGAGGTCGGAGTCGACTTCGGGATCGGCATCAGTACGGTCAGCGGCCTGGAAGGCCTCGGCGCCGACGTCCAGGGAAACCTCACCGGCTCGTATGCGAATAACTACCGATACAACAACTGGCAGGATGCCGAGGCCTTCTACCACGACGGCAGCAAAGCGCACGCCGCTGACTCCCACACGTTCGACGTCGGACTTCAAGGCAATGCGAACATCAGTTTCGGTCCAGCCTCGGCCGAAGGTGGGGGCTCGCTCGGCGGCAAGTACACGGTCTTCGACAACCATCAGTACTACGGCAACCTCGGATCTGAATACACCGGCTACGAGTCCGGAAACGCCAAGCTCGGCGTGGACCTCGGCCTCGCCAATGGAAACGGGAGCGTGTCCGGCACCCTCGCCTACACAGTGATCTACGATCGCAGCGGAAACCCGGTCCGCCTCGTCGTGGCAGGCGACGAGCAGTTCAAGGGTGCCGGAGGAATGGGCTTCGGGACGAACGGAAAGGCCGGTTCCGAGGCGGGTGGCGGGGAGAAATGGGATCACAACTGGTTTCTCGACCTGCGCAATCCGTTGAACCGGGAGGCGTTCGACAATGCCTTTCACCGGGCCGGCTGGTTCGCCACTCCGAACAACAACGTCCGCGCGATGTCCGAACTGGCCAACCGGATGAAGCTGGACGGTATCGAGACCGAGTCCAAGTACACGACCGGCCAGGACGGCGCCGAGCTGGATGGCAGACCGAACAACGCCGGCAAGTGGGGCGGCACCGTAGGGGCGGGCCTCACCTTCGGACTCGAAGGCCAGAACTCCTCCGGCACCTCGCAACTAGCGGATGACAACACCATGGTCATGGATCACCACGACGGCACCAGCGCCTCCTGGCGTCCACTGAGCGACTACGGCCTCTGCGGCAAGCAGAAGTACTTCGAGTACTGCCAGAAGCAATACGGCACCTGCCCGACGGACACGCCAAGCCGACCAACCACCAATACCATCACCATCGCCGACCAGGGCGACCAGGACGGCGAGGTCGGAATGTACACAGAATTTGCCGTTGGAGGTATTGGGGCGCTCGATTCAGACGAATCCCAGAACGCGAACATAAGTTACAGTTCCACGGGCCTTCCCGACGGACTTACGCTGTACCAGAACGGCGGCTCGATCATCGGCTATCCGACCACGCCCGGCGATTACAACGTCACCATCACAGCCTCGGATTCCACCGGCGCCAAGGCGACCGTCTCGTTCCACTGGCGGATACGGGCGTGAGCAGACCGACCAGCTGTGAAGCCTGAGTGTGAATCAACTCCGCCTAATTCCGCCCAACGATTCCAGCGCGCACGCATAAATGCATTGGCATGTCCGGTGAGCCTGGTCCACGCCCTCCACGATGTCCTGTCTCGCATAGCACCATGCGCCGGAAAGCTACGCATCTCTCCGGCGGCGACTCTGCGAAAAAATTCATTGCCCAGATGCTCGACGCCCTGGAGGGCTTCGGTTGTGGCAAGTGCCCCCGGAGCAGGGGGCAGCTCTGACGTCGCATGGCGCCCCCTGGGCGGAAGGCACGAATGTCGGAGAGTGATCGAGCCAAGCACCGTTGGGGTCGGGTGTGTGAACAGACGGCGCCTGGCCGAGCTGGCCGGGCACCAGCGTGGCGCTTGCCGTTGCAGGGTGTTCCGCTCCTGATGGATTCGGCCGACACCACACCCGCGCCCGACGCCTCCCTCGCAGGACGCGGGCCCACGTCAACCACCCCGCGCCTCTCCCCGGTCGGTGCCGAATCGGCGGACGCGGCATGCTCCGACTGACTGTCTGCGACGACGGCTGCCGTCCGCCGAGGATGCACAGCAGCGGGCAGCAGCGGCTCAGGATGGACAGCCCGACCCGAGCCGTTCATGGGCGCCTCCCTGAGGCACCAGGGGGTGAGGCCGTCCGGGGTGCCGGGGAGGAGGTCGCAGCCCTGCTCCGCCCCGAGCAGTGGTGCCAGAGCCCGGTGGGGAGACGATCAGTCAGGGAGGGTGCCGCCTTCCTCCGGCGGAGATGCGGGGTTCACGATGCGGTGCAGGATCCTGATGCGCTCGGATTGGTCACAGCCTGCCAGGACGGCGGCCAGGACGGCAATCCGGGCTTGGCCGACCCGCAGGGTGCCGACGGGCACGGCTCCGGCCGCAATGAGGTCCACGGCACCGCCCCGACCGTAGAGGGGAGTTACTGGGCCTGCGGGGACCCTGGTGGTCAGGGCGACCACCACGCCGTCGGAAACGGCCTGTTCGACGACGCGTGCCATCGCCGGAGTGGCATTGCCGGCGCCGGTGCCGGCCAGCACGATCCCTCGGGCTCCTGCGGCCAGGGCCGCTTCGAACAGTGTGGGGTCTCCGTCGCAGTGGTGTGTGATGACGTCCACTCTCGGCACTGACGCGTCGGGGTGCGGCGGCGCGAGGGGGTTGCAGCGCGGCGGTTGGCGCTCGACCTGGACCCGGTTCGCGTCGAAGTACCCGATGGGTGCGCCTGACGGGTCGGCGAACGCGGCCATGTCGAGGGTCTGGACCTTCACTGTGCCCCGGGCCGCGTGGAGCAGGCCGCCGAAGGCCACGACTACTCCCAGACCGCGGACGCATCTGGCGGCGAGCAGGGCGTCGCGCAGGTTGTCGCGTGCGTCTCCCCCGGGTTGCTCTGGGGGGCGCTGCGCGCCAGTGAACACCACGGGCCGTGGGTCGCGGTGGTGGAGGTCCAGGAGGAAGGCTGACTCCTCCAGGGTGTCCGTGCCGTGGGTCACCACGATGCCGTCCACGTCGGGGTCGGCGAGTATCTCGTGCACCGTGCGCAGGAGGGTGAGCTGGTGGGAGGTGGTGAGATGGGCGCTGTTGAGGGTGAACAGGTCGACGACCACTGTGCGGTGGCTGTCGGGGTCGGCGAACGCCGCCAGAACCTCCGCTCCGGTGGCTTCGGCGGTGTAACCGTTGTTGTGTGGGCGGCTGGCGATCGTTCCGCCGGTGGCGATGACGACTACATGTCCCATCGTTTCCTCCGTTGATAGTCCCCGGGCTGCACCCTCGATCGGCGTCGTCTGCCGGAGCTGGTGCGGTTCCACTGGATGGCTGGATGCGTCTGTGGGTGGCCCGCACATTACGGCTAAACCGGCGCACATTTTGATTGCCGGCTGCACTCTCTGGGACCGCACGGGAATCAGGACATCGGCGACGTTTGTGGGGGCCTACCGTCCTTTTCCGGTGGCTCGGGTGGTCTGCTGGTAGTCGCAGTGGCGGGCGTCGAAGGCCTGTGTGCGTCTACAGATCGGCCGTTGGGCGTCGTTGTCGGGGGTGACCGGGGCCGGCTCCTGGATTTCATGAAGCGGATCGCGGGGCCTCGGTCTGTGCGTCGGGCTGCGATCGCCGGCGTGGGGAACCGGGCCCGGCGGCCCACAAGCCCGGCCCAGGCGAACTTGGGCCTCCTCGTTGAGGGCCGCCGGCAGATACCGTTCAGCTCAGGGAAGATATGGCCGTCTTTCCCGGCACCGGGGCGACGGGTACGGGCAAGCCATTCCCCCAATCCTGCGGCCGGGTCCTGCACTGGCCCGGCCGCAGGCCCTCGCCCGGTGCCACCACGACAGCAGTCGGTCCCGCACTCGGTGGCTCGGCGATCCACCCCCGCGATCACCGAACCGCCGGCGGGGCCGGCTGCGAGGTGCGGACGCGCCCCGTCGGTACAGCCCGCTCCCCTAGTACTGCAATCACAGTTATGGGTGGGCTTGTTGTGATTGAGTGGGCTCGTGTCTGTGGATTTTGGGGTGGGTCAGGTTGAGGCCTGGCGTGGGGTTCTGGCGGGGTTGCATGCGCGGTTCGCGTCGCGGTTTGCCAGGTCGGAGCCGCGTGGGCGGGCACTGGAGTACATGGCGGGGCTGATGGCGCCGTTGGAGCGGAAGAACGGCTGGTCGCTGGCGGAACGCGCTGGTGAGGGACATCCGATCGGAATGCAGCGTCTGCTGGGCGAGGCGGACTGGGACGCCGACGGGGTGCGTGACGACGTCCGCGACTTCGTCGTCGAGCGCATCGGCGACAAGGCTGCGGTGCTGATCGGTGACGACACCGGGTTCCTGAAGAAGGGCGTCCGTTCGGCCGGGGTGCAGCGCCAATATTCCGGCACCGCCGGCCGCACGGAGAACTGCCAGATCGGCACGTTTCTTGCCTACGCCTCGCCGAAGGGGCGGGCGTTGATCGATCGCGAGCTGTACCTGCCGGCCTCGTGGACGGACGACCGGGGACGGTGCCGGGCGGCCGGTGTTCCGGACGAGGTGCCGTTCGCCACGAAGATCGAACACTTCCAGGCGATGCTCCAGCGGGCCCTCGACGCCGAGGTGCCGTTCGCGTGGGTGACCGCCGACGAGGCGTACGGACAGGTCAAGCGCCTGCGGTACTGGATGGAACAACGGTCGGTGGCGCACGTGCTGGCGACCAAGGTCAACGACACCGTCATCACTGTCCGCGGCGGCGATACCCGGGTCGACGCCCTGGTCGCGGGGCTGCCCCGGCAGGCGTGGAAGCGCCTGTCCGCCGGGGCTGGCTCGCACGGTCAAAGGCTCTACGACTGGGCCCGTGTCCCGATTCGGATCTGGTGGGAGAACGGCTTCGGTCACTGGGTCCTCGCCCGCCGGAGCGTTACCGACCCCACCGAGATCGCCTACTACGTTTGCTACGGCCCGGCCGGTACCCGCCTGAAGGACCTGGCCAAGGTGGCCGGCGCGAGATGGGCGGTGGAGGAATGTTTCCAGGCCGCGAAGAACGAGTGCGGCCTGGACCACTACCAGGTCCGTCGCTACGACGCCTGGTACCGCCACATCACCCTGTCCATGGCCACCCTCGCCGCCCTGACCGCCATCCGCGCACAAGAGCTGCCAAAGGGGGCCGCGATCTCGGACAAACCGGCCTGATACCCCTGTCCGTCGCGGAGATCCGCCGCCTCATCGGCTTCCTCTTACGCCCGCAAAACCTCACGCCGGCACACCATCTGCACTGGTCGTGGTGGAGACGGCGCAGCCAGATGCGCGCACGCCACAGTCACTACAAACGCCGAGGCCAGATCCCGTAACTGTGATTGCAGTACTAACAGCGTGTCCCATGTGGCGGTCGGATCGTTGGATCGAGCATGGGGAGTGGCAGGTGGGGCTGGATCGTTCCTGACGGTTTGTGGGATCTGGTGGAGCCGTTGCTGCCGGCGGCTCGGGTGCGGCCGCAGGGTGGTGGCACGGCGAACCTGGACGACGAGGCGGTCTTCGCGGCGGTCGTCTACGTGCTGACGACCGGGTGCGCGTGGCGCCATCTGCCACCGTGCTTCGGGCTGTCGAAGTCGACGGTGCACCGCCGCTTCACGATCTGGACCAGAGACGGGCTGTGGGGCCGGCTACGGCGGACGATGCTGGAGCACCCGGTCGCGGCCGACGTGCTCGATGTGTCCCGGGTGATAGTCGACGCGGTGCACGTACGCGCGAAAAAAGGGGTCTCCACACCGGTCCCAGCCCCGTCGACCGCGGCAAGCCCGGCTCCAAGGTGCACGTCCTGTCCGACCGCAGCGGGCTGCCCCTCGTCGTCGGCATCTCGGCCGGCAACGTCCACGACCAGCACGGCCTGATCCCGCTCGTCCAGGCCCTCCAAATGAAACACGACCCGGAACGGGGCCTGCACTACCGGCCCCGCAAGGTCCACGCCGACAAGGCCTACGACAGCCCTGGCCTGCGGAAATGGCTTCGCCGGGAACGCATCCTGCCCCGGATCGCCCGCAAGGGCATCGAGTCCAGCCAGACGCTCGGCCGCCACCGGTGGGTCATCGAGCGCACGATGGCCTGGCTCACCGGCTACCGCCGTATCGCCCGCCGCTACGAACGCGACCACCTGCTCTACCTGGCCTTCTGCGATCTCGCCGCCGTCATAACATGCCACAAACGACTGGCCAAACTCACCACGTAGGACAAGGTCTAAGGGTGGAGACCTCTGCGCCCAACCCGTCGCCCAGTTGTGTCCCGCTGACGACCAGATCCGGCTGTCGGCGGGAGGGGCGGCAATCAGCACAATGACAGGGCTCGCGCGCTACCCTCCCGCCTGTCGATGGTCGGGCCGGTACCGGGACTGTCGACCCAATTCTTCTGGGGCGTCGCCGGATTGGGCCTCCCTGGGCCGCGTCCAGGCGAATAGTCTTCCGGCCGGGAGGACGTGGTGATCTCCCGACACGAGACGGTGAATGGCCGCGGTCCTGGCCATCGCTGGCTCCGTCATGGCCAGAGATGCCCTCGGTCGTACGGGGTTCGCTGTTCCGTGTCACCGGTACGGTTCGCCGTTCCGGGGCGCTAATCCCAGCGCCGTGCCGATGGTGTGCCCCCATCTCCCCGCCGGGGGTACACCATCGGCAACCAGTGAGGTCTTCTTCTCAGCAGGCTCAGCGGCATTCGCTCGCCGAGCGACTGTACGTTTCGCCCAGCTGGCAGAGGACCAACCGTGTGGTGGCGAAGCTGTCTCCGTACGCGCAGCCGGAGTTGGATTTCGAGGGCTGCTCGAGCTGCGGAACCCGCCACCGCACCGTCGGCGGGTTCCGCAGCATGGCAGGCCGGTCCCCAAGGCGTACTGGGACGAGCGGGTGCCGATCCATCTTGGCGCGGCTCTCTACGACGTGGAGGGTTCCGCGCCCGGCCCGATTCGCTGAAGGACTTAGAGACGGCCGAGGTCGGGGATGTCAGGGGCCGGAGCCTGATCCATCTGCAGTGTCACTTCGGCCGGGACACGCTGTCGTGGGCGGCCCGAGGAGCACAGGTCACCGGGCTGGACTTCCCTCAGCCGGCGATCGAAGCTGCTTCACGACTCGCGACCGGACTCGGCATCGACGCGCGATTCCTGACCGCCGATGTCTACGATGCGGTCTCGGCGGTGGAGGGGGCGACCTTCGACATTGTCTACGCCAGCTTCGGGGCGCTCAACTGGCTTCCCAACATCAGCCGCTGGGCGTCGGTGGTCGCCGAGCTCCTCGCTCCTGCCGGCTTCCTGTACCTCGCCGAATTCCATCCCTTCAGCTTCGTCCTCGACGACGAGACTGGAAGCACGGTCACGCACGACTACTTCGATGAAGGTCCGAAAGCCTCGGGAGGCCCCGGCACCTACGCCGACGGGGCAGCAATGACCGACAACAACGCGACCGTCGAGTGGCGGCACAGCCTGTCGACCGTTGTCCCGGCGATCGCCCGAGCCGGGCTGCGGATCCAGTTCCTCCACGAGCACGACCACACCTTCTACCTCCAATGCCAGTCACTCGAACGCCACGACGGTGATGTCTACCGGCATCCTGAGGGCGCTCCGCGCATCCCCCTCACCTACTCGATCCGCGCCGAAAGGCTTGACCCACTCGGTCCGGCGCAGATCGGGTATCCGGGCCATGTGCACGGCCGATGTGAACCTCCTGGTAGGACCGGTCTCGATCGCGAGATCGTCCGCCAGGCCGTGGCCCTCACTTGGGCCACCCGCGTTGCCCCACCCGACGTTCAGCCCCACTTCGCGAAGGCGGCTGCGTACGCCCTGCTCCTCTCTCCGCCGCCCGCCGGCCGGTCGCCACCTCCCCCGTCCGCCTCCCCCTCGCGCGGTTTCGGCGAGGCCTGCCCGTTGGGCGGCGATCGCTTGCCCGGCGAGTCGGGTCCAGCGGCCCACAAACCCGACCCAACCGAACTTGGGCCTCCTCCGTGGACGGGGCCGGCAGATAGCGTGCAGTTCAGGGAAGATATGGCCGTTTTCCCGGCGCCGCGGTGAGGGGGCGGGAAGCTCGGTCCTGCATTGACTCGGTTGCAGGCCCTCGCCCGGCGCCACCAAGACGGCAGCCGGCCCCGCCGGTGGTGCGGCGATCCACCCCCGGGATCACCGCACCACCATCGGGGTCGGCTGCACATCGCCACCGTCTTCTGCCCTGAGATCGTTCCAGGCGCGTTTCCGACGGCATCGGTGCATCTTCGAGTCACCGGCGGCACCCCGGCCATGGACCAGACGGGCACGCGCATCGCGGTCCCGTGCGCCGGAGAATACGACGTTCCCCGTACCTGGGCAGGAGGAGCATGAGCCGGACCACTCCGAGGCCTCGCCGCCTGACCGCCGTGAACCGGATCGGTCTCGTCATGGCCTGCGTGCTCGGCAGTCCCGCCGTCCTTGTCCACCGCGCGGACGACGGCAGCAGTCCGGCACCGTTCCCGGACTGGTTTGCTGTAGCCAACGCCGCCCTCGATGTTGTCACGTTCGTCGCGGCCTTGTGGACTTGGCGCACGTCAAGCCGCGCCGGGGCTCGCCTCGTTGCCGCCTCGCGTATCTTGTCTCTACTTATCGCTGTGCCGGCCCTCCTGGCCGTCGGCGCCCCGGATCGTTTCGTCGAGCGCATGGCCGTACAGACCGCTGCGACGGCCCTGATCGTGGCCCTCGTCCTCGCTCGCGGTCGCAGAGATGGGTCGGAGCGCTCACCTCACGAGGCATCTCCCGCGGAGAACATCGCCCCGTGACTCCTCCCCGAGGAGGGGCCTGGCAGTTGACGGCAGCCCGGGGAGACCGGGTAAATCGGGGACGTGTCGGCGCCCCGCCGACACGTCCCGTCTGATCCAGGCCCTCACCGTCTTTCCTGCTGCCGTCTTCTGGTCATCGGTGAATCGTTCGCCAGCGGGACCGGGGGTGCTGCTGGCCGGCCGTATTCACCGAACTCCGCGGGATCTCTCGGCGACGGGTGAAAACTGACCGCTGAACGGCGGATCAACGGTGACCCACCTCGCGATCGTCTGATCATCCTGATCCTCATTGAGGGTCAGGAGGAGAGGGTGATTTCCGTGGAGGACTGGGCTGAGATCCGTCGGCTGCACCGGGCCGAGCACCTGCCGATCCGGGCGATCGCCCGGCACCTGGGCATCTCGAAGAACACGGTGAAGCGGGCCCTGGCCACCGACCGGCCGCCGGTCTACCAGCGCCCGCTGAAGGGATCGGCGGTGGACGCGGTCGAGCCGGCCATCCGCGAGCTGCTGAAGCAGACCCCGACGATGCCCGCGACCGTCATCGCCGAGCGGATCGGGTGGGAGCGCGGGATGACGATCCTCAAGGAACGCGTGCGCGAGCTGCGGCCGGCCTATCTCCCGGTGGACCCCGTCTCGCGGACGCTCTATGAGCCCGGCGGGCTCGCGCAGTGCGACCTGTGGTTTCCCGCCGTGGACATCCCGCTCGGCTACGGCCAGTGCGGACGGCCCCCGGTGCTGGTCATCGTGTCCGGGTATTCGCGGGTGATCACCGCCCGGATGCTGCCCTCCCGGCAGAGTGGCGACCTGATCGACGGCCACTGGCGCCTGCTCGCCGACGGCTGGGGAGCGGTCCCGAAGACACTGGTCTGGGACAACGAGGCCGGAGTCGGCAAAGGTCGTCTGACCAGTGAGTTCGCCGCGTTCGCCGGCCTGCTCGCGGTCAAGGTCCACCTCTGTCGGCCCCGAGATCCGGAGGCGAAGGGCCTGGTCGAGCGGGCCAACGGCTACCTGGAGACGAGTTTCCTGCCCGGCCGTGTCTTCACGGGCCCCGACGACTTCAACACCCAGCTGACGGCCTGGCTGCAGATCGCCAACCGCCGGCAGCACCGCTCGATCGGCGCCCGCCCGGTGGACCGCTGGGAGGCCGACCGCGCCGCGATGCTGCAGGTCCCGCCCGTCTCACCGCCGCACTGGTGGCGTTTCCACACCCGCATCGGCCGCGACCACTACATCCGCGTCGACACCAACGACTACTCGGTCCATCCCCGTGCCATCGGCCACCGCGTCATGGTCCGTGCCGACACCGAGGAGATCACCGTCACCGCCGGCAACGACATCGTGGCCCGCCACAGCCGTTGCTGGGCCAGACACCAGACCCTGACCGATCCCGAGCACGCCGCCGCGGCCAACGTCATGCGCGGCGAGGTCATCCACCAGCAGGCCGCCCGCGCGCATGCCGCCCGCGCCGCGCTCCTGGCCCCGGACAGTCTCGGCATCGAGGTCGAACAGCGCGAACTGGGCTCCTATGACCGCATGTTCACCCTCATCGAAGGCGGCGCCGGCAAGGAGGACACCTGATGGCCCGCACTGCTTCGAACACTACGGCCGGCACGACGAAGCCGGACGGACAGACGTCCCACACCGGCCGGCAGACCGCCGCCGACCTGGCGTTCCTCGCCCGCGCGATGAAGGCTCCCGCGCTGCTGGACGCCGCCGAGCGCCTGGCGGAGCGCGCCCGCACCGAGTCCTGGACCCACACCGAGTACCTGGTCGCCTGCCTGCAGCGCGAGGTCTCCGCCCGTGACAGCCACGGCGGCGAGGGCCGCATCCGCGCCGCCCGCTTCCCCGCGATCAAGACCATCGAGGAACTCGATGTCGCCCATCTGCGGGGCATGACGCGCCAACAGCTCGGTCACCTGGGAACATTGGACTTCATAGCGGCCAGGGAGAACGCCGTTTTTCTGGGGCCGCCAGGCACCGGCAAGACGCACCTGGCCACCGGCCTCGCGGTGAGGGCCTGCCAGGCCGGCCACCGGGTCGCGTTCGCCACCGCCGCCCAGTGGGTCGACCGCCTCGCCGCAGCCCACCAGGCCGGCCGGCTCCAGGAGGAGCTGGTCAAGCTCGGCCGCTACCCGCTGATCGTGATCGACGAGGTCGGCTACATCCCGTTCGAGTCTGAGGCGGCGAACCTGTTCTTCCAGCTCGTCTCGAACAGATACGAGAGAGCCAGCGTGATCGTCACCTCGAACAAGCCCTTCGGACGGTGGGGAGAGACCTTCGGCGACGAGACCGTCGCCGCCGCCATGATCGACCGGCTCGTCCACCACGCCGAGGTCCACTCCCTCAAGGGCGAGTCCTACCGCATGCGGGGCCGCGAACTCGGTCGCGTCCCCACCACCGACAACGACTGAGCACGAGCACCGACGACGCGAGGGTCAGAACTCAACCGCCCAAACTGGGTCACGGTTCAGCCGCCGCCGACAGGATCCAGCTCGAATCTCCGCTCTCGGAGCGCACGAAGACCCGGTCGGTGGTGCGGCACATCAGGCTGATCCTGCTGCGGGCGAGAAAAGTTGCGAGAGGTCGGCCCCATTCCGACGCAGCGGCCCGCATCTGGGTGTCCACGGAAACCCGTGCAAGCACGGTCGTGTTCGCCGTCTGACAGAGGCCTTGCTGGCAGACGGGAGGGCCCGCCCGGCGGATCCGCTCGTCCAACCTGCTGTAGAGGCTGTAGGCGAAGGCCGCGGGCGGCAGGACCAGGCCGCCGGCCGCGGCGATTGCCGCTCGGACGAGGCTTTCTGTGCCTGGTCGGCCCCGCCTCCTTCCAGGCGGCTTCCCAATCGTCCCGCCATTCGACCGGGCCCTGGTCCAAGGCACGTGAGCGGCCGGGACTGCGACTCCCATTCCAGGGTGATCTCACCACTGCAGTGGTGAGATCCGGCTCGGGTCGTAGTCGGTGCTGGCGGCGGTCGCGCGGGTGCCCGGGCCTGCGCTCTTCCGACTGGCCAGCGCGCAGATGCGCAGCGCCAGCCGACGGCGGCCGTGGGAGCGGGCCGGGCCGCAGCGCGCCCGGGGGCTGGCCTCGGCCACCGGAACGTACGAGGGTTGGGGTGGGGGCCACCGCTCTGCTTGATGTACGGGGCGGCATCAGAGCGGTTGTCTGCCCGGGGAGGCCTCAGCGCCTGCCGAGGTGGTGACGCTGCTGCGGCCGGAGGTCCGGCCGGCGTATGTCTGCCGCCGTCCCGTTGCGACCAGGTCCAGGTTGGCCGTGGTCGCGGTCACCACCGTGGGCTGCTGGCCGGCCAGCAGCAGGACCGTGTCCGGCGCCGCGGGCACGCCGAGGATGGCGATCTCGGGCCAGGTGTCGGAAGCTGTGCGATGGCTGGTGCACGAGCATGGCCGGGACGCATCGCCGATGGTGTGAGGACCTGGCGGCTGCCCTCGGGAAGCCCGACAGCCGTCTCGGTCCCCGACAGCACGGCCACCGGATCCGAGGTGCAGGGCAGGCGTCCTACATCGTGGTGGGAAACCGGTCCCCGCCGGTTCCGCGCTCGCTAACAGCGTGTCCTATGTGGCGGTCGGATCGTTGGATCGAGCATGGGGAGTGGCAGGTGGGGCTGGATCGTTCCTGACGGTTTGTGGGATCTGGTGGAGCCGTTGCTGCCGGCGGCTCGGGTGCGGCCGCAGGGTGGTGGCACGGCGAACCTGGACGACGAGGCGGTCTTCGCGGCGGTCGTCTACGTGCTGACGACCGGGTGCGCGTGGCGCCATCTGCCACCGTGCTTCGGGCTGTCGAAGTCGACGGTGCACCGCCGCTTCACGATCTGGACCAGAGACGGGCTGTGGGGCCGGCTACGGCGGACGATGCTGGAGCACCCGGTCGCGGCCGACGTGCTCGATGTGTCCCGGGTGATAGTCGACTCGGTGCACGTACGCGCGAAAAAAGGGGTCTCCACACCGGTCCCAGCCCCGTCGACCGCGGCAAGCCCGGCTCCAAGGTGCACGTCCTGTCCGACCGCAGCGGGCTGCCCCTCGTCGTCGGCATCTCGGCCGGCAACGTCCACGACCAGCACGGCCTGATCCCGCTCGTCCAGGCCCTCCAAATGAAACACGACCCGGAACGGGGCCTGCACTACCGGCCCCGCAAGGTCCACGCCGACAAGGCCTACGACAGCCCTGGCCTGCGGAAATGGCTTCGCCGGGAACGCATCCTGCCCCGGATCGCCCGCAAGGGCATCGAGTCCAGCCAGACGCTCGGCCGCCACCGGTGGGTCATCGAGCGCACGATGGCCTGGCTCACCGGCTACCGCCGTATCGCCCGCCGCTACGAACGCGACCACCTGCTCTACCTGGCCTTCTGCGATCTCGCCGCCGTCATAACATGCCACAAACGACTGGCCAAACTCACCACGTAGGACAAGGTCTAAGCGCTCGGCTCCTGTCGCCGCCGAGGCGGCGCTCTCGTCGGGCGGGAGACCTCGAGGCTGGGGCCGCCGTTCGCCAGGTGACTTGCGGGATGTGTCGGCTGGCGCGGGCGCGGAGACTCACCTCGTACTTCGCCGGACAGCCCGTCGGTGTGGAGGAAGCCCCTCGGGCACGTCCCGAAGCGCGCCCGTTTCTGGGTCTACGGGCCCATCTCCGCGACAACCGGCAGGGGAAGCCTGGACTTCGGATCCGAGGCGGATACAAACTCCCCATAAGTCGGTATACGTACAGACGCTATCGGGCCCTCGCGCACAACTGTCGCATCCGAGGCCCCGGGTAAGCAGCAGCAGCAGCCGTGCCGGGCCTGCCCCGCTGCCTGCGCAGGTCTTGCCGCGGGCGGACAACCGGCATCCAACGAGTCCCAGACTTCTCCCAGAGGTGAACCCATGCCGCTGACCCTTGAAGCACTCCGCGCCAAAGAGTTCACCACGGTGCGCCTCCGGCACGGATACCGCCCACAGGAGGTGGATGAGTTCCTCGACGAGGTCGAGGACGAGTTCTGCGAACTGCTCAGGGCCAATGAGGTACTGCGCAGCAAGCTGGCTGCGGCCCTGCTCGGCGGCCAGGAACAGCACGAGGGGCCGCCGGCACAGTCTCCGGGGGGTGCCCGCGGGAGTCTGCCGGGCAGCGGCGGCGCCAATGCCCACCGGGTCCTCGAGCTCGCCCAGCAGGTGGCCGAGGAGGAAGTTGCGGCGGCTCACCGCGAGGCGGAGGCCATTGTCACCACTGCGCACCGCCGCGCCAGCGACCTCGAAGCCGCAGCACGGTCCGGCGCGCACGACCTTGAGCAGCAGACCCGGGAGGAGTGCCGGTCGGTGCTCGATGCGCTGGAGGCCGACCGCAGTGCCCTCGAAACCGAGATCGACAGACTGCGCACGATGGAACGCCAGTACCGGTCCCAGGTCAAGTTGTTCCTGGAGCAGCAGATGCAGCACCTGGTCTCAAAGGGTGCGGGTGCCGGCGACGGGCTCGAGGCCGATGCACAGACGAGCGGCAGCGTTTCTTCCCACGGTCTGAGAGCTCTCGGCAGGCCGGACCCGGAGAGCCCCGAAGGGGCCGCACCGGCCCAGCGCGGTGCGGCGGAGGCGAACCCGGCGTCCACCACGGTGGTTCGTCTGAGCAGTCGGCTGGCGCAGCCGTGAGAGCCGGCGCTCCCGCTGCTGGAGGTCGGCGTGCAGGAGCCCCCGGACAGTGACCGGCCCTGGCCCCGTTGTCCGCGCCGGCTCCGGGAGTGGAGGCTTCTCGGGTCAACGACCGCGAACGACACGGGCGCCGGCGCCGGCCCTGCTGGTCACCGCGGCCTCGGTCACAGACCGGGGCATGGGGCAGGGGCTGCCGATCCGACTGCGCGGGCGGCACTGGCTCATCGCGCAGGCGTGGACCGGCGGCGGATGGACTGGGCACCTGGTCGTCTTCGCCCACCACGTCCCGTACGTCGTGCGCTGGGCGTGGTCAACCACAGCGCAAGCGTGGCTGGGTTCACACTACGGCCCAGAGACGGCTGATCACGGGACGTACGCGTGGCTGATGCACGCAGGCCACCTGGCCCGCGACTACGAAATTCTCCCGGCCCGGAACGTGATTCACACATCAGGGATGGAGCGCCCGGCATAAGACAACGATCGAACCCGGCAACCTCGGGCCCGTGCCGGACATCGCCGGCCTCCTGCGCCGAATCCATCCCCCAACCCGACATGGCGACCACGCTCCTCCGGTGCCGGTGAACCGTCGACGCAACCGACACCAGCACGCTCGTCAACACCGCCCTCCTCCACCGCAGGAAGCTCCGCGGGCATACGGGCAATGGGACCCAACAATGTTGGGCCTACCGCTGAGAGGACAGCCAGCCTACGTTGACCGCTGCACGGCGTAACTGCGCGCTGAACCATGCTGCCCATTGGCTGAGCGCCTTTCAATCCGCTTCGCCGTGACCTTGGGCCCGGACTCACCGGCCTGAAACAGGGGCGATCAGAGCAACGCCGGCGACTGGCCGGCCAGGTTCTTCTGCTCGCCGAAATCGAAAGGAACTCGCTGATGACGCTTGTCCGAGTGGCTGTCCGCGGACCGAACAAGGCAAGTGCCGGCATACTTTCGCGGCCATGGGCCGTTCGGTCGCTCTCCGCGGCCGCGGCCGTCGTGGCAGTGGCGGCACTGTCGGGTGCCTCTCCGACCGGGGCGCCGAACACGGTCTACTACGTGTCACTCGGTGATTCACTGGCCTCGGGATACCAGCCCGATGTCCACCAGGACACGAAGATCGCATACACCGACAAGCTGTTCGACCAGCTCAAGCGGAAGGACCCCGGGCTCCAGCACATCCGCCTGGGTTGCATCGGCGAGACCAGCGCCTCGATGATCAGCGGCGGCAAGTGCACCTACCCGGGTGCCAAGTCGCAGCTGGACGCCGCCGTGAAGTTCCTGAGCCAGCATCGCGGGCAGGTGAAGTACCTGACGGCGGACATCGGGGCGAACGACATCGACACATGCTTCTCCGCCTCCGGCGTGATCGATTCGGCGTGCATCCAGAAGAACACCGCGACCCTTGCTCAGAACCTGCCGCAGATCACCGGCGCTCTACAGCAGGCCAAGGGGCCGAAGACGGTCCTGGCGGGAATGACCTACTACAACCCGTTCCTTGCCCTGTGGCTCAAGGGCGATGCCGGGCAGCAAGCGGCCAAGGCGTCTGCCCAACTGCAGGCCCAAACGAACACTCTGCTGGCCAACGGATACGCCGCTTCCGGCTTCCGGGTCGCCGATGTGGCGAAGGCGTTCTCCTCGTCCGATTTCAGCACGCAAGCGCAACTGCCCCAGATCGGCGCTGTGCCGGTCAACGTCGCCCGCGTCTGCCAGCTGACCTGGGCCTGCACGCCCTACCAGGACGTCCACGCCAATCCGACCGGCCACGACGCGATCGCCGGCGCCTTCGCCGCCGTGCTCACGCACGACAGCAGCCAGCCCGCTCCGAGCGCTTCGGCAACCGCAGGTCGAACCACCCCGACGGGCACCACGCAGTCCGCCACGCCCCAGGCCGGCCTCGCCTCCACCGGCCCCTCCCGGAACACGCCGATCATCGCCGGGATCGGATGCGCGGTCGCCGCCGCGGGCGCCGGCCTCCTCGTCGTCACCCGAAGGCGCCGCGCCCGGCGGCACTGAGCCGACACACGACCGATAGCACCAACGATCAGCTCCTGGAAACCCCGGGAGCGAAAGCACGTCACATCGATGAGCCCTGCGCGGCAGAACCTTCCCGCAGGGCTCATCGGCGTTCCGATTCCCCGCCGTCCCGGATCTGCAAACACCAACGCTGCGCCATACCGCCGTTGTGATCTGAACTCTTGGGCGCAGACCTCCTGCTTCGACTGGGGTTGGGCCCATCCGGCCCGGAACGGCGTAGCGGCGGAGGTCGCTGCGCTGTCGGTGGCGTGCACTATGTTCATCACCGCCCTCGAACCGAGGTGTTTCCATGCTGTCCGAGCGACGTTATCGTCTTGAACCGACCGGCGATCAGGCCGAGTTGTGTGAGACGGTCGGCGCTGCTTGCCGGTCGGTGTGGAATACCGCCTTGGAGCAGCGGCGGGAGTACCGGCGGCGTGGGGCGTGGATGAACTACGTGCCGCAGGGCCGCCGAGCTTGCGGACGCCAAGCGGGAGTTTCCGTGGTTGGCCGAGGCCCGTCGCATGTATTGCAGCAGATGCTTCGGGATCTGGACCGGGCGTGCCGAGAGCACGGGACGTTCAAGGTGCCGCAAAATGGGGTCGTGCCAAGCTCCCCAAGCTCGGGTGGGTTCGGTTCCGCTGGTCGCGTCCACCGGGCCGTGAGATCCGCTCCGTGACCGTCACGCGCCAGTGAGAGCCACTGGTACGTATCGTTCCTGGTCGACGACGGCAAGACCACGCCCGAGCAGCACGCGATGCCCGCCATGGCGGTCGGCGCGGGCCTTGTCCCGGGCGGCCCGGCGGGAAGGCCCGCGCCGGTTTCCGAGGCGACGCCGCACAGGGCAGACCTGCGGGGACGGGCCTTCCATGGTGTGCTGGGCCGGTCCCTCGGCGCTCTCGCGGTCCGCCGCGATGACGTGGCACCTGGAGCCCGGCCGGGCGCGGCCCGGTTTTGGGCGTCACGACGGGCCCGGCGGTGCAACCCGTCGGCCACCTGCCGCGACCAGTACAGCTTCCCGGCACGGTTCAGCTCGATCAGCGGCCATACCTCGAACCCGTCAACCGAGGAGCCTTGCCCATCACCAGGGCACAGCCGGCGACCAGTTCGGGGCCGTGTGGCGCCCGGTCACGTCTTCTGCCATCGGATGATTCCGTGGTGGTCACGCACTTGCCGCATCCCACGAATCGCGAACCGCGGGTCGTCGTCGGGCGGCGGGAGACGCCTCCGCCGTCTGTGCGTCACCGGCAGCTGGACCATGCCTGCTGCGGCGATGGCCTCGGCGGTGGAGGCGGCCCCAAGTCGCTGCCGTATGACGTGCATCATGTGATTGACCGTAGCTTCTGACTTTCCCGCCTCCTCTGCGGCTCTTGCCTGTGTCATTCCGGAGGCGATCATTCGCAACAGTGCGAGTTGACGGTCGGTGAGCAGCTCAAGCGTGGAAATCCCCGTTGTGTTCAACGTTGTGCTCTCTTCTGTGCCGGCGCGGTCGGCGGGATCCGTCCGGATCTAGCGCCACATGCCGCCTGTCTCGTCTTCGGGGTCATCGAGGTGGCAGCGGCGCTGATCCAACAGGTAGACGTCGACGGCGGCCATGATCCGGTCTGTGGTCTCCGCGAGGACCGGCACATGCGCTGTCAGCCGCTCGACCTCTTGCCGCAGTGCTTCTCTGGTCATCAGGAACTCTCCTGGCATGGGGCTACTGCGGGTCGTCGTGTCCTGTCGGACAGGTGGCGACCGGCGCGGTCGTCGACGGCTCCCGGCTGCGACGCCCCACCGTTCTGCTTTGGGCATCCCGGGCAGCCCGTGCAGGAGTCGCCTTTGGCGAGGTTGCACGTCTTGTGGGCGATCTGAATGTTCTCCAGGGTGTCGGGGCCGCCGTGTCCCCACGGGCGGATGTGGTCGATGTTGACGTCCTGCGAGTGGAGATAGTCGGTGGGCAGTCGCTGTCCACATATCCCGCAGCGCCCGGCCTGCCGCCGATGGAGCAGTCCGCGCACCTCGGTTCGGGTCATTCCGTAGGCAACGACGTACCTCGCGACACCCATCACTGCCCCCGCAGGTCGCGTGTCCTGCCGCAGCAGACGCACCAGTCCTGGGTCTGGACGCCCACACGCGACGGCTTGAGGCCGCTGTACCACAGATGCCCGGACGTCGGCGGCTCCGCCTCGGTGGCCTGGCAAGGGCATGGGGGCGGAGGCTCCGCTTTGCGGGATCTCACGGTCAATGTGCCACCGCCTCGGATGAGCTGATGAATCGCGACGGCGTCCGAAGAGGGTCCGTCCATCCACCACGTTGCGGTCGATCCGGGGCAGGAACATCCGCCATGTGGCGCGTGTCTGACTTCAGACCGTCCTGGACGGGCTGTCCAGCGGTGACCACGGTGATAGGACGGCATGGCGAAGACCGCCCCGGCCCCGCGCCTCTGTCGGCCGCCGCGCGGCCCAGTGGCAAGCTTCACGGGCTGCCGGCCGCGGAGTCCTGGTGTTCGGATCCGGATACGGCCGGGCGGTCTCACCGGAACTTCCCGGAACCGCTTGCTCGCGGCGCGGGCGGGTGGCGTGTGACGCCCTCGCGTCCCACCCCATCCGTCAGAACCTACGCTCGGCTGCACCTGTGAGCTCCCCGGCCCAAAAACCGAACTGGGCCTCCCCGCGGACCGTGGCAGCCACTACCTTCCCGCGAGGGAGAGGAGGCGGTGCCGCTCCCCACCAGGTGGCGCGGCCGCGGCCCGAAGCGGCTGCGCCACCACACATGCGGCGGTGCGTCGCCTTGTGCCACAGGTGACGCACCGCCGCATGCTCGCGCCGCCCGGGGTTCATCGATCTCGAAGCCGCGCCGGCCAGGTGCCGACCGGCCGCCGCCACCGGACCCGCCCCTTGGCGGGCACAGGGTTCCTGCGTGGGCTCGGCCCGGCTTACAAACGATCGATGACGGCGGCGAACCAACCTGCGACAGCGGTCCCAAGGCCGAGCGCGGCGACGGCGCAGAGAATCAGGAACGGGACCGACTCTCCCGTTCTGGGCCAGCGCCGCACGTGTGCGAGCGCGGCTTCCAGTGCATCCCCGTGACTGCCGTGGGGCGATCCGGAACAACGCCGGACGCAACGGCACCCGATCCGCGAAGTGCTGCACTCCCAGGCCCACTGGCCAGGGGCCTCACGGAACACTCGTACCCGCCGTTGCGTCCGGACCATGCCGACCCACCGCGCCCCTCAGCTGCCGTTCCCGGACGGCCCGGAGGAAGACCCCGTCCGCTGGCGGGGCACTCTCACGGGCATCTCGTACAGCGCCCGGGTGCTCTCCGGGCTCTTGATCTCGTCGATCAGATGGTCGATCTCGGGGTCACCGCAGTGGCTCAGACTCTCCACCGCGGCACAACGAGACTCCGCGATCTCCTTCTCCATGACCACGCACTCCTCGAATCCGTACGACTGACAACACTCAACCCCCGCTGCCGCGACCGGAGCTCCTCTCTACCTGCGCAGCCCGATCCCCCGCCAGAGCCTGCGGGCCCAACGACGAGTCCACCGCTCCGTCCCTGGTCCCGTGGCGGAGCAGAACGGTCCGTCCCTCGGCTCGAACGGCCACCACTCCTGCCCACACACAGGCCAGCCGTCGGTCGTCGGCCGGAGCCCGGACAGCTGGAGCAGGACCCATCTGCGCCGGCGCGGTTTCTCGGGCCGACCGCGGCCTTGCCCGAAGCCGTCCCGGCTCAGGCCGGCACGGGCGGTAGGCAGGCGGCCACGTATCGCGGCTGCATGCCATCCACGCGGGGGAAGCTTCGGAGACCGCCGGCCCGGTGCCTGCCCGATACCGGCAGGCAGGAGCCACGCGACTCACGCGGCACACTCCGTGCACCGCCCCGCTGCGGGAAGGTACACCCACACCGTCTTGCGGCCGTCCGCATCGCGCCGCGTGGCGGTGTCTCCGCCCAGCTCGGCGAGCAGCACCTCAATGATCGCCAGGCCGCGGCCGCCGGTCGCGTCCATCGGCGCCGCGCCGGCCGATGGCTGCCCTGGGTCGTTGTCCCCCACGCCGACGCCGAGGCCGCCGTTCTCCCCGGCCTCCACTGTCACGGCGATGCGCGGTGTGACCCGGCCCGCATGGACCACCGCGTTCGTGACCAGTTCTGTCACGATCAGCGCCACCGTGTACTCCAGGTCCGGTTCCAGGCCGACACCCCATGCCTCGAGGATCCCGGTAACGGCGTGCCGGGCCTGCGGCACGGCCTCCGCTCCTGGCGTGACTGTGAACGTCCACCGGCGTGAAGACCGGTTCATCCGGTCGGTGCCGCGTCCCCCGGAACCTGCCGATCCGTACGACCGCAGTGCCAGGACCTCGGCATCGCCCGAACCAGGGTTCCGAGTAGAAACAGGTGCGAGAAACATGAGCGGTCCTGGTGCTGTCAGCAGTGGAGGCGGCCGGCAGGGTACGTAGGCCCGAAAAGCCGCCGGAGAGGGACGCAGGAGCGCACAGGCACTCACCAGGGACGGCCTGGCTCGACGCGGTCTACAGCGCCGCTTCTCGACCGGCCACCCAACAACCCAAGCAATTGCTTGGTTATTCCGGTCTACCCCTCTCACCCCGCCGTGTCAAGCCCCGAATGCCAGACCTGCCGCGCCGCTGCCTGCGGCAACGGGCCGGCTCTGCAGCGTCCCGTTTCGGCTTACCAGCGGACGTCTTCACTGGTCGCAACCCATAGCGTCATAGGCGGTGGGGGGATACCTCGGCACCGAGAGGTGGTTCATGCCTCGGACATCGGCCCTCCGCGTCCCCATACGCACATCTGACTGATTGTCAGGCGAGCGGGATGCCGCCGGCCCTCCCGGCCGACGGCTCCTGGCGGCGGTGGCCACGGCCATCGCAGTGATCATGGGATGTTATCGGCGGGTCCCGCCTTCGCCGTGGGCGAGGCCATCGCCCTCAGTCCCACGCAGGGTCCCGCAGGCACGTCTGTGACTGTCAACGCGACCGGCTGGGTGGACACGGCAAGTCTCGGGCACACTGTCACGATCAGCATCGGGGTGACGCAGGTGGCCAGCGCCGCCCCGGCCCCGGACGGCACCTCCACCGCCGGCCTGACGATCCCGGCATCGACCCCTGCCGGCGCAGTCACCATCAGCGCGGTCAGCGGGTCATCCAGACCAGCGCCACGTTCACCCCCTTTCCTGCTTGCGGACCTCGGCGACAGCCCAGGAAGTCGGCCCCGGCCCATAGGGCCCTGCAGCCCACCACTTTGAGCCAGGCAACCCAACCCCGGTCACGGAACCGCAACACCCCGCCAGCATCCGCCAACGCCTCAATACGTTCGGGCCATCACCGCCCGAGCACAGAGGACCCCATGCGCCCCACCACCCTCGCCCTGGCCGCCTGTCTCCTCGCCGGCGCCGCCGCCTGCGACCCCACGCCCACCAGCCCCACACAGAAGAGCACCGCGGCAGCCGTCTCCGCCCAGTCTGCGGGCGGTGGCCCGTCCGCCGGAGGCGTTGCCGCGCCCGCCACGGCTGGCGGCGCCGACAAGACCCAGGACGTCGAGATCGCCAAGTGCCAGGCCGACACCACCCTGCACTGGCCCTCCGCCGAGGTCACCATCACCAACCACAGCTCGAAGTCCTCGAACTACCTCGTGCAGGTGGAGTTTCTCGACGGTTCCGGCACCCGAGTCGCTGAGGGCATGGCCGCAACCAACGGCCTCGCGCCCGGCCAGAAGAGCATCCAAAAGGCCCAGGGCGCGACCGCGATCAAGGACAAGCTGTCCTGCCGGGTCATCGACGTCACCCGCTACGCAGCGCCGTGATCCGATGCACGGCGTGCCCGGAGCGGGAGGGCGAGTGCCCCGAGTGCCAGGGGATCGGCGAGGTGGGCGGCTTTTTCGGGCCAAAGGAGTGCAGGGTGTGCCGTGGCGACGGCTGTTGCCGGAAGTGCAACGGCAAGGGCTTCACGCAGGACCGGTAGCGATGTCACCGGGCCCTGGCCGGGGACTCCCTGGTGACATCAAGCGAGGTCCACCCCAGCCGGCTGATCACTGCAAGAACGCCTCCACCCTGCCCTCTTCGGAGGGCGGCTGACGGCGTCACCGATGCTGCACGCGGCTCCGCTGCGCCAGGACTACAAGCCCACAATGGCGTACCGGGCACAAAGGGCGCACTACAAACACTACGCAGCTCGGCTTGACCGAAATAGACCATTTTGGTTGAGTCCTCGTCAACCCCGCAGCGGCGGCCCGGCACCCCTCTTCCGACGGTGTCCGCAGGCCCGCGTGCGCGGCGGTCCCTCCGTCCTCGATCCCGTGCGGCCCCCACCGCACCAAGGGGTGATCACGTGTCAGTGAAGCACCGTCTCCCGGCCAAGCGCCGCCGGTTCCTCGCGGCCGCCGGCGCCGCCGTGATAGGCCTCGCAATCGTCCTGCCCTCCTCAGCGTCGGCCGGCACCTGCGCCAGCGCCTGGAGTTCCTCCGCCGTGTACACCGGCGGTATGTCCGCCTCCTACAACGGCCACAACTGGACCTCGAAGTGGTGGACCCAGAACGAGACCCCCGGCGGCGCCTCCGGCGTCTGGGCCGACCAGGGCGTCTGCGGCGGCGGGGGCGGCAGCACGCCCACTCCGACCGGCGGCAGCTGCGCCTACCCGGCCTGGGTGGCCGGGCGCACCTACACCACCGGGGCGGTCGTCCAGTACTCCAACGGCAACCTGTACCGGGCCACCCACGACAACCCGGGCTACGACCCCACAATCTCCACCTGGTACTGGGAGCCCTACACCTGCTCCGGCGCCAGCAGCACGCCCACCCCGACCCAGACCTCGAACCCGAGCGAATTCCTGCTCAACGAGGCGCAGTTCAACTCGAACCCGGGCGGATTCCCGGTCAGCGAGGCGCAGTTCAACCAGATGTTCCCGAACCGGAACTCCTTCTACACCTACGCCGGCCTCAAGGCCGCGCTGAGCGCCTACCCGACGTTCGCCAACACCGGCAGCGACACCGTGCGCAAGCAGGAGGCCGCCGCCTTCCTCGCCAACGTCAACCACGAGACCGACGGCCTGGAGTACGTGTTCGAGCAGAACACCGCCAACTACCCGCACTACTGCGACACCTCGCAGTCGTACGGCTGCCCGGCCGGCCAGGCCGCGTACTACGGCCGCGGCCCGATCCAGCTCAGCTGGAACTTCAACTACAAGGCCGCCGGTGACGCCCTCGGCATCGACCTGCTGCACAACCCGAACCTGGTGCAGACCGACTCGTCCGTCGCCTGGAAGACCGGCCTCTGGTACTGGAACACCCAGTCCGGCCCCGGCACCATGACGCCGCACAACGCGATGGTCAACGGCGCCGGCTTCGGCGAGACGATCCGCAGCATCAACGGCAGCCTCGAGTGCAACGGCGGCAACCCGGCCCAGGTCCAGAGCCGGATCAACGCCTACCAGAGCTTCACCCAGATCCTCGGCACCGTCCCGGGCAGCAACCTGAGCTGCTGACCCGCACCCCGCGGGCGGGGGCCAGGCCCCCGCCCGCGTCCGTGTCCGTTCGGACTCGACACCGTCCGCATCGGCTGCGAGCACCTCGGCTCCGACGTCACCGAGGCCCAGGCGTAGACGCCGGTTCCCGACGCGGAGGCACAGCAGCACTGGTCGGCGCCGCTGGGCTCGTACGGGTCTGCGGCCTCGGACTGTACGGCGGCGATGAAGTTGGGGAATGCGTCGAGGCTAGCCAGCTCCGGGCTGGAGTTGCAGGCGGGAACGGTCGAGGCGGGGAAGGCGTCCGAGCGGATCGCCGCGATCAGTGCCGGATCTTGACCGACCAGGTGGCATCGTCGGGAGCCGGTTGGCAGCCGGGCTCCCCTGGGCCCAGAGACCCAACCCAGGTAACGGCTCAGCAACTCCCGAACGCCATCTCACCCACCCCTGGAAGCGTGTGCGCACCAGCAGCACAGGGAGATCAGTGAGTTACCCGAACTACCAGCCGCCGCAGAAGCAAATCGTGAAACGGGGCGCGAACCATGGTCTACACGTCGTCCTCACCGTCTTGACGTGCGGGTTCTGGGCGATCACCGGCTGGCCGATTGCCGCCGCCATGGGCCGCAAGACCGTCACCACCGTGCAGGGCGGTCCGGTTCCGCCGCCATGGGCCGGCCATCCGCAACAGTACGCGCCCCCGCCCCAGCAGCCCCACGGGCAGACGCCGCCCCCAGGATTCGGCCCCCGCTAGCACAGCCGTCCAAGCAGCCGCAACGCTGTCGCACCCGACTGAAAGCCTTCACTCATGACTGATCTCAAGTGGCGCACCGTCGCCGACCTCCGCCTCACGCCCGCCGCCGCCATTCCCAACCCGAACGGCACCGCGAACAGCCTGACGTCGCTGATCAACACGTCGGTGGCGATCGACAACGGGCTCGTCCACATCGACCTGCGCACGATCAACGGCCAGGCGCCGACAGACACGCACGCCGAGTACACGGTGCACGTCGTGCCGACGTCGGCGGTGGAGTACATCCGCTACCAGGTCACGCCCAAGTCGGGGCAGACGGTGGCCATGTAGGCCTGTCGAGACCGCGCCCCGCCGTGAGCAGCGCGGCGGGGCGCGGCTGTGTCCCCCACCCGGAGGATGGTGCTGCTCGTGCCCGCAGCTGGCGCGGGTCGGCGGCGGCCGCCGCTGCTCCGGCGCAGGAATGCCCCGCGCCTCTGCCTGGACGGAGCCAGCCTTGGCCCGCCCGCTCTGGTTTTCTGGATCCAACCGGTCCCTCCCGGCGACCATGCGGTCCGCAGGCCACTGGTGCGCACCTTCGTCGGGAAGACCATCGGCCATGTCCACCATTGCTTTCCGCGGCGATCCCGCAGACGACCACACTCCCGGCCTCCCGGGCGATGACCGGCACCGGTGCAGATGGTCATTGCCTGTCTCGCGGGAAGCGCTTGCCTCGATGGAGCTACGGGTCGCCGCCGCTGGCACGTTGCTGTGGGCAGCGGTCCACCTGATGGCGGATCGGGACACTGTCGTCAGGGTCCGCCGCGCGGGAAGGACGTGGCGGGGAGGGCACGGGGACGGCGGGGGCCTGTGTCATGGTCCGGGGGCCGGGCGGCGCGTCGCTTGCCTGGGCTGTCGTCTTCCGTCGCTTGGCCGAGCGGAGGAGTAGGTGAGCGACTCCCAGTGTGAGGGCCGTGGCAACACCGCCGAGGAACTCGGGCAGGGCGCTGTAGAGGACGTTCACCCGGCCGCCCTCCGAGCTGCGCAGGCGATGGCAGCGGTCCGGGCCAACTGGCAGGCACCCAGCCGCTTGAGCTTCCGGCGAACACGCTCTCCGAACCCGGCCGGATCGCTGACGCCTGCCTCCGCTGCCGCTTCGGCCCAGGTCATGCGGCTCGAGCTGTAGGCCGCGGCGACCGCGGCCTCAGCCGGCTTCAGGGATCTCAGGACGGCAAGGACACGGGGGTCCTCCAGCTCTCCGTAGAAGACGGAGTCCTCGGGTCTGCGGTGATCGGTGACGACGTCGCGCAGTGTGGTCCCGTCCCCCGCCGGTTCGTCGAGCGAGCGCCACAGGCGCCCGCCGACCTTCCGCTTCCAGAGCGGTTTCAGATGCCGGTGTTCGGCTTTCGCATGGCGGCGCAGGAGGTCGACGAGTTCGGCGTCGTCCCTCAGGCGGCTCTCAAGGCCGCTCGTCCAACTTCCGAGGAGCGCCATCTCGACGGCCGCGCGCCAGCTCTCCGGCTCTCCCAGGCCGAGCCATGAGCGGGTGAACCCGTCCACGGTCGCGGTGTCGCCCTCGATGGCGGCGTTGCGGGCGACGAGCGCGGCCATGAGTGCCTTGCGAGCGGCGGGCTCGAGCCGGCGCCGGCTCTGTTCCGCGAGCATGAGCAGGATCTTGGCAATGAAGTTGACGGGCGAGTGCCGAACGTCCGTGCGCTCCGCCTCGAGAAGGCTGGCTCGGCTGAGCGCACCCATGACGCCGAGATAGAACCAGCGGGGGTCCTTCTCGTGGACGTTGACGATGCTGTCCGCGAGGCCTCGCCTGCGCCAGGAGTTCGCCATTCGGTGAAGATCGTCGGAGATCCGTCGGCGGTCCCTCTGCTGGTCCTCGTCGGCGGCCGGGGCGTTCTCGAAGGCTGCTGCCATCGCCCTGAGCCGCTCGACGACCTTCGAGGGGCGCGGCGGGTGAGGGGTGGGCCACGGTGCGGTGCTGGCGGCCCCCGGCGCGACCGAGGCACCCGGTGCTGTCGTAGCCGCTTCGTTCCTTCGGCGCCCGACGCGGCAGGCGGAGCGCCCGTCGCGCGGGCAGTCGGGGCAGAGGTAGCGGAGGTAGGCGTTCGCATCGAGCAGCTGCACTTGGGCGTGGCGGATGCGCTGGATCATGTGCAGGGCGAGCTCTTCGGTCCCACCGCATCGGCGACTGTCCGACGGTGCGAACTGTGCGAGGGGGTGGGAGGACCGGTCGCGTGAGTCGGCGAGGGCGTCGCGCACCCACCGCTTCAGCGCGGTGTCCAACGTGTCCAGTGTCGCGACGCTCGTCCGACCGTCCTCGAGGTCGGAGTACAACATGAGGGCCATACAAGCTCCTTGCGGGTGACGCCTGTCGAGGTTCCTACCCCTTGGCCCGGCGTGGACGTGGACCGGCAATTTATCCGCCAACGAGGCATGTGATGTGCGTCACGCCCAAGGTTGAATCGGGTGGCACCGCGTCCGCGTGCAGTCGACCACCGGCAAGGCCCGGCCCAACAGCCAAGAGGGAGTCCAGGCCCGCCCGCAGGACTCTCGGCCAAAGTTCTGCGGTGGGTGCAGCGGGTCAAGGACGGCGCGGGTCGATCATCGTCATCCCGGTGGGAGAGGCGGTGTCGAAGGCCGGGAGGAGTGCGGCTGCCTCCGTCAGCCCGATGACCCGTTCGATCAGGTCCTGCGGGCGCAGTTCGCCGCGTTCGATGAGCGCGAGCATCCCGGGATAGTCGGCCGCCGCCATGCCGTGACTGCCGAGGAGGTCGAGCTCCCAGGCGATGGCCCGGGCCATCGGTACCCGCGGGTGGCCGTTCACGGGAGGCAGCAGCCCTATCTGGACATGCCGCCCGCGTCGGCGCAGGCTCAGAATCGATGTCTCGAGGGTCTGCTCGCTGCCGACTGCGTCCACCGCGACGTGGCTGCCGCCGCCCGTGATCTCGTGCACCTGAGCGGGAACGTCGCAGCCGTCGGCGACCAGGACATGGTCGGCTCCGAGTGCCTTCGCGGCGTCCAGGGCGCCGCTGTTGCGGTCGACGGCGATGACCTTGGCGCCCAGGGCCTTGGCGATCATCACCGAGCTGAGGCCGACTCCGCCCGCGCCGATCACGGTTGTCCATTCGCCGCGGGCCAGGCGGGCACGGCCGGTCAGCGCACGATAGGCGGTGGCGAACCGGCAACCCAGGCTCGCTGCCGCCTCGAACGAAACCGCATCGGGAACGGCGACCAGATTGGTGTCCGCGGCGTGCAGGGCCACGTACTCCGCGAAGGAGCCCCAGTGGGTGAATCCGGGCTGTTCCTGGTCGGGGCAGATCTGGGCATCGCCGGCGCGGCACCACTCGCACACGCCGCAGCCGCACACGAACGGCACCGTGACGCGGTCGCCCACCGACCACTTCTCCACCCCCGCGCCCACCGCGGCCACGACGCCGGCCAGCTCGTGGCCGGGCACATGCGGAAGCGCGATGTCGTCGTGGCCCGCCCACGCGTGCCAGTCGCTACGGCACAGCCCCGTCGCGTACACCTGCACCGCGACCCCGCCCACGGGCGGAACCGGGGTCGCCACCTCACGCACCTCGAGCCGTCCACCGATGCTGTCCAACACCATCGCCCGCATCACGCGACATCCCCTTCCAGCGTCGTCCATCACCCCGAGAGGCTACCGGCGTACTCCGGTCAGAATTCGTGCTCCGAGCTCGTGTGTTTGCGCTGGCATGGTGGTGATCGCCGAAGTTGACGTCTGGCAGGCGGAGTTGGAGTCGGTGTTCGCCAAGGTGGCGGGCGGCTCTCACGACCGATCTGCGGTGGCGGATGTGCGACCACGTACGGCCGGCGGAGTGGGCGGGTTACCGGGGTCCGGCCGGCCTGCGACCTGCTGAACGGAACGCGCCGGGACGCGGACGCGGCGCGTGGTGCTGCGCTACGACGCGGTCTGTACGGAGGCCAATCCAAGAACAGCCGTGCTCGCCCGCGCCGGCTGGGATGTCAGCAGCCTCCTGCCCGGGCGGCATCACGGCCCCTCGTCTGCCGGCCCCACCCCGCTGAACACGTCCGTTCCGGTGCAGTTGGTGATCGCTGCCTGCGTCTGACGCCGATACGTCACCTGGCAAGGACGATGGCGTTCCACCCCGAACCGGCCGGGAGCGGGCCCGGCAGCGCGCAAGTGCCCGGGGTGCGACGCCGTGCGGCCGACACCGCCCCGCTCCCCCGGCCTCTGCACACGCCAGTGGACGCCGTTCCCGTCGCGGAACCGCTGGCCGAAGCCGCACAGATCGATGCCGCTCGAGTGCCTCCTGCCCCGGGACGATGCCTGTCTTGGGCACTGCCGGGGCCGGAGGCGGATCGAGTGCGGGTGCCTGCCACCGGTTTTAGCGTTGTTACTGCGGTTGGCGGCGAAGTGGGCGCTTTGAGAATGTGCCGGTGCGCGCGGCCGCCGTCGGCGCGGAGGTCAGTACGCCAGGGCGGGGGCCATGGCCGTTACGGTCGAACCGTCTTGGCTCTTGCGGACCTGCATCTGCGTGGGGATGCGTCGGCGCAGGTCCGCAACGTGGCTCACGACTCCGACGGCACGGCTGTAGGAGCGGAGGTCGTCGAGTACCTCGAGAACCTCTTCCAGGGTGTCGTCGTCGAGGCTGCCGAAGCCCTCGTCGATGAACAGGGTGTCAAGCCGGCTACCGCCGGCTTCCTGGGCGACCACGTCGGCGAGGCCGAGGGCCAGGGCAAGGGAGGCGAAGAAGGACTCGCCGCCGGACAGGGTGCCGGTGTCGCGGGTTTGGCCGGTCCACAGATCGAGGATCTCCAGACCGAGGCCGGAGCGGCCGCAGCTGCTGGTACGCGCGTCGGTGTGGGACAGCACGTAACGGCCGGAGGACATCCGTTCAAGACGGGTGTTGGCCGCTTTCGCCACCTCCTCCAGCCTCGCCGCGAGGACGTAGGCCTCCAGGTGCATGCGGTACTGGTTGTCGCCCGACGTTCCTGCGGCGAGGTCCGCCAGATGTCTGGCCACCTGGTGGTCCTCGAGGAGCGGCGCCAGCCGCCCGACGGCATGCGTGAGGTCGTCGATGTGGCCGAGCAGCGCCTCACAGCGGTCTCGGCCGGTGCTCTCGGCGATGGCGGCTGCTTCCGACTGCGCGGCGGCGGCGGCAAGAGCCTTCTCTGCGGCTTGCAGGTCTGCCGGTTCCGTAAGTGCGGCCTCGGCGAGATCCGGGTCCTCCAGTGCCGCCGCATGCTTCGCCTGGTCGGCGTTCCATGCGTCCAACCGCCCCTGCATCGCGACCAGTTCCGCATCGGGGAGCACGGCGAGACGAGCGTCGGCCAGTTTCTCGAACCCGGCAGCTGCAGACTCGGCCGTGGCAACCTGCCCAGCCCGCTCCATCTGCAGCGCGGCAACAGCTGCCCGCTGGATCGCTGTCCGCGCACGGGCGATCGCTTCCGCCTCGGCGGTGAGAGCAGTGCTGCGCGCAGCAACGGTCGGAAAGCCATCCAGGGCGCCGGCGAGGCGCAAGGTCAGGGTCTCCTGCTGGGCGCTCTGGGTTTCCTGCCGCCCCCGGTAGTCGCCGATCCTGCGGTCCAACGCGGCGAGTTCGCGAACTCGGGCTTCGCGCGTCTCCTCGAATGCCAGCAGGTCCTGGTGCGCGGTCACGGCATCGGCGGCGGCGTGCAGGAGGTCTTTGTGGGTTTGCTGGGCATCGTGGTGGCGTTGCTGCAGATCCGCAGTCGCCTCCTCGCCGGCCAGTATCTGGGCCGACGCTGCCTCGGCCGTGAGACGGACGAGGTTCTGCTCGGCCTCCTTGCATGCCTGGTCGGCCTGCTGGTACGCCTCCTCGGCGAGGGCCTCGTCCTCGCGGCTCGGATGGTCGGCTGCGGGGGTCGCCGGGCGCGGATGGACCAGCGAGCCACAGACCAGGCAGGGCTCCTCGGGGCGCAGTCGGCTGGCTAGCTCGCCGGCCATGCCGTCGATGCGTCGGTCCCGGATCTGGCGTGCGTGTGCCGCGGTATGGATGACGGTCTTCTTGAGCTCGTCGACGCGGTTTTGTGCTTCGGTGATGTCGGCGGCCAGTAGGTCGCGGCGTCGGGCGGCGGCGAGTTGCTGTTCGAGGGTCGTCAGGGTGGTGGCGAGTTGGTCGGCCCGGGTTTGTGCCAGGTGGGCCGCGTCGATGCGTGCGGTGCACTCGGTGCGTCGAGTGTCTGCTTGGTTCAGCCAGTGGTTGATCTCTTCGTGGTCTGCCTGGGCCTGGTCCAGGTCGGCCGCGAGCTTGGAGAGCGAGGCGGCCAGTTCCCCGGAGTGCTGCTCGTCGTCGCGCAGTGCGTCGAGGCGGCCGAGGTCGTTCTTCAGCCGGTTCTCGGCGGCGGCGAGGTCCCCGTCGGTGTCCTCGCTGTACGTGTCGGGAAGCTGTGTCCTGGCCTGCGTTTCGGCGAGGTGGGCCTGGTGGTGGTCACGCTCTGCCTCGTCGAGAGTGTGAAGAAGGGGCCGGATCTGCTCGGCGCGGCGGCCGCGCTCCACGGTTGCTCGCAGTGCCTCGAAGGCCGGGGCCTGCGTGCGGAGGGAGGCGAGGGCTTCGGTCGCGGTGCGGTGGCGCAGCTGGCGTTCCGCGAGGGTGCGGGTCTGTGCAGCCCGATTCTCTCGGGTGTTGTGCTCCGTCCGGGCGGCTTTCAGCGTGGCGGCATCGGTCCGGTGGACCTCGGCGGCGCGGGCGTGCACGGCTTTGGCCCATGTGAGTGCGGCGTGGTGGGTGGTGTCGATGCTGTCCTCGGCCGGGGTGGTCTCCTCAACCGCGTCGGTGATCGGGGTTCCGGCTGTCTGTTGGATGCGGTCCACTTCGCGCAGTACCGCTCTGCGGGCGTCGTCGCAGCGCTGCCCGGTGTCCTTGGCGTGGTCGGTGAGCCAGCGTGCGACGTTGCGGAAGCGGTGGGTGCCGAAGAGGCGGCCCAGGACGGTGGCGCGGTCCTCGGCCTTGGCACGCAGAAATCTGGCGAAGTCGCCTTGCGGAAGCAGGACGACCTGGCAGAACTGCTCGCGGTTCATGCCCAGCAGGGCGTCGATCTCGCGGGCGACCTCCTGGTGGGCGGCGGCGATCGGCTTCCAGATCTCCTGGCCGAGGCTGCCGTCGCCGTGCCGTTCCTCCAGGCTGGTCTTGGCCTGGGCCTGCGTGGTGCCGTTTCCGCTGCGCCGGGCTCGTTCCTGCTGGGGGGTGCGCACGATCCTCAGGCGGCGCCCCGACATGCTGAACTCCAGCTCGACCTGGGTGATCGTGGCCGGCTCGGCGTGGTGGCTGCGCAGCGCCGTCTGGTGCCGGTCTCCCGGCACGTTGCCGTAGAGGGCGTAGCAGACGGCGTCGAAGATGGTGGACTTTCCTGCGCCGGTGGCGCCGTGCAGGAGGAAGAGGCCTCCTTGGGAGAGCGTGTCGAAGTCGACGCTCTGGCGGGTGCGGAAGGGGCCAAAGGCCTGCAGGGTGAGGGTGTGCAGGCGCATCAGTGGGTTTCCTTCGCGGTGTCGTTCAGTCGGGTGGCTTCGACCGCGCGGCGCAGCAGGTCCTGTTCGGCCGGGGTGGGGGCGTGGCCTCGGACGTGGTCGACGAAGCCGAGGGCGATGTCGAGTTCGGTGCGGTGGCGGGTGCGTTCGGTGTAGGTGGCGGTGTTCTGGGGGTTGCCGTCCTCGGGGGCGAAGGTGAGTTGGACGGTGTGGGGGAAGCGGGTGCGTAGGCGGTCCATGGCGTTGATGGGGCGCTGGGGGTCGGTGAGGGTGATGTGCAGCCATGCGTCGCGCAGGTGGTCGTACTGGTGGTCGTGAAGCAGGGTGTCGAGGCGCCCTTCGATGGAGTCCAGGACACGGGGGCGGGGGCAGGGTATGGCTTCGGTGGTGAGGGCGGCGTCGGCGTCGAGGTCGATGAGCCAGGTGGTCTTGTCGTAGCCGGCTTCGGAGAAGGAGTAGGCGAGGGGGGATCCGCTGTATCGGATGCGGTCGGTGACTTTCTGCGGGCGGTGGAGGTGGCCGAGGGCGACGTAGTCGATGCCGTCGAAGACGGTGGCGGGAACGGTGGGGATGCCTCCGGCCATGATGTCGCGTTCGCTGTCGCTGGTGTGGCCGCCGGTGACGAAGGCGTGGGCGAGGACGACGGATCGGGTGCCCGTGGGGCGGGCGGCGAGGTCGGCGCGGACGCGGTCCATTGCAGCGCCGAGGACGGCCTCGTGGGTGGGCTTGTCCGCGGTCATCTCCTCACGGGTCAGGAATGGTTCCAGGTAGGGCAGGCCGTAGAACGCGACAGGTCCGTGCGCGTCGTGGAGGATCGCCGGGATGTGGCAGGTGGCCGGGTCGGTGCGCAGGTGGATGCCGGCGCGTTCGATCAATCGGGCGGTGACGCCGAGGCGCTGCGGCGAGTCGTGGTTGCCGCTGATCATGACGACCGGTACGTGCAGGTCTGCGAGGCTGTTGAGCGCGTGGTCGTAGAGGGCGACGGCGTCGAGGGACGGGATGGCGCGGTCGTAGACGTCGCCGGCGACGAGTACGGCGTCGATGTTGCGCGTCTGGACGATGGTCAGCAGGTGGTCGAGGAAGGTGCGCTGGGCGTCGATGAGGGACTCTCGGTGGAACGTCCGGCCGAGGTGCCAGTCCGAGGTGTGGAGCAATCGCATGGTCGCTGACCGTAACCGTCCGGGTGTAGTGCGTGGGCCGACTTCGGTGTTTTGGTCCGTCATAGTGATCTGTGGGACAGCTGCGGCGGCCCAGGGGTGTGCTGTACCGGTGCCGGCGAGGAGTGAGCGGCGGCTGTGAGGGCGGGAAATTGTCAGTGCGGCGGGAAAGAATAAGGGCAGAGAGGAGGAGGGATGACTTCCGAGCAAGGCTCCTTTGGCAGTGGTTTTCCTACTCCGAACGGGTGTCGGTGGTGCGGCATCGCCGAGCGGGTCCACGCCCGGCAGTGGGTGGAAGGGGCGGGCTGGCATGCCTGGGCCGCACCGACCGCCGAGCAGCGCAAGGCCCGAATGAAGGCACGGCGCGCCGCCCGGCTGGAGGACGACACGCCGTGCGGAAATGATCAGCCGGTGATCGCGCGCAATGCCGTGAATACGTCCCGCAGCTGCACCGGGACGTCGGAGGGGGAACGCAGGGATGTGGCCAGTTCGTAGACCATGTCGGGTTTCCCGTCGGGGCTTTCAATTCCCTGGTCTTTAATCATGTCCAGAATGTCCTTGCTGAATTTCCGGCCGCCGCGGTGGGCCTTGAAGTGCGCGGCTTCCCAGGGCTGCTGGCCGTCGGCGCGCGGCCACTTGATGTTGGCCACCCGCGCCCACTGCTCGTCATCGAAGAGCTCCTCGAGCTCGTTGAAACCGTGGGCCTCGCCGACGAAGGACACCTGTGTTGCGGGATCGAGCCCGAAGTGGCGCAGCCTGTCGTCCCTGAAGAACTTGGCGACGTTGCGACTGTCGGCGTCCACGAGCAGCATCACGGTGCGGCGTGGGCGCCGGGCGGCGAGGTAGCGGGCGAGGTGGAGGGCTCCCTCGTTGTTGTTGCATGCCCACAGGGCGATGCCGGCTGCCTGCAGGGACAGTCCCTCCGAGAGGCGGAAGAGCACCGGGATGGCCTGCTGTTCCGTGGCGCCTTCGACGGCGAGGAAGCAGCGCTCGTGGAGCAGGACGGAGTTGCGCAGGCCCAGTGCCGAGGCGATCTGTCCGAGGTGCAGGTCGATGCCCTCGTGCGTGTCGTTGGTGAGTCGCTCGACGACGGTGCGGCCCGCCTCCAGGCGCAGGTGGACGACGTCGGCGATGTCGACGCCGTCGATGAGGTTCATCGAGTGGGTGGCCACGATGACCTTGACCGCGCCCGTCGCGCACTGGCGGCGGATGAGGTCCATCACGGTCCGCTGGTGACTGTAGTCCAGGTGGGTGTCGGGCTCGTCGTAGACGACGATTGTCTGGACGGGCGGCGTGCCGTCCTCGTCCGGGTGGGGGTCTTCCAGGAGTCTGCTGGTCCACTCCCAGACGGCGAGGGCGATACGGCGGTTGCTGCCACGGCCGGACCTAGCCAGGTCGACGGGCTCGCCGTGGGCGCGGGAGATGTGCAGGTGTGCGTGTTTGAAGCCGTGGGTGAAGGAGATCTCGGGTTCGACGGAGACCTCCAGGAGGTCTTGGCAGTGCGACTTGATGTGCTCGCACAGGTTGGCGGCGTCGTTCCTGACCCGGTCGGTGACCTCGGATTCGATCGTCCGCAGGCGGCCCTGCAGCCCGTCGTCCTCGAGATGTGTCTGGTAGCTGCCGGCCAGTGCCGTGTGGACGGCCCGGTCCGGGCTCTCGTCCTTCCCGCTGAAGGACAGCAGCCGCGGCAGCCGCCGCACCAACTGCTTGGGCAGGGTCGTCCATTCCGTGACCTGCGGGGACCGCGCCGCATATGCCACCAGTGCGGCCTGTAGGTCGGCCTTGAGTCCCTTGCCTTCGACCTGGAGCCCGAAGGCCTCCACCAGTTCCCTGAGGGCGGGCACGAGCAGCGAGCCGATGTCGCGCAGCTCGGGGTCTGCTGGGATCCGGGCCCAGTACTCAAGCACGGGCGCGCTGTCCCCCTCCACACGGCGCCGGATCCTCAACTCGGCCGGAAACCCCATGGCCTGCTCGGAGCCGTCCAGGACGAAATGGCCCTCGACCCATGTGGCGGTACAGCGGGCCTGCGCGCTGGCGGCGGAGGCACCGGGTACAGGCGGGTTGTCGTACGTCCGGTCCTGTTCGACCAGGCGGTGTCCACCGAGGAGGAAGTCGAGAGCGGCGAGCACTGCGCTCTTCCCGCCGTCGTTGTGCCCGGCGAGGATCGTCGGGGCACCGACGGGGATGTTCTCGACCAGCGTCAGCGATCGGAACCCGCTGACGGAGAAGTCCTTCAGATGCACTGTGCCGGCCGCTCCGCTCTCCCCTGCTGTCGCGCCCCGCGCGGACAGCAACCACCCTTTGCCACAGCGCTTCTGATGTTGCGTCTGTTTTAGGTGCGCGCCCATCGTAGGCGCTTGCGCACAACGTGGTCACCCGCAACCGAGATCGAGGCGTGCGAGCAGGGGCGGTCCGCCGGACCACGGGGCACGTAGCGGGCCTGCAGGCCTACGGACCCAACGACTTTGGGCCTCCCGCCACCCCGGCTCTGCCCTTAAAGTTCCGTGGCGGGAAGGGGACGGCAGCCTTCTTGCCAGGGCGAGGGCCGGAGGTCAAGCTGTGCCTGCAGGCAGACAAGCGGGTCCTTCGTCTGCAGCAACCCATCGCTCGGCGTCACGGATACGCCTAGGTACCGTGGCGCAGCCCTGACGGCGCAAACATGGTGCAGCATCCAATCCCCGCGAATCCCGCGCCATCCGCCGCTTCTCGCAGCAACGCACCCGCCTGCTGTGCGGAGACGGGCGGGCCGCAACCAGGCCACCGGCAAGAGCATCGCTCATGCCTAGTCAGCGTCCGCGCCAGCCATACATCGTTCGAGGACAGCGCTTGCGCCATCTGAATTCGAGCGTCTCCCAGTACCCGTCCGGCCGGTGATGACGTCCGACCTGGTGACGGGGCATCGTGGGCCGCCCGCCACCGGCAACCGCGCCACTTATCGTGAGGATGGTGACGCCCGTCCCGAGCTCATCGAGTTTCGCCAGGACGGCCCGGACGGCGTATCTGGAAGGGATTTGGGCATTTTCCGGCTCTGTACGGGTCCGTGAAGGCATGCTTTTTGGCGACCGTGGAGGTCGGCTCGCAATCGGCGACGTAGGTGTGCGCGAGCCGAGGTCGGGTGTGAGGCAGGGAGCACAGTGGATTACGAGGGTGGGCACACAGGTACGGCTGGAGTGGACGAGGGTCTGCTGCGCGATGAAGGGTTGATCCGCCGAGCGAAGGCGTTGGCATGCACGGCTCCCCTGCATGGCCTGGACGCGAACAAGGGCATGGTGGAGTGGGCCGACGCCCGGGTCTACCAGATGGCGGAGATTGGCCTGCACACCATCGACCAGGTGGCCATCGCGATGGACTTCGATACCGGAGCCAGCCGTGAGCGCGTGTTGGACCGAGTCCAGCGGTTCGTGGCTCGGCAGGCCCCCCAGCGTGCCGACGACGAGCACGTTCGGGTGGCTCGCTGGGTACTGGACAGTCTGATCAATCTCGGTGACGTCGAGCGGGCGTTCCGCCGCCCCTACGGCGTCGTGGACGCGGACGGCGTCTACCGAGTGCGGACCTTCCCCTTCAAACTGATCGCGGAGCGCCGCAGCAGCACTGGCATGCTATATCTGCATGCCTCGCACGAGGCATTGAACGTCCTCGTCGGCGCGTTGGACACGGACGTTGAGTCCGCCCAGGAGGCCGCAGAGGTCAAGCTCGCCAACCTCATCCGGCGAGGGCGGCTCGCGGATGCGAAGCAGGTGGCGGAGCAAGCGCGGATCCGGACCATCCAGTACGGGGAACTGATCCATGCGCAGTTGGAGGCGACTCGACGCAACATCCAGTCGGTGGACTGGATGGAAAACCTGCCAAAGTTGCTGGGCGAGGCACTGTCCCACGTCCAGGAGCGCGTGCGAACGGAACGGGCGATCGCCAAGAACATGGCCGAGGCACGGGACGGGGCCGCGAACCCGGTACGCAAGCGGCACGCCGCGGAACTCGTCGACATCGTCGAGGACTGCATCCGCCGGCACATCCGCCTGCAAAAGCGTCTGCTGGAAGCCCGGGAAGTGTTCCGCGAGGAGCAGGACCGCCAGCAGTTCTCCTTGAAGCCGCACCGGTCGACGTTCGATCTGTTTGAGCCTTCCCCCGGGACGTGGACACCGGAGTTTCATGCGGCGAGGGTGATCCTACGGGACGCCACGGTCTGCTGTTCGAATTGGACCGGGCTGAGGTAGCCGAGCGTGGAGTGGCGCCTTCGAACGTTGTAGAAGGAGATCCAGCGGAACACCTCCAGCCTCGCCTGATGCTGGCTGGTCCAGCGCACTCCGTGCATCAACTCCCTTTTCAGGGAGGCGAAGAAGCTCTCCGCTGCGGCGTTGTCATAACTGGAGCCGACCCGTCCCGTGCTCCGTTGGACACCGTGGCGCCGGCAGAGTCTCGCGAACTCGGCCGAGCCGTATTGCGAGCCCCTGTCCGAGTGGAAGATCACGCCGTCGACCCGGCCGCCGCGGGTGGCCACCGCGGCCCCCAGGGCATCGGCGACCAGCTCGGTGCGCATGTGGTCGGCCAGCGACCAGCCCACCAGGCGACGCGAGTGCAGGTCGATGACGGTGGCCAGGAACATCCACGAGCCACCGACCGGCAGATACGTGATGTCGCCGACCCACCGGGTATCGGGCTCCGTCGCCGTGAAGTCGCGTCCGATCAGGTCCGGTGCCGGTGGCGCGCTCCTGTCCTGAACGGTTGTTCGGCAGCGTTTGCGCAGGTAGCGGCCGATGATGCCGTGCTCGCGCATCAGGCGGGCTATCCGCTTGCGGTTGACCACGAGGCCCTGGGCCCGCAGCTCGGCGTGCACCCTCGGCACCCCGTAAGCCCCGCGTGTCTCCCGGTGGACCTTGCGGATCTCGGCCACCAGCGCCGCCTCCGCCGCCGCTCGATCGGCACGGACCCGGACACCGGCCCGCCAGGCGTAGTACCCGGAACGGGCGACGCCAAGAACCTTGCACAGCCGCTGGACGCCGAACTCGGCGGCATGAGCGGAGATGAAGTCCCAGCGGCGGGCCCTCACTTCATCTCCCGCGCGAAATACGCTGCTGCCCGGCGAAGGATCTCCTTCTCGACCTGCCACTCCCGCTCGGCCTTTCGCAACCGGGCGAGCTCGGCCCGCTCGTCCGCGCTCAGGGCCTGCTCGGTCGCAGTCGGCTCGGCGTCGGCGGCCCGCACCCAGTTCCGCAGGGTCTCGTGGTTGACCCCGATCTCCCTCGCGACCGCCGCGAACGTGCGCCGGCCCTCCGAGGCCCGGTACAGCGCGACGGCATCACGACGGAACTCGTCCGAGTACTTCGACGGACGTCCCACCTGGACTTCCCTTCCTGGATCTACAAAATCCAAGTGTCAGGGTGTCCACGTCACGGGGCAAAGCTCAGTTCGGGCATTTGCTGCGTCCCACTCTGGACCTCCCGGTGGCGGATGCGGTCGGGCCGGTGGGCGGCTTCTTCAGCCGGTCGACCGGACCGGCCTCGAAAATCCTTCTGAATCTGGCCACGCTGGTGCCTGCGTTGCTGCGCCCGCCCCCGGGACCCTCTCGGTTCGCCGGGCAGGTGGAAGATCCTCAGACGGAGCCGCTCGAGGACACCACACGTTTTACCAGCGCGCAGTGGGAGACGGCCGAACAACTGATGTACCTGCCCGGGACGGTGCGCTCGCTGTCGAGCCTGCTGGAGGACGCGGCCCGGATCGACCCGGACCTGCCGTCACTGGTGGCGCTGCTCGGGGTGCACGCCTACAGCCCGGACGTCGGTGCCGCGCTGCGGCGCGGGGACGACCACGTTCGAGTGGCGGCACGGACGGACTCCGTGTTGGACAGTGCGGGGTTTTACGGGGACGACCTGTGGCTGACCACAGCGCGGCTGCAGCCGCCGGACAACTCAAACGGGGCAGCCCGGACGACAGGAAGCAAGGGGGCCGGTCGGTGACATCAGCGGCGGGCGCGGATGACGCCGAGCAGGCGGCACGGCTGATCGGGTACGGGTTTCGACCGCGAATGCTCCCGCACCGGGACGCGGAGTACACCGCCTTGGTACGGCGCTTCGACGAGGAGCCCGCGTTCGAGGATCTGGTACGGCGAAGCGCGACGGGCCTGGGGCTGCAGGTCATCGGGATCACGATGCGCGCAGGCGCGGTGATCGTCCCAGTTGCCGGTTCGGTGTTCGAGACCCGGCTAGAGGGCTACGCCCGGCAGTTGCGGCAGAGCCACCAGCGTGAAGCGGAGCGGGTCATGCACGGCATCGCACACTTGGCGATCGCCGCGCTGTGTTTCCCCAGGCCCCAGGATTTGGCCGACGACGGCTACGTTGGCGCAGTGACGGTCTCCGTGGTCGACAAGCAGGTCCGCCACACCTGCCAGGAGCTGGCCGAGCGGTATGCCGAGGCGCAGGAGAACAGCGATGTGCCCATGGAAACCCCTGAGCTGGAGCGGGCATGGCGGGTCTATGCGCGCAGGTCGGAGTCAGGGGAGACGACCAGCAGGCAGGTAGTGCCGACGACGACGGAGGCGATCGTCGGCAAGGCCCTGCGATACCTGGTCGACCAGGGCATGCTCGCCGAGAGCGCGGATCTGGAGCTGATGGCGAAGGTCTACCGCACAACGGGCCGCTACCAACTGCAGGTCCGTGAGCTGGCGGCGGCGGAGACTTACCGGGAATTGCTCCGTCTGGGGGTCGTACCGCCTGTCGACTCCAACGAGTCGCTGCGAGTGTCCGGCGACGACCGCACTCTCTACTAGGCGGGGACGGAGCCCTCATGTACGAACTGTCCCGTGTCCGTGTGTGCTCAGCTGGCCCTGCCGGGGCCCGGTTCCAGGATGTGATCTTGGATTTCTCCGGCGCGGGCGATCAAGTCACCGCTGTTCAGGGGAATCTGTTCGGGACGGTACCGCAACTGCTGCGCCCGTCGCCCGCGAGCGTGGTGTTCCTGGAGAACGGGGGCGGCAAGTCGGTCCTGCTGAAGCTGTTGTTCTCGGTGATCCTCCCCGGCAGGCGGCAGGTGAAGGATGCCCCGAACCCACGGCTGTTGGAGGACTACGTCTTGGCGCGGGACGTCTCCCACATCGCCCTGGAGTGGATGCACGCCACCACTGGGCGCCTGCTGGTCACCGCCAAGGTGCTGCATTGGAAAGACCAGGTCGTCTCGACGGTGGCCGAGAACCTCGTCGAGGAGTGGTACGCGTTTCGACCCACCGATACGCTCGGCCTGGACAGCCTTCCCACCGTCGAGGAGGGGAAATACCTTTCCCTGTCGGCGTACCGGGGGCTCATGAAGGAGATCGGCGCGCAGGATCAGCGGCTGGAGATGCACTGGCCAGTGAGCCAGGACGCGTGGACCGAGCTGCTGGACCAACTCGGACTCGACCCAGAGCTGTTCCGCTACCAGCGGACGATGAACAAGGACGAGGGCGAGGCCGTCCACGCGTTTACGCTCGACTCCGACGGTCGCTTCGTCGACTTCCTGCTCAAGGCCGTGTTCCACCACAAGAGCCTGGACGACCTGGCCAACCTCGTCTCGACATACGCCCACAAACTCGCCGGGCGCAAGGATCTGCTGCTGGAACTGGATTTCGTGGAGCAGACCATGACTCTACTCGAACCGCTCATCGAGGCGGCACGCGCCGTGAACGGATCCCGCGTCCGGGCACAGCAGGCACAGCAGGACCTGGCGTCCTTCGGCGGGCAGGTCCAAGAGCGTGTCCGAGGAGACCTCGACCGTCTGGCGCGTCTTGAGAAGCGCGAGCAAGAACTCACGGCAGGTCTCACCCGAGCTACCTACCTGACGCGCCGTTGGGCTGCGACGGTGGCGCGGCAACGTCTGGTCCTTGCACAGCTACGCCTCGATCAGGCCAAAGCCGAGGCTGGCGAAGCCACCCTCGACAAGCAGCAGGCGCAGGCTACGGTCGCTGGCTGGAAGGCGACCGGCGCAGTACAGCGGCATCTGAGCAAGTCGGAGGCCGCCCGGGCATTGGCGCTGCTGGTGAACGAGGGCGAGCGGGCTGCCTCGCCGGCCCTCAAGGCTCGTGAGAGGTGCGCAGAAGCGCTTGCGCAGGGCCTGCTGGCGCTGAGGGACCGAGCACGGAGCGCGCAGACGGAACAGGGCGGAGAAGCGCTGAAGCAGACGGAGGCCGAGAAGGAGACCCGCAAGGCGCGGGAGGCTGCCCTGAGGGAAGCCAACCGGGCGGATACGGAAGTCAGGGCGCTGCTGGAGCGGGTTGGTGCCGCGCGGAACGAGGCCGAACAGGCCGTCGCAGCAGGGCTGGCACCGGCCGCTGACCTCGTTCCCAAGGCAGCAGCTGAGGCCCGGACCGCCGTGACCCTGGCCGTGGAGAAGATCAGCGCCCTGGAGTCGGAGCAGGAGAGCGTCGACCGTCGGCAGGCAGATGTCCAGCAGAGCCTCTCCGCGGCAATCCGCGAAGAGGAGGCTGCGCGAAACCGCCGCGAAGAGGCACAGCGGATCCTGCAGGTCTCCGTCTCCCGCACCTCGGCGATTGAGGCCGAGCCGAGACTCACCGCCCTCCTGGGCGCGACCGTGCGCCTGGACATGGACGCGCAGGTCCTGCTGGAGCGGCTCGACACGGCGATCGCGGATACGCAAAGGGACAGTGTCGCGCTGCAGATCGAGCGCGCTCGCGATGAGCTGGCCCATCTGGCGCTGAAGGACGGCCGCATGCTGCCCCCGCCCCAGGTCGTACGCGACGCCTGCCGGCTCCTCGAGCAGTCCGACCCTCGCATCGATGCCTGGCCAGGATGGGAGTACATCGCCGAGTTCCCCCTCCAGCAACGCGAGAAAATGATCACATGCGCCCCGCACCTGGTCAGCGGTGTCCTCCTGAACTCGCCGGACGACCAGAGGCGGGCCCAGGAGATCCTCGGCCAGGCGGCACCGACGGCCTACTGCATCACCGTGGGAACAGTCGAAGGGCTGTACACCGCGGAGGGGGGCACAGCCGAGGGGACGCTGTTCACTCTGCCCTTCAACGCCGCGCTGTACGAGGAAAAGGCCGCCGAAGCCGAGCAGAAGGCCATCGAGGAGCGTTGGACCCGCTCCGGGGACCGATTGAAGGAGCTGCAGTCCACACGCCAGCACGACGACGCGCTGCGGCAGAGGATCAGCCTGTGGCGCGAGGAGTACCCCGTTGGAGCACTGGCCGGGCTGGAGGAGGCGTGCGCGGCCGCCGGCGAGGCCCTGGCCGAAGCCGAAGAGGTGGCCGCAGCGCAGGGTCTGGCCATGGAAGGCCTGCTGGAGCGGCGAGAGGAAATTCGCGGTGAACTGCGTGACGCGCGAGAGGGGCACGAACGCTGGCAGGAGGCAGACCGCCGGCTGACCGAGCTCGGCAAGCGTCTGGATCAGATCCCGTCATGGCTCGAGAATGCCAAGAACGCCGATGAGCAGCGTCGCGTGCACCAGGAGCGAGCCGACAAGGCCGAGAAGACCGCCGAGGAGCATCGCCGTCTCGCCGAGAGCCACCGCGACACGAGCGAGGAACAGCGCCGGACCGCCCTTGCGGCCAGCCAGGAATGGGCTGCACTGCCCGGCGCACAGGACATGCAGCTCGAAGCCGAGCCGCCTGGCGATCCGATCCCGGTGCTGCGGGATGCCTATGAGAAGGCCAAGGCCAACTTCGACAGCGCCAACGTTCCAGGGGAGCTGCGCGAGCGGCTCGTCCGGGCGGAGGAGGCGGCGCGGGAGGCAGCAACGGAATATTCGGCGTTGTCGGAGACAGACAGGTCCACGGCTCATCGGCTGCTCTCGATGCCTGAGGCGATGGACGAGCGCAGCCGTGCCGAGGCCCAGCAGCAGGCAGACAGGGCACTGGCATCGGCGGAGTGCACGGCCGAGCACGCCCTGCTGGAACAGGGCAAACACGACAATGCCCTGGTCGAGCGCCGGGAGGCGTTCCTTCTGCTGACCGCCGATGGCATCGATCCCATGCTGGCTATCGAAGCGCCGCACACGATCGACGGTTGTCTGGAGACCGTGGCATCAGCCGAGTCGGAGCACGCTGCCGCACAGGAAGCCCAGGCCGCCGCCCTCGCGCAGCGGACGGTCGCCGCCGCCGACACGACGCGGGCGAAGAACGCCGCAAAGGCCTTCGAGCGACTCGTCCAGGCGCTGGCGAATACGCCCACAGAGCAGAATGCCGCCCCCTACACCGGTGACGGTGATTCCGCGTGGAGCGACTACCTACGTCTGGACGGTGCCGCCAAGGATGCCAAGGAGGCGTTGGCGCGCGATGAGAAGGGCTTGCGCAGCGCCTCGGACCAGCTCACCCGGCATGCTGCCGCCGGACGATACGCTCGCCTGACCATCCCGGTGCGGCAGCAGATCCTCGACCTATCCATCGAGCACAGCGCCCAGTACGCAGCAAGTTGGCATGCAGCGCTCCAGCCGCGGAAGAGGAACCTCGCCGATGAAATCGACGAGGTGAACCAGCACCGGCAGACCATCATCGACCACCTCAAGGGCGAGAGCGACAAGGCCCTGTCCTTGCTGCGCTCGGCCCAGCGGCTGTCCCGGCTTCCGCGAAGCCTGGGTGACTGGGCCGGACAGGAGTTCATCCACTTCTCCTTCCAACAACAGCCCGACGAACTGCTGCTACCCCGCCTGGGCGACCTCGCCGAGGAAGCCGCATCCGGCCAGACCACCGACGGCCGCAAAGTGGCACGCGACGGCCTCTCGCTGCTGCTGCGCGCCGTCCACACCGCTGTCCCGACGGGATTCCGGGTCCAGATACTCAAGCCGGACACGGTCCTTCGGACGGAACGGGTACCGGTGTCGAAGGTCAAAGACGTCTTCTCCGGAGGCCAGCAACTCACCGCGGCGATCCTCTTGTACTGCACGATGGCAGCGCTGCGGGCCAATCAGCAGGGCCGCGAGCGGTCGCGCCACTCCGGCGTACTGTTCCTCGACAATCCGATCGGCCGGGCGAACGCCGACTACCTCCTGGACCTACAGCGCCAAGTGGCACAAGCCCTGGGCGTGCAGCTCGTCTACACCACCGGCCTGTACGACGAGAAGGCGCTGGGAAAGTTCCCGCTGATCGTCCGGCTGCGCAACGACGCCGACCTGCGGGCCGCACGCAAGTACCTGGTCGTGAACGACGTGATCCGCCAGCGCTTGGACGCGCTCGCGCCCGAGGACGGGACCGGGCAGATCGACAGTGCCAGAATCCTCCGCCGTGAGGAATCACGCGTCGCCTCCGAGGGGAACGATGACACTGCCGCGCCTGGAGAATGACCTGATCACGAGACTGCGGGAATGGGCTGCGGCGCACCGCCGCAGCCCTTACAGGACAGCCGTCATCCCCCTCGACGACGTGTGGGAGGCCTTCCGGGAGGTTCCGCACCGCAACGTCGACGAGGCGTACGAGCCGACGGTCCTGGCCGGCCTGTTGAACGCGCTGGAGGCAAGCAGCCAGATCCGACAGTCGCTGCGGCGTACACCGGAGAAAGTGTCCCTGCCCATCAAGATCCAACTGCTGCCGCAGGCGCAACCCCCTGTCGTTCCACCGATGCCCAGGTGGCACCCCTATCTCACATGGCTGGCCCCGGAGTGGGCCACCGCGACACCGAAGCAGCGCCCGGCCTACGCGGCAATCGACCAGTGGCTCAAGAGCGGACCGGACACGTTCCCGATCCCGCTGCGGGAACGAGCCCTGGAAATCTTCGGGACCTTCGGCAGCGAGACCGACTTCCCCATGCCGGAGAAGACACTGGACACGCTCCAGTCCGGGCCTCTGTTCTCGGACCACGGCCGGCTGGACAAGTTGCTGCACACCTTCAGGCCTCCCCCACCCCTGATCACCGAGACGTTCCCGCTGGAGCAGGACAACGACCGCTACTGCCGCGTCGGAACCGGCGACGTACTGTTCGTGGTGGAGAACTCCACCACATGGTGGTCCTTGGTGGAGAGCCTGCCCCCCGACCACCGGCTCGGCTACGTGGCCTGGGGCCTGGGCGCCACCTTCCGGGCATCGATCCGCGCTATCAAGGCCAAGCACCGCATCACGCAGATCAGGTACTTCGGCGACCTGGACAACAGCGGGCTGCGGATTCCCCTGCGGGCCTCGAGTGCCGCGCTCGACCTGGGGCTGCCTCCGGTCCAGCCAGCCCAGCGCCTCTACCGGGCGCTTCAGTCACTGGGCCGACCTCGATCGGCCGCCGCCAAGGAAGCCGCAATCAACGCCGCTACCGCCACCGAGCTTGCCCAGTGGCTACCCGCTCCGTGCCGGGCGAACGGCACACAGGTACTGCTGGACGGAAACCGTCTGGCGCAGGAGTGGGTGAGCTACCGGTACCTGCAACAGTCCGCCGACTGGCACCACGACGTGCGCTGACCCGGCCAGGAGCGGACCGAGCCGATGCACCGCGCGGCACACCGTCGGCGTGGAGATCCCGAACGGCGGCGCGACCTGCCACATGGTCAGGCTGATACGGAGGTGGACCTCCGGCGGGATGGATGGGAGTACGGGCGCGGTGACCCAGGTCGAGGTGGGGGCGATGGCGGGCGGGTCGAACAGGCGGACCAGGGTACCCGGGCGACGGGCGGTCGGCGTGGCGCTCGAACTCGTACTGGGCGGCGCCCGCCGTGCGGGCAGGTCTCGGTCGGCGGGTGTCCGGCCAGGCGGCCGCGCCACACAACACGGCGCCCCGCCCGACCAGCCTGGACGGCTCGGTCGGGCGGGGCGCGATGGTGGGCAGCGTCAGCGCCCGGAGGTAAGGCTTCCGTCAGTCGGAGTCGGGCGAGGCGACGGGGGCGGGCAGGGCCAGGCAGTCGCGGGCGTGGTCGGTGGCCTGGGTGCGCATCAGGTCCAGGTCCTGCGCGTCGGTGCCGCTGTTGCCGCGGCATCCGGTGCACCGCCACCACGCGGGGCCGGGGGCCGCCTGCCAGGTGTCCGGCCAAGGGTCGGCGCCGACGATCTCGACCTCGGCACGGCTGCGGTTCTCCAACCGGATCCAGGTGTGCTCGGGGCCGCCGTCGCTGGGAGCGTCGGAACGCAGCAGGATGTGGCCGGCGGCGGTGATGCGGATCTCGTGGTGCTCGGCGGCCTCGCGCAGCAGGGTGTGCAGGACGTGGCGGCCGCCGAAGACGTTGCTGCCGTCCATCTTGCGGATGAGAGCGTAAAGCTTTTCCGGTGTGGCCCGGTCGACGCCCAGGTCGCGGGTCGCGGCGAGGAGCAGCACCAGCACCTCGTAGGCGTCGGTGCGGTCGAGCTGGCCGGTGAGGCGGTCGGGGGTCAGGCCGGAGATGTACCTGTCGAGTGTCGGGGTCATGCGTGCCCTTTCGTAGGAGTGGGGAGCCCCCCGGGGGCGGGGCGGCTGGCGGTTGAACAGCGGCGCCAAGAGACCCCAGCAGCCGGGCCCGTGGCCAAGTCGACCTGCCAGGACGGTTGGTGAACGTCCGGCGCTCGATACGGGGACGATCGCGGCGGCAACGGCCTCGGCCGAGATCCGCCTGATCGTGCCGCACACCACACCGGTCTCAGGCGGCCTGATCGGAGCCTGATCGGCCACCATGGGGGTGCCAGCGCCCGGTGGAAACACCACACCGACATGGACGCAGCAGGGGTGAGTTCCGCGCACACCGACTCCATCAGCCCACGCACCGCAAACCTCGCCGGACCATAGGCGCTGTACCCGAAGACACCGAGCGGGCCGGCTGCCGGCGAGACCGCGACGGCGCTTGCCCGACGCTGCCCGAGCATCCCGGGCGCGGCTTCCCCCACCGCATGCGGCATGCCGACATCGTTGACCTCCATCATGTGCCGGAAGGCCTCTCTCCGGTCAGACCCGGGACGTATCCCGGCCGTGTGGCTCCGGCGCAGGTGACCAGCACGTCGCAAGGCCCGTGGTCTGCCACGAGTCCTACCGCCGCGGCGAGATCGTCACGCTTCGCGACGTCCTCCCGGGCCACATCAACAGTGGCACCGGTGGCCCGCGGCTCGTCGGCGGCAGCGTCCGGATCGCTGTGCTCCCGGGCAATAAGGGAGATCCTCGCACCACGCTCGGCGGGCAGGCGGGCGGTCGCGACGCCGACGCCGCCGGAACCGCCCGTAACGATGGCGTGGGACGACACCATGTCGACCGGCGGGACCCGCAAGGCCAGCCCGACCTCTTCTTTCCATACCGGCACCGGCATCCCGACTCCCCAGCAGTGCCGTCCACCTGTATTCGGACCCGGACGGCCCGCCGGGGTCGGATCGGGGTGTCCGGCAGCCGGTGCGCCATCCGGGTCCCGGACCTCCGCGCGAGTCACCGGCGCTCTACAGCCGCTTGATGCCCTTCGATCGCCATGACTCACTGCCGTCCCACGGAAGGCAGTCGCCCGCCTCCGGCCCCGCCCGTCCCGTCGGCTCCGCTTCGGCGACGCGAACGCGCGCTCACCGGGTACGGGTGTCGCGGGCCGGGCCCGCGACGGTCCCGCGTGGCCTGCGCCATGCCACCCGTCAGCAGCCCAACAACGAGCAAAGTGCTCAGCCCGAGGACTGTCACAACGTCACGACCCACCAGGCACTCCACTCCCCACCACGGCCCCGGCGCCACCGTAGTACGCAGACAACCGGTTGAGACGGGCCCCAGGACCCAAAACCAAGATCTTCCTGGCAACACGGACACGGGAGGGTTTCGGCAGGCCGACCGCCCGGGACAGCTGTCATGCCTGGCCTCTGTTCGGCTGGCGAACGGATTCCGTTCCGCGAGTGTGCCTTTCGGCCTGCGGGATGGGCTGCCTATGGTTGGTGTGCTCATAGAGTCGGCGGTCGAAGGTGGTGGCAACGACCTGCTGTATACCCTCACGGTCGCTCGCCGGGAAGCCGAACGGTCCAGGGAAGTCGAAGAATCCGGGGAAAGGCGTTACGTTGCCGAACGCGGCATTCCTCTTCCCACAGCCAGGTCTCCTGGCCGCCCTCGGGTCCGATGACCACGATCACGACGTTGCCGTCCGCATCGGTACACACCGCCTGCAGCACAGACACCGCTTCCTTCTCGTAGTACCCTCCGCCGTCGCCACTGTCGTACATCCCGTACTCCGGCGGGACCCACGCGTCCACCACATACCTGGTGATGTTCCACGAGGCGAGCTCCCCCAGATCCGGCACGCGCTCGAGGACCGGTTCGACCACGTGTGGCGCTGATTCAGGCCGCTGCCACCAGCGGCGCCTCGGCTTTGGTGGCGCAGGCCGAGACCGGGGCCCGTGGATCCGGCGGGTCCACGGGGCGACCTGGGCCGACGGCAGAAACAGCGGAACCCGCGCACCCTGCGCGTCCACCAGCTCATCGCCCCGCTCCTACCGGACCGCGGCCTGCCCCGGGGTGCGGCCGTCGACGTCGCCGCCCTCCTCACTCAGCTCGCCGCCATCCCGCCGCCTTCACCGCGATGGTCGCCCTGCCGTCCTCGCCCAACCCGACGCCACCGGGCAACTGCGCCCGGTCGGCATCAGCTTCCCGCTCACCGCGGCGCTGCGCGCCGAGCTCGCCGACCTGCTCCGGCCGTTCGGCGCGGCCCTGGCCGAACTGCCCGGGACGGTGGGCGGCCCGCCCGGCGCCCAGCCGATCCCCTACCTGCCCGTCCGCCCGTCCCGACGTGGTCCTCGTCGACCAGAGCCGCCCGGAGTTCGGCCGCTACCGCCACCAACCCACGGTCGTCCGCTGACGCGCAGACCTCACGCCCGATCAGGTCGCGTCCGTGCACCGGTAAATACGACTCGCGGCCGACAACTCGGTCAGGTCCGGCCGGCGCGCGGCTTCAGCACAGCGCCTGCGCTCCCTGGGCGCCCGCGGGCCAAGAATCCGGCACCCGGCATGGTCAGGCCTGCGGGAGCGGCTCCCCGCCCGTGTGCCAGGCATCTCCAGCGGATCACCGCAGAGGACGTCTATCGACTCCCACGGCCAGCACCGACTGCCAGAGCAGTGGGACGAGACCCTGCGACGGGCTCGCCGCCACGAGCCCTGACCAAGAAGGGCTCGACGGTCGGGGAATCTTCGGGCACTCGGATCACGATCAGCGCGCCGTCAACACATACTGGCGACGGCTATCTCGCTCATACCGTGTCCATGTACCAGATGGCCGCGAGGGGCGGGCATAATCGGCTGTTCGGAGCGTGGAGGAAAGGTGGGCGGGGCAGAATCCGGTTCAAGTATGGCCGATCATCGGGTGGTGGACGGACGGGGCGGGGGTGTTCGGTGGACGACAAGGACGACGTCGAAAACGCGCTGGATGATGTACGACGCCAGCTGTACCAGGCCCAGGATGCAGGGGCGGGGCATCAGTTGCAGTTCGAGGTCGAGAAGGCCGAGCTGCATCTTGAGGTGCAGATCCGCAAGGACGCCGCGGGCAAGGCGAAGCTGTCGATGGAACGGCCGGCGCCGAGGTTGGTGGGGGCGCGGGCCAGACCCGAACCCACCGGCTGGTGCTCATACTGAACGTTCGGGACAACGCAGTCAACGACCGGGCCCGCATCCGGCAAGGAGGAGCAGAGGTCCTGGTCTGAGATCTGTCGACGCCCCAACAACGAAGAAGACTGCGGTACGGAGCAGGCGCCGACTCGCGCCGCAGGAGAGGGCTCCGCAACCCCGTCCAATCCCCAGGACGGCGCCGCACGACCAGGCCGCACATGGAGGACGTGAATGTCTTCGGGAAGTCTGGACGAGAAGGATCTGGCGCGCCTGGCCTTGGTGTGGGCCGGCGCTTGGGAAGCGAGCACGGGGCACGGTTTCGGGCTGGCTGATCGGACCGCGGCTGGTCCTCAGCGCCCACCACGTCGTCACCGGCAAGAACAGCGAGCTGCTGCCGAAGATCGAGGTACGGGTGGGCGACCCGCGAACCAACGCACCGTCACCGGCACCGGTCTGGCGTTCCGCTCGACTCTGCTGGCCCGACCCCGACAGCGGCTTCCCCTCGACGGATGCCCCGGACGTGGCCCTGCTGCAGCTGGACGAACCTGTGCACGTGGACAGCAGCCCACCGGTGCGGTGGGGGCAGCCCGCTGGCATCACTCCCGTTCCGTACGACGGGTTCGGCTTCCCACTGTTTGCCGAACCCCAACCTGACGACCCGGCCGGCGAGAATCGCAGACCCACAGAGGGCTCGGTCGAGCACCTACGCGGGTACTTGCCGCCCGTGTCCACCGACGGCCTGGACGGCCTGGTCCTGGACACCCGGACCTGGCCTGCCGAGATGGCAGACCCCCCATCGACCGTGGTCGGGAGCCTCCGGCACCGCGGTGTTCTGTCAAGGCCGCCTGGTCGGCGTCGTCACCCTGGATCTGCGAGGCGGCCGCCGCCTGTATGCCCACCCCACCCGACTCCTCCTGAAGAACTCAGTCTTCGCTCGCCTCGTCACGGAGCACACTGGCGGGAAGCCGACCCTCGAAACCATCCCTGGGGACGATCATCACGACACGTCTGTGTCATGGCCGGTGCTGGAAGGCACACTTCCGCCGCAAGCCAGTGCCTTCCAACCGCGGACCGAAGTATGCAAGGCCATCGACAGCGCACGGCCAAGTGGACTGGGCGCAGCTGCCCCAGGAGACCGTGTTCGAGGGCGAGCAGCTCGGCCGCTGGATCGTGGCGCAGCGGGCCGACTGGCCGGGCCTGGAGGCGGATCAGCAGGACCTGCTGACCGCGATCGGCATCGAGCCGGACCCGGAGCTCGTCGCGGCGAAGGCCACGGCCGAGGCCAAGCCCAAGGCCTCCCGCACGGACCGCTTCCAGCAGGGCCTGGCTGCGCTCGCCGTGTTCGTCGAGCGGGAGGGCCACGTCCGGGTCCCGCGCCCGCACAAGGAGCCCCCGGAGGTCGCGGTGACCGGCACCGGTGGAGAGGAGAGCACCGAGGTCGTCCATGTCGGTCTGGGTGCGCGGCTGAACAACCAGGAGGCGAGACGCGCGAAGCTGACGCCGGGACAGCTCGCGCAACTCGCCGAGCACGGCGTGAAGTGGGCATGAACGGCCGCAACGAGGGCCCGGTAGGGGTGCACTGCGGGGGCATCGACTGCCACCACGGGCACCTCCTCTCAGAGCCCTGGGATGCCACCCAGCAGCGGGCCGTGCACCGCGAACCCTGCATCGACAAAGGCACGCCCCGGCCCGACCACCAGCGAATGTTCGGCCGTCGGGATCCCGACGAGCGCGCCGCTGACGCCTACAGCGACGACTACCTCGGTCCGCCGCTCGACCGGTAAGCCCTCGGTCCCAACTCGGTTGCCCAGTAGTTCGGTTGGCAACCCAGAAGCACCAGAGCAGCCGGAGGCGGGGCACTCACCGCTAGCTCCACGCACCCGGCCTGGACGCCACGGCCGGGTGGCACGCGGATGACCGTGTCCCCGCCTTCGATCGGCAGGCTGCCTATGGTCAGCTTTGAGCTTTAGTTGCTTCCGGCTGGCCGGGTCCTTGGGCGGGAACGGGCGTGGGCTGGGCTTTCACCTTGGCCGCTGCGCGGCGTTGCTCGTACGCGCCGTACTTCGCAGCGAGGACATACACGTACTCGACAAGGGCTTCGGCGAGGGCAAGACCGTCCTCGGCGTCTTGCCGGGACACCTTGTCGCCGTGTGCGCCGTCGTTGCCGAGGTAGCGCAACGAGTGCGCCCAATCGAGCAGGCGGCCATCGATCGTACCTGCCTTTGCCAGCGCCTCGAGTTTTGCCTGCAGAAGGCCCTTGGTGTGGCCGTGGTTCTTACAAACCTGCTCGACTGCACGCCGGACCATCGTCGCCGTCGCCGCGTATGCGCCGGCCAGTTCGAAGCATCGTCGTGCTTCGAGTAGGTCCTGGGCCACCTTGTAGGGCACCTCGGCTGGGATCGTCCGGAACGCCGTAGGCCAGACAGGCTCTGGCTCAGTCGTGTAGTCGGGGAAGACGTACTGGACAAGCACAGCGACGCTGCTGCAACCATCACACGAGGCCAGCATCACCACAGTGGGATCTTCGCGGCCGAGGTCGTCGTCGGGCTGCTCGGTCACCTCTCCGTGAAGGGTCATCGAACGGTGCGTCTTACAGGTGGAGCAGAAGGCAACCGCGGTCGTCCCGTTGGCGTTCGTCACAGCGGAAAGCTACTCGGCCTCAATCAGGCATGTCGAGATGTCCGGCCGCGCTGTACTCCGGGTCCTGTACCCAGGCCAGCATCGGCCGGTTCAGCTTCCCCTGAGGGCAGTAGGGCGGTGCGCAGGTACGGACGGACCGCCGACCGTCTCGTCACCTATCCGGTCAACCTGCCGCGTCCGAGCATCCCAGAGACCGAGCACCAGCGACAGGTGGCATCGCGTCGGGGGCTTTGCAGGTGGCGGGATCGGCTGCGGGGCCGGTGAAGGACCGAGTCCTGGTCGGTCGGATCGTCGTGCAGGCCGGCGACGGCAAGGGCGAAGTGGTTGAGCCCCTCCGCTGCTGCCAGCATGTTCAAAGTGATCACGCTCGGGGCCGGAACCTCCGGAACGTAGTCGGCGGCTGCCCGTTGCTGAGCCGGAAGCATGTCCACCGCCAGCCGGGCCGGGTCCACCAGGCCGTTGCACCACAAGCAGCCGGCGCTGGGGGTGATCAGCCGGGTGGCGGTGTGGATCTGCCCCACGACTCCGGCGTCATCGACGCGGATCTTGATCCCGACCTGGGTGGCAGGGAGCAAGTGCTGGTGGACGACGGCGTTCACCCAGTACCGGGCGGCATCGCCGTCAGCGGCGAGGAAGATCCAGTCGCTCTTCTCCAGAGCCCGCAGCGCCCGGGGCTGCTCCACCCGCTCGGGGATGGCGGTGACCTTGATGTTGGCGTTGGCCCGGCGGGCGTTGCGCTCGGCCAGTTCTGTCTTGGGCGCTCGGATGTCGGTCGGCTCGGCGGCCAGCAGGCGGGGAAGGTTCGTCTCGTCCACCGTGTCGTCGTCAATCAGGACAAGGTGCCCTACGCCTAGGCGTGCCAGTCCCTCGACCAGGATGCTGCCCACGCCGCCGAGGCCTACCACGGCGACGGTCAGATGCCGCAGGCTCTCCTGCCCGCGGTCCCCGAACACCCGGGCCTGGCGGTCGTACAGCGGGTCGGCTGCGCTGGCCGCCGCCGGTTCAGGGCGAAGGCGGCGCAGGTTGCCGCCGACCACTACGACTTCGGCCAGCGGTTCGCGCCCCTGGCCCGGGATCCACAGGTCACCTGCGGCGGCGTTCTCGGCGAGCACCAGGCCGCCGACAACCTGTCCACTGATCTGCTGCAAGGCGGGGTAGCCGCGCTCGTGGCTGGTGAGGTCGACCGGTGAGAACCGTACGCGGTCGCGCCCCAGGTGTCCGTGGACGGCGAGGTAGGCCAGGCCCTCGTCGCGGGCGCGGACGATGGCGTCGCGGACGAACGACGCCGACAGGGCATGGTGGCCGATGGTGCCGGGCACGTAGTCGATGCCGTCCTGGGCTAGGATCAGCTGGCGCGCGAGCAGGCGCTGGCCCCGCGGGCCGGTGCTGGTGCCTGCAAGTACCACCGCGCCGCCCCCGCCGGGGCCGGTCAGGACGTGGTCGGCGAGTTCGTCCCACATGTCCTGAGGGAAGGCCAGGCTCCAGCCCGGCGCGGGCGGGTTCATTGTGTAGTCAGCCACAGCATGATCCTTTCTGCCTTGAGTGCGGCGTTGTCGACCGCCGGGTCGCGGTGGTTCGACCGCCGGGAGATCTGCAGGGCGGCACGGTCCCGCCAGGTGGCGTTCTGGATCGCCTGTCCGTGCTCGGTGCCGTTGCTGCGTCGGACCGGGCCGATGAAATGTGGGTAGATGTCGGCATCTGGGTATGCCGAGCTGATGTGGAACCCGAGCCAGGTGACGGAGGGTGTGTAGGCCGAGCCGATGTCGATGCCCTCGATCGTGACCATGGCGCCGCCAGCGCCGTCCGCGACCGCGTCGACCGTCAGGCCGGCGAACTGGTTGCGGACGGCGTCGACGGCCTCGGCGACCGCCGGGGTGAAGCCGGTCACGAGTTCTCGTCCGGCGACACGGCGAGGAACTCCTCACCCGGGTGGACCCGGATCTGGTCGTGGTCGCCGACCACCTCGTACCGGCCGCTGGGGCGCTGGATGGAGAGCTGGAAGCCGCTGTCTACCGGCACGCCCTGGGCGGCCGCGGCCTCCTTGATCTCCAGCCCGGTGACCTGCCGGTCCTCCAGGACGACCGGCTGCCTGTTCACCTTGACGGTGACGGTGTGCGGCTTGTTCTGGCCGGGAACGGCCGCGTCTGCGATGGAAGTGTCCACCCCGATGCCTCACTTTCTGCTCTGGTGCCCCACCCGGTGTGCGGAGCACCTCCTAATGTGCCGACTTCGAGACATGTTTTAGAAGTCGAACATGATCACGCTACCACGGGGTGTTCGGCATGTCGAACAGTGATAGAAAGATGGCATCAACGACCGAGGAGGAGGCCGTGGCCCGCACGAGGGTGAACGTGGATGCGCTGTATGCCGCGCTCGACGCAGAACGCGACGCGAGGACGCTGTCGTGGCGGCAGCTGGCGGGCGAGGTCGGCATCAGTCCGTCAACCCTGACCAGGCTTAGGAATGGGAACCGACCGGACGTCGACGCGTTCGCGGCGCTGGTGCGCTGGCTCGGCTCGCCGGCAGAGGTGTTCATGGTCGAGGAGGACGGCCGGACGGCCGCTCCGGCGGCGGAGCCGGCCCTGGTCGCCCAGCTGGCGCCGCTGCTTCGGGCCCGCAGCGACTTGGCCGAAGAGGACGTCCGCTACTTGGAGGATCTGATCGGCGCGGCCGTGCGCCGGTTCAATGTCGAGCGGGAAGCCCGGACGAGGTAAGGCGTGGCTCAGCAGTGGACCGGGAAGCGGATTGAGGAGTTGGCGCTGGAGGTCCGGGCTGAGATACGGCTCGGATCGCACGAGCGGCTCGACGTGTATGCCCTGGCCGAGGAGCACGGTGTCCCCGTCTACTCGATCCATCACCTCGACGCGCACGGGTGCCCGTCCGAGGCGATCATGCATTTCACCAGCGTCCGCCCCGACAAGTGGTCCGCGGCCCTGGTGCCCGTGGGGCATGGCTGTCTGATCCTGGAGAACAGCGCCCACTCACTTCAGCGGCGCCGCGCGAATGTGGCACACGAGATGGCCCACCTGCTCTTGGAGCACGAGTTCAACAACGTGCTGTTCACCGACGGTGGCTGCAGCCTCGGCACCGCGGGGCGGACGAAAGAGAACCAGGCCAAGGCACTGTCGGCCGAGCTCCTTGTGCCCAAGGGAGCCGCGATCCGTGCCGCACGGAATTACAGAAGCGACGAGGAAGTGGCCCAGCACTTCGACGTCAGCATCGAATTCGCAAGGATGCGGATGAACGCCTCCGGAGCCCGGAGGATCGCCGAGCGTTCCCGCGCCAAGTACGCACGAGGGTGAACAGGCGCGCAACCAGCGCCCTGCCATCTGGAAAGGTCGCCATGACGCCCTCCTCGACTTGGGCGCACCCGTTCTGGAACAGCGTGCCGACCGGCAGCCGGGTAGAGGCCCGCACCAACCTCAAACACCTCGACACGGTGGACGCCGGCGGGTAGCGCTCCTGAAGTTCCACCCTGCGGTTGGACACTCTCTGTCTATGCCGCGAGGGTGTGACCTTGCTGGTGCCGCTGGCGGATTTCGAGTGGCGTGAGGTAGCCCCACTCGGGGTGTTTCCGCAGGCGCCTGCGGTTGTAGAAGGTCTCGACGAACGCGAAGACCTCCGCGCGGGCGGTGGCGCGGTCCGGCCAGACCCGGGTGCCGATCTCCTCCTTCAATACGGCGAAGAAGCTCTCGGCGGCGGCGTTATCGTAACAGGAGCCGACTCTTCCCATCGACTGCCTCATGTCCAACTTGCTTATCTCGCTTCGGAATTCAGTCGACGTGTATTCGCTGCCGCGGTCCGTGTGGAAGATGCAGCCGCGTTCCAGGGCGCCGCGGCCGGCGGCCATCCGCAGGGCGGCCACCGGCAGTTCGGCGCGGTGGTGGTCGGCCATCGCGTAGCCGACGACCTCGCGGGTGGCCAGGTCGATCGCGGTGGCCAGGTAGAGCCAGCCCTCTTCGGTTGGCAGGAAGGTCATGTCGCCGACGAGCCGCATCCCGGGGCGGGGTGCGGTGAAGTCGCGCCCGATCAGGTCCGGGGCGAAGACCGGCTTGCGGGCCTGGCGGGTCAGCCCGCGGCGCCGGCGCCGGGTGACACCCGCGATGCCGCGCTCGCGCATGATCCGCTCCACCTTCTTGCGGTTGACCACTCGGCCCCGGCGGCGTAGTTGCGCATGCACGCGCGGGACGCCGTAGGCGCCCCTGGACGCCAGGTGGATCACCGTGATCTCGGCGGCGAGCAGGTCCTCGGCCCGTTCGCGGGCGCGGCGGGCCTGCTCACCGGCGCGCCAGGCGTAGAAGGAGGAGCGGGCGATGCCCAGGACGCGGCAGATCCGCTTGACGCCCCAGGCGCCGTGGTGGTCCTCAACGAAACGGAAGCGGATCAGGAGCCGTCAACTAACTACTGCCTGTTTCGGCCCTGCTCCGGCCTGTGACGTGGTAGATGGTTTCCGTGGGGATGACGGAAGTAACGCTGGCCGCGCTGGACGCGAAGTTGGCGGCGGTGCTGCCGCACCTGGACGAGCGGCAGCGCCGCTTGTATCTGGCCTCCGAGGCCGGGGCGTTGGGCCATGGCGGAGTCGCGGCGGTGGCCAGGCTGGCAGAAGTGTCCGAGTCGACCATTGCCCGGGGGCGCGACGAGCTCGCGGGCGGCGCGCCGGTGCTGGGACGGGTTCGCCGCCCCGGCGGCGGACGCAGGCCGGCCGCCGAACGTGACCCTGGCCTGCTGCCGGCACTCGAGGCCCTGATCGAGCCGCATGAGATCGGCGACCCGGTCTCGCCACTGCGCTGGACCACCGCCTCGTTGCGGGACCTGGCCCGGGAGTTGACCGAGGCAGGCCATCCGGTCAGCGCCACGGCCGTGGGCAAGCTGCTGCGCTCGATGGGCTTCAGCCTCCAGGGCATGGTCAAGACTCGTGCTGGGAGCCAAGTCCCTGACCGTGACGCCCAGTTCCGGCACATCAACACCACGGTCGAGCGGTTCTTGGCACAGGGCTTTCCGGTGGTGAGCGTGGACGCGAAGAAGAAGGAGCCGATCGGCGACTTCGCCCGCGCGGGCCGCACCTACCGCCCCAAGGGCCGGCCGATCACCGCCCCGGACCACGACTTCCTGGACCCAGACACCCCGATCGCCATTCCCTACGGCGTCTACGACCTGGGACTGGACACCGGCTGGGTCAACGTGGGCACCGACCGCAACACCGCCGCCTTCGCGGTGGAATCCCTGCGCCGTTGGTGGAACCGCCAGGGGCGCATCGACTACCCCAGTGCCACCCGCCTGCTGGTCACCGCCGACTCCGGAGGAGCCAACTCCGCGGACTCCCACCTGTTCAAGAAGGACCTGGCCGCCTTCGCCGACGAGTGCGGGCTCAGCGTCACCGTCATGCACTTTCCGCCCGCGACTTCAAAATGGAACAAGGTCGAACACCGACTGTTCTCCCGGATCACCCACAGCCTGCGCGGTCAGCCGCTGACCAGCTACGAAGTGCTGCTGCAGACCATCTCGGCCACCCGCACCAGCACCGGGCTGACCGTCCAGGCCGTCCTCGACGAGAACGAGTACCCCACCGGCCGGACGCTCACCAAAGCCGAGCGATCGGCGGTCCTGCAGCGTGTCGAACGCGACAGCTTCCACGGGGAGTGGAACTACACCATCGCCCCTTACGACCCCCAGCAGGCACCGCCGGCCGAGCCGGAACAAGCGAAGGCACCCCCGATCCCGGCCGAGGCCACCTTCCTGCTCACTCATCCGGCCCTGACCGGCATGTCCCGCGAGCAGTTCGACCGGCTCGTGGAGGAACTCGAGCCCTTCCGCCGGGTCCTGGCCGAGACCGAGCGCGAGAAGAGGAAGGGCATCAACCGGCGCGGATACAACCCCGGGGTCGGCTTCCTCGACCACCGTCACCGCGTGCTGGTCGCCGTCCTGCACCACCGCAACACAATCACCCTGACCCTGGCCGCCCAACTGCTCGGCCGAGTACCCACGAGCCTGAACTACCACGCACACCGCACCAGGCCACTGCTCGCCTTCGCCACCCCGGACATCACCGCAGCCCTCGCCCATCCCCGGCGGACCCACCCACCCCGCACGATCGACGCCCTCCAGAACGCGATCACCGACCACGAGAGCAACATCAAATCAGGCAGTAGTTAGTTGACGGCTCCTCACCGTGTCGTCTCGGCCGCGAAATAGGCGGCCGCCTTGCGCAGGATCTCGATGGTCTTCTGCTGCTCGAGGTTCTGCCGGCGAAGCCGGGTGAGTTCCTCGCGTTCGGGACTGGTCAACTCACCGGGACCGCCTTCGCCCCGGTCGGTGCGGTCCTGCTTCACCCAGCCTCTCAGCCCCTCCGGGCTGACCCCCAGCTCCCGGGCGATCTCGGTGACGTTCCGGTGCGGCGACGAGCGCACCAGCGCGACCGCGTCCCGCTTGAACTCCGCCGTGTACCGCTTACTCATGTTGCTCTTGCTTCCCACCTGAAACTGCTTCCTCCGGGCTCACATGTCCCAGTCTCCAGGTGTCCAGCCGCAGGGTGGAACTTCACTCCAGCACCACGCGTGCCGCCTGGGTGAGCAGGATGAGCTCGACGGCGGCGACCACACCCGCGGCGACCTTGTCCTGGGTGGTCCGGGGCACCAGCCACCGCATCCCCCGACGGGGCATCAGTGTCCGGGCTGCGCCGGCGCGGTCGGTGGTGATGCGGTAGGGCTGGCCGTTGATACGCAGGACGGTGTCGGCGGGGAGGCCGGTGGTCAAGGTCTTTCCGGAGTAGGAGTCGGCAACGAGGACGACCTGGCGGGGGTGGACAGTGTTCACGGGAACCTCCAGGGAGATCGGGGAGGAGGGTTGTTCCTCCTCACCCCTTCCGGAGGCTCGCGGGCACTTACAGTAGACAGCAACCTCCCGTCTGCAGATCGCGTGGGCGCCGGGTTTCTGCTGGTCATGGGGTATTGATCGGCGCTGTGGGCGGTGTATACGCGTCCGCGGACAGCCCGCTCCACTCGTCGCTGCAGCGCCTGACCCAGGGGCTTGATCGGCGCTCCCGGACGCCTACCGTGCGGCCCGACGGACCGTCAGGACCGGCACCCGGCGACCATGTGTACCCGGCACCGCCTCCCCCAGGTCCGTCAGCACATCACCGCGAACAGACGACGGAGGAGTGAGCATTTTCAGCGTTGCCTCTCCAGGGTGAGGACCGCCTTGGCGGCTGACGTGAGCCAGTTGGGGCAGCAGCGGGCGTGTCGGAAGATGCGCCAATGCTTGACGGTGGCGACGCCGCGTTCGACCGGGCAGCGGAGCCGGGCGTGGGCCTTGTCCAGCGACCGCTCCTTCGCGGTCAGAGGACGTCCTGCTCGAATGCGGGATAGTTCATGGATTGTGCCAGGTTATGGTGCTTTCGCCCGTTGCTCGTCTGGCGAGGTTCGAGATCATCGCGAGGCGGATCATGCTCTCGGAGTGCTCGGGTTTGGTCTCGTAGTCGCGGGCCAGTCGGCGGTGCATCATGATCCAGCCGAAGGTGCGCTCGACCACCCATCTCCGGGGAACGATCGAGAAGCCTTTGACCTGGGTATTTCGCGGGACGACGTCGACGTCGATGCCGAGCTCCGCCCCGTGTTCGACGGCCTGGGTCTTGTAGCCGGTGTCGACCCAGGCCTTGGTGATCGCGGGGTGGGTGGTGGCGAGCTGAGTGAGGAGCTGTTTGCCGGCGTCGTTGTCCGAGACGCCGGCGGCGGTGACCATGACGAGCAGGAGCAGGCCGAGCGTGTCGACGACGATGCTGCGCTTGCGGCCGACGATCTAATGGGCGGCAGTTGGCACGACTGACGTCCTTGCTCGTTGCCGGTCGCCGGCGTCAGCACAATGTCCTCCGACGATCCGGGCCCGTGAGCCCTCAAAGAAGACCGACGTGTGCTGATGCTCGCCGCCGGTGACGAGCATCACCCCTTGATGGCCGATGATCATCATGGTTCAAGCCTCCTGCGGGGACCACCTCCTACGTGATCAGGAGCTACCAGCTCCGTTCGAGACCGAGGGCCCCGCAGGTCGCTGGGGTCATGAACGGCTAATCGGATGTCGGGCCACCGAGCCCTTCCATTAGAGAGACGCATGCCCTGCATGGCTTTGACCAGCTAAAACGCAGGAAGCAGATGAGAGAACTGGAGCAACAGAGTGTTCTGCGGCATCGACTGGGCCAGCGACCACCACGACATAGCCGTCGTGGACGAATCGGGTGCACTCAAGGCCCGGGCTCGCATCGACGACAGCGTCGACGGCCTGACCGAGCTCCTCCAGATGCTCGCCGAACACGGCGACACCGCGGAGAACCCGATCCCAGTGGCCATCGAGACCTCGCACGGCCTCCTGGTCGCCGCGTTGCGCGCGACCGGCCGCCCTGTGTACGCGATCAACCCCATGGCGGCGGCCCGCTACCGTGACCGCAGGTCCGTCGCGCGCAAGAAGTCGGACCACCTTGACGCCCTGGTGCTGGCGAACATTCTCCGCACCGACGCCGACGCCCACCGGCAGTTGCCCGCCGACAGCGAGCTCGTCCAGGCCGTCGCCGTGCTCGCCCGTGCCCAGCAGAACGCGGTCTGGGACCGCACCCAGGCCGGCAACAAGTTGACGTCGCACCTGCGTCAGTACTTCCCCGGCTTCCTGGCCGCCGTCGGCCACCGACGCGAAGGGATCTTCCACCCGATCGCCCGGGTGCTCCTGGCCGCGGCACCGACTCCACAGCAGGCCGCCAAGCTCACCCGCGCCCAACTGCGGGCCCTGCTGAAGAAGGCCGGCCGCAAGAACACGATCGACGCCGAGGCCGAGCGGCTCCACACCGAGCTCCGCACACCCCAGATGCGCCAACTCTCCTTGGTGGAGCAGGCCATGGGCAGGCAGGCCCTCGCACTGCTGCGTCAGCTGGACGCCGCCTGAACCAGCGCCGACGACCTCGCCGAAGCCACCACCGAGGCGTTCGAGGAACACCCCGACGCTGAGATCATCACCAGCTTCCCCGGACTCGGCCCCCTCAGCGGCGCCCGAGTCCTGGCCGAGATCGGCGACGACCGCTCCCGCTTCGCCGACGCCAGAGGCATGAAGGCCTACGCAGGCGCGGCCCCCGTCACCAGGGCCTCCGGCAAGAGCACGGTGGTCATGGCCCGCAGGGTCAAAAACCAGAGGCTGGCCGGGGCCGGCTACATGTGGGCCTTCTCGGCGATGGCCCACTCAACCGGAGCCAGAGCTCACTACGACCGCCGCCGCGAGGCCGGAGACCGACACACCGCCGCCCAGCGCAACCTCTTCAGCCGCATGATCGGCTGCCTCCACCACTGCCTCACCCGGCGCACGCACTTCAACGAGGACATCGCCTTCCCCGCGCCACGAGAAGTCCACCTGTCCCTTGCAGCTTGACGACTCTTCCGCATCGGATGTCTTCTTGCCGGCGTCGATGCCCTGAGTTTCGGTTGGCACGCTGGGTGCGGTCTTGACGCTCTGGGCGTCGATCACGCAGGCGGTCGGTTCGGGACTCCGGCCTTCCTTCTCGCGGACCAGACGGTGCAGTCGGATGCCGAGTTTCTCGATCGTGCGGTCCGCGGTCCAGGCGCTGAAGTGCGAGAACACGGTGGTGTGGGGCGGGAAGTCGTGTGGCAGGTAGCGCCAGGCGATCCCGGTGCGGTTCACGTAGAGGATCGCGTTCATGACCTCGCGGAGATCGGCAACTTTGCCGCCGAGCCCCAGCGAGGTCTTCTGGCGCTCGGCCCGCCAGGCGGTCAGCACCGGCTCCACCAGGGCCCAGCGGGCATCGGACAGGTCACTCGGATAGGCTCTGCGCTGCGGCTGGATCGTCATAACTCCACTGCTACATAAGGGAGTTAGATTCGACTATCACTCGTTCGGGTGAACCATTGCAGACTATTCAGGAGGTCTTCGAACCAGACAGGAGCTTTCGGGGTGAAACGGGACGAACCGCAGCGACATCAGCACTCGAGTAGCGGCGGCATTCCCGACAAAAAGACTCATCAGTGGAGTCTTCAGGCATGCGGCAAACCACCTCAAACCTGCACATCGGCGACGCGAACGTCCTCTCACTGGGCGTTTCGCCGCCTAAAGTACTGGTTGATGCCGATTTCCAGGCTGCTCGGCCCTGCCGTCTGCGGCACCTCCAGAGGCTGCTGTGGCAGGAGTGCAGCTTGCGTACGAAAGTCCGCCGGAACTGTGTGCTTCGTCCTGTCTCGTCCCATGAGGCCGGGCCGGGACATATTTGTCCGCCGAGTTTCGCGACCTCTGGCCGGAAGCGAGATTCCGCAGTATGCCGTCGTTATGACGGATCGTCGACCGTATCCGAGTGACCTGTCCGACGCCCGCTGGGCACTCATCGAGCCCACCCTGACCGCCTGGCGCCGGGCCCGCACCGAACGTGCCCTCTCGTTCGGCCGGCCGCCCGAGCACGAGCTGCGGGATCTGGTGGACGCGATCCTCTACGTCGACCGTACCGGCATCCCCTGGCGCTACCTCCCGCACGACTACCCGCCCTGGGAGACCGTCTACGCATACTTCGCCCGCTGGCAGAAGGAATGCGTGTTCGAGCAGCTCAACGGCCTTCTCCGACACATGGTCCGCGCCCGCGAGGGACGCGATCCGGAGCCGACGGCCTGCATCATCGACTCCCAGAGCGTGAAGACCTCCACGAACGTCCCCGCCGCCACCCAGGGCGCTGATGTCGGGAAGCGGATCGTGGGCAGGAAACGCAACATCGTCACCGACACCATCGGCCTCCTGCTCGTGGTCCTGGTCACCGCCGCGAGCGTCCAGGACAACGCCGCCGGCCAGCAGCTACTGACCCGGGTCGCGACAGGGCACCCGACCGTCCGCAAGGCCTGGGCCGACATGGGCTACAAGACCGCCGTCGTCGAACACGGCGCCACCCTGGGCATCGACGTCGAGATCGTCCGCCGCGACCCCGCGACAAGGGGATTCGTTATCCAGCCCCGCCGCTGGGTCGTAGAACGCAGCTTCGGCTGGCTCATGAACCACCGCCGCCTCGCCCGCGACTACGAAGCTCTCCCGGCCCGCTCCGAAGCCATGATCCACATCGCGATGATCGGCCTCATGACCCGCCGACTCACCGGCGAGAGCACCCCAACCTGGCGAGGAACCTGACCCCGCAGTCGGGGACAAAACGCCCAGTCAGCTCGCGTTTGGGTCGGCGGCGGACCGGACGGCGACGCCTGGGCCGGCTCCGGTGCAGGCCAGGTCCGCGAGCGCCGGGATCCGCAGCCGGGCGCAGGTCGCGACGATCCGGTGGCGCCGGGTCGTGGGTTCGGCCCGGCAGCGGTCGTGAGAGCCACACGAGCTTGCCAACGGGATTGGTGATGACCTGCAGGTTCACACCGTGGCGGCGGTGCTTGCCTCTGTAGTCGGCACGGCCGTCGCCGACCCGGTCGCACTCGGCCAGAGTGCCGTCCACGAGTACGTATGCCCCGTCCGTCTCCCGAAGGGCCCGGGTCAGCCCCGGCGCCTTGCGGGCGAGATGCCCGGTCACCGCACGGACGTAGGCGTGGGCCGTGGCCACGCTGATCCCGAACCCGGCCGCGATCTGCGCGAGCGTGTCGTGCTTGCGCAGGTACACCAGCGCGACGATCGCGCGCTGCGACGGTCGGAGCTTGCAGCGCCGGTCACCCTCACGGGTGACAATCAGCATGGTGACCCACTCCACCAGTGCGTGCGGCAGGTCCAGTGATGCAGGATAGACAACCAACGAGGCTCTCCGGCCACCGAGTTGAGACGTCAGACATCTCACTCAACGGCCGGAGAGCCTCGCTCGTTTCGCTGCCTGCCGACGCCACCCAGCCGTCACCCGATCGGTGCCCGCGCTGAAAACGCTCCTTACCTTCTTGGCGGGTTCGTTCCGCTCATTCGTACGATCGGGAGGCCCAGGGGCTCCGGGTGTGGCTCAAAAAGCTCATGCCGTTCGTGTGGCTTCCAGTGATTGGCCGCCCGGCGCCTCGCGACGACACGGCCGCTCATTGGGATGCGCGAACTCGATCGCTTCGTAAGGACACGTCGGCGTGGTCGTCTGCAGGGACCAGGAGATGGACCGACGAAGGAGGCTCGGGTGCCAGAGCTGTGGGCGGGAACGGACGCGGGCAAGGCCGAGCACCACTGCACGGTCATCGACAGTCACGGGACAAAGGTGCTGTCACGCCGCGTTCCCAACGACGAGCCTGCCCTACTGGAACTCATCAGCGATGTCCTGGAGTTGGCCGATGGGGAGCCGGTGACCTGGGCCGTCGACCTGAACGCCTGCGGTGCCGCGCTGCCGATCGCCCTGCTCACCGGTCACGGCCAGCGGCTGCTACATCCCAGGCCGCACCGTGCACCACGCTTCCGGCTCCTACCGCGGCGACGGGAAATCCGACGCGAAGGACGCCTATGTCATCGCCGACCAGGCAAGGATGCGCCGCGACCTGCAGCCCCTGCAGGAGTGGGACGAGATTGCTGTCGACCTGCGGATCCTTACCACGCGCCGCTACGACCTCACCGCTGACCGCACCCGGGCGATCAACCGCTTGCGGGCCCAGATCCTGGAGTACTTCCCGGCCCTCGAGCGCGCCTTCGACTACAGCACTTCCAAGGCCGCGCTCTTGCTGCTGACCGGTTACCAGACGCCAGCCGCTCTTCGGCGTGTCGGCCAGGCCCGCCTGGTCACATGGCTCGCCAACCGCAAGGTGCGAAACGCCCCCGCCGTCGCCGCTGCGGCACTCCAGGCAGCCCACGCCCAGCACACTGTGATCCCCGGCGAGAAAACCGCCGCAGTCATGGTGAACACCCTGGCCAGGGCGGTGATGGCCCTGGACGAGGAGATCGCCCGCACCGACGCGGCGATCGAGGCACGGTTCCGCCAGCACCCACACGCCGACGCGCTCACGAGCATGCCCGGCATCGGCACCCTGCTCGGTGCCGAGTTCATCGCCTGCACCGGCGGCAACATGGAAGCCTTCGGCAGCCCGAACCGGCTCGCCGGCGTCGCCGGCCTCGCGCCCGTCCCCAAGGGCTCCGGCAGGATCACCGGCAACATGCGCCGGCCCCACCGCTACCACCGCCGCCTCCTGCGCGTCTTCTACCTCTCCGCCCAGGTCGCCGCCCGCTGCTGCCCCACCCCCAAGGCCTTCTACGAACGCAAGCGGAGCGAGGGCAAGACCCACAAGCAGGCCGTCCTCGCCCTCGCCCGCCGCCGCCTCGACGTCCTCTGGGCCCTCATACGCGACCAGCGGACCTTCGCTGCAGAGCCACCCCGACGCGACCTCGCAGAGGCATGACACAACCACCCCACGTCACCAGGCCGGTTGACAAACACCATTGGGAATCACTGGTGCCCGATCGCCCTGCTCTCCGGCCGACCGGGCCTTTCACTCCTCTTTGTCGGTGGAACACAGGCAGACCGCCCGCCAGCGGCGATAGGTTCAACGCCCTGGGCGAAATGGATCGAGGAGCGACCGATGAACGAGAACGCGTCAGCACGATCGGACGCGGGCGGTAGCGCCGGAGCCGGCGGTTTCGACTTCCAGGATCGCGTCGCCGCATGGTTCGCCGTCGCCGTCCTGGCAGGCGAGGCCGCGGCACCAGTGCAAGGCCTGTGGACCGGCGCAGTCCAGCGAGTCGCGTGCGAGACCGGCGATCCTGTCGACGACTGCAGGGTACGCACCTCCGACGGTGTGACGCTGGCGCTCCAGGCCAAGCGATCGATCACCTTGGGCACCGCTGAAACCAGCGAACTGGCCAAGACCGTGGGACAGTTCGTCGCGCAGCACCTGTCGCCCGGGCACGAGGAGAACCGTCTTGTCCTCGTGACAACCTCAGAGGCTTCCGGGTCAGTCAGGATGTCGGCAACGGCTGAAATCGGGCCGGTCTGATCGGGTCAATCGTGGGCCATCGTGCGGTCTTGTTCAGTCGTTGCTGGTGGTCGGGGTGCGGCCGAGTTCGCGGCCGCGCATGCGGTAGGACTCGCCTTTGAGGGAGTGGACCTCGGCGTGGTGGACGAGTCGGTCGATCATGGCGGCGGCGACGGTCTCGTCACCGAAGGTCTCTCCCCAGCGCCCGAAGGGCTTGTTCGAGGTGACGATCACGCTGGCCCTCTCGTAGCGGTTCGAGATCAGCTGGAAGAACAGGTTCGCGGCCTCCGGTTCGAACGGGATGTAGCCGACCTCGTCGATCACGATCAGCGGGTAACGGCCGAGCCTGACCAGTTCGTCCTGGAGCCGGCCGGCCTGGTGGGCTGCGGCGAGACGGTCGACCCACTGGGAGGCGGTGGCGAACGCGACCCGGTGCCCGGCCTGGCAGGCCCGGACCGCGAGTCCGGTGGCGAGGTGGGTCTTGCCGGTGCCCGGCGGTCCGAGGAAGACCACGTTCTCCTTGGCCGCTATGAAGTCCAATGTTCCCAGATGGGCGAGTTGTTGGCGCGTCATGCCCCGCAGATGGGCGAGGTCGAGCTCCTCGATGGTCTTGACCGCCGGGAAGCGGGCCGCGCGGATGCGGCCCTCGCCGCCGTGGCTGTCCCGGGCCGAGACCTCGCGCTGCAGGCAGGCGACCAGGTACTCGGTGTGGGTCCAGGACTCCGCTTGGGCGCGCTCGGCCAGGCGCTCGGCGGCGTCGAGCAGCGCGGGGGCCTTCATCGCGCGGGCGAGGAAGGCCAGGTCGGCGGCGGTCTGCCGGCCCGTTCGGGCCGCCTGGCCGTTCTGCTTGGCCGTGTCGGTCGTGGTGGTGCGACTGGTGGCGGTCGCGGTGCGGGTCATCAGGTGTCCTCCTTTCCGGCGCCGCCCTCGATGAGGGTGAACATGCGGTCGTAGGAGTGGAGTTCGCGTTGCTCGACCTCGATGCCGAGGCTGTCCGGGGCCAGGAGTGCGGCCCGGGCGGCGTGCGCGCGGGCGGCCTGCTGGTGGGTGACCTCGCCTCGCAGGGCGTTGGCCGCGGCGGCGTGCTCGGGGTCGGTCAGGGTCTGGTGTCTGGCCCAGCAGCGGGTGTGCCGGGCGACGATGTCGTTGCCGCAGGTGACGGTGATCTCCTCGTTGTCTGCGCGGACCATGACGCGGTGGCCGATCGCGCGGGGGTGGACGGAGTAGTCGCAGGTGTCGACGCGGATGTAGTGGTCGCGGCCGAGGCGGGTGTGGAAACGCCACCAGTTGGGCGGGGTGACGGGCGGGACGGTGAGCATCGCGGCCCGGTCGGCCTCCCAGCGGTCCGCCGGCCGGGCGTCGATCGAGCGGTGCTGCCTGCGGTTGGCGACCTGCAGCCAGGCGGTCAGCTGGGCGTTGAAGTCGTCAGGGCCGGTGAAGGTGCGGCCGGGCAGGAAACTGGTCTCCAGGTAGCCGTTCGCGCGCTCGACCAGGCCCTTCGCCTCGGGGTCGCGGGGCCGGCAGAGATGCACCCTGACCGCGAGCAGGCCGGCGAACGCGGCGAACTCGCTGGTCGGTCTGCCTTTGCCGACCCCCGGCTCGTTGTCCCAGACCAGCATCTTGGGAACGGCGCCCCAGCCGTCGGCCAATAGCCGCCAGTGGCCGTCGATCAGGTCGCCGCTCTGCCTCGAGGGCAGCATCCGGGCGGTGATCACCCGCGAATACCCGGAGACGATGACCAGAACCGGCGGCCGCCCGCACTGCCCATAGCCCACCGGGATGTCCACCGGCGGGAACCACAGGTCGCACTGGGCGAGCTCGCCCGGCTGATAGACCGTCCGCGAGACCGGATCAACGGGCAGGTAGGCCGGCCGCAGCTCGCGGACCCGTTCACGCAGGATCGTCAGGCCGCGCTCCCAGCCGATCCGCTCCGCGATCACCGTGACCGGCATCGTCGGAGTCTGCTTCAACAGCTCCCGGACTGCCGGCTCCACCGCGTCCACCGCCGAGCCCTTCAGCGGCCGCTGGTACTTCGGCGGTCGGTCCGAGGCCAGCGCCCGCGACACCGTGCCCCGAGAGATCCCCAGCTGCCGGGCCACAGCCCGGGCCGACAACCCCTCCGACCGGTGCAACCGGCGAATCTCGGCCCAGTCCTCCACACGGATCACCCTCTCTTCCTCCTGACCTCCGAGCATTGAAGTCAGGATGATCAAGAGATCGCAGAGCGACCCTCTTTTGATCCGCCGTCCGTGGTCCTCGTTTCACCCGTCGCCGACACAGGAACCACCTTGAGCAGACTCTCCGACGGCTGAGGAACAGCCCGGTCGGCTCCGACGTCTCAGCCCTGCAACTCAACGAAGATCAGAAATCCGCCTATGACAAGTTCGTCGCCCACACCACGAGGGAGTGGAAGAAGCAGCCCGACCGCAGCGAGCCGACTGCTTCTGAGCTCGAAGGCTTCCTGCGGCACTGCTACGTATGGACTCTCGATGTGGAGGCAGGGGGAGCAGCTGAACGCGAGGCTCTCGACCGGCTCCGCACGTCTGTGGTCACCGAGGCCGGGCAGGCATCCGCCGCATGGAATGTCCTGCTTGGCGCCTGCAGGCAGCTGGCCATCAACCACGCGGAAGCAGGCTTGGAGCAGCTGCAGGCTTCGCTCGTTTCCAGTGGGGTAGCTCTCGCGACACTCCCGGACTTCAAGGCAGACGTGGCCCGGCTGGCACACCTCACCGACGAGACCATCGAACAGCTGAGCAGCAGACTGACCACGGTCCCCGCCCCGCAAGGAGCCGTGACGATCAGCCGCAGTTCGGCCTCGGGACTGGCCGAACGGTCCTTGGCGGAATCCTTCCTCGTTGTGGGCGACCCCGGCACGGGGAAGACCGTCATCCTCCACGAGATCGCGTCGACGGCGCGTGACGCTCGGCGCCCCGTGCTGTTCCTGCAGGTCGGAAGCCTTGCAGCGACCAGCGCGGGGAGTCTGCAGTCCGAGCTGGGACTCCAGCACCCGCTCCTGGACATTCTGGCCCAGTGGTCCCCTGGTGAGACTGGGCTGCTCGTCATCGACGCCCTCGATGCGGCGCGGACCGATGAAGCCTCCGGGTTGTGGAGATCAATTATCGCGAACGTGGGCCGCAGGCTGCCGCACTGGCGGATCGTCGTCTCGATCCGCACATGGGACCTGAACCACTCCCCTCAGCTCCGCACTGCTTTCCCTGCAGATCCAATCGATGTGAATGACTTCGACGACGAGGAAGTCGCACAGGTCAGCAGCACCTTTCCTGAACTCGCCGGCCTGATCGACAGCTCCGACGATCAGCGGCACCTTCTTCGGAACCCTTTCAATCTGCGGCTGGCCGCCGAACTGCTACTGGATGGTGTATCTCCTGCCGGGCTCGCCGGCATCGGCAGCCGACTCGGCCTCTTGGGCCGCTACTGGCAGAGCCGGGTCTGCGATGGCCAGGACGGAAGCGCACGCCAGGCCCTGCTCGCAAAACTGTGCGCGGCCGCGGTGCGCGAACGACGCATGACCGTGCCCGCTCAACAGATCCTGTCCGGCGACACCGCCGGAGCCGCCCATCTCGACTCGCTGCTGTCTCGCTCCGTCCTCACCTCCGCACCCAGCATCGCGGGTGGACCAGGTCGGGGGCCCCTGCAGTTCGCACACCACGTGCTCTTCGACTACGCCGTCGCACTGGTGTACTTCGAATCGTTCGGCGGAGGCCTGCCCGAATGCCTGCAGGAAGACCCCGACCTCCTTCTGTTCGCCCGCCCGAGCATCGACATGTACCTGGACATGGCCTGGAACCATGGGCCAACAGTGTTCTGTGAGCTGGCCTTGAAGCTCGCCACACAGGGGATGAGCCCGATGGCCATCACCGCCGCCGCTGAGGTCATGGCCCGCAATACCCGAAACACTGCGGACGCCGATCCCCTAATCAATGCAGCCTCGAACGCCATCCTCGCGGCGCGACGCCTCCTGCAGGCAGCGGCCATCGCCGTTTCCATCAGGATCACCAACCAGTCGCTTCCCGACACAGGGGTATGGGCGGCCATCGCCGAACGGCTCTCGCACCGTCCTGCGGCGGCCCTCCAGGCTCTGGGCGACCTGGTCCGAGACCTTGTCCCGCAGTACCCGACCCTGGCACCCGAGCATCAGCGTGCGTGCGGCCTCGCCGCGCGTCGGCTGCTCGAGTACCTCTGGACCCAAGCGCCCGTGTCTGGGACATGGCTGGTGATCAACGCCGTTATCCAGACCTCAGCCAGCGACCCCGTGGCAACGGAGGCTTTGCTTCGCCGAGCCATCGAACCCGAACAGCTCGCCGAACGCGGCTACCACGACCTCTTCGCACTGACGGACGACGTCGCCCAGCTAATCGAGCAGGTACCCGGAATCGTCGAGGACCTGTATGTAGCGGTACTGGGCCACGAGGAAATCTCCTCCGACCCCACGCGCATCGGCCCTGGAGCCGTCCTCACACTGCAGTCCACACGCAAGCAAGACTTCGACTCGTCCAAGTACAGCCTGGTCCAGAGCTTCTCCGACGTATTGCAGTGGGACATCACAGTCGCCCTGTCGATCCTCACCAGACTCAGTCTTAAGGACCTCCCGGACGCGCCCACCGCGACAGTTCGGCTTGCCGGCACGTCCATTGAGATCATCACCGATGACTCACGACGGTGGGACTTCCGCTTCAGTCCCGCAGGACGGGACCTACCAGAACTGCTCGACACCTTCCAGACTCACGCTTCTGAGTCAGACGCGGAGAACTCGCAAGTCATCCTTGCAGCCGCAACAGCCGCGCCGCATGCTGCCAGCATGTGGCGGCGTGTGCTGCTGGCCGCAGCCACGAACCCGGCTCTGCGGCAACTGCTGGTCGAAGAGCCCGCCGCTTTCGTGACCGACCTGGTCGTCCCTGACCTCTTCGGTCCCGCAGCAACACTCGTCCGAGCGATCCGCCACGACCTCGATCCTGAGCAATCAGCCGCGCTCAATGATGCTGTCCAGGCGCTGAGGCCCAGCGATGCAGACGGAGACGACGTCGAAGGCGGCGCAGCTGCCAGGCGCTACCAGATGTTCGCCGATGCCGCGTCGGTGGACGATCCCGCTGGAGCCGCCGGCGGGTCACCTGAACAGGGCGGCTGGGAGGACTGGGACGCCACAGACCAAGCCTCATGGGAGCCGATTCCCCCAGGCTCCGACGTAGACGAAGCCAGCGCCACTGCGGCTGCCAGAGGCCTCATCGCAGTGCTTCACAAGTTCACCGAGCAGCACCTCAACGGTGTCCCCGAGGTATCAGAGATCATCTCCAGCACCCCCGAAGTCACCGCGCTGTGGAACATGCTCGCTGCCATCCCCGAGGCTGTCCGTAGCGAAGCTGAAGACCACCTCGCGCAAGCTGCCGAAATCTGGACACGCAAGACACAAACCCCGGCCGGCATCCTGACGCAGGCACGGGACATGCTGCTGACCTTCGCCGCACATCCACGACCCGAACCCACCAAGGAAAACGCCCACTTCGACACCTTCATCCCCCAAGGACCCCGCGGCGACGCCGCATGCGGCCTGCTCCAGGTCAGTAGGACACCGGACCACTACACCCCCCAGGTCAAAGCGGCCATCCACGCGCTGTCAGAAGACCCCGTCGGATGGATCAGGCTCACCATCGCCCGAGCGGCCGGCTACCTTGCCCGCACCGACCCCACCACAGCCTGGGAGATTCTCGACCGCCTGGCCGACCAAGACAGCGACGAGGCCGTACTCGGCAAGACGGTCGAATCGGCTTGCTGGTCTATGGGTGACTGGCAACGTGGAATGGATGTTCTTGTTCGCGTGATGGCGCGTGTCGCCCCGACGGCAGACTGGAATTCTGCAGCGGCCAGCTGTGCAGTAACAGCCGGGCTCCTGTGGGTCCGCCATGCCGTGCCCAAGGCCGGCGACGCTGTTACCCGCATGACGGAGAACTGGCCGGGCGCACACGCATGGCTATCGTGCATCCATAGCCTGCGTGAGGCGCTCACCGATAGCGACCCCGCGGTCAGGACAAGAGCAGTGGACCTGTTCTTTCAGTTGGCTGAGCCAGCCATGGCCAGCATCACGTCCCTGCTCAAGCGAGCCCAGGCGCTAACGGACGCCGAGCAGCAAAACCTGCGGGCACAACTCCTCTTGGCTGACAGCATCGCCCTCCAGATCTACGCGGTCACCAAGCCGAGTGACTCCGGTGGCGGCCAGCCCACAGAGGAGCAGGTCAGACTCGTCGACGAAGCCGCGCCACTGATACGCCTGCTCATGGCGGTCCCGATCGCAAAGGTCGCGCACCACCTCGTCCAGGTCTATGAGCACGTTCTGGACCAGCGCCCAGAACAGGGCCTGATCGGCGTACGGGACATCCTCACCGCGGCTGGAGCCCGGAGCGGCTACACAACCGACAGCCTCGCCGCCAGCACCTGCGTCAAGCTCGCGGAACGCATCCTCGCCGACCACCGGGACATCCTCCAAACCCCGGCAAACCTGACCGCCCTCCGCGAGATCTGCGACACCTTCATCGACGCGGGATGGCCCCAGGCCCACCGACTCGTCTTCGGCATCGAACAAGCATTCCGCTGATTCAACCGCCATGGCCGCACCCACACACCACACCGGAACAGCCACCACAGCAACAAACACCACGAGCGCGTGGTGGAGGCCCTGGCGGTACCTCAGCAGTCCGGTCGGCGAACGAAGGGGCGCGGCGCCGAGGCGGCTGTTTTGCCTGGTGAGGGTGAGTCAGGTGAGGGTGGGTCGGGTGCGTTCACGCTGCCGGTGCGGTTCCGGACGCCGATGGACGAGAACGTGCTCGCGCTGTTCATCGCGTCCCGGGTGCTGAAGGGTGAGAATCAGTACTGGCGGGAGGGCATCAACCACGCCAGGCGGTGGTTCCAGGAAACGGGTGGGCTTGACGTTCCCTATTCAGAAATGGTGGGAAAGGAGGGGAAATTTCCCGCTTGGCAAGTGGGTGTCAGACAGGAGATCCGAGCATGCCGCGGGTGCATTGGCGCGTCACCGGGTGGAGATGCTGGATGCGCCGGGGATGATCTGGTCCGTGTCGGATGCGCGGTTCGAGGCCGGCCGGGCCTGGGCGCGGGTCTGGGCGAAGGAACACGGTGGCAGCCTGGCGACGCCCGCGCGGGCGTCTGCCGGCGGGTACGCGATCGGCACCTGGTTGTCAGAACTGAGAGCTGCGGCGCAGGTGCCCGCAGGCGAGTCGGGGGCGCTGGCGCCGGAGCGGCGCCGCGCGCTGGAGGAGATCGACCCATGGTGGTGCCCCACCTGGCCGATCGTCTGGCAGCGCGCCTACGCCACCGCCCGGCAGTGGTGGCTGGAGTCCGACGGCCTGGTCGACTGAACCACCCTGCCCCTGGACACGGTGTTCGAGGGTGAGCAGCTTGGCCGCTGGGTGCAGGCGCAGCGCGCCGGCTGGCCCGGGTTGGAGGCGGACCAGCAGGACCTGCTCACCTCGATCGGGCTCGAGCCGGACCCGGAGCTCGTCGCGGCGAAGGCCGCGGCGGAGGCGAAGCCCAAGACCTCCCGCGCCGACTGCTTCCAGCAGGGCCTGGCCGCGCTCGCCCGGTTTGTTGAGCGGGAGGGCCACGTCCGAGTCCCGCGCCCGCACAAGGAGCCGCTGGAGGTCGCGGTGGCCGGCCCCGGCGGCGACGGGAGCACCGAGACGGTCCACGTCGGCCTCGGCGCGTGGCTGAATAACCAGAAGGCCCGCCGGGCGAAACTGACGCCGGGGCAGCTGGCGCAGCTCGCCGAGCACGGCGTGGAGTGGGCATGAACAGCCGTTACGAGGGCCCGGTGGGGGTGCACTGTGGGGGCGTCGACCTGCCACCGCGGGCACCTCCTCCCGGAGCCGTGGGACGCCACACAGCACCGAGCCCGGAACGGCGCCTCGTGCATCGACACGGGCGCGCCCCGGCCCGACCACCGGCAGGTGTTCGGCCGCCGGGATCCCGACGAGCGCGCTACGGATGCGTATGGCGACGACTACCTCGGCCCCCGCTCGAATGGTAGGACCGATGTCCAGGGCAGCCGGTTGGCGGGCGGTAGGCTGCTGCGGCTCTGAGAAAGCACTGGAAGGCCGTCACTCTGTCCGTGGAGTGGCGGCCTTCTGGCATTGCTGGTCGGCGACTTCGACCGAAGGTGGTCATCCGATAGCGGCTTCGGCGATGTCGGTGGGCGGGAGGGTGGGTGCGCTGAGCTCAGGTCTGGACGGTGGCGGCCAGGCCGAGGGCGGCGCCGTCAACGACGTGGCGACCGCCGTACGGCTTGCAGCCAGTGAGCCTCTTTCATCCTGAGCTTTCGCAGGTCGCGAGGCTTTGGATCATGAGGGTGTGGACGGCGGCGATCAGTCGGCTGATGCGATTGGTCGAGCAGCGGGCTTTACGGAAGACCTTCCAGGTCTTCAGCTGGGCGAAGGCGCGTTCGCCGGGTGCACGCAGGCGGGCGTGGTCGCGGTTGTACTGCTGGTAGTGCTCGGGCAGTTCGTGGTGGTTGTAGTAGGGGGTGCGGACAGTGGAGCCGGCGCCTCGGTAGGCCCGGTCGGCGAGGACGAGGACCTCGCGGGTCAGGCAGGCCTGGACGATGCCGTGGGCGCGGGCCGCGGTCAGGTCGTGGGTGCGCCCCGGCAGGGCACGGGAGAACCACAGAGGTGTGCCGTCCGGGGCAGCGACGACCTGCACGTTCATCCCGTGCTTCCGGTGCTTTTGCGAGTAGTACGGCTCGTCGGCGGCGATCCGGTCGGTCGGGATCAGCGTGCCGTCCACGATCACGAAGTCGCCTTCGCCCAGTCCCACCAGGGCCTCGCGCAGGCCCGGCGCCCACGCGGCCAGGACCTCGACGGTCTCGTCCACGTACCGCCAGGCCGTCGCCTCCGACACCCCGAACCCGGCTCCCAGTTGCGCGAGGGTCTCGTTCTTCCGCAGATGGGCCAGGACCAGCAGGGCCTGCTTGAAGCAGCCCAACCTCCTCCATCGTGAGCCGAGTTCACGCCTTCGGGTGTAGATGAGCCAGGAGACGTGCTCAACGAGCTCGTGCGGGACATCGAGCATGGCAGGATACGGAACCAACAGGGCCCCTCGGCGGCGACGTGATGAGTGAGATCACCACGGCAACGACGAGGGGCCCTGTTGCGTCACTGCAACCCGCTGACCAGCTATTGCACCCTGCCGAGACAGGATGAAAGAGGTTCAGTGAGAGTTCGGGCGGTTGCTCTGTCCGGCCTATCACAAAAAGACGCACTCGAATTAATGACGTAACGTAATTGATCAATAACACTACGCGACCCAGTGGGAGGGTCGGAAATGCACCGGAAGCTGAGACGGGAACCTCGACTGAGCACCGTCCACCGAATAGCCTTGGCGACCGTCAGCAGCTTGGCTGCGGGCTCCATCGTCCTCTCGTTGGGCCCTTCTGCCCTTGCCCAGCCCACGCCATCACCGACGCACGCGACACCCACGCCGACGCACGTGACACCGACACCGTCGCCGACGCACGCAACAACCACGCCGATACCCGAACCCGTGTCGACGCCGGCGCCGAGGATCGTGCCCCTGACTGATGTGCCGTCTGTACTGGGTGAGGCAACTGGTCCCGGAACCTGCACGGCGACTCATGTAGTTGTTCCGGGAGACACGCTGTCAGATATCGCAGCCGCACTCCTCGGCGATGCGGGCAAATGGACATCGATTTACGACGCGAACCAATCACTGATCGAGAGCGTTGCACGCCAGCACCCCCGACCGCCGGTCTTCGGAGTGAGCGACCACGGGTGGTGGATCTTCCCTGGGACTACTCTCGCCATCCCTGGGGTCGCATGCCCATCCGGCAGTGCCGGCACTGGGGACCACCCGCAGCTGGACCAGACAAGTCTGGCAGTGAAGCTGCTGATGGCCACTGGGATGAGCCAGACAGATGCTGAGTTGACCCTCCAACAACTGGGAGGCTGTCTCACAGGCATAGCCTTCGGGAAGATCCTCAGCGCAAGTAATCTTGATACGGGCACGAAAGCCACGATCAGGTCCGGGAAGTTCGGGCTTGAGGTGGTCACTGGCCAAAAGGCCGGCACGGGTGCAGAATTCTTGACCTCGATCGTGCTGCCGACGGTGGGCGGGCTCGTCTCATCGAAGGTCGCCAACTGGCTGTCCTTCAAGGATTGCATCATCTTCGAACCCACCCCAGCTGGATGAGACGAAACTGGCTCCCACGCTGGAGGCCGTCGCCCCTACGGGTGGCGGCCTCCGGGTCTGCGCGGAGCGGCGTCCTACAGCTGGCGTTAACCTGCGCGTTTCACGTCGGGCTGGGGCCGGATCGTGAGCGGGAACGCGAAAGTGCCTTCTGAACTGGGACGATGAGGCTTGTCTAAGGTCTCCGTCATACCAGCAGGAAGGCACTTCTGCGTGCACCCTACCCGCTCACGCCCGAAGCTCGTCGTCAGCGCCGACGGGCACGGGGTGGTCAACCACGCTGGCTCGCGTCTGCTCGCGGATCTGGCCGACGTCACCACGCTGACCAGCGCCTTCAGCGACGCCCTGCGCCAGCTGCGACCACGCGGCACCGGGCACGATCCCGGCCGGGTTGCGGTGGATCTGGCGGTGATGCTCGCCGATGGCGGCGAGGCGATCCGGGACCTGGCCGTGCTGCGCGACCAGGGCGAGGTGTTCGGTCTGGTCGCCTCCACCTCCACCGCCTGGCGGGTGCTGGCAGGTATCAGCCCGGGTGCCTTGGCCGCGCTGCGGACAGCCCGGGCCCGAGCACGCGAGGTCGCCTGGCTGCAAGCGGACGAGACCGGACGCGCCCTGCCTCCAGCGCACGCCGGAGGGCGTGAACTGCCGGGCCTGGTCCTGGACATCGACGCCACACTGGGCACCTGCCACTCCTAGAAGGAAGAGGCCGCCGCGACCTACAAGCGCGGCTTCGGCTACCACCCGATGCTCTGCTTCCTGGACAACACCGGCGAGGCCTTGGCAGGTCTCCTGCGGCCAGGCAACGCCGGAGCGAACACCGCAGCCGACCACATCACGGTCCTCGACCAGGCCCTTGCCCAGATCCCGGACTCGCATCGCCACGGGACCCCGATCCTCGTCCGCGCCGACAGCGCGGGCGGCGCCAAGGCCTTCCTGACCCACCTGCGAGGACTGCGACAGCGCGGGATCCAGACCACGTTCTCGGTCGGCCACGCCGTCACCGAACAGGTCCGCAAGGCCGTCCGCGCCCTCCCGGAACAGGTCTGGCACCCCGCGCTGGAACAGGACGGCTCCCTGCGCGCCGGGGCCGAGGTCGCAGAGCTGACCGGCCTGGTCGACCTCTCCGGCCACCCGGACGGCACCCGCATGATCGTGCGCCGCGAGCGGCCCCACCCCGGGGCCCAGCTGATCGCCGACCTGCAGCCGTACTACGGCATGCTGACGCGGTACCAGACCCAGGCGCAGACGCCCGGCATGCCGGCGCCGAAGGACCGCAACGCGGCGATCCTGCGGCTGCAGCAGGGCGCGCACGCCCAGGCTCTGGCCCTCGGCAACGACAACGCGACCCAGCTCTACCGGACCCTCACTGGCCTCGTTGTCGGCGCCGATCCCGCGCTCGACGAGTTCTCGAAGACCGGCGCAGGCGCCCAGGTCCTGGGCCCGGCGGCGGACGCGGTCGCGATGAACATCCGCCGATACGCCCGGTACGTGCGGCTGTGGCTGTGCCACCTGATCGAGCACGGTGTCGTCCCGGACGAGGCGGTGGGGAACGCCCCGCTGCTCACCAACGTGGCGTCGGCGGTGGACTGGACGCCGTCGGTGCTGCCGGAGGGCTGGTGGGAGGACACCAACACCGATCCCGGCGACCCGCAGTTCAGCCGTCGGCCGTAGCGGACGGCGGCGTGCCGCGGCCCCGCCCCCGAGTGTTCGGGTGCCGGGCCGTTCGGCTGTTGGCGCGTCAGGCGAGGGGGGTTGCGGGGATGCCGTACTCGCCCTTGGCGGGGGGGGCGGACGCCCGTCGATGGCGCGGGCAGTGGGTTCGAAGACGGTGTGCAGGTAGTCGGCGGTCGCGTCGTCGGGAGCGTTCTCGGCGATCATGCGCCATTGCTCAGCTTTGCGGCGCCAGTAGAGGAGGTCGGCGCCGGACATCACGAACTTGTCGCAGTTCTCGCAGTCCAGCTTCCACGGGCACGCTCCGCCGTTGACGACGGGCTGGTAGGTGCAGAAGCCGCCGTCGGCGGGGGTGCTGCGGCGTGAGAGGTCCAGGGCCATCGCCATGGCCTCCTCGCGGCTGATCGCCTTGTTGCCGCGCGGGACAGGACCTCTCCTGGGGTGGCGGCCCCGGGGCCGGCGACCCAGACGGTGTTCAGGACGTCTTCGAGGTCGCTGTTGGTGATCTTCACGTAGTGCTCGGCCATCCGCTCGGAGGGGTGGCCGAGATAGCGGCGAATGTGGGTCAACGTCGCACCGGCCCCGGCACGACCGTAGGAACCCGTCCGCTGCCCCCAGCACCTCGCAGGACTCGTCCACGACCGTGTAAGTAACCCGCCCGTCCCCGCGCACGACCTCCTGCACCCGCAGGTCCCCCACCACCAACCGGCCATCCATACCCGCCACCACTTCTCCGAACTCAGCGATCCCCGAGCGGGAGCTCACCCCACCACCCGACACCCCCAACCAGCGCTCACGGACCAGTTCCCGCGAACGTCACATACACCCCAGAGGCGGTTGGTAAAGTCCGTGACGCTCATTCACCACGCCGCTGCCGACGCCAGCGAGGACAGTCGTGCCCCTGCGCCTGGTGTCCCATCCACACCACCACGTCAGCCACCCGCAGCGCACTGACCGTGTCCGGCAGACCAGCAACCTGCCTCAGCTCGAGCAACTCGCGGTGCAGCGTGCCGTCGTCCTTGCGAAGCGCGGCGTGCAGGGCCAGCCAGAACGGGCGCGGCCGACCAAGGGCGCAGCGCACCACCCTGTCGTAGACCGGCAGCAACCGCGGACGCTTACGAGCCAAGACCTTCCCCGCGATCACCCAGCCGACATCGTGCTGAGACTCGAGGAGGTCCCATGCCCGGTCGGCCGGCGATCCCGAGGCCAGGTCGGACACATCGGCATCAGCCATGTCGATACCCCTGGGGATGGCGTGCAGCAGGTCGGCCAGCCGCGTGCCGAGGCCGCCTTCCAGGATCTCCAGCGCGACGGGTACGGGGACAGTGACCGACAAGGTCTGCACCGCGACCAGGTCCTCCGCCGTGATCCGGTCAGCGCACTCGGGCAGGTCTCCCCCGCCACCCAGAAACTCGAACCGGCTCCCCATGAACGGTGTAGCAGCGGGAGACGGGCCGACCCCGTAGTAACGGCGGAGATCCGTCACCGCACGCGGACCAGCAACCCACACACCCAGCCGCTCTGCCAGCAGGTTTGAATGATCGTTCGTTGACACCGGCGGCCCTTCTAGCCGTGGAGCCATCGGCGTGGCTCGTCGCAGTTCGGCGGACTTCGGTGGGGCGGGCCCCGGTATTCGCCAGATGGTCGACCTCGGTCCATCGAGCCGTTCGTTAAGACGAAGCAGAAGTTACTTCGCTTGGACCGACGAGCTGTCATTCTCAGGGCATGGTGGGGAACAAGGTAGGCGCCTCGCAACGTACGCAAGCTATCGATGGCCGACGACTGTGGGTCAAGTCGCGTTCCGGTGCCCAGGCGGGACGCGGGTTCCACTACCAGGATGTCGTAGGCGCTTGGCTATGCGGCCAGGTGCTGTCTGGCGACCTCGTGGTGGAGCGCATCGTGCCCGAGGGCTGGGAGGACCTCTCCTGCGAGGGCCAGAGCAACTGGCACGTGCAGGTCAAATCGCGTCAGGCCCGGGTCGGGGACTTCCCCTTGGGGGACGTCGCCCGGTATCTGCTCAAGATGGCAGCGCAGCACGACAAGCGGGCGAAGGCAGGACTCGCGGGCCAGCTAGTGCTGGTATTGGAAAGCCCCGTGGCCGGTGAGAGGTTCTCGGTGTGGGGGCGGACCCTTGCAGAGCTCCCGCGGACGCACCCCTTGCGGGAGGCTGTCCACTCCGCCGCCAGGCAACGAAAGATCAGCCAGCGCAAGATCAATGAACTGTGTGCTCTGGCCAGCGTGTACGTGCTGCCCTGGCGAGAGGCGGCGGAGCAGACCGGTCAGGCGGTCGCCGACAAGCACGGCCTGCTTCCGCTGGCGGCCGAGCCCGTGGTCCTGGCCCTGCGGGATGCCATCGCCGGGCACGCCGACGCGAACGCGACACCCGATCTGAACAATCGGGTAGGGCTGGACCGCACGGATATCGAGCGCATCGCGACACACGCGGCAGCACTGGTGGACCGTGCCTCGTTGCAGGAGGCGTTGTCGGTGGGGCTGTGCGAGCCTGTCGACTTCGACGATCCGCTGGTCATGCCCGGCTTCTTCGAGGGCACGGAAGTGCAGCCAGGCCACATCGCCGCCGGCTTGCCGGCACCTCGGCCCGTGGAGAGCGGGCAGGTGGTCGAAGCCCTGGAACGCGCCGAGCCCGTGCTGGTCACCGGCCCCTCAGGGGTAGGGAAGTCCATGGTGATGTGGGCCGCGGCCTACTCGGCCCGCCACATCCTCTGGTACCGGGTCAGGAGGCTGCGCGAGGCGGACGTCGACGCCCTGGTACGGCTCGCCCGAGCCAGCGGCGCATCCACCCGCTCACCGGTCGGATTCGCAGTGGACGGCGTCGGAGTGGGCTCAGCGGAGGCGTGGGACCTGCTCCAGCGCGAACTCGCCCCCCTCCCAGGGGTACACCTGCTGGGCTCCGTCCGCACCGAGGACCTTCCGCCAGTGCGGACCCTGCCCAACTGCATGGTGGTCGAGGTCGCCCTGAACGAAGCCGTCGCCCAGGAGATCCACGCCAAGCTCCTCAGCACCGGCGCCACCACCGTGCCCCACTGGCGGGCAGCCTTCGAGCAGGCGAACGGCCTCACCTTGGAGTACACCCACCTGCTGACACGAGGGCGCCGCCTGAGCGCGGTCGTCACCGAACAGGTCCAACGCCGGATCGCCGAGGACCGTGAGACCGAACTGCAGATCCTCGCCCGGGTCGCCCTGGCCCACCAGTGGGGAGCAGCGCTGCCGCTGCGTGCCGTGCAGGCGCAGCTCGGGGTAGGCGATGGGGCCTTCCGTATCGCTCTGGCCCGCCTGGGCGACGAGCACCTGGTCCACGTCCAGGGGCAGGAGCTGACCGGGCTGCACCAACTACGCTCTCGAGCCCTGGCTGATGCGGTCCATGCGTCCCCGCCGCCGGGTCTGGGCGAGACCCTGGCGGCGGTCCTGGAAGCCCTCGACAGCACACAGCTGCGGCCCTTCACCGCGGGAGCTCTGGCTGAGCGCCCGGACCTGGACGGGAGGTTTCTGGCCGGGCTCGTCAACGAAATCGAACGCAGACCCGGCCCTGCGGCACTCACCCCTGTCCTGGAGGCCTTGCGACTGGTGGATCTGCAACGGCGTGCCGAGCAGCTCAACGCAGTGCTGCGCAGACACCACGTGCGGCCCGCGCACCAGCAGATCGCTCTGCAGCTCGCGCGCCTGGACAGTGAGCTGGCCGGCGTGCGGCCGGAGATCGCCTCGGCCATCACGGAGATCCGGCCTACCGTCGACGACCGGTCCCCGCTGCGCGATGACCTGCTCGCAAAGGTCGGCGCTGCTGCACTGGCCCAGGGCCTGAACGAGTGCGCCGACGCCCCTGCCGCGCAGGCATTTCTGACAGTGCTTGAGGGCAGCAGCCTGGACCTCGCCGCGCACATCGGCTCCGCCCTCCCCCCGTCCCCCTTGGCCCTGCTGCTGTGCCAGGAGCCTGTGGACGTGTTCGGCGACCTCATCGGTGCCGCGCGAGGAGTGTCCCTCAGACTGGCGCAGCAACTGGTCGCCCTGGCCGGCGGCACAGAGGCGGTCCTCGCCAGGCTCCGCGCGTACTCACGCTGGCTCGTCGAGCTGGACGTGGTGGAACAGGACGGATCCCAAGTCGCCCGTGCACGGCTGCTCCATGTCTCGGACCGCGCAGAACCCGACCTCGAAGAGGCTGTCAGACACTTCGGCCGCGTCCTGCTGCGTTGCCTGCCGACCTGCGATCGGGTCGATGTCCAAGCACTCATGCCCGGCGACGTGCCTCTGCAGATCGGGGACTACCTCGGCGGCGTAAGCCGACTTCAGCGCCGCTACGACTACCTCCCCTCCGTCGTCACCTGGAACCGACTGCGGGCTCAGGCCGCGATGACCACCCCCGACAGCACCGACGCGACAGTGCGTACACGCACCGCCTTCACCCTGGTCTCCGACCTGTACCACTACCTCGACGACCTGGCCCGCACCTGGTGCCTGCACCAAGGAAATCCGCAGGCCGCAGCCACGCTGGAAGCACGACGCGGCCAGCTCTACGAGCGCAGCACAGCGCTGACCCTGCCGGTGAACCGCGCACAACTGCTCGCCGACCCCGTGGACGAAGCCGTCGAAGCAACCCCGCACGACCACCTCAGCACCCTCGCCCAAGGAATCACCGCCAACCTCACCGGCCGGCTGGTGGAAGCCGAACCGCACTGGGCCTCTCTCGCCGCCTATACCGGCGATACCCTGCGCAACCTCGTCCAGCAGGTCAGGAAGTCCGAGCGGTGGGAACTGGTCGGACTGGAAGCACCGCCCGCCGACCTCGACCGCATCGACAAGATACTGAGCGATCTCCATGCCGTGCTCGCGGAACTAGCCTGGGGCGGCCTCCAGTCCGCCACCATCAGCAATGCCGCCCGATCCGGACCCCACGGCGACATCCTCGCCAGGCTCGCCACACGTGCCCGTTCGGACGCGGCGCAAAGAGCCTCACAGTTCCGCGCGGCTCTCCTTGCCGCCGCCGAGACAGCCGGCCTGTCCCTGCACGTAGTCATGCGCCCGCTGGCCGACGCCGCAGCGGTCAACTGGCCTGCTGTCGAAACAGCGATCGGCATCCAAATCGGCGACTTGGCCGAATGGGGGCAGGCTCTCCCCACCGTGGTAGAGCTGCTCGACCGCGTCCCGGGACCGCTGGGAGCACGTCCGCCGGTCCTGGTCGTCCCGCTAATCGCCGGACACCCCGTCAGGCACCTGTCACGCAAGGTCCAGACAAACCCGTGGCCCGGCGTCGAGCTCTACGACACATGGACCGGCCACTTCTCCCCAGCACACACCACGCCCCTCACCGACAGCGCCATTGCCGCCCACCAAGCACTGCAGGCCCTTTCCGGCTTCACAGCCCTGCGCGCGCGACAAGGCACCACACCCGAAACCCTCGCTGACATCAGAGAAGAGACGGAACGCTACCGCCGAGCCCTCGACACCATCACAAACATGCAGACCACCGACATCGTGATCTCCACGATCACCGAATTCCTCACCGCGCTCCACGACCGCGTAGCCGCCGAAGACCCCGGCCACCCCGAGCACGACCCGGAACGACCGCTCCTTGCCGCCAACCTCGCCCTCCAGATCACCGGCACCACCACACCCGACTCCCAGCAACTCGATGGCCTAATCACCATCAGCCTCCAACGAGACCTCGACCCCGAAGCCGCGATCCGCCTGCTCTCCGAATCCCAATAATCCCGCGACTCCCAGACACGATTCACCCCGCAGGCCGACGCTCACGTCGAGAACATGCAAGCCATAGAACAACCAGGTCAACGACGACGACACCACATCAATGACCGGTAAGACGGACGAGGCTCACAGGGTCTCTGGCCAGGCTGGGAAGCCGTGGGCGGCGATCCTGGACAACACGCGGATCCCCTGCGACCGCCGGCTGTTCATGACGGCTACCCCGCGCCTGTGGGCCGTCAGGGAGAGCGATCGGGGCCGGGTGGCGGCGGCCGGCATCGAGTCGGCCGAGCTGATCGCCAGCATGGACGACGAGGCGCTGTTCGGGCCCGTGGCCCACGACTATCCCCTTGGGACCGCGATCTCGGACGGGGTGATCGCCCCGTACCGGATCGTGTGCGTGGACGTGTCCGACCCGGTACTCCAGGGCCTGGAGCAGCACGGTGCCGAGATGTCGGTGGAGTACCGGGGAGCCCGTCTGGCGGCCCTGCAGACGGCTCTGCTGACCGCTGCGGCCGAGTGGGACCTGGCACGGGTGCTGTCGTTCCACCACTTCGTGGCGGAGGCGCGGGCGCTCAGCACCGGCCTGCGGGACGTCGCGCGGGTGTTGTGGGAGCAGGACCCGGCCCCGGCTACGCAGCCGGGGCCGCTCTGGTTTTCTGGATCCAACCAGTCCCGGGGACCATGCGGTTCACAGGTCGCTGGCACCTTTGTCGGCAAGACCGTCGGCCATGTCCACCATCAGTGCGAGGGCGAGGACGGTGGGGCCGGCAATGAGCGTCGTCCACCACGGGTGGTCGCAGATCCAGCCCCACACGTCCACGCCGAGCCAGTGCCAGGCGATCTTGGCGGCGGCACGGCGACGATGCAGCCAGCCAGGAGCTTCAGCAGTGGATCGGCGGTTCCGTCGTCGCGCACGGTGTTGTCCCTCCTTGTTACTCGGGTACCCGGCGGGTGCCGGATGCGTGGGGGTGTCTGGCTCGTCGCCCGGCGGGCCGGGCGGGCAGCCGCAGCAGGTCGTGGAGGGCCACGCCGTGCTCGGCCCATGTGCGCAGCCGGTCGCGGTCGACCCAGTGGATGTGGTGCTTGTCGCCCCAGTCCCTGGCGTCTCGGGTGAACGTGCCGTTGGTGACCACGACTGCGGCGTCGGCGTGGTGGACAGGACCTGCGGTGCCCTTGACCTGGTACATCACGTGTGAGGTGACTTTCCTGGCTGTCGTGGTGTGCTTGGCCTGGATGACGATCCGGCCCAGGAGTGGGTGGTGGCCGATGACGTCCGCGGCCTGGTCGCCCTGCCGGCCGACCTGGCGGGCGGTCCAGCCGTCGCGGACGAGCAGGTCCCGGAGTGCGAACTCGAACTCCCGGTCGCCGAGCGCGTCGATACCGGGCAGGGCGAGGCGCAGCGTCGCCAGGCGCGCGGTGCGGGTCTTGGCGGCGGCCTGTCTGCGCAGCCACCACCCGGCGGTCGCGGCTGCGGCGAGGGCTGCGGCGAGGGCGAGGGTGGGCCAGTGCCGGGCGGCGGCCCGCCCGGCGCTCTCGAGGGCGGTCAGGAGCCATGTCGCTGCGGCGAGGGCGATGACCCCAGCGGCGAGGAGTTCGACGGGGCCTCGGGGGCGGCGCCACCGGGGCCTACGGCGCGCCATCAGCGCGCTGCGGGGGCGGACGCCGCGGGGCCGGGCGTCGCCGGAGCGGGAGTGCTGGTGTCGCTGAAGCCGATGAAGTGTCCCCACAGCCACACCGCAGCGCAAATGCCCGCGATCATCCAGCCGCTGGTCTTCTTCGTGCTCGGCCGCGGGTTGCGGCGGATGTGGCTGCGGACGCGGTGGTATCCCTCGGGTACCGGCATCGGTCGTGTCCCTCCCGTCGGCGGTCCGCACGGTGCGGACCGTCACGGGTCATTGGTGTACCAGCGGCCCCCGACATGATCTGATTGATCATCAGTACTGGCGGGCTAGGTGGGGCGTGATCCGGACAGCTCGCTCGTGCTCCGGTCTCACCGCCGCCGTGACCTGCGATGCATGGTGAGCCTCGTGTTCAGACGCCCTGGCGGCCGCTGGTCCTGCTGCTGTCGGCCGGTGTTCCTAGTCCGGCCCGTCGGGGGCCATGGCGGCCCTGCCTACAAAAAACGTGCGCGCATCCCCATGTGTCGATGTGGGTGGTGGAGATGGCGCGAATTCCTGGGGCGCACCTGCGGAACGGGGCCGTGGCTCGTGCGCCGGTTTCACGACCGGCGCACACCGCGGGTGTGGCGGGCCGTGCAGTGGCGATACCGGTCCGGGGTGGAGCCGGTAGGAGCAGCATCCGGGGCCGTGCGGCTGCATCCGCCTGTCCGTGCCACGGGCACCGGCATGACGCGCCGGCCGCCCCCGGCCGCGGCGGACGGCGGGGACGGCGAGGCGGCGGGTCGGAACGCCGCAACGCCCGTACGACAGGGACCAGCCGGTTGGGCAAGTCGTCCTGCCGGGTGCTGGGGCTCGCTGCCACGTCGGAGTCCGGGGAGCGGAACACCGCTCGCCACGGTTGTCCGTCGCGTTCCGCGACGCAGCCGTGAATGGGTCCTCACCCGCTCGGAGGGGACGCGGTCAGGCGTCATCGACCTCCAGGCCGTAGGCGATGACGGCCTGGTGCAGCCCTCCCGGGTAACCGGCGAGCGCGGGGGTGAAGTCCCAGTCCCCGGCTGCGTCGCGGTCGAAGCGGCCCAGCCGCATGGCAGTGTTCGTCGGGGCGCCGTCGGCCAGGTGGACCACGGCGGGGTCCTCGTCGGCGCGTGGCTCGAGGATGAGCGCAGGATCGGCGAACCCGCCCATGGTCGCGGCGGGGTGGTTGTGGGTGTCGGCCGCGGCGATGATGACGAGCCGGTCGGCCTCGGCCGGCAGGGCGTCGAAGTCCACCATCAGGCAGGCGTTCGCGTCGCCGTAGCCGGTGAGGAGCCGCACCGAGCCGTCCGGCGTCGAGCCGTTGTTGTAGAACACCAGGTGTTCGTCCGAGAGCGCCCGGTTTCCCCGGCATACCAGGGCGGCGATGTCGTACTCCTCGTCCCCGGTCCAGTGCAGCAGGAGACGGGCGGGCTCGGACGGCAGGTCCACCGGCGGCAGCTCGTCGCCGTCCTGGCTGCCGCCCGCGCCGAACCGGGCCGCCGCGAAGACCTCGTGGAAGCCGTGGTGCTTGAGCAGGCCGACCAGTTCGGCGCCGTTGATCAGCGTGATCGGCTTGCCCGCGACGAACTGGTGCGAGCTCGGCCCGAACTTGCTGGTCGTCACCAGTACGGCCTTCGTCGCCGCCGGATCGTGCTGCAGCGTGCCGTACAGGTCCCGCACCGCCGACGGCGTCACGGTGTCCCGGTAGCGCTTGACCTGCACGATCACGTGCCCGCCACGGAATGGGTCGGTGTCGATCCCCCGCACGTCCACCCCGCCGTCGCGGGAGCGGGCGGTGAGTTCCACCTTCATGCCCATGGCCTCCATCAGCCGGGCTATGAGCTGTTCGAACTCGACCGGGTCCATCGCCAGCAGCAGCTGGAGCTCGCGGACCCGCTTCGCCATGCGGCCGCGGTTCGCATTGGTGTCGTCGCGGAGATGGCGGAACAGCATGCGCTGGGCACGGTGCTCGGCCGCATCGGGATTACTGAGACGATGGAGCTTGCGGCTCCGGGACATAGCGGTGCCCCCTCGAGAGCTGACTGGCAGACGGCACCCGTCACGCTAGGCGATCAACTGACGACATGTCAGTCATGTCGCCCAAATAGATATTTGGGCGAGACAATAGGACGTTCCCGGAAACCCCGACAGCGGCCGCAGTCGCCCGACACCGACCTGCAACCCGTCCCCGAACCCGTCCACGCACCGTCGGACCCCGCGAGGACACCCGCCACCCGAGCCCGCACGGTCCACCGGCTCGACAGGCGGCACCTGCGTGGACACCCGGCTGAACGACCTGCCGAAGCCCGCCCTACCCCTGTGTGCTCTGCAATCCCGCCCGCCGCCGCGACACTCCGGGCCCGGCTGCCGCGGCGGAAGCACCGGCCGGACAGACGGCGCACGTCCCAAAGTGCGGCCGGCACGTCGTCGGCATGGTGGAAGGCTCCCGGTCAAACCCGGCGAACACCTGGAAGAGAGCCAAACGCCGAAGAACAGGCTGCCCGGATACGTCCGGCTCGCAGGAGCCCCCACACGGCCATCCGCGACGCAAGGAGAAGACCGACAGCCAGATCGCCGGCCTGCGCAAGGGATCGCGAGGCGGACGGCCACCGGCGTTCGACGAGGAGCGGTACAGAAAGCACAGCGTGGAAAGGGGCATCAACAGGCTGAAGAACTCCCGCGCCGTCGCGACCCGTTACAACAAGCGCGGCTATGTCGGTGCTCTCGCGTACGCGGGCGCGCGGGCGCGCGCGACAGTGTCGGCCCCGCGCTCGCGGGGGTGCTCCCGGGCTACCCTCTGCAGGCCAGGGCCCGGGGGTTGGCCGCGCCGGGCAGCGGGATGCCGAGGACCGCCTCCGCGGTGCTACCGATCCGGGCCGGCCGCCGCCCAGGCGGGCGCAGCAGGCGGCGCACAAGGGTGACGGCGATCCCGGCGGCGTCCGCGATGTCCAGAGCGGACATGCCGCGGCGCACCAGGACCGCGGCCCGCAGCGCGGCAGGGGCGGTATCGACGCGGGCCGCCTGGCCCTGGGCACGGTCGCTGTCGCGGCGACGGCGGGCATGCAGCGCCGCCTGGCGGCACCCGGCGCGCGGGCAGCCGTAGTCCGCACACGACGCCTGCCCGTGGCGCACCCGGCTTCGGGCAGGTCGGCGCGGCGACCGCACACCCGCGGCCCGGTCCCGGTCCTGGCCCGCCGTCACCACCCGTACCCCTGTCCTGTTCGCCAGGAGGGCAGTATGCCGGGCGGCTGCCGGAGCCCGGCACGTCAACGGCGCCGTCGGCACGTCCGGCCGGGTTCAGGAGTGGCCTGGCCGTCAACGGCCGAACGCCGGCTTCACACTCCGCCCGGGGCCGGTCTCCGGCCCCGGGCGGGCGGTTCCGGGCTTTCAGAGCGTCCTCACCGCCCCGGTCGAACCCGGCCGACAACCCACAGGGCGCGGCCGGTCGGGACGGCGGCGTGCAGCCGTCCCGGCCGGGGAGGAGACGGCCGCGTGCCGGCGCGACCGCTTGGCACGGTCGCGCCGACACGGGGGATGACAGGGCGGCCGTGCCGGAATGCCAGACCGCCCGGACCACGCCCCAGGCCTTCGACCAGGAGGTTCGCGGCCGTGCACGGACCATGCCGCCGGTCTGCCGACAGGACGCGTATGGCCCGGCCAGCCGCTGTGGTGGCGGGGCGGGCGGCGGTCAGGATGCGCAGTCGCGGCAGATGGGCCGGCCGTTCCTGTCCTCGCCGGCGAGTTGGGTGCGGTGGTGGACCAGGAAGCAGGTCATGCAGGTGAACTCGTCCTCCTGCAAGGGCACGACCTGGACAGAAAGTTCCTCGCCGGACAGGTCGGCGCCCGGCAGCTCCAGCCCTTCGACGGCCTCGACGTCGGCGTCGACCGCGCCGCTCTGCTTGTCGTCGCGCCGGCCCTTCAGGGCCTCGATGCTGTCATCGTCGCTGCCGCTGTCGCCGGTGCCGCGGGGGGCGTCGTAGTCGGTTGCCAAGGTCGGTGCCTTCTCGTCGTCAGGGGTCGCTTCGTACGGGTTGGATCGTTCCGTGAACCAGCCGGTGGAGTGCCGGCCGGGCGCGTTGGTGATCAATCCCGTCCTGTGGCGCACCACCCTGCCATCTGTCGGCCGCCCGATGCGCGAGACGCGAGAAGGTGCCGCGCCACGGACGGCGCCGGGCGCAGCCGCGGAACCGGAGGTGTCGGCTTGTCGGCGGCGGCTGGGCGCGCGGTGCCGTACCCAAAAAATGGCCGCCGGGTCGGGCCCTGGGCGGCTTCAACGGCTTCCGGTCGCCGCCACGATGGACGAGCCGTCCGAATTAGGAGGACTGACCGAACACACGGGCCACCCAGCCGTCGAGCTGGACGCCGAACTCCCGAGCTGAAGCGATATCCGAGGCCGGAAGTGCGCCGGCGTCGTCCATGCTGGCGACGAAGTCGACGTCGGCCCAGGCCCCTCGGAACAGCACAACCGACAGCTCAGCCTCCGCCGGACCCGAGATGAGCACGCCCACCGAGTCGGGATCGTTCACCAACGACCTGTCTGTCTCAAACCGCTGAGTCCAGGGCACTGAATGGTCGCGCCAGGTCACCTGACCTACCGTCAGGCCAGCAGCCCGCCACCCCGGCGCCCGAGCAGCCACTTCTGCAGCCGCCTCATCAAGATCAATGACTCGTTCCATGGACAGATCATGGTTCATGCCCGGCGCGCTGTTCCCAGGACACCCGCCGCCGAAGGGTGCCGGGGCGCGGTGGGGGACGCGCCCCGGCATCCGTGCGGGCGGCCGGGCACTGCTCGACCGGCCTCCCGCGGGGCACCATGGCTACCCGGCAGAACAGTTCGCGAACCTCTCCCTCCGGGCGGGCGATGCCGCGGGCGGTCGGCCTGTCAGGGATGGGGCGGCCGGGGCGGGCACTGCGGTGGTTGGCGTGTGCGCCGGTTGGGGGCGGGCCAGGCGAGGTCGGGGATCGTGCTGCCGAGCAGCGGGCCGATCTCCTCGTCCGGGACGGGCCGCCAGAGAGCGGGGTCGTGGCAGACGTAGGGGCCGAGCGGGCGTCCCGCACCGCCCGGGCCGGTCACCAGGCGGCGCCAGCCGAAGGCGGTGGCGCCCGCGTGGGGATGGTCGTCGAAGCCGTCGGGTGCCCGGCCGACATGGGCGACGACGAACACCTCGGCCCCGGACCCGTCCGGTGTTCCGCCGCTCTCGTGCCGGTACACGCCGCCCGGCTCGAAGAAGTCCTCGCCCATGACCGCGCCTCCGGTCCCTCCGTGTGGTGTGAGCCAAGGGTCTGCGGCCGCCCTGCCGCCACTCCTCCCCCGTGTCGGGCCGCCTGGGCCGAACGCCGGCCGACTTGCCTGAATCGCGCGGCCGCGCCGGGAGCGGGCCCTTGGGGGCGGGAGGGCCGCCAGGCCGAGGCTGAGGTTCGGGGAAGGTCGGCGGCCGCCGGGCGTCCTTGGTCGTCCGCTCAGTCGGCGGCTTGCGCGGGCGGCAGGTGGCGGAAGGTGTCCTGGCCGATGACCGCCGCCTTCGACGCCTCGTCGGTGCCGGTGGCGGTGGTGAACAGCCAGGAAGCGACGATCCGCTCGTCGTCTGGGAAGTACTGGCCGTTCCAGCTGGTCACGGACGCGGCACTGCCGTGCTCGTCCCGCCAGGCCACCGTCCAGCCGAGCGCGACACCCGGGACGGTCGGGCAGATGTCGAACCGCCCCACCAGCTCGCGGCGCCCGGCAGGTCCCGCACCGGGCTCGAACGTGCCCGTCAGCAGGCCGGCCGGATCGGCCTGCAGCTGCAGGCAGGACCCGAACTCGTTGTACCAGTCACCCGCGACCACCACTCCCACCATCCGGTCCCCTTCTCCCTGCCCCGGCACGACGCGCTCGTATCTCCCGCATCGTCACACCGGCCGCCTGTCCCCGGCGCGCCCGCGCTGCTGCGATCCGGCACCGACCGGCCCACCAGGCCGTTGCGCGGGCTCGTCGGCTGGCGCCGTCCGCGTCACGGCAGGGCGCAGCGGCGAGGGGTACAGCGGGGGTGTCGGTGTGGTCGGCGCGGGGGTTTTCACGCGTCCGTCCGGCCCTTGTCACCCCGCCGCGTGGCGGTGGTGGGCGCGCGGTGAAGGCCTCGGCGAGGATCAGGCGGATGTGGCGTTCCTCGACGCCTGCTTCCCGGGGCGGCCCGGATCCTGGCGGCGATGTCGCCGGGCAGGCGGTGGGTGGGTGCCGCCGCCCAGGTGCCGGCGTCGTCGACGTCCGCATGACCGTGGCTGGTCATGGGCGCCTCCCGGCGGCCGGGCACGCCGGTTCGTGCCAGGTCGTGGCCACCACGGCCCCGCCCGGCAGCAGGCGCTCCGTGCGCCAGGTCCGGCAGCAGAACACGGTCGGAGAGCCATCGGATCCTTCTGCCGCCGGGGCCGCGGGGACGGGCGCGGCGGTGCGTGCGGTCGGCCGACGGCGTCGCCGGGGTCCTGCGGAGGAGCTCGTCATCTCCCGCGTGTCCCACGCTCCGCGGCCACCCAACCCCGGTCCTACCCCGGACGGGGCAGCACGGCGGGCCAGCCGGGCCACTGCGGCACGCCCCGGCCCCCCGGGGAGGCCGGGTGTCTATTCGCGCAGCGCCCAGGCGCGGGTGCGGGCTGCATCCGCGGTCCGGACGCCCTGGGCGGCCGGGGTGGTGCTGGCCAGGCGCAGCCGCAGGTCGTGGATGCGCCCGTCGAGGGCAATGGAGATCCGCCGCCGGGAGCCGCCGCGGACGGCCGCGACGGTCGCGGTACTCGTGTCCAGGCGGGCGGCCAGGTAGGTCGCGGGCCAGCCCCGCGCGGCGAGCTCTGCCAGGACATCGGCCGCCGGCCCCGCGCTGGTCAGGCCCCGGCCGGGGCTCGGGGGTTGGCCGCGCCGGGGCAACGGGATGCCCAGGACGGCCTCGGCCGTGCTGCGGGCGATCCGGGCCGGACGCCGCTCGGGCGGGCGCAGCAGGCGGCGCACGAGGGTGACGGCGATCCCGGAGGCATCCGCGATGTCCTGGGCGGACATGCCGCGGCGGACCAGAACGGCGGCGCGCAGCGCCGCCGGGGTTGGATCGACGCGCGCGGCAAGCCCCTGGGCACGGTCCATGTCGCGGCGCCGACGCGCCCGCAGCGCCGCCTGACGGCACACCGTGCGGGCGCAGCCGTAGTCCGCGCACGACGCCTGCCCGTGCCGCACCTGGCTCCGCGCCGGCCGGCGCTCCGGCCGCGCGCCCGCGGCCTGGTCCCGGGCCTGGCCGACCGTCACCACCTGCGCCTCGCCTTCCTCGACGGTTCCGGACGGCAGTATGCCGGGCCGTTGCCCGAGCCCGGGGCACGGCCTCCGGGCACCGGCCGGACAGGGGCCGTTGCCCGAGCAGGGGACAGGGGCGCCGGCGGGGGCGGGGTCAGGGTGTGAGGTCGATGATCCGGACCGGCTGGGCAGTCCACCGCGCCGGGTCGACGGTGGCGACAACCGCCCCTTCCGGGCGCTCCGGGGTGGGGGTGGCGGCGTAGCGGGTGTGGGCGTGGGCCCAGGTGGTGTCGCTGGCGATCGCGAGGGTCGCGGGCAGGTCGAGGTCCAGGACCGTGACCGCCGGGAGGGCGGCGAAGTGCTCGGCGGTGCCGGGACGGGCCCGGTCGGCCTCCACCAGGGCGCAGGCCGGGGCGTAGAGGTACCAGCCCGGCTCGGCGTGGGCGCGGTGGATGAGGCGGGAGGCGAGGAGGTTGCCGCGGCCTGCGGCGACCATGGCGGTGTCGTCGAAGACGACGTGCAGGCCGCTCACCGGCCTCCTGCCTCGGCCAGGCGGCGGTCGAGCTCGGCGTCCAGTTCCTCGGTCCGCGCCGGGTCCGGGTCGTAGCCGTTCCAGGCGTGCAGGCGCTCGCGGGCCTGCTCGGCGCGTTCGGCACGCTCGGCGGGGGTGAGCAGCGTGTCGGCGAGGCGGGCCAGGTAGGCGCGCAGCGACAGGTGCTCGGCGGCGGCGATCTCCGCGAGGCGGTCACGGGCCTCCGCGGGGATCCGCACGTTGGCATCGGCCATGAGGGCGGGCTCCTTCCACTCGATTACCAGGATACGGGTACGCACCCGTACCCGTCCGGCTGTTCCGGTGGTGTCGGTCGGTCGTCGCCCGTGGCGGTGCGCAGCCGGGCGGCGGGCGACGTGGTGCGCCCGGGTGGCCGGGCGCGGCCGGGCGGGTGACCTCTGCGGGATGTCGACCGGGCCCGGCCGGTGGGATGTGCGAATGGTGGGAGGACGGTGCCCCGGGGCGCCGGTTGCCCGGTCGCCGACCTCTCGGGAAGTGAGTTCCGCCGTGCCCGTCGTGTCCCTCGCCCACCGGATCCTGCAGGTACTCCTCGCCCTCGCCTGCGCCGCCGGCCTGTGGACCGCCTTCGCCGCGTCCGCGCAGGCCGCCCCCGCACACACCGCGTCCGCCGCCGTGAGCGCCGCGGGTACGGTCGCCACCGCGGCGAACGCGGCGCCCGCAGCCGTACCGGCCGCCGGGCAAGGTGTGGACTGGGACAAGGTCGCGGCGTGCGAGAGCGGCGGACGGTGGCACGCCAACACCGGCAACGGCTACTACGGCGGCCTCCAGTTCAACCAAGCGACGTGGCGGGCCAACGGCGGCACCGCGTACGCGGCCCGCCCCGACCTCGCCACCCGCGAGCAGCAGATCACGGTGGCCGAACACCTCGCAGCCCGCCGCGGCCTTGCGCCCTGGCCGCACTGCGGCGCCCGCGCCGGCGGACGACCCGCCGCCGGCCACCACACCGTCCCCGCGCCGCGACCGGCGCAGCGGCCCGCTGCCCAGCAGCCGACCGCCGCCGAGGAGCCCGCCGCCGACCATGCGGCTGTCGCCGAGCCGGACACGGCCCGGGCCACCGATCCCGCGTCTGCGGACGACGGCACCGTCGTCGTGCAGGACGGCGACACCCTCGACGGCATCGCCCAGGCGCAGCAGGTGGCCGGCGGCTGGCCCGCCCTCTACGCGGCGAACCAGGACACCATCGGCGACAACCCCGACCTCATCCTGGTCGGGCAGTCCCTGCGGCTGCCCTGACTCCCCGGTCCGGCTCGGCGCGGGTCGCGGCCACCCCCGTGCATCACCGTCCTGTCTGTCGCCGGGTCGGCGGGGCAGCACGGCGGCGACCGGGCTTGGTGGCGAGGGTCAGCGGGCGAGGGTGACGGTGAGCGGCTCGTTGGGGCAGTCGGCGGTCAGCCGGGCCGGGCAGCTGGTGTGCCTACGGCCAGTGGATGAGCGCCTCGCCGGGCCTGTGCGGGCCGGCGACGTCGTCGCGCACCCCGGACAGCGTCCGGCCGCGGCCGTAGCCGGTCAGAGCGATGCGGCCGCTCTCGAACCGGACCGCACCCACGGCCTCGTAGAGGGCGAGCGCCCTGGCCACGTCCCGGGCCACCACGACCTTCCAGGTGGTCAGGCCCGCCGGTTGGCGTTCCTCGACGTGGTGGTGGACCGTCAGCTCCTCCCACACCGTCCGGGCGGCCTCCTCCTCGGTCAGCGAGCCGATGCCGAGGCGCCGCCACAGGACATCAAGGCCCGTACTGAAGTCCGCCGAGCCCTCCAGGTGAAGGCGCACGGACTGCCAGCCGCAGCGGGAGTCCTCCAGCCGCGGCACCGCCGCGAACAGCACATCCCGCAGCGCCCCCGGATCTTCCCGCAGCCGCGCGGCGTCCCGGCCCGGCCCCAGCCACGGACCGTCCGTGCGTACCAGGCCTGCCAGGTGCGCCCACGCCAGCAGCACCTGCACACCGCGCAGCGGCCCGGCCCCCGCCTCGTTGCCGCCGGTGCCCAGCAGCTCGACCAGCTCCCGCGCATCCCCGCGCAGCAGCTGCGCCGTCGTCGTCAGCCGCCTGCCACCGCCGACCCAACCGGCCAGGGCCAGCGACTGCCCCACCGCCCTCGGCAGTACCCCGGCCCCCAGGCGGCCGGCCTCCCCCGGCACAGCGCCACACGCCGCCCCGGGCGCAGCTCGGTCTCCAGCACGAACCCGTCCCCTTCCCCCGGCCCGGGAAGCTCCCCGAGCCCCCTTCACGGTATGCCAGAGCGCGCCGCCGACCCGTCCGGGAACACCCACAGGGGGCCGGGCGTCCAGGGCCTCGGGCTGCCTGACACCAGATCGGCCACCCCGGCCGCTACGGGCCCCCACAGCACTGGGCAGCCCCCTGCTGTAGCGGCCGTTCTACCGCTGGCGGTCAGAGGCTTGCAGGCCCAGCCGTTGCAGGAGGGAGCGGGGCTCGAGGCCACCTTCGATGGAGAGCAGGTATGCGGCGGCCGGGGAGTCCGCGAGAACGGCCCGGTGTCGCTGGGCGGCAGTGCGCGAGATGCCGGCGATTCCGAGGACGGCACCGAGGGCGGCGCCGACCACGGGGAGGCCGGCGAAGAAGCCTCCGGCGACGGAGCTGGCGACGGCTGGGAGGTCGAACTTGAGGTTCGCCGCGCTGAACGCCGTCTCGATGCCCAGCCCCTTCATGGCACGGCGCAGGTTATCGAGCGGAAGGGTGAAGCGATGCTCTACCTCCAGCTGTGCGTAGAGCGCGAGGGCCTCGGGCACGGTGACCTCCGCCAGCTCGCTCTGGAGGATCGCCACGGCTTCGTTGACCGCCGCGCTGAAGGCTTCGAACTCCGAGCCGTGCCGTTGGCGCACCTTGATGATCTTTGAGACCGGCACGTCAGCCAGGTTCGCCGGCACCACGGTCCGCACGGCCAACAGGCCCACCGATTCCACGACACTCGCGTCCGGGACGGGGTGGGTGTCGGCGCCGAGCCGCTGGGCGATCGCGTCCGCGTCCCAGCCGTCCCACTGGAGATGTGCTTCCTTCTGGTCCGTTGTGGGAGTGAGCCGGCCGTTGCGCGCCAGTGCTTCGACGAAGGCGCACTTGTACACCCAGGCCAGCCTTGGGTCCATGGCTACCCACGCATGCGAATGGTCCTGTTCGAGGCTGTTCCGGCGGGTCTCGACAGCGAGTCGGCGCTCGAGCAGAGCGGTCCGCAACTCGTCGTCGACCTCGTCCCGGTACAGTCCGGCCAGTTGGTAACCGCGCCGGGAAGAAGTCCACAGCGTCGGTTCGACCTCCACCCCGCGCCCGGAATTCTCCACCTGATACCTCTGGAACTCGGCACCGTGGCGTTCGAGGGCCTCGAGGAACATCGGGCGCACCGCGCTCGCCGTCATGGCCGGATCGACCGGCACGATGAAGTCAAGTTCCTCTGCCAGCGCGTGGGCTGTGCCGGAGTCGGCGACGGGATAGTCGTTCGGGACGACACGGGCGAGCTTGGGCCAGTAGAGCGCCGCCGCCTTCAGCCACTCTTCGTCCCGAAAATGGATATATGGGTAGTACAAGCCGATTTGCTGCAACATGAGATACCTCCGTGGCAGTCGCCGCGTCGCACACGAGGAACAGATTGTCAGGCATCAACCGATATTGCCTGATTTGCTCTGGTTGACCTGCTGATCGAGCTCCGGCCCCAGGGCGGGCGCCTGCGAGCAACCGGGACGCGGCCGCCTGCCGCCTGCCGCTTCGAAGGCCAGGGCCCCGGAAGCACACACGGGCAGCCTGGCGCCGGTCTCCGCGCGAACCGGCGGGCCCGGCGTCAGGCCAGGAGGCACGTCAGCGGGTGAAGCGGGACTGCGGATGCAGTTCCTGGTGGGCGAGGGCGGATATTCGAACCGCCGCAGCCGAAGCGGGGGTTTTACAGACCCCTGGGCTCTCCCACTGCCCAGCTCGCCCTTGGCGGAGGAGGTGGGGGTCGAACCCACACGGGCGCTCATCGCGCCCCAACGGTTTTCAAGACCGAGGCCGGCGCCGCCTGTCGGCTGGCTCCTCCATAAACTGTGCTGTTGCGCTGCCGGACGGGGATTCGAACCCCGAACCTCCTGAACCAAAGTCAGGCGTGCTGCCAGTTGCACCATCCGGCACTGCCGGGGCGGCATACGAAAAGGGTCGCCCGGGCGGGGGACTGCTCCCCGCGGCGGCGACCCGGCAACCCGGCCGGTCAGCGCTGCGAGGACGTCCCGCGACACTGCGGGAGCGAGGAGCGCCGATACGACCGGACACGGATGAGGGTGTTCACGTTCGCGCTCCTTCCTGCGAGCCTGTGCGGCGCGATACGCCCACTGTGCCCGGCCGCTGACGGCGGGACAACCCGTTTTCGCGCTGCCCCCGGCCGATGCCGGGCAGCTGCCTCATCGGCCGACACACAGCGGCCGCGACGGGCGGGCGGACGCGGCGTCGGGGCCGACACCCGGGCCGACACATGAAAGGCCGGGCCCGGTGCGCTTCAGCGCACCGGGCCCGGCCAATTGGTAGCGGGGACAGGATTTGAACCTGCGACCTCTGGGTTATGAGCCCAGCGAGCTACCGAGCTGCTCCACCCCGCGTCGGTACGCCCGACTGTACGCCACCGCGACCCTGCGGGGGAAACGCATTCGGGCCGGGCGCGAGTGGACCGGCAGCAGCTGCACGGCTCGAATGCGCCCTACAGGGCCGGGCCCCGGCCCCCGGGCCCGCGCAGGGATGAGAAGATCGACGCGGCTCCCGGGGTTCATGCCATTGTCTCCCCGGGAGCCGCTCGCCTGTCCGTCCCGACACCCCGTCAGCGCCATTTGCGGACAAGGGCGCGGCGCGGACCCGCCGGGCGCCCGGTCCCGGGCGGCCGCGCTGCGGGAGGGACCGCTACCGGGCCGGAACGGCACGGGCACCCGGTCCGCCGGCCACCGGGCCGGATGCCGCTTCGAGGGCGGCGCGGACCCGCACCAGCAGCGCCACGGCGCAGCGCAGGTGACGGCAGGCGACGGGCAGCAGGGTGCCGCGGAAGCGGTCGGCCGTGCGTAGTTCGGCGGCGGCCTCCTGCAGGAGGACGGCCGTGGCGCGGATCGGCTCACCGCGGTCGCTCGCCCGGTACTCCCCCGCCAGGGCTGCGGCGGTGCGGGCGAGCTCGCCGGTGCCGGGGTCCTCTAGCACATCGGCGCCGAAGTACACCAGCAAGGACGCCAGTTGGGCCAGCAAATCGTCCCTGCGCCTCATCCACCACACGCTCACGCCGCGATCATGCACCACCACGGAATGTGAGGGGTCGGAAACCGGCCACCTCCCAAACCCTGCCGGCGTTCCCGCAGCGGCGGCCGGTCTCCGCAGCCGGCCCCCGGGGGCCGGCTGCGCGACCCCGGACGGTCCGGACGCCGGGGTGCGGCGTGCCGGACGGTGCGGCCGCGGGGCGCGGCCGGATGTCGCCCGTGGTGGGGTGGCGGGGCGGTGCCCCGTCCAACGACCGGGCACCGGCCGGGGACACTGCCGCGGGCGCGGCTACTGCTCCGGTACGGGGTCGAGGCTCGCCACGGACACCACCAGGGCGAGCTGCCGGGCGGCGTGCAGGCAGCGCTCCGCCGCCAGACTCGGGTCCTTCTGGCGGGCGGCGTCCTGCAGCACCAGCAGGGCGGCCACCAGGGCGGTGTGGGTGGCCTCGTCGAGGACCTCCGCGGCGGTGTACTCGCCACCGGCGGTGAGCTCGGCCAGCAGGGCGAGCGCCTCCTCCGGGTCGTCCAGCGACTCGAGGAAGTCGTTGCCCGCGCCGGTCAGGCCCATCGCGGCCGCCTGCCCCACCGTCGGCAGCGCCACTCCCCCGGCCGGGGTGTCCGCGGTGCTGGTGTGTGCGTCGAGAACGGCGCTCTCCGCCTCGGCCAGGGCGCAGCAGCGCCGGAAGGTGGTGCGGCCCTGCTCGCCTTCCCGGGCCGTCTGGGTGGGCCAGCGTTCCTCGTCGCGCATCGTGGCAGCGTCGAGGCGGACCGGGGCGCTCGCGGCAAGCGCGGCGACCGGCCACAGGCTTACCCGCACGCCCTCCTGCTGCGGCGGGGCGTCCGCGATCGGCCCGTAGACGGCCGCGGCCGCCTGCGCGCACTCGGCCACCAACTCCGTTGCGGTCGCGATCAGACGCGCGTGACGCCTGCGCCTGGACGGCGCCTGAACCGGTGCACCCAAGACTGCCCCACTCCTCCTGCACAGCCCCCGGAGCGGCCCTGCGGGGCCGCAGGTCATGACTACCAGTTGGCACACGTCGCAGTCCGGCACTTCACCGATCCGGACAAACCCGGCCAGCCGGAACGCGGCCGTGGCAGCCGCGCGGCGGCGGATGGTGGCGGTGGAAAGTGCGGGACGTTGTCCCGCACTTTCCCGCCCCGACGGGGCCTTCCGAGCGCAGCGCACCATGGGCAGCCGCCGGCGCCGCCGCGCACGGCCGTTGCCCGGGTCAGGTTGCCGGGATGTACTGCCGCGGGTCGGCGCCGTGCCGCCGTGCCCGGGCCAGCGGCGGGTGACGCCGAACCCGCTGTCCTGCAGGACCTGCGCCCACACCTGCGGGTCGAACCACTTGTCGATGTCCGGGGCCAGCACGGTGATGGCCTTCATCCGGGCGTCCCAGTCGCGCCCAGCCGGACCACGGCTGCCCTCGCGCCCGACGCAGCCGTCCTCCCCGTGGATGTGCCCGGCCATCCACGCGTTCACCGCGACACCTCTGATCACCGCGTACAGGTCGCCGCCGGTCTCCACGAGCGCGTCCGGCACGCCCTCCAGGATCAGCGCCAGCTCCAGGTTGCCGACCGGCGGCAACGGCGCCTGACCCACGCCGCGCTCGGCACTGCTGTCCTTGAACTCCTGCTGCTGGCGGACCAGGGGCGGCGGCGTCGAAGTACCGCCACGCGGAGCGCTCCTGGATGCCAGGCGCTCCGCAACGGTGCGGATGTTGCGCTCGATGACGTCGGCGACCACGCCCGATCTCATCGTGACGCCGCGTCGGGCGAGTTCGGCCAGGGTCTGGGCCACGGCGTCCTCGAACGCCCTCGAGTTCCTCACGACCGGCAGCCCAGTGCCGCGGGCCGCGGGCCGCGCCCCCTGGCCTCCTCCGGGCCGCGGCTACCCGGGAGACCGGTTTCCTCGGGTGGTGACGCCCGGGACGTGCCGGGCGCAGCATCACGCGGGGACGCGGCGGGGCGCAGGCGGGCGGCGCCGGTCAGCGCAGCAGCAAGGCGCCGGGGTCGGAGAAGGCGACGGCGGGCACGGCGGCCGGGCGGCTCGGTTCGGGCTCGGGCGCGGGAGCGGACTCGTTGCCGGGTGGGGCCTGGAACAGCACCGGGCCAGCCGGCGCAAGCGGGCGGCGGGCACGCGGAACAGCGGCGGCGGGCCGCTCGCCTAGGGGGCTGGCGGGCTGTTGGCGGCGATGATCGTTCGTCACACCGCCCAGTGTCACCGGACGGTGGCGGAACCAAACGCGCGGGGGCGGCCCGCGGGCGGCGTGCGGGAGGCCGCCGGGGGCAGGCGGCCGGGGCCGGGCGCCCCGGCTGTCGGTGGCCGCTGGTATCCCTACTGTCCGGATGCGCACGATGCCGCGTCCGGCCAGAGGGAGGGGACGGTCATGGCCTTCACCGCGATCCACCCCGCCGCAGGGCGGCTGGATGCCACACTCCCCGACCTGGGGGCCGGCCTTCAGTGGGCGGACGTCCACAAGGCCCGCCCGCGGATCGCCCTGAGGTGTCCGGAGTGCGGCCACGACGTCCACGCCAAGTGCTCGCCGAAGGGCCTGCGGTTCTTCGCCCACGGCCGGCGCCGCCCCGACGAGTGTGAACTCGCCGGCGAATCGATGGAGCACCACCTCCTCAAACTCGAGCTCGCCCAGGCCGTCCGCGCGGGCGGCTGGCACGCCGAGCTCGAGGTCGCCGCACCCGACGGCAGCTGGCGCGCCGACGTGATGGCCACCTCCCCCGACGGGAGGCGCCGCACCGCGTGGGAGGCGCAGCTGTCGCCGATCACGGTGGAGGACCTCGAGGCGCGCACCGCCCGGTACGCCGGGGCGGGGATCGGGGTGTGCTGGGTGACGGACCGGCGGGCCGTGCCGTGGATGGGGAAGGTGCCCTCGGTGCGGGTGAGCGTCGACGACGGCGGCCGGTGGGGGGTCGACGACGGCGTCGCCGGGTTCGAGGCCCGCGCCGGCGGGTGGGCGGTACAGCTGTGCGGCCTTGCGCAGTTCGTCGCGTGGGTGCACTCCGGCCGCGTGGCCGGCCATCGTGTGCTGCCGCGCTACCGCGGCTCGGTCGACCTGGCCGTGGAGCGGCGCACCGCGAACCGGCCCGTGGTGTGGACGACACCGCGGTCGATCGCCGCGGAGGCCGAGCACGACCGGCGCCGCCGGCGCGAGGACGAAGCCCGCCGCGAACAGGAGCTGGCCCGCCAAGCCCGCGCGGTGGAGGCCCGGCGTCTGCTCAGGGAACAGGAGGAAGAGGCCGAACGCGAGTCGCAGGCGCGCCGCGTGGCGGTGCAGGCGTACCTGGCCCGGCAGCGGCGCCGGCACGAGGTCTACCGCGAGTACAACCAGCGCCAGGCGGACCTGGACCGGCTGGTGCGGCGCGGCCGCGCCGCGGTGCAGCGGCTCAAGGACGAGGTGCTGCGCCGCGAGCGCGAGCTCGCCGGGCAGGAGGCCGAGCGGCAGTTGGAGGCCGCGCGGGCCGCCGAGCTGTCCGCCGCCCAAAGCTGGTGGAAGCGTCTCACCCCGGCCCAGTGCGAGGAGCTGGCGGACTCGGTGAACCGGCAGGCGTGGAAGGAGACGGCCGCCCGCGCCGAGACCGGACTCGGCGAGATCGCACCGCAGTTCGCCTACGGGTGGCCCGCCCGCACCGTCGGGCGCCGGCGCGGCCTCTACGGCATCGTCCGGCCCTGCCCCGCGTTCGTCGCCCGCTGCCCGCAGCTGCTCACCATGCGCGTGTTCGTGCGCAACGCCCGAGAAGCCCGTGAACTGGCCGCGGCCGGGTTGGATCCCGCGCGCATCACCCACTTCGACCTCGCCGACCACGAGCAGGACACCCTCTGCTGACCGCCCGCACCGGCCGACCGTGACCGGGCATCGTGTCGAGAGCCGGATGACGTGCCGCGCCCGGAGCCCCGAGGACGGCTGGCAGTGGCCGCCTGCCCTGCCGACGGCCGGTGAGAGGAGCAGCGTATGACGAGGGTGTGCGCGCCGGCCGGGTCCGCGGACCTGCCGGCGGGGACGGCGCGGCCGGACGGCGGGTGGAGCTTGCGGGTGCGGGTGCACGGTGGGCGGGTGGATCACCGGGCCCGGCGTACGGCGGTCGGCCGTGGTCGGCGGGTGTGGCTGGAGATGGCCTGTGGCTGGTACTGGATCGAGGAGTTGGACCTGGAGCGTGTGCTGTCGGGTGTGGTCCGCGGGCGGTGCGGGCAGCGGGCTGCAAGGGATGCGGATCCGGCGGGGACGCGGCGGTGGTCGGCGCAGGCACGGGCGGAGCGGGTCGCGGGCGTCGGCCAGGAGGGGTTGTTCCCTGCCGGGTCGGTCGGCTGAGTCCTGCGGGGGCCGGCGCGGGCGCCTGCAGGGGGAGGTCAGGAGGTATGAGGGAAGGTCAGGAGGGTGAGATGGGAATCCGGGTGCCGGTGGCGGGGGCTCGGGCACGGTCGGTGGCGGTGCGGCTTGTGGGCGCCGTGCCCCGGCGGCCTCGCGTGGATCCACCGTCACTCATGTGCCGGTACTCCGCGGCCCGCCGTTCCCCGACTGCGCGATGGGGGCGAGACCGGTCCAGGCATGACGTCGCGCGCCGTGCCTGAACCCCTGTGGGAGAGGCGGTGGGTGTCAGGCCTGCTGCACGGGGGGCGGTTGCTGATCGCGCTGTCGTGGTGTGTGCCCGGGCTGCGGAAGACGGTGTCCCTGGCGCTGTCGCCGATCGTTCAGGGTTGCTGGGGAGGGGAGCACGCCCGCCCACAGCCGGACCAGCGGCAGTCGAGGTACCGCCGGGGCATCGGCACCGGTCGCCCACCGGATCGGGCGCTGCCCTGTTCAGGGCCCGGCCGCGGGCCGCGGGCACCGCTTTACCGCTGGGGGGCGTCACGGTCGTGGCCGGTCCTGGGTGGAGGACGGTGCTGGGGTGCTCGGCGGTCCTCGGCGGTCCGCTTCGATTGCTGTGGATGCGCGGTGCCGAAACCGGTTCCGCGTGGGAGAGGCGGATCCGCCTCCTGCTCCTCGGTGCGAGGGAGCGGTCCGGTGGGCTGCTCGTCGTCGGGCCGGGACAGGGCCTGGGCCTGGGCCAGGGCGGCCCGGGAGCGTGGGCGGGGGATTCCGCCTGCCGTGCAGGTCTGCGCCTGCGCGCTGGAGGTCCGGGTGGGTCGTTCCAGAGTGATGGGGCCGCTGTGCCCGGCGATCGTGCGGCCTGCCCTCTCGGGGCCCTCAGGAAGCAGGCGATGACCGCCCCGTGGGTGGTCGTCATCGAGAGGTGGGGTTCGTCCAGCCGCCGGCGGATCCCTACCTCGCTGCCGGCGAGACCTGCGGGGAGCAGGTAGAAGTTGCCCTCGAACGACACGAGTCCGTGAAGATCGACCCTGCGCTGAACGCAGATGCGAGCCGGGAACGGCTTTGAGGGCAGGGGCAGCAGGGCCCAGGCGTCGCGGTCCGCCCGTTGGCGCCGGCCGTCCGAGCGCTCGGCGAGACGGTCGAGGCTGTCCTGTGCCGCCTGCAGGCCGAGGTCGTCGGCCGTGGTGTCCCACCAGTGAAGGACGACGGAGCGGCGGGCACGGGTGGCGGGGATGGACGGTCCGGTCTGCGGGCGGATCGCGATGGAGGCGGCGTAGTAGGTCGCGATCTCGTGGAAGGCGGCGGTCACCTTGCCGGCCGGTGAGCAGACCGGTGGAGTTCGGTCGAACAGCCAGCGCTCGCCGGTGCCGCCCAGCCGGCGCAGCACCTGGTCCATGGCTTCGACGCAGTGCGGGAGGTCGTTGGTGGCGGCCAGAGTCGCCCGCCAGCGGCCGGATCGCGTGAGCGAACCCATGAGCAGGTACGCCTGGCTCCCGCAGTCCCACTCGACCGGCGGGGCCGGGAGCTGTACCCAGTCGAACTGCACGTCCTCCACGGTGCCGCAGGGGGGGCCGGCCCTCCCCCGCTGGCAGAGTGCGCAGCACGGCCGCGTCAGATGTCTGCGCAGGGCGCGGGTGAACGTCGAATAGGCGCCGCCGTAGCCCAGCTCGACGATTTCGCTGTGAAGAACGTTCGCCCGCAGGTGCGGGTCGTCGTCGAGCCGTTGCTGGCAGTACGAGGCGAATCGGAAGAACTCGCTGTGGCGCACTGCTCGGGCCCCTACGTTCCGCTCTCCCTTGAGGTAGGCCCTGACCGTCTTGCGGTCGCGGCCCAGGCACCGGGCGATCGCCGAGACGGACCAGCCCTGGCGGCGCAAGGCGCAAATCTCTTTGTACTCCTGTGAACTGAGCATCCGAACTCCCAACTGTCGGACTTCGCCACCACGAAGCGCGCGTTGAATGAGCGGCGACCGCGAGACCTGGCCAAACCTGCCGAATATGCCATGGGCAATATCAGAGGCCCACTGTCACCCTGGCAAGGATTGGGGCCTCGACCCGGCGGTACAAGAGGCTCGAACCGCCCTCCTGCGGAGTTCTGTCGAGCATTGTGAGAATTGCATGTTGAAGGACGTTTGAATCATGCGCACGTAAGGATTGCCGCCGAATCGCTCATGCGGCGAAGCCCGGTGTTCATTTGCCCTCCCCCGGCCACCGTCCCTCGCCCGACGGGCAGGGGGCGAACCGGCCGTCTGTGCGGCTGGTGACGGCAGGCGGGGGATGCGGCGCGCGCGGTCTCACAACGACAATCGGCAGGAGACTGTCTTGGTTCCGTCGCGATGGAAACGGCAGGCCCAGGATCTGGCGACGCTCTCGACCAGAAACAGACCGCGTCCGCCTTCTTCACAGCTGACTGCCCGGTGCACTCGGGGGGCGCTCGTGGAGCGGTCTCGAACACCGATCGACAGCCACCGCTGGTCGAGCGCGATCGTCACCCTGATCGGCTGCTCGCCGTCGGTGTGCCGGATCGCGTTCGTCAGAAGCTCAGTGGTCAGGAGTTCGGCGTCCTCGGTGAGGTGCGCCATCTCCCAGTGACTGAGAATCGCCTTCACGGCGTGGCGCACGGGCCGCACCTGATGGGGCTCGGGGAACACGAACATGGAGATGCGCCGTCCCTGTGCGTCACATGCGTCCGTGCCCGGTGGTCCTGTGGAGGTCATGTCCGTTCCCTGGCTACGCTCCCCGGCGGTGCGTCGGCGGTTCGGCGCGCTCGCGGCCTGACGTGAGCTCATGAGTTCTTCCTCGCAGGCCTGGTGCCGGCCGTGGCGTCCGATGACTCGGCCGACTGCGGCGGGCGGGGTCCGATGAGGTCCACGGCCGGGGATGTGGCGTCGTCGGGGGGAACGGGAGAGGCGTCGGCGGCCAGGCTGGTGCCGATCTGCTGGGCGAGGCCGTCGGCGAGAGCCGCCAGGGTGGGGTGGGCCGAGACGAAGTCGCCGGCGAGTCTGACGCCGAGCGAGTCCTCCAAGCGGGTGCGCAGTTCGATGCGGAGCAGGGAGTCGAACCCGAGTGCCTTCAGCGGGGTCTGCGGATCCAGGGTGCTGGCCCCGAGCCGGAGGACGGTGCGGATGTGTTCGGCCAGGAAGTCCTCGAGGATCGTGCGGCGGGCGAAGCCGGGTTGTGCGGCCTGCAGCTCGCCTCGGATGTCGCGCGCGGCGTCCCGGGCGACCGTCTGCGCGGGGATGTCGGGCGCTTCGGGCGCGAGGAGGGCGAACAGCGAGGACCGTCGGCCGGCCGGGGGAATCCAGCTGTCCGGCGGGCCGGGGATGACGCCGGTGCGTACGCGGCCGTGGGTCAGGAGCGCCGCGAGGGCCGTGAGCCCCTCGGCGGTGGGGATGGTCCGGTAGCCGCGGGTCGCGAAGCCGGTGGCGACCCCGGTTTCGCCCCAGGGCCCCCAGTTCACGGCCAACGTGGGCAGGTCCCGGGCGGTGCGCCAGGTGGCGAACGCGTCGAGCCACGCGTTGGCGGCCGAGTAGGCGCCCTGGCCCGGATTGCCGAACAGGGAAGCCATGGAGGAGTACAGGACGAACCAGTCCAGCGGCAGCGAGGTGGTGGCCTGGTGCAGTCGCCAGGCACCGGTGGCCTTGGGATGCCAGACGCGTTCGAGCTGGTCGTCGGTGATGTTGGACACCGCGGCGTCGTCGAGGACCATCGCGGCGTGGATGACGCCGCGCAGTGTCCCGCCGTCGGCGGTGGCTTCGGCCACCAGCTGCTCGGCGACGCCGGGCTGGGCGATGTCACCGAGCACGACGCTGACGCGGGTTCCCAGTTCGCGCAGCCCGGCGAGGACCCGTTCGGTGTCGGCCGAGGGCGGTGTGCGTCCGTTGAGAACGAGGTGGGCGGCGCCCTGGTCTGCCAGCCAGCGGGCCGTGGCGAGGCCGACGCCGCGCAGTCCTCCGGTGACGAGGTAGGCGCCGTCCGCTCGCACGGGTGAGGGCGCTTCGCGCAGGACGGCAGTGGTGCTGCCTGCGCCGGGTATGGTCAGGACCAGTTTGCCGATGTGCCCGGCGCCGGCCATGAGGCGAAAGGCGTCGGAGGCGTGCGCGAGCGGATGGGTCCGGCAGGGCAGCGGGGTGAGGGTGCCCCGGTCGAATTCCGCCAGGACCTCGCGCATCACCTCGGCGAAGGTGTCCGCGCGGGTGTGCTGGAGCTCGACGAGGTCGACCGTGCTCATGGTGATGTTGTGCCGTAGCAGTCCGAGACCCAGCGGGGTGTCGGCGAGAATGTCGCGTACCCCCAGCTCGACGAATCTGCCGAAGGGTCGCAGCGTTTCCAGTCCGGCCCTGATGGCTCGTCCGGAGAGGGAGTTGAGGACCACGTCGACCCCCTCTCCCCCGGTGACGGCGCGGGTCTGCTCGGCGAAGTCCAGCGAGCGGGAGTCCATGATGTGCCGGATGCCCATGGCGCGCAGGTGTTGGCGCTTGTCCTCGCTGCCTGCGGTGGCGAACACCTCGGCGCCCAGGCGCCGCGCGACCGCGATCGCGGCCAGCCCGGTCCCGCCGGTGGCGCTGTGGATCAGGACGCGCTCACCGCTGGTGAGCCCGGCGACGTGGCGCAGTGCGTACCAGGCGGTGAGGTAGGCGATGGGCAGCCCTGCGGCCGTCTGGGCGGGCAGGCCCGCCGGGATGGGGGCGACAGCGGCCGCAGGCACGGTGGCGAAGGTGGTGAACAGGCCGCCTCGCACGTCGACGACGAGGACGCTGTCGCCGGCGCACAGATGCCTGACGCCCGGTCCGACGGCGGTGATCACGCCGGTGGCCTCGAAGCCGATGCGGTAGCCCGCTTGGTCGTCGGTCGCCAGCATGCCCATGGCGGTGAGCACGTCGCGGAAGTTCACGCCCGCGGCGTGAAGGCGCAGTTCGACCTCACCGGGGCCGGGGGCGCGTCGCGGTGTGGCGGTCAGGCGCAGGGCGCCGAGGTCGCCGAGCCGCTCCGCGTGGAGCTGGAAGCGGTCGGTGCCGTAGTGCACGGTGCGGGTGACGGCGGTGACGCGTTCGGTTTCGGACAGGGGGGTGTAGGCCAGCCGGGCGATGTGGCGGGCGTCACCGCGCAGGGCGATCTCGTCCTCAGGGGGGTCGGTGAGGAGTTCGGCCGCGAGCCGGTGCAGGTCGACGTCGGCGCGGTCGGCGTCGATGAGGGTCGCTCGCAGCTCCGGGTGTTCGTGTGTCAGCACGCGCACGAGTCCGCGCACGGTGCTCTGGGCGGGGTCGGCGGGTTGTCCCGGCTGCGGATCGTGGGCGGATCGGGTGACGGCGAACAGGCGTGTGGGCGTGTTGTGCGCGATCGCGCTCTGGGCGGCGGCGAGCAGGCGGCGGGTGCGGCGCAGTGCGATCGCGCCGGTGTCGTCCTCGGGCGCGGGCGGTGCGCACAGCAGGACCACGGCGCGCGGTGTGGGCGAGGAGTCCCAGTGCCGGGTGATGGTCTGCTTGAGCTGCGGGAGGGTGGCGGTGTCGGCGGGGAGGTCGAGGACGTCGGTGCGTGCCCCGGCGAGGTCGAGGGCGTCCGCCAGTGTCCGGGCGGATCCGTCCGCTTCGCCGATGACGAGCCAGGATCCCGGGTCGGCGGGTTCGGGGCGCTCTTGGCGCGGCACGGGCTGCCATCGGGTTTCGAGGAACCACCGGTCGACGGTTTCGTCGGCCCTGCGGCCGTGGCGTATGAAACGCAGTGCGTCGATCTCGACGAGGGGATGTCCCGCCTCGTCCAACAGCCGCACGTCTGCGACGATGCTGTCGGCGGCGGTGTGGGTGAGCCGGGCGTGCGCGTAGCGGGCGTCCTCGGGGGCTTTGAGGATCCGCACGGCCCGCACATGGACGGGCAGCACCAGGCCGTGGCCTGATTCGTGGACCAGGCCGGCGACGACGAGCTGGGCACACAGGTCCAGGAGGACCGGGTGGATCCGTAGGCCGTGAGGGGCGCTCTGTGCCGCGGCCGGCAGTGTCACGCGGGCCCAGAAGCTGTCGCCCTGGGCGGAACTGCGCAGTTCGGTGATGCCGCCGAAGGCCGGGCCGTGTTCCAGGCCTCTTGCGCGCAGGCTCGCGTAGAGGGCGTGCGGATCCAGGACGACGTGGTGGCCGGCGGACAGTGCGTCCACGGAGAGCGCCGGTTTCCGGGGGGACGGGTCGATGCGGCGTAGATCGGCGGTCGCCTGCCGTACCCAGGCTCCGTCCGTGTCCTGACCGAAGATCTCGCAGTCGGCGCGGTCGGTGCCGGTGAGGGTGACGGTCGTTGCGACGGGCGTGTGCGCGTCGAGGTGCAGCATCTCGCGGAAGTGGATGTCGGTCGCTTCGATGCCGTGCGCGGCGCCGGGCAGGACCTCGCCGGCGGCGGTCAGGGCCAGGGCGCAGTAGGCGGCGCCGGGCAGGACCGGCTGGCCGTGGACGCGGTGGTCGGCCATCCAGGGCAGGACGTCGGTGCCGGCGTCGGCGTGCCAGGTGTGGCGCGGTTGGTCGCCGGGCACGTCCGTGTGTGTTCCCGGCAGGGCGGCGGGTGCGCGTTCGGCGTGCTGGGAGGCCGCTCGGGGCGGGGCGAGGTCCGTCCAGTGGGGTCGGCGGTCGAAGGTGAGCGCGGGTACGTCGGTCAGGTGGCCGTCGGCGTAGAGGCGGGACCAGTCGACGCTGACCCCCGCGCAGTGCAGGGCGGCGAGCTGGGTGCGGAAGGTGGCGCGTTCGTCTTCCCTCTTGCGCAGTGTCGGCAGGATCACGGGCTCGTGGAGCAGGCCGGTCAGGCTTCCGGCGAGGGAGTGGGTGACGACGGGTTGCGGCGAGATCTCCAGGTACACCTGGTGGCGGTCGGCGGCGGCCGCGGCCGCGGCGGCGTGGAAGCGCACGGGTCGGCGCAGGTTGGCGCACCAGTAGGCGGCGTCGAAGAGGGGGGTGGCGCGGGGGTTGTCGAGGACGGTGGTGTAGAAGGGGATGGCCGGTTGGCCGGGGGTGAGCCCGGCGAGGGCGGTGGCGAGGTCGGCGAGCAGCGGGTCGACCTGGGGGCAGTGCGAGGCGACGTCGACGTCGATCATGCGTGTCACGATTCCGCGGGCCCGCCAGGTGGCGGTCAGGTCCCGGATGGTGGCGACGGCGCCGGCGACGACGGTCGAGTCGGGCGCGGCGACGACGGCCACGGACACCGTGTCGGCGCCGATGGCGGCGAGTTCGTTCTCGACGGTCGTACTGTCGAGGCCGACGCTCGCCATGGCGCCGGCTCCGGCGATGCGGGTGAGGAGGGCGGATCGTCGGCAGATGACGCGCACGCCGTCGGCCAGGGTGAGTGCTCCGGCGGTGACTGCGGCCGCGACCTCGCCCATGGAATGGCCGATGACGGCGGCCGGCTCGACCCCGTGGTCGCGCCAGGTGGAGGCCAGGGCGACCTGCAGGGCGAACAGCGCGGGTTGCACGCGGCCGCAGCCGCTGATGTGTTCGCGGTCGCGGACGGCTCGCAGAACGGAGAACCCGGTTTCGGCGGTGATCAGCGCGTCGGCCTCGGCCAGGGCCTCGGCGAAGGCCGGGTCGTTGTTGAGCAGGTCGTGTCCCATGCCCTGCCACTGCGAGCCCTGACCGGAGAACACCCAGACGGGGCGACGGCTGACGCCCGCGCCGACGTGGCCGCGTACGACGCCGGGGTGGGCTTGTCCGGCTTCGAAGGAACGCAGGGCGCGGGTCAGTTGGACGTGGGAGCCGCCCACCACCCCGAGCCTGCCGTGGCCTGGGGAGTGACGCAGGGCGAGGGTGTGGGCGATGTCGTGCAGGGGCGCGGCGGCTCCCTCGGTCTCCAGCCAGTGGGCCAGGCGTGCGGCGGCGGCGGGTAGTGCGTCCGGGGAGCCGGCGGCCAGGAGGAGGACGTGGGGCGGGGTGGTCTGCTTCTGCTGTGGCGCCGCGTCGACGGGGACGGCGTCCGCGGTGGTGGCGGTGCCGGTGGTGGCGGTGCCGGTGGTGGCGGTGCCGGTGGTGGCGGTGCCGGTGGTGGGAGCGCCGGGGAGGACGGCAGTGCGGGTGTGTGCGGGGGCCTGTTCGAGGATCACGTGGGCGTTGGTCCCGGAGAAGCCGAAGGAGGAGACGGCGGCCAGTCGCGAGGCCGTCAGGGTGGGCCAGGCGGCCAGGTCGGTGGGGACGAACAGGCGGGTGCCCCGGGCGTTGATGGCCGGGTTCCAGCGGGTGAAGTTCAGGTTGGGCGGGACGAGCCCGCGCTGAAGGCAGAGCACCGCCTTGATCAGGCCGATGACTCCGGCCGCCGGTTCCAGGTGGCCCACGTTCGTCTTCACCGAACCCAGCGCGCAGCGCCCCTGTCCCACGCCGTAGACCGCGGCCAGGCTGGAGAACTCGATGGGGTCGCCGACGGGTGTGCCGGTGCCGTGCGTCTCCACCAGGCCCACTTCGCGCGGGTCGGTTCCGGCTCGGGCGAGGGCCTGACGGTACAGGGCCTGTTGGGCTTCGGCGGAGGGCGCGGCCAGGACGTCGGAGCGGCCGTCCTGGTTGACGGCCGAACCGCGGATCAGGGCCAGGATGCGGTCGTGGTCCCGCAGCGCGTCTTCCAGACGTTTGAGGACGACGACGCCACAGCCCTCGCCGCGTACGAAGCCGTCGGCGCCGGTGTCGAAGGTCCGGCAGCGGCCGGTGGGTGAGAGCATCCCCATGCGGGCGAAGGACATCGTCGTTCTCGCGCCGAGCATGAGGGTGACACCGCCGGCCAGCGCGAGATCGCATTCGTCGTTGCGCAGAGCCTGACAGGCCAGGTGGACCGCCACGAGCGAGGACGAGCACGCGGTGTCCAGTGCGACACAGGGGCCCTGCAGGCCCAGCAGGTAGGAGATGCGCCCTGGGGCGACGCAGTGCCCGTTGGTCAGGATCGCGCCCTCGAGTTCACGGGGTTGGCCGGCGAGGGACTCCATGTAGTCGGTGTAGCTCAGGCCCGAGAACAGTCCCGTGGAGGTTCCCGCCAGTCGCTCCGGGGGGAGTCCGGCGTGTTCGAGTGCCTCCCACGTCACTTCCAGGAGCAGCCGGTGCTGGGGGTCCAGAACGTCGGCCTCCTTGCCCGAGACCCCGAAGAAGTCGGCGTCGAAACCGGCGACGTCGCGAAGGTAACCTCCCCACCGCGGTATCTGCCCGGCGGCGCCGGCCGGAGCCGGGGCGATCTGCCCGGCGCGGGTGATCGGCGGTTCGCCGACCGCGTCCTGGCCGGCCTCGAGCAGCCGCCACAGCGCGGCGGGCGAGTCGATGTCGCGGGGAAGGCGGCATCCCATGCCGACGACGGCGATGTGGGTGTCAGCGGCTCTCGGGTTGTCTGTGTGGCCCATCACGGGGTCTCCTATGCGTGTGCACGAACGGGCGGGGGGCGCTCGCCGTTCGGCGGCGCGGTTGGCGGCGGCCGGGGTCAGTCGGCGTCCGAACTGCCGAGCAGGATCGCGCTCTTGACACCTCCGATCTGGTAGTTGCAGGTCAGTGCGTAGTCGAAGTCCAGGCGCCGGGTGTGGATGCCGGGGACGGGATCGAAGCGGATGTTGTCGGCCGGCTCCTCGCAGTTCGCGGTGGGGCACACCTCGCCCCGCTCCAGCATCAGCAGGGTCAGGGCGACGCCCAGCGCGCCCGCCGGGGCGCCGTTGTGGCCGAAGCAGGCTTCCTGGGAGGTCATCAGGAGGCCTTCGACGGCGTCGCCGTAGAGCTGCTGGACCGCGTTCGTCTCGAAGGCGGTCACGACGACGTCGCCGTCGCTGCCGCCGTGGATGTAGGGGACCTGGCCGATGTCCCACCGGTCGCCGAGGCACTTGCGGATGGCGGCGACCAGTGATGCGCCGCTCTCGTCGCTCGCCAGTGGATTGGACAGGCCGTCACGGGTCATGCCGTGCGACAGAATCTGGCCGTAGGTGTAGGCCCCGCGGCGCTCGGCGCGGTCGCGGCTCTCCAGCACCAGGGTCGCCGATCCCTCCCCGTGGTTGACGCAGTCGGCCCGCCGGTCGTAGGGCCGCATGACCCGGTCGAAGGACGGGAGGAGCTCGGGCATGCCGTCGACCCGGATGGAGTCGTAGGCGCGCTGGGCGCCGTGCAGCAGGCGTTGGACGTTCTGGATCACGTCCACGCCGAAGACGTCGACGCCGGTGATGACGGCGAGGTCGATGTCGCCGGCGGCGATCATGCGGCGGGCGTTGCCGATCTGGACGGCGGAGGAGGCGCAGCCGCATGAAACGGTGAAGCAGGGGCCGGTCGTGCGCAACAGCGCCCCCTGGACCAGTGCCACGTCGGAGGGGGTGAGTCCCTGCTGGGCCCTGACGAACAGTTCCATCGCCTGGTGCGGGGTGGTGGTGCGCGCGTCGGCGTGCAGGACTTCGAGGTAGCTGGAGATGTTGGCGTCGATGCCCCCGCGTCCGACGAGGACCGCGGCGTCGGTGAGGTCGCCGTCCCGGATGCTCAGCTGGGCGTCCGCGCAGGCTTCCGCGAGGGAGACCAGTCCGTAGCGGTGGGCGTTGGTGTAGTGCCGGGAGAAGATGCCCGGCAGTTCGGGCAGGCGCTCCGCGAACGCCGTCTCCGGTAGATCGACGGAGCCGTAGTAGACGCCGTGGTGCTTCAGGCAGGAGCGGCCGTTGGCGGCCACGTCCCAGACCTCGCCCGCGGTGAACAGCGGATGCTCTTCGCCCGGCAGGCAGAACCCCATGCCGGTGACCACGGTGTCCGTGCCTCGTGGGCGCCTGCCGGCGGGCCCGCTCACGACGCGCGGCCAGGGGTGCGGGGCGGACGCTCGTTCCGTACTCGTGCAGGAAGGTTGCTGATCACTGTTCACCTCGGGGTGTGGGGATGGGGTGATGCGGGACGGTGCCGCGTTGGTGTGCGGTTCCTGGGCCCGGTGTCTGTGTCGGCGGCCGGGAGAGGCGGTGACGGGCGCTGCTACTCGGCTATGGCGGTCCGGTACGACCACCGGTAGACGGGCAGCAGCGCGTCCCCGACGTCTTTGAAGCCCTGCGTGAACTCGAAGTGCTCGTAGCCGTTCCCGCGGGGGATTTTCAACCGATCTTCAATGGCCCCGGATTCCACTTCGCGAATCTCAGGAATGTCACTAGGGCCTCCGCTGAGGAAGACGAGCAGGCGATGGGACGTGACACTCACCTCACCAATTCAAGACACTCTGAATTCTTCAGGAGAGTCAGGCCATGTACTGATCGCATACGCCCCAAGTACCCGCCTTGAAGATGACTAACCCAGGAGACCTACGGCGCGCGAGGTGAACCAGGGGGCGCGCGCCACCGCAGGCCGCCACAGGCCACAGGGAGGTGGCACACCGGTAAGCCGTGATTCCTATCACGGGCAACCCTAAATCGCCGGAGGGAACAAATGTGAAAACTTCGGCATGCTCGCGCCGAATCTCCATGCGGCACGCATAACAGCAGGTCACGGCGGTGTTCAGACTGACGTCCGCGCACGCCCTCCCCCGCCGAAGACGCGCCTCGGGAAATTCCCGTATGGATCCCGGGAACCCGTCGACGCGCGGCCGGGCGGGCACCCGAATCGCGCTCAGCAAAAATGGCCAGAGGCAAGCTCTCTCGTCATCAAGGATTCCACCGGGCGAGGTACCGAAGAGCTTGCGCGCCCCTCAAGAGATCCGACGCTCCACCCTTTTACAAATAACCCATTGCCACTCGGACGTGTCCGAACCTACCGTGAGGAAAACGACTCGCCGGCTTGACCGAAACGGTCTTGTATGGCGTTTCAGAGAAATGAGGGATCCCATGTCGTCGCCGATTCTCCTCGCCATCGTCCCCTCGCAGGGGCCGACGACCGGGGGCACACCCGTGCTCCTGCTCGGCACGGGACTGACCGAAGCCACGGCGGTCCTGTTCGACAGCACCCCCGCCACGAACTTCACCGTCAACTTCGACGGCGCCATCACGGCCGTCGCCCCGCCCGGAACCGGGACCGTCCAGGTCACGGTGGTCACCGGCAGCGGCACCAGCAACAGCCTCAGCTACGCCTACCAGCCACCGGCCCCGCCGGTCATCCTCGCGCTCGTGCCGCCGGTCGGCCCGGCCACGGGCGGCCTGCCCGTCCTCATCGTCGGCCACGGCCTGGCCGACGCGACGTCGGTCCTGTTCGACAGCACCCCCGCCGCGAACTTCACCTCGTTGGGCGACGGCGCCGTCCTGGCCGTCGCCCCGCCCGGAACCGGGACCGTCCAGATCACGGTGACCACGGCCGCCGGCACCAGCAACGGCGCCTCCTACACCTACCTGTAGGACAGCGACCGCCGGAGAGTGCGGGGCATGATCCGGCGGCATGAGAACAGCGAGCTACGACAGCAGACCGGCTGCCGGAGCTCACCGCTGGTCGGACGCGGGCGCGGGCGAGTGCCGTCCACGCCGTTCCCGGAGGGCGGCCACCCGCACCCGCTCAGATCCCCCCTGTCCACAACGAAGTTGACTCCAGCTCGAGTCCGCCGCGGGTTCCGCAACATCCGCGCGAAGGTCCTCACCCCAGCCAGAGTGCCGAGACCCTCCCAAGCCCAGGACGGCCACCGGGTTCGAAGAACCGCAAGCCGGCACCCCGCCACGACGTCGGCAAGACCGTCAAACGCGAACCCACGCTCCAAGCCCATCTCGCCGCGCGAGGTCAAAGATCAAGCTCAGGGGCTGCTGAAACCCGTCCGGCGCCACGACAACCCGGCGATGGTACTGCTGGACCGGCGAGTTGGTGTCGGGCGCGTCTGGACAAATTGGGTGAGCGCCTCATGGCGTCGAAGGGACGCCATTCCGTCTTTGGGCTCTCCACCCATGACCGACCGCTCCCACCAGGCCCGGAGCGGCAGTCGGCAGCCGATCGCGGCGATTCGCGGGGTGTCCGGTCGCCTTCGCCGTTACCCGGCGGTTGGGTCGAATGGCAGCCCCGGGGGAGCCAGCCGGTTTCCCGGCGCTCCGCCATTCGGGTGGTGGCCCGCCGGAACGGTTGTCGGTGGCCCATCGCGGCTGGGTTACTGTACGTACCCGAAGGACGGTCCGTCCGTATCCACGCGCAGGAACGGCAGCGGGGCGCCCTCGGCCACGGGCCGGCCTTGCCGGGCAGGAGCCGTGACGGGCCTTCCGTCCAGGACGGGTGGATCCGCTCGCCGGTACGGCGGGTCCGTCCCCAACCGATCACTCCGTCCTTGGTGTCGGAGGCGTGACGGTTTCGGTCGGCGTACTCCTCATCAGTACCTCCACCTCACTGCTCGACGGCCTGATTCAAGGAACCGTCCGTGTCATCGGGCGGCCTGCCCGCACGGCATCCCCCTGCGCTGCGAGTCGACGTGGCCACGTCGGCCGAACCTCATGAGCCCGGGCTGCCGTTGGGCCGCCGGACTTCAGGACCCGGGCACGCCCAAGTCCACGGCAGCGCGGCGCACGTCCGCCGGCCAGCGCCGTGCCGCGCTGTCAGCCGCGGACTGCCCGCATCCGCCGATCCACCCAGTGCCTTCTGGAGGCAACCATGCCCATCAGCCCGAACCAGGGATCCACCGCAGGCGGGACCACGGTGACCATCACCGGCACCAACCTGGCCGGCGCCACCGCCGTGAAGTTCGGCACCAAGTCGGCCACCATCACCGCCAACACCCCCACCCAGGTCACCTGCATCTCGCCGTCCGGCTCCGGCACGGTCGGCGTGACGGTCACCACCGCCGGTGGGACCAGCAACCCGCTCTCGTTCTACTACATCGGCGCCCCGTTCAAGGCGTCGCTCAGCGACGCCTCCGGGCCCACCGCGGGCGGGAACAGCGTCACCATCACCGGTACCGGGCTGTCCACCGCGAGCTCGGTCCAGTTCGGCGCCAACAGCGCGACCCCGACCATCACGTCGGACAGCCAGATCAGCGTCACCGTGCCCGCCGGCACGTCCCCCGGCACGGTCAGCGTCAGCGTCACCACGGTCGGCGGCACGAACAACGGCTTCTCGTACACCTACGTGGACGCGCCGACCGTCAGCACCATCACTCCGTCCTCCGGGTCGACCTCGGGCGGCACCGCGGTGACCATCGCCGGCACCAGCCTCTCCACCACCCAGTCGGTCACCGTCGGCGGCACCGCGGCGCCGTTCTCGGTGGTCAACGACACCACGCTGTCGGTCGTGACCCCGCCCGGGACCGCCGGCGCGGAGGACGTGGTGGTCACCACCACCGGCGGCAGCGCCACCGCCGTCGGCGGCTTCACCTACGTCTCCGGCCCCGGCATCTGACGCACCCTCCGGCCGGCCCGCTCCCTCGGAGCGTGCGGTGGCCGGCGCCCGGGCGAAGAGGCACCTCTCTGCCCGGGCGCCGGCGCCGGACCAGGAACCTCCCGTCCCACAGAAAGGCGTGCCATGGGCACCTCCAAGGACCCGCACCCGTCGTCCGGTCCCGCAGCCGAAACCTCGCCCGCGCCGAGCATCGCCACCGTCCTGCTGGCGTCGCCGCCCACGCTCTCATCCCTGACACCAGGCCAGGGACCTGCCGGGGGCGGGACGATCGTGACCCTGACCGGCACCAACCTCACCGGGGCGAGCGCGGTCACGTTCGGCAGCACCGCGGCAACCTCGTACACCGTCGTCTCCCCCTCCCAGATCACCGCCACCGCACCCGCCGGAAGCGGCACGGTCCAGGTCAAGGTCACCACCGCCGACGGGACGAGCAACGGCCTGTCCTTCACCTACGTCCCGGCGCCGGCCCTCTCCTCCCTGACGCCGATCCAGGGAACGACCGGGGGCGGCACGATCGTGACCCTGACCGGCACCAACCTCACCGGGGCGAGCGCGGTCACGTTCGGCAGCACCCCGGCAACCTCGTACACCGTCGTCTCCCCCTCCCAGATCACCGCCACCGCACCCCCCGGCCCCGCCGGACCGGTGCAGACCACGGTCACCACTGCGGGGGGCACCAGCAACGGCCTCGCGTTCTTCCTCCTCAACGCGCCGACCCTGACCGCCGTCACCCCGAGCCAGGGACCGGGCGGGTCGGTGGTCCTGACCGGCACGAACCTCCTCGCGGCGAGCGGCGTGAGCTTCGGCGGCACCCCCGCCGTCTCGTTCTCGGTGATCTCCAGTACCCAGATCAGCGCCCTCGCTCCCACCGGCAGCGGCACGGTCGCCATCACGGTCACGACACCCGGCGGCACCAGCAACGGCGTGCCCTTCACCTACGTACCGAGCCCGAGCCTCAATGCCGTGACGCCGATCCAGGGACCGACGGCGGGCGGGGCCCAGGTGACTCTGACCGGCACCAACCTGACGAGCGTCACCGCCGTCGCCTTCGGCACATCCCCCGCAACCTCCTTCACGGTGGTGTCCGCCACGCAGATCACCGCCGTCGCACCACCGGGAACCGCCGGACCGGTCCAGGTCTCGGTCACCTCCCCCGGCGGCACCAGCGGAGGCCTCGCGTACTACTACACCAGTGCGCCGACGCTCACCTCCGTCACCCCGAGCCAGGGACCGACCGCGGGCGGAACCGCCGTGACGCTCGCCGGCACCAACTTCAGCAACGCCACCGCCGTCGCCTTCGGCACGGCCGCGGCCGCATCCTTCAGCGTGGTGTCCGCCACCCAGATCAACGCCGTCGCACCACCGGGAACCGCCGGACCGGTCCAGATCAAGGTCACCACCCCCGGCGGCACCAGCAACGGCCTGGCGTACTTCTTCCTGAACGCCCCGACGCTCACCTCCGTCACCCCGAGCCAGGGACCGACCGCGGCCGGAACCGCCGTGACACTCGTCGGCACCAACCTGACCAACGCCACCACGGTCACCTTCGGCAGCACCGCCGCCACCTCCTTCACGGTGGTGTCCGCCACCCAGATCAACGCCACCGCCCCCGCGGGCACCGGCACGGTCAACGTCACAGCCACCACCCCCGGCGGCACCAGCAACGGCCAGCCCTACACCTACCTGGCGGCGCCGACGCTCACCTCCATCAACCCGGTCCAGGGGCCGCTGGCCGGCGGCATCACGGTGACGCTGGTCGGCACCAACCTGACCAACGCCACCGCGGTCACCTTCGGCAGCACCGCCGCCACCTCCTTCACCCCCGTCTCCGCCACCCAGATCAACGCCGTCGCACCCGCCGGAAGCGCGGGACCGGTCCAGGTCACCGTCACCACCCCCGGCGGCACCAGCAACAGCCTCACCCACACCCGCATCCAGGCACCCGCCATCTGACCGGCAGCCCCGCCGAACGCCACACCACCGGCCGCGACCACCGCGCCATCGAACGCACCGCGCCATCGAACGCACGGCGGCACCGACCCCGCGGCGGCACCGACCCCGCCCAGCGACCGGCCACCCACCGCCGCCGGCCACGCCACGAGATTTCCCCTCCCCGGACCGCTCGCGGCCCGAAGAGCGGACAACAAGCCAGCAACTCCAAGACCCTGACACCCCGTCAAGGGCCAGCGGCCCTGGGCTACGTCATGCTCGCGAAGTGACCTGACTCGTGGGGGTTTGAGCAGCCCGGGTGTTTCGATGGGCGGTGGCGCGGGTGCGCTGCCGCACGGGGACGTCACGCCAGGGCAGGCACTTCAGCGCGTGGTGCAAGGTCGGGTGGTTGCCCCTGATCAGCGCGATGAAGTACGCGTTCTTCTCGTCGACGAGTGCACGGGGCGGTCCGCGCCGACGGCACCCAGGTCCAGTTGTCGGCCGCGATGAACACCGCCGGCCTGGTACCGGCCCAGCGGGAGGTGGAGGCGAAGGGCAGCCAGATCAGAGTGTTCCAACCGGACATCACGTGATCAAACCGGACACTCCGCGAGAACGACACCGCCCTGCTCCCCGACACGTGCTGCACGGAGGTCTTCGCAACGAAGCCCTCGCCAGGCGGTGTTGAGGGCGAGGACGGCCCTCGTCGGGGCGCGGACCCAGGCGGACCGAGGGTGACGTGCCGGCGGCCGCACCAGCGTTCGGGCTCGGCCCGTTCGCCGAGCGCGCGTACGCCCCGCGCAGGAGCATGGCGCGGGTCCGGGCGTCGGGGCAGTTGCCGATGGGGACGCCGCGGGGCTCCTTGAACAGGCGGTGGGACACCGACCCCCGCTTCGGCTCGCGGCGTGCGGATCCCGCGGCCGCGTTCCCACTCTTCAGTGGGAGCGGCCGCGGGAGGCAGGCGTCAGACGAGAGTGATCTGCGCATGCGCCTCAGCGGCGGGACTGCATGCGAGCACCGCGAACACGTCGACCAGTCCTGCCTGCCAGGTGGCGGCGACCGGGGCCGTCGGTTCGGCGGTCAGCGTGGCGGTCACCGTCTGCGGCGCGCCGGTGCAGGTCACGTCCGCGACCGCCCAGCCCCACACGGGCACGGCCGAACCGTCCTGCCGCGCAGTGACGAAGACGGGGTGCTGCTCCCCGACGGGGCAGGTGACCGTGAGGTCGACATCGAGCTCGGTGGGGTCGACAGCGGAGATCTGCGCACCGGCGATCGCGAGCGAGGACGGGGTCGGAACCGGGGCCTGCGCCCAGCTGGGCGCCGCGACGAAGGCTTGGGCAGCGATGACGGAGGCGACGCCGGCAGCGCGAAGAACAGAGCTGAATCGCATGATGCAATTTCTTTCTGGCTATGGGGTGTTGAGGGACGCCGATGGCCGGCGTCCGCTCTGCCAGGCTCGACCGGCACCCTGCATGTCGCAACTTTTAGTGCACTGACGACTTCAGAGTGTGATGGCGCCGGGTGCCTCAACTGGGCAGCCCGCTCGGCGTCGATACCTACGTGGACGTCAGGCAGCAGCTCCCTGGGGCGGGGGTTGTCGGCTGCCGTGTCGGTGGGGACGACGACCCGCGTGGTCTCGCGTGCGATCCGGTGCTCAAAGGCGGCGGACGATGTCGCGGCGGCTCCCGCCTTCGGCGATGCGTCGCTCCAGGCAGCCCCGGGTGCCGGATTCCATCGCGAGCGTCCGGTGCGCGTGCGGCCGGCTGCCCGCCGGCCGACGGTCCTTTGGGAGAACACGTCGACGACGAAGGCCACATGGACCGTGCCGGGCCCGGACCAGGGCCACGTCATGCTCGCGAAGTGACCCGATTCGTGGAGGTTCGAGCAGCCCGGGTGTTTCGAGGACGGTGTAGGCCGTGGAACGCAAGCAGGCACGGCTTCCGAGTGATCACGAGGTGTCGAGCCCCTGATCACCGCAACGCAAGACCGTGCCTGCGCTCTCCTCATCGCCCGTCCCTGCCGGAGTGGGCCAACTTTCCGTCACCGCAGCGCCGTCAGCAGCGGACCCGCCGGGCCTGTCAGCCCGGCCGGCGGCCGTCCCGGATCCCCGTCGTACCCAGGAAAGGCGCCACACGCCGGTATCCGTCCCGGCCTTGGCCGCCTGCGCGGTCCCGGCCGGAGCCCGGTCCTTGGCCGCGATCACGAAGTGGGCTGCCGACGCACCTCCCAAGCCGCTGCTTCGTCCCGGTGGAGGCCTGCGAGACCCGGACACCGGCCCCGCTGCCCCGCGGGGGGCCACCGTCCGGCGCGTGCTCCAGCGAGTCGACGGCGATGCGCTCGACGCCGCGATCGGAGCCTGGCCCACCGACCGCGCCCCGCTGAACAGCCCCGACCAGCTGTGGCCGTGGACGGCAAGACCGTGCGCGGGGCGGTCCGCGCCGACGGCACCCAGGTCCAGTCGTCGGCCGCGATGAACACCGCCGGCCCGGTACCGGCCCAGCGGGAGGCGGAGGCGAAGGGCAACGAGATCAGAGTGTTCCAACCGTTGCCCACCCCGCTCGACCCGGCCGGGACAGTGGTCACCCTCGCCGCCCCGCACACCCGGCACATCCACGCGAGATTCCCCGCCGAAGAGAAGAACGCGCACGTCATCGCCCCGATCAAGGGCAACCACCCGACCTCGCACCACACGCACAAGCGCCTGCCCCGGCGTGACGTCCCCATGCAGCAGCGCACCCGCGCCACCGCCCACGGCCCCGACGAGATCCGCCGCGTCAAGACCCGCACCGCCATCCGCGGAATCGACTTCCCCCACGCCTCCCGGGCCATTCAGATCGCGCGCCGTCGCCGGACCGCCACCACCGGCCAGAACAGCATCGAACGCGTCCACGCCGCCACCAGCCTGACCGTCAGACAGGCCGAACCGGCCGAAATCGCCCAGCACGTCCGTGAGCACCGGGGAATCGAGAACAAGATCCACCACGCCAGGGACATGACCCACGGTGAAGACGCCTCCCGCGTCCGCCCCGGCACCGCGCCCCACGCCATGGCCACGCTGCGGAACCTCGCCACCGGCGCACTCCGCCTCACCGACCACCGCAACATCGCCGCCGGCCTCCGCCGCCACGCCCCCGACGCCCGCGACGCCCACCGGACTCTCACCACCCTGGACATCACGTGACCAAACCGGACACTCCGCGAAAACGACACCGCCCTGGCCAGCAGCCGGGGATGGTGATGGTGATGGTGATGGGGAATTGTGCGAGCAGGCCCGGCCCGCGCCTGAACGCGATGATGGGGAATTTCAGCGATCACCCTCGATCGCCTCACTCAATCAGGTCACGGGACTTCCACCGAACCGAATTCCCGCCGATCAACAGCCCCACCAGGCACGATGCTTGTCGCTCCACGGCATGGACGGCCACACGAACTCCGCCGTTGAGACTGAAACGGTGACGAAATCATGTTCCTCTGGGCACACACCGATGCCGTCCGAGGGGCGGCGCAGCACGCACATGCGCCCTTTGCCGTCCGGCGCCCACCCGCGTGTCTGCTGATCTCATGGGCAGGAAGGTCCTCGCGTGAACCGCAATTCGCTTCGCATATCCAGGATCAGAACGATCACCGTGGTCTCGGCCGGCGTCCTCGCCGCAGCCGTGAACGTGGGCTCATCGACCCCCGCGCTCGCTCACACGGCACCACTCGGGGTCCCGGGACCAAACGGCGCCGTCAGTGCCGACTTCGAGCCCCGAACACAGCCCGCGTCCGTCGGCAACGGCCCCGACGACCCCGGGCAGCACAGTCGCCCCACCGACATCGACGATGACTCACCGTCGGACGACCCCCCGCAGTGGCAGGGTCAAGGCGAAGCGGACGACAGCGGCGACCCGGACGACATCGCAGACGACGTCGAACAGGAAGGGTGGACTCACCACCACCACGACTGGAACGCTCCACAGGGCCCGCAGGGTCCGCAGGGCGCGCAGGGTGACGTCGGCGCGCAGGGTCCACAGGGCACGCAGGGTCCGCAGGGCTGGCAGGGCGTTCAGGGTGACATCGGCGCCCAGGGTCCGCAGGGCGTTCAGGGTGACATCGGCGCCCAGGGCTCGCAGGGCGTTCAGGGCGACATCGGCGCCCAGGGTCCGCAGGGCGTTCAGGGCGACATCGGCGCCCAGGGTCCGCAGGGCGTTCAGGGCGACATCGGCGCCCAGGGCTCGCAGGGCGTTCAGGGCGACATCGGCGCCCAGGGCTCGCAGGGCGTTCAGGGCGACATCGGCGCCCAGGGTCCACAGGGCGTTCAGGGTGACATCGGCGCCCAGGGTCCACAGGGCGTTCAGGGTGACATCGGCGCCCAGGGTCCGCAGGGCGTTCAGGGCGACATCGGCGCCCAGGGTCCGCAGGGCGTTCAGGGCGACATCGGCGCCCAGGGTCCGCAGGGCGTTCAGGGCGACATCGGCGCCCAGGGTCCACAGGGCGTTCAGGGCGACATCGGCGCCCAGGGTCCACAGGGCGTTCAGGGCGACATCGGCGCCCAGGGTCCACAGGGCTTCCAGGGCGACATCGGCGCCCAGGGTCCGCAGGGCTTCCAGGGCGACATCGGCGCCCAGGGTCCACAGGGCTTCCAGGGCGACATCGGCGCCCAGGGTCCACAGGGCGTTCAGGGCGTCACGGGCGCCCAGGGCTCGCAGGGCGTCCAAGGCGTGCAGGGCGGTGTCGGCGCCCAGGGACCGGCCTCTGGTGCGCAGAGCCAGGTCGTCACCGCTGCCGACGCGGATGACGGATCGAGCGACGGAAGCGCAATCGCCTCATGCCCCGTGGGCACGTTCGCGGTGGGCGGCGGATTCGCGGGCGCGCAGGGCTCGGTGACCCTCAGCGGGCCGCAGGGTGGCTCACCCGCCACCGGCTGGCAGGTCGCCGGAGCGGAGGGCGTGACCGCCTACGCCGTCTGCGCGCCCTGAATGATAGGGGTCTGACTGCACAACGGGGTCTGACTGCACAACGTTGCAGGTGGTGACGGTCTCGGCAAGGCAGGCCTCGACCTCGGCGAGGACAGTGGCGAGTTGCTCGATCTGCTCTCCCAGGCCGTCGGCGCGTGCGGCGATCTCGTCGTGTCCGGCCCGCAGCAGCCGGAGCAGTTCGGCGACGCCCATACGGCCGGCCCGACCGTGCCGCGCCAGACGAGGCCGGGGGTGGTGAGGCGACGGAGTACGCCGGCGGTGGCCGCCCAGTAGACGCGGGAGGCGGCATTGTCGGGTCGGTGGTCGTCATCGTGGGCAAGGCGCCGGTGGAGCATGAGGGTGCCGTTGACCTGCTCGACCACCCACCGCTTCGGCTGCGGAACGAAGCCCCCGGCAGACCGCAACGGGCGGTCAAGCAGACCGGCGAGCCAGCCCCTGCCAGCGACAGCAGGACCGGGCAGGAGCGGCAGGGGCGGCGGCAGGTGAGGCGCCGCACCACCGGGCACCGTGCCGCTGCCCTGACTGCGGGCAGGCAGGGAGCAGCGCCCTGGTGTCACGACGTCAGCCCCAACCGGTCCGCCGGGGCGCGACGACACCGAGTGGGACCGAGCGGGACCGGCGCAGCACCGACCACCGGCCAAGGTGCTCGGGGGCAGTCCGGGATGTGTACGGCCCCCGGGCCGCCCCCACAGGCTGCGCGCGGGCCGCGGGCCGGGGCACCCGGGGGGTGAAGCGGCCGGGCGGGAACCCGTGGGGCGCAGCCGGAACGGTCCCCGCAGGGGGTTCGAGGGGCGTCCGTCGTCTTCGCCAACGACCGGGGTCTGTCCCAGGACACCCCCCGGGACGCCGCGGCGGGCGGGGACAAGCGGTACAGGAGCCAGCCGCGGCCGCGGCGGGTGGGGCCGGGGCCCGGGCCTGAGGGCCCTATGTGGGCCCGCGGGGCCGCTCGGGCGGTCCGCCTACGGCGCCCCCGGACCGGTCGGACCCGGGGTGGGCCGGTCCCCGGGGTCGGCGCCCCCGCCGCCGAACTCCGCGACACCAGCCTGAGCGCCACCACCGACGAACCACCCCGCCCGACCACAAGGCCCGGAAATCTCGACCGCCTCCTGCACAGCGACACAGCCCGGCCGACCGCCACAGTCCCCCGTGCCGACAACACGCCGGTGGCCGGGCCGACACGGCGGTACGACGGCGGGCGCCCCGGGAGGGCGGTACGAAGGCGCAGCGGCACTCCCACTGGCACGGCAACGGGCATCACGGGCAGGCCCGGTCGGAAGGCGACGGCCGCCCCCAGGCCGGGACCGGACCGGGGCCCAGCAGCGGACCGCACATGCCGTGCCGGAGCGCACCACGGCGACGGCCACGGACCCCACCGTTCACAGGCCAGAGTGCGCCAGCGGGCCAGGTCCTTCTCGATGCCGGTCGCCGCCGGCAGGTCCCGCTGGTCCGCCTCCACGCCTGGCCGGCCGGCCCATGTGCGCCTGCAGGAGGGCGAGGTGGCGATGAAGGGCAGCTGACCGGGTGCCCGGGCCGGGCGCTGCCGGGTCGTCGTGTCACCGGGGCAGTGACAGGCTGGAGGCAAGGAGTTGAGGCCAGAGAGGTGATCCGTCATGACCGAGCACCCGCACGTCGCGCTGGTACGCAAGGGATACGAGGCGTTCTCCCGCGGGGACATGACCACCCTGTCCGAGATCCTCGCCAAGGACGTGACTCACCACGTTCCCGGCAGCCACGTCCTTTCCGGCGACCACAAGGGGCTGAACGCGGTCTTGGAGTACTACCGAAGGCTCGGCACCGAGAGTGCCGGATCCTTCAAGGTCGAGCTGCAACACCTGTTCATCGACGGCCGGGGCCACGTGATGTCGGTGCACCGCGCCACCGCCGAACGAGGCGGCAAGCAGCTGGACGCCATGGGCGGGATCATGTTCAGGATCGTCGGTGAGAAGGTCACCGACCTGGACGAATGCGTCGAGGATCTGGAGACCGGCAACGACTTCTGGAGCTGACACACACACCCGATCCCGGGGGGATCGCGCCGATCGTCACAGCCATGCGACGCGGCGGGGACCGCATCCAGGCCGACACCGGAGCCCTGCCTTTCCCCTGGTCGCCGCGCCCACCATGGCGCCCAGCGGCTGCAGTCACCCGCCACCGACCACGGCACAGGGCGGGCGCAGCGCAGGGCGGGCGCAGCGCAGGGCGGGCGCAGCGCAGGGCGGGCGCAGCGCAGGGCGGGCACAGCGCAGGGCGGGCACAGCGCAGGGCGGGCGCGGCCCTGGAACGGGTCTGCGGCCCCCGGGGCGAAGCCGTCCCGGGCTGGTGGCGGGAAGGCAGAATCCAGCAGCCTGGACGGCATCCAGAAGCGGGCACCGGCGGCTGTCCGCACCGTGGCCGGCGGGGACGACGCCGGACGGGGACGGCGGGGTATCCGGTCCCCCTGCAGCGGCACCGAAGCGGGCACCGGCGGCTGTCCGCACCGTGGCCGGCGGGGACGACGCCGGACGGGGACGGCGGGGTATCCGGTCCCCCTGCAGCGGCACCGAAGCGGGCACCGGCGGCGCGGTCGCGACGCCGGAACCCGGGGCCCGACGACGGGCGGGCACAGCGGCGTCCGATGTACGGCGAAACGGGCCCCCGGGGGGCCTGGCCGACGAAGACATCGGGGCCAGCAGCAGACGACCGGGGAAGCGGCGGGACGGGGCCCAGCAGCAGGCCGGGAACGGCGTGCCGAACCACCCCCGGGGAGGGCGGCTACGGATGAGCACCGGGCGAGGCCCGGCAAGGACGGCAACCGGTGACCAGCGGCGGGGCGCAGCGGGCACTCGAACGGAACAGCCCGCGCAGGCCCGGGGCGGAGGCCGGGAAGGACAGGAGCGCGCCGGAGCGCTGTGCGGACATCCGGCTGGCACCACACACGATCCCGGCCGGGCGCGCCAGCGGGCGGAGGGCTGTTGGCGGGGGTGCGGCGCTGCGCCGGGGCGCCGCGGGCAGCGGCGGCCGTGGGTGTGGGTGTGGCCCCGGTGTCGTGCGCAGGGGGCTGGGTCGGCCCGCTCCCCGGTGGCATGCTGGGGCCGAGCGTCCCCGCCGACGTCGGGGACGGTGTCGCACCCGCTTCCGCCCCGGCCGTGCAGGAGGTCCCCCGCGTGCCCACCACGTCGTTCACCTACGCCTGGTGCTTCGACCACGGCAGACTTCATGCCTTCCCCGACAGCTGACCGACCGTCCGGCACAAACGGCCACGGTCCATCGTGGTCTGGGGCTGGCCCAGCAGGGTCCGCAGTTCCGCGACATCGACGGCGAGGACGCCGAGCCGGGCGGCGGGGGCCTGACCCCCGTAGCCGAGCGAGTAGCGGTCGGCCACCTGCTCCCAGTAGTCGAGGTCGGTAGGCGTAGTGCAGCCGGCCAGGGCGGCGTCCAGCGTGTGGCGCTCGTCGGCGAGCTTGCCGAGTGCAGTGGCGGACAGTCCACCGGCGAGGAGGGCCTTGAGGGCCAGGCGCCGCTTCATGGCTTCATCTGTCGAGGGTTCATGGGGCTGCTCCGTAGAACCAGATAGGGCGGGCTTCTCCCAGCGTCGCTGAGCGAGACGAGATAACTACCCGATACCCGCAGAGTGGCAACTGCCCAACGCGTCGTCCCTCGGATCGCCCGAGCACGCCCGGAACTTCACGTTGCGCCGTAAGCTCTGGGGATGAGGAAAGCTGGAGCGTGCGCCTACCGTGGTCTGGTCCTCGACTTCTTCGGCGTCTTGACCTTCAACATGGTCGAAGTGATCTCCGCGTTCGAGGGCCGGGAAGGGATTGCCAGCGGGACCTTCCTTCGTGCCTGGGCCGACCCTCGAGGGCAGGAGCTTTTCCGTCAGCTCGAACTGGCCAGCATCTCCCAGACCGACTGGAACAACGGGTTCGCAGCCCTGATGGATGTGGCGCCGGACAATCTGATGGCCCGGTACCTGCACGATGCCTTCCCGGCTTACCCGGTTATCGAGGTCGCGCGGCAGGCCCGTGCCGCCGGGGTCAGGACGGCGGTGCTGTCGAACAGCCTGGGGCGAGAGCCCTATGACCCCTACGCCGGGTTCGACCTCGCCGGCTCGTTCGACGAGGTGGTGCTGTCGGCCGAGGTTGGTCTGCGCAAGCCGGACCCGGCGATCTTCCGCCTCGTGCTGGACAGGCTCGGCGTGTCGGCCGAGGAGTGCCTGTTCGTCGACGACAGCGAGCAGAACCTGGCCACCGCAGCCGAGCTCGGCATCACCCCGGTGCTCGGCCTGGACGAGAAGGTGGTGGCCCGCCGGCTGCGCGAGTTGCTGCGCCTACCCGGCCTCTTCTAGGAAGTCGCGGACGGGGCGGTAGGCGGTGTGCGGGGCAAGCTTGTCGCGCAGGCCCTTGAGCTGGGAGGCCGACCGGGCGGAGTCGACGGACCCGAGGCAGACGGCCGCGCGGCGGCCGGCGGCGACGGCCGCGTCGAGGTCGTCCTGCGCGAGATGGGCCTCCGCAGCACGGGACAGGTAGATGGCGTGACTGCGGGGGAACTCCTCGTCCCCGGGGTATGCCCGCATGCCAGCCTCGAAGCGGCGCAGCGCCTCGGCCGGGTCGCCGAGGTCGAGTGCTGAGGACCCGGCGATCATCTCGATCTCGCCGTAGGTCACCCAGTACAGGAAGTCGGGGTCGTCGTCCCGGGGCCCCTTGTCCAGGGCTGCGTGCGCCAGGTGGAGCTGGTGCCCTGTTGCCGTCTTCGCCCCGGTCTTCGACAGCGCTCGGGCGGTGCGGGCGGCGAGCATGGCCTCCATCCGCGGGGTGCCCCGTTCCCGGACCGCGGCCCGGGCCGCGTCGAGGAGCGCCACCGCGCGGTCGGCCTGGCCGGGCGTGGAGTAGCACTGCACGGCCGCGAAGGAGAGCGCGTAAGCGCCGCCGATGACGTCGCCGGCTTCGGCGGAGGCCCGCAGGGAGGCGTCGAAATAGCGTTGCGCGGTGCCGGGGCGTCCCTGGTCGAAGCTGCACCACGCCACCTGTCGGGCGGCTTCTGAGGCGATCCGGTACAGACGGGTGGAGGCGTCTCCGGGGTAGCGGCGCGTCTTGAGCAGGGTCACCGCAAGGGACAGCTCGCCGGCCGCTTGTTTGCGGACCTCACCGCTTCCGAGTTCGTCGTCGACCCGGCGTAGGTGGTCCAGGCGGTGTTCGATGTTCGCGAGCAGCCCCAGCCCGCCGCCGGCCGGGGCGGGATGGCCGGGGCGGGTTCGGCCGAGGGCCTTCACCCAGTTCCCGGCCGTGGCCGACAGTGCGACACCGGCGGTGACGAAGCTCCTGCGATCCACTCTTCTCCCATCCACCAGTTCCGCCATGACGGCCAGGGCAGCTCCGTCCTCGCCCCAGCCTGTGGTCGACGGCCCGTCAGCCGCCAGTGTCCGGGCGAATCTGCCACCCGAGCGCAGAACCCGGTCGTAGGCGGCGGCCACGTCGGCGGTCACCGCTCGGTTCCCGTTCTCCACGTTGCGCAGATACGCCGGGCTGAAGCCCACCTCCCGGGCGAAGCGCTCCCAGGACAGGCCGGAGTCTCGGCGTGCCTCTCTCATACCGTTCCGCAGTCGCTCGGACATCGCGACGCTCCTCGGATTTGGGATCGCTCTTGGATCGCCCGGCTCCATTGTCCCTGCCTCGCTGGCGGTGTGTGCTCGTTTCAGCACAGAACGCAACGACAGCGGGCCAGTTGGCCGCCAGTCCAGAAGGGGGCACGATGCCGAACCCCGAATCCCTGCTCCGCCCCTCGCCGCAGGCGGGCACATGCTCTCGGGAGCCGCGCCTGGTCGGCACCTACACCATCGGCAAGCTCGTCGGCTTCGATGCCGCCCGCACCGTGCGCGGTGTCGATGAGAGCGGCCTGATCACCGCAGAGCTATTGCTGACGGCGCGTGAGCTCTCCGGGGCCGGGTTCGTCACGGACTTCGGTGACCTGGCCGCATTCCGCACCCACATCGACACAGCCCTCGACCACCGCGACCTTGACCAGGTGCTCGCCGACACCAGCGACCAGGGCATCGCGGAGCACCTGCACGCATGGGCGGCGGCGAACCTGCCCGACGGCGCCCGCGACCGCCTGCACATGATCCGCGTCCTCACCGGCCGGCTCCAGCGCGCCGACGACGCACACAGCGTCCAGTTCAGCGCCCGGCACTGGCTCGACGGCCTGCCGGACGGGCACAAGTGCGGCCGGGAGCACGGCCACGCCTACCTCGTCACCCTGTCGTCCGGACCGGGCGGCGACCGGCTGCTGCCCGTTCCCGGCGAGCTGCGCGATTTGCTGGCATCCGGGTTCGAGGGGAAGGTCCTCAACCGGGTCGTCGGCGTCAACCCGACGTCGGAGCACCTGGCCGCGTACCTTGCCGGGTGGCTGGCCAGCCGCGGCTTGGCGGACGCGCAGGGCCGGTCGTTCGCGGTCCGGGTGTCGGAGACGGAGAGCACCTGGGCCGAGTTCACCCCGGACGCGCTGGTGCCCGCATGACCACGACGGATGTGACCCTGAGCCGGAGTCGGCCGCGGGATGTGCTGGTGTGCGAGGTGTTCGGCCCCACGATCCAGGGCGAGGGCCCATCAGCCGGACAGCTCGCGTCGTTTCTACGCCTGGGCGACTGCAATCTGGCCTGCGACTCCTGTGACACCCCGTACTCGTGGGACTGGAAGCGCTACTCCCGCGTGGAGCAGACCAGCCGCGTGTCGGCCGAGGACGTCGCCGCCGAACTTCTCAGGCACCCGACAAAGCTGGTAATCATCACCGGCGGCGAGCCGATGATGCAGCAGACCCAGCTCCTTCCCACCGCCGACCGCCTCACCGGCGCCGGGCGCCGCATCGAGATCGAGACCAACGGCACGATCGCCCCCGATCCCACATTCGACCAGCACGTCTCGCTCTACGTCGTCTCGCCGAAGCTCGCGCACATGGGCATGCCGGCCTCACGCCGGATCAAGCCCGCCGTACTCGAGGCGTTCCAGGCGACCGGCCGGGCGGTGTTCAAGTTCGTCCTCGACACCCCCGCCGACGTTGAGGAAGTCGCCGCCCTCCAGGACGAGCACGGCTTGGAGCAGGTGTGGGTCATGCCGCAGGCCACCACGGCCGCGGCCGTCATCGCCGGCCTGCGCGCCATCACCGGCCCCGCGATCGAACGCGGCTGGAACGTCTCCGGGCGCCTGCACACCCTCATCTGGGAGGACGAACGTGGCCGCTGACGTCGCCACCAAGGATCTGACATGGGACGACATCGCCGATCAGACCGAACGGATCGCCCGCGCCCTGCGGCCGGGCCCTCTCCCGCAGACGGTTGTCGGCGTGGTGCGCGGCGGCCTGATCCCCGCCGTGATCCTCGCGCACCGGCTCGGCGTCCGCGACGTGCGCGCGCTGGAGATCACCCACACCGTTGACGACTCCACCAACGCGGCGAAGACCGCCCGGCCGGTGACCCGCAACAGCGCCTCGCTGGGAGACGTCGCCGGACGGGACGTCCTAGTGGTCGACGACGTGGCCGGCACCGGCGAAACCCTCGCCGCCGCAGCGCACCTCATCGAGCAGGCCGGTGCGGCTCGGGTGCGCAGCGCGGTGCTGGTGGTCAACACGGCGAACTGGGCCGGTGACCGGCCACCGGCCCAGGCGGTGACCTCGATCGGGGAGACGGTGCGGTGCTGGGTCACCTTCCCGTGGGAGAGCGCCGCGGCGCGGTCGGGGGAGGGCGCGTGAGCACGGTCGCGTTGTGCCTGCTGTCCTACCGGCTGGACCAGCCGTCGGGGATTGACCGGTCCATCGGGGCCCTGGTGGAGGGCCTGCGCCGGCTGGGACACACGCCGCTGGTCCTGGCGGCCGGCCCCGCCCCGCACCGGCTCGAGCCGGGTGTGATCCGGCTGAAGAGTGTCAGCCTGCCGCAGCCGGCGACCAACGCCGACGTGCTCGCCGCCCTCGCCGACCCCCGCCCGGTGGTGGAGGAAGTCCGTGGCATCCTCACCGACTGCCGGGTGGACGCCGTCTGCTGGGGCGACACTCTGTGGGGCTTGGGCTATCTCGACCCGGTGCCCGACGGTGTCACCACGGCCCTGATGGTCCACAAGATCCGGCCCGGCGGTGAGGACCGGTGGCAGCGCGCACTAGCTGCGGCCGACGTCATCTGCCCCGCCAGCGACTACCTCGCGGTCAGTGGTGCCGCGGCGGGTCTGGACACCACCCGCTGGGTGACCGTGCCCAACGCCCTGCACACCCTCCTTGCGCCCACGCCCTCCGGAGAGCGGGAGAAGCTGCGGGAGGCCGGGCCCGTGCGCATCGTCTCGCGTGCCGACCCGGCCAAGGGACTCGCCGAACTCCTTCACGCCCTGCCCGACGGCTGGGGCCGGCCCGTCGAACTGGTCCTCGCCGAGGCCGGCTTCGAGCTCCAGCCCGGCGGACAGGCCCAGACCCTCGCTGCCTGCCGGGCAGTTGCGGCCCGGCGCCCGGACATCGTGTCGGTCCTACCGGCGCTTGGCTGGGCCGAGGTGCCCGGCTTCTTCGCCGGTGCAGCGGCCACCATCATCTCCACCCGCGTGCCGGAGACGTTCTGCTTCACCGCGGCAGAGGCCCTGTCCGTCGGTACCCCGGTGGTCGGCTTCGATCTCGGCAACGTGCCGCGTCTGGCCCGAGCGGCCGGACGCACCGTCCCGCTGGACGCCGGCCCGCAGGCCCTGTGGTCGGCCCTCGGCGACCTGCTGGCCGACCCGGACGGCTACCGGCGGGCGAGTACCGCGGCGCCCGAGCAGGTCGCCCGGTTCACCCCCGAGAAGTCCGCCCGCGCTCTGCTGAACGCCCTGGGCCTGTAGCGCCGCCCACTCGAGCACCGCCGCCGCGCCGCGCGGGCGCACCGCGCGGCCCCGTCGCTCCTTCCCACGGACAAGAGGAGGACCCCGTGTCCCACACCCTGACCATTCCCGCCCCGCCGGCCGCTTCCCGGGCGGCCGCCGGTCCGGTCGACACCGCGGCGGTCGAGGACTGCGTGCGCCAGCTGCTGCGCGCGCTCGGCCAGGACGTCGACCGGCCCGGCCTGCTGGAGACGCCCGCCCGCGTCGCCCGGTTCTGGGCCGAGTTCCTCGGCCACGAGCCGGGCGCCACCGGCACCGTCTTCGAGCACACCGTGCAGGGCGAGGACTGCGTCGCCGTCGGCGGCATCCGCACCGCCAGCATGTGCGAGCACCACCTGCTTCCCTTCACGGTCGAGGTGTCCGTCGCCTACCGCCCCGCCGGGCAGGTGCTGGGCCTGTCGAAGATCGTGCGGATCGTCGAGCAGCAGGCCCACGCCCTGCAGCTGCAGGAGCGCCTCACCGCCCAGGTCGCCGAAGAGATCGCCCGGCTGACGGGCAGCCAGGCGGTCGCGGTTTGGGCGGTGGGCGAGCACCAGTGCATGACGGTGCGCGGAGTGCGCCCACGGCGCGCGCACCGCCACCGAGTACCTGCTCCCCGCCCTCGCCCGCGACGCGCCGCTCGCCGAGCGGCTGCGCCGTGCGGCGGCGATGACGGGAGCCGGCCGGTGACCACCTGGGTGGCGCTGGAAGGGGTGAACGGGGTCGGCAAAAGCCACCTCGGCCGCCGGGCCGCAGCCGTCCTGGGGGAGCGGTGCGCGGCGCTGGTCGAGCTGCCCGACTCCCCGCCCACGGGCCTGCCCGGCCAGGTGATCGCCGCGCTGCACGGCGGCGACCGGTTCCTGCGCACCGGGCACCCGCACACCGAGACGCTGCTGCTGGCCGCGCTCCAGGTCCACCGCTGGGAGGCGTTGGCGCCAGTAGCCGCCGGCCGGGTGGTGCTGGAGGACCGCGGCCCCGCCTCGGTCGCCGTCTACCAGGCCGCCGTGCTCGCCGAGGCGGCCAACGCCACCGATACCTGGGCGCTGCAGCAGGCCCTGGCCATCGAACAGATCATCACCGCCTGGCGACCCGCGCCCACCACCACCGTGCTGCTCACCGACGACCCCGCGGTGTGCCTGGCCCGGTTCGAGGAGCGCACCGGCCAGCCGGCCTGCGCCGACGAGCGGGCGCTGATGGCCCGCGCCGGCCGCCTCTACCACCTGCTCGCCGCCGACCGGCCCGAGCAGTACCTCGTGCTCGACCGACGCGTCCTCGGCGAGGACCAGGCCGTCGAGTCCATCACCGAAGCGTGCCGCACCGCGGCCGCCACGACCCCGGAAGGAGCCACCCGTGAAGCCGATCAGCCTGCTGTGGGGGCTGCGCTCGCACTGCGCCTCCCACGGCTGCCTGTACTGCTACTTCGGGACGATCAGTGAGCACCGCGAGCAGATGCCCACCGTCCCCGGGGTGCTCTCCCACCTGTCGCCGAACGACCTGACCACCGCCGACGTGCTGACCTTCGCCGAGACGCTTCACGACTCGCCCGTGGGCCGGGTGTTCCTCGCCGGCGGCGAGCCGCTGCTGTGGAAGCCGATCATCAAGCTGATCGATGTCCTCAAGGCGGGCGGCCTGGAGGTGGTGGTGTGCACCAGCGGCGTCGCCCTGAACCGCCCGGACCTGCGCGAGCCGCTCATCGAGCTCTGCGTCGACGCCGTGTCGGTGTCGCTGGACAGCGCCGACCCCGTCCATAACGACCGGTGGCGGCCTCCGCGCCGGGAAGGCGACGGCTGGGAGTCCGTCGTGTCGGGCATCAGCGCGCTGATTGCCGCCCGCGGCCGTGGGCCTCGGCCTAAGGTCGGCGTCTACAGCGTCATCACCCGCCGCAACCTCGCCGACATCGTCGCCGTGCCCGAGCTCGCCGCGGCCCTCGGCTGTGACTACGCCGTCCCGCAGCCGATCGCCCTCGACGAGGCTGATCACCGCCTGGCCGCCGAGCTGTCCCTCACCGCCGAGCACCTGCCCGAGCTGCAACAGCGGTTCAACGACCTGTACGCCGCCGAGCTGCCGCTGATCCTGCCCGAGCGCAGCTACGCGGGCCAGATCGCCTCCGCCGTCGCCCGGCCGACCGATCTCGTACCGGGCTGCTTCGGCGGCGACACTCTGTACTTCGTCCAGCCGGACGGCACGGTGTGGGACTGCCCGTCGTCCCTGAAGATCGCCGCCACCCCGCCCGGCCGCCACCGCAGCATCAAGGGCGCCCATGCGCGGGAGCTGTTCCCCACCCCGACCGGCTGCGGCGCCGACTGCGCGCTGTTCTCCGTCGACTGCGTCAACATGTGGCCGCTCACCGGCTTCCCCGTCCTCGCGCCCACCGGACCGGAGGTCCCCCGTGCCTGAGAACACCGCTCACCGGGCGATGGCCGCCGCCGTCGCCCGCATGCCCGACCCAACGAGCTACCAGGAGGCCACCCTCCTGGAGACCGAGCTCGCCCAGGCCTTCGGCGCCCGCCGGGCCGTCGCCGTCTCCTCCGGCACCGCGGCGATCACCACCGCCCTGGCCGCCTGCGGCATCGGCGCAGGAGACGAGGTCCTGCTGCCCGCCGTCACTGTCGTCATGACCGTCGCAGCCGTCGCAGCGTCCGGCGCCCGCCCGGTGTTCGTCGACGCCGATACTGACGGCCTCGGCATGGACCTGGGGGACGTCGCGGCGAAGACCGGCCCGAACACCAAGGCCGTGGTGGCCGTGCACCTGGCCGGCCGCACCGACGGCATCCACAATCTGGCCGCCTACACCCGCACCGCAGGGCTGCGCCTGGTCGAGGACGCCTGCCAGGCCCAGGGGACCACCACCCGCGGCCGCTCGGCCGGCACCATCGGCGACATCGGCTGCTTCTCCCTCAAGGACGGGAAGATCATCTCCTGCGGGGAGGGCGGCTACCTCCTCACCGACGACGACGTCCTCGCCGACCGGGCCGCCGCCTTCCGCACCCACTGGCAGAGCGACGCCCCCGACGCCCCGGCCGGAAGCCGCCTCGGCTTCAACCACCGTCTGGCCGAGCCGCTCGCCGCCCTCGCCCGCCACCACCTCGCCCGCTTCCCCGAAGCCCTGGCCCTGCGCCGGCAGCAGGCCGCCGCCCTGCACCGGGCGGTCGACAACACCCCCGGCCTTGCGCCGATCGCAGCGGCCGAGGAGGAGCGGCCCAACGGCTACGGCGCCCTGTGGCGGCTGACCCTGCCCCGGCCGCGCGACTTCAGCATCCGCCTGGCCGAGGCGGGCGTGCCCAACAGCGTCGGCACCCACCGACTGACCGCGGCCCACCGCCACCCCGCCGGCGCCCGTTTCGCGACCTGCGATCTTGCCCGCGCGGAGGCTACTGTGGATGCCCTGCTGGCCGTTCCCTTCACCGAGCACGACAGCGAACAGGCCATCCAGCAGCGAGCGTTGACGATCCGACAGGAGGCCGCCGCGTGGACCGGTTGATGCAGGACCAGCGCTTCACCGACACGACCTTCGTCGTGATCGACTTCGAGGGACTCACCCCCGCCGGCCGGCCCGCCGAGCCGATCGAGGTCGCGGCCCTCGCACTGCGCGCCGATGGCGGCCAACTGGTCGAGGTCGGACGGTTCGAGTCCCTGATCCGCCCGCCCGCCGACGTCCCCGTCACCGCGTTCGACACCGCGCAGACCGGCATCACCGCGCAGATGCTCGCCGCCGCGCCGACGGCCGCCGAGGTGATGGCCCGCCTGGACGGACGTCTGAGCGTGCCCCCGTACAAGCTGGTCGCCCACCACGCCTCGACCGAGGCCGGAATGATCGCCCACCAGGCCGGGCACTGCCCCACCCTTGCCTCCACACCGCTCCTGGACACGGTGCGCCTCGCGAAGGCCGTACTGCCCGGCCTCGGCACCTACCGTCTGGACAACCTGCTCAGCTACTACGGCATCACGCGGCCTGCTGACCGGCACCGGGCGATGCCGGACGTCGAGGTCACGGCCCAGCTCCTGGCCCGGCTGCTGGCCGACGAGGGTGCCGCCGGCCGGTGGCGCACCCTCCTCGACCTCGACGCGGCCGCCGGGCTGCAGCCCAAGCGCCTCAGCCCCGAACCGGTGCTGGAGCAGAGCGCCCTGTTCTGACCCCCGGGCTCACGCCGACAGGAGCAGCGCCCCGTCCGCGATCATCGCGAAGAGCTGCTTCACCTGCAGACGTGAGTCCTCCGACAGGCCCTCGGCTTCGGCGATCTCCTGCTCGGTGAACCACCGCACCTCGTGCACCGCGCCCTGGTCCACCGTGCCGTCGTGGACCTGGGCCACGAAGACGTGGTCGACGTGGACGTGCGGCTCGCGGGTGTGGTTGTCGGCGCAGGCGTCCATCTCGACCACCCACCACGGAGCGGGAACCGCGCTGTGCGGGAACCCGGCCGGAAGAGGCAGCGACGGGCCGGGCAGCAGTTCGGCCCGCAGCCCCGTCTCCTCCCCGACTTCGCGCAGCGCGGCCTCTGCCGCACTCTCGTCCGCCTCCACGTGCCCGCCGGCCGGCAGCCACAGCTCCAGCCGCGGGTGCCACACCAGAGCTGTCCTACGGACGCCGTCCCCGTCGGTGCGGAAGACGAACGCGCTGGCCGTCGATTCCTTGATCACTTCTACTCCTCGGCATTCGGCCCACGGCGCCGCCCGGGCCCACCCCCGGGTGGCAGGGGCCGAGCCTTTCACACCCCGCACTACCTCCATGACCAAACGTCACCGATCCGGCCACCGCGCCGCCCGGCCCCGGCAAGGGAGAAACCCGTGGAGAGAGTCTGGAAGGGCCTGCTCACCTGCGAGTACGAGCACACCCGGCCCGGCAGCACCGCGCTGGAGCTCGACCTGTACACCACCTCACTCACCCGCTGGCCGCTGGTCTTCATGGACGACCCCCGCCCGTACGGGCGACTGCGGCGCGCAGGCATCGTCGACATCCCCGAGAGCGACCACCTCGCCCTCACCGACGGCTGGCACCACCTGCTCGCCGACCCCGCCTACGCCGCCGCGATGGTCACCGCCGCCGAGCAGCGGCACCAGCGCGCCGACGCCGCCCTCCTTGCCCTGGAGCACCAGCTGGACCGTGGCGCGGCGGCCGAGCGGCAGCTGGCCGCCGCGACCGAGGCGTTCCTCGGCGTGATGAGCGCCCACATCGTCAACTGGCTCCTTCCCGACGACCAGTGGCAGGAGCTGCTCGCCGGCCTGCTCGGAAGTGACGCCGACGGACGGGCCTGCCGCCTCGCGCTGAACACCCCCGATGTCACTGGTCACCTCCTGGACGCCCACCTGGTGCTCCTGGACGGCGCCGCCGCGCTCGCAGACGGCGCCGACCTCGCCACCGCGGCCGACAGCCTCGCCGCCCGTGCCGGAACCCTGTACGGCGACGGTTCCCCGGCCGCCGCCGCGATGCCGCTCGAGGACCGTGCCCGTGCCGCCCACTTGCTCACCGCCACCGCCGCCACCGACACCGCCGGCCAGCGCAACCTCATCGACGCATCGCGCCGCCGAGCGGTCCATCTGCGCGACGCGTGGGTGCTGGCCGCCCGGCTCGCCGCCGCCGGTGATCCAGCGGCCACCGCGCGGGTGGCGGCGCTGGCCTGCGTGTGCCGGTGGGCGGCCGGCAGCGAGGAGACCCGCAAGGTCCAGCGGCACCGCTTCCTCGCCGCCGCCCGCCGCTGGTGCGCACTCCGCAACACCGACCCCGCCACCGTCACCACCGCCGACCTGCTGGCCCCGGGAGCCGCCCGATGACCGCCACCGACCTGCCCTCACTCGACCAGGACCTGCACACCGCGACCGCCGGGACGAAGGCCACCATCCTGGCCCGTCTGGCCGCCGCCGGCCTGCCCGTCCCCGCCGGGATCGTCATCCCCGTCGACCACCCCGACGAGTGTCTGTCGAATGCCGTCGCCGAGATCCTCGCCCGATGCCCCGGCCCCCACGGGCTGATCGCCCGCTCCTCCGCGGTCGCCGAGGACGGCGCCACCGCCTCCTTCGCCGGCCTCTACACCTCCCGCATCAGCCCCGCCCACCCCGACGCGCTTCTCGAAGCCGTCCGCGCCGTCCGCGCCTCCGCCCACCACCCGACCGTCACCGCCTACAGCCAGGCCCGGGGCGTCATCGCCTTGCCGCGCATGGCCGTTCTCGTGCAGCCCGCCCTGCGCCCGGCCTGCTCGGGTGTCCTGGCCGCCGACGTCACCGACGGCCTGTGCACCCGCTGGCGGATCGAGGCCCTCCGCGGCCTGGCCGAGCCGCTCGTCAGCGGCACCCAGACCGGCGAGACCCACACCGCCAGCCAGGGCCACCACACAACCGTCCGGCCCACCGTCCAGGAGACCATCCAACTGCCCGCAACACGCGAGGAGTTGGAGATTCCCCCGGGCGAATGGGTCCACTTCGACCCGGCCGGCTCCGTCCGGGCGAAGATCCAGACGTCCGACGCCGGCGTGCTCCACCTCTACATGCCGGCCGAACTGGCCGACCGCCCCGTGCTCACCCCCGAGGCACGCGAGCGGCTACTCGCCGCCGCCGCCACGGCCGCCACCGTCCTCGGCCTGCAGCACATCGACGTCGAGTGGGCGATCGATCTCCACGGCAGGCTCCACCTCGTCCAGGCCCGCCCGCTCACCGCGCCCCTCACCGACCACGCCCCCGACAGTCAGGCAGTCGCCGCCGACGACCAGGTGCTTCACGGGATCGCAGCCGCGCCCGGACACGGCACCGGACCCACCGTCCGCACGCGGAGCGCCGACCTCGCCAACCAGGTCCTGGTCTGCCAGGCGCTCGGCCCCGAAGCGGTCCCGGCGCTGCTCACCGGTCCGGCCGCCGTCGTGGCCACCACCGGCGGCGAGCTCTCCCATACCGCGATCATCACCCGCGAACTCGGCATCCCCTGCGTCACCAACGTCACCACCGCGCTGACCGCCCTGATCCCCGGTGCCGTCGTCGAGGTCGACGGCGGCGCCGGCACCGTCCGCCCGGCCCCGACCGTTCCCGCCCAGCGCACCGCCCAGGACACTGGGCCGCTCAGCGCCACCGCGGTCCTCACCCGCACCCTGGCGCAGCCCGCGCCCGACGACGGCCGCGCCGCGACCCTGCTCTGGCACGACCCCAACGGCCCCGCCCCCGATCTGGCCACCTTCGGCACCGCTGGCCCGCACCCCGTCGGCGTGCTGCTTCCCGGCGACCACCCGACCCCCGTCACCATCCCGGCCGGATGCTGCCCGATCCGACTGCCCGGCCTGGGCATGCTGCTGTGGCCGCAGGACGCCCCGCCCCCGCCCACCGAGATCGCCGTCCTCGGCCCCAACCGGCAGATCCTCCACCGCAGGACGGTGTCCCGGTGACTGATCCAGTCCCCCTTCTCCGTGGCGCGCAGGCGCTGATCGTGGACTGGGACGGCACCGTGGTGGACAACACCGCCGCCCGCCACGCCGCCCTGCAAGCCGCCCTCGCCCCACACGGCATCCCGGTCCCCGCCGAGCGCTACCGGGCTCTGGCCGGCCTGCCCGTGCACGAGGTGATCGCCCAGCTCGCCTCCGACGCCGCTCTCCTTCCTCCCCCGGCCGAGGAGGTCGTGGCGCGCAGCCGGGCCGCCCTGCTCGCCGGTCCGGCGCCGCACCCCCTCCCCTGCACCCTCAACCTGCTGCACACCGCCCGCAGCCTCGGCATCCCGCTGGCCGTAGCCTCCAGCGCCGCCGCGGTTCTTGTCCACGACGGCGTCCAGCGGCTCGGGCTGCAAGCACTGCTGTCCGTTGTCGTCACCCTCGACGACGTGCCCCGGGGCAAGCCCGCCCCCGACGCCTACCTGGAAGCCGCGCGCCGCCTCGGCGCCGCTCCGGTCCGGTGCCTGGCCGTCGATGACGCCGAGGACGGCATCTCAGCGGCGCTCGCCGCCGGCATGCGAACCCTCACCGTCCATCACGGCCGCCTCGTCCCGGCCACCCCCGCCAACACCCCAGGAGCTGTCCGTGCCGCGCAACCCTGACGACCAGCTGGCAGGACCACAGTCCGTGCTCGCCGTGTTCGCCCACCCCGACGATGCCGAGCTCTGGGCCGGCGGCACCCTCGCCCTCCACGCCCAGCACGCACCCGTCCACATCGCCGTCCCCCTCCACGACCCGGTCCGCGACGCCGAAGCCCAAGCCGCAGCGGCCGTTCTCGGCGCCACCCTCCACCAACCCCCGAACCTCACCCCGGCCGCGATCCGGGCCCTGCTCGTCGAGCTGACGCCGCACGTGGTCATCACCCACCCCGTCCACGACACCCACACCGCCCACCGGCGCACCGCCGAGGCCGTCCTCGAAGCCCTGCCCGAGGCAAAGATCGAAACCGGCCGGCCGCGCCGTCTCTACAGCTGCGACACCTACAACTCCCTCACCACCAGCGGCCAGGTCACCCCCACCGCAATGGTCGACGTCACCACCACCTTCCCCACCAAGATGCAGGCCCTGCGCTGCCACAAGTCCCAGCCCATCGACAGCCACTTCGGCCCCATGGCTGAAGACCTCGCACGCCTGTGGGGACGGCGCAGCGGCGCCGAATACGCCGAGGCGTTCACCGCCCTGCCCGTCCTCGGCCGCCTGCCCGGCACTCCCCACCTGTGAGACCCGGCGGCGAAAGGTCGCGAACAGGCGCGGTTGCTGCGGGGCTCGTGGTGAGTGCCACCCGCCGCGGTACACACGAGCCCCGGGCCCGCACCCGCCAGCGGGCCCGTGCAACGGCCCGCTGGCGGGTGCGGGCGAGCACGACGAATTCCGCTTCGCCGGCGTCGACGACTGGGCCAACCCCCTGCCAACCGACGCTCTCGCACGCCTGCAGGCGTGCGAGAGTGCGCGTCGCGCCCACACCACCGCGTGCCTCACAGATCAGCTAGTGCCGGGCTCCTCGACCGGCCGCCCTATAGTGCCCGCTGGAGCAGCGCGCCGGCTGCCGCAGCGGCCAGCGCACCGACCATCGCGCTCTGCCACGCCACCATGCCCTGGCGCCGCGCCCACTGCTGGGCGCGAGCGTGTGCCAGCGACCCGGCCACGGCGACGACGAGCCTCTTCCCGTTCTTGTCCATCGAACTCACCTCCTTCTCCACCGCCCGGCCCGCACACGGCGAGCGCCGACCTTCCTCTGGTTCAGCGCCGCGTTCTACCCTGTTCCTGCGAGCGCATACGGCCACGGTAGAGGCCCGGTATCGGCGATAAAAGGCCTGTTCAGAGGGATGTAAGTTATCGGCCCCGCGGCTGGGAGTACTTCGCTGTGTTGCGAGTTACAGCCCAGAAAGCTGGGAGTTCTCATCGAGAGGATGGACCGCATGGACGAGGCCAGCGCCGACAGCGTGCTGGACGCCGAGGCGCTGCGAAGCACCGCAGCCGCCGAAGGCCACCAGGTCACCGACCGCATGCTGGAGACGTTCCGCAGCCAGCAGCTGCTGCCCCGACCCGAGCGGGGCGCCAACCGCGGCCGCCGCCCCGTCTGGCACTACCCGCCCAGCACTGACCAGCAGCTCCTCGCCCTGCTCCGCTGGCGGGAGCACACCCGCGACGTCGACACCCTGCGCGTCCTGCTGTGGCTCGACGGATACCAGATCCCCACCCGCGCAGCCCGCGAAAGGCTCACCGCCACCCTCGACCGCTGGATGGCCACCCTCCACGACGGCATCGTCCAGCTCGACTCCACCAACAACCGCGACGCCGCGCTGACCGCCGCAGCCGCCACTCTGGCCGGCCGGCGAGGACAGCACACCGTCCTACCCCGCGACACCCGACTCACCGCCGCCCAACGCACCGACGCCGCCGAGCTCATGCTGCGCGCCTTCGTCTTCGGCGAGGACACCGCGTCGGCGGAGGAACAGGCGCTCGTGGTGGAGAAGGCGCTCGGCCTCGCACCCGGCCGGCGCGACAAGGTGGCCGGAGCAGGTCCGTGGCTGACCGGCCCGGCGGCCGCGTTGTTCGATGCCGGCCGCCTGGTGTCGCTCCCGGCGCTGGCCGCCGCGGTCCACGGCGCGGACGACCAGGCACTGGAGGCGGCCCGCACTGCCACCACCGCCCTGTTCAGGGCGTTGCCGCTGCTCGCCCGCCTGCTCACGGCGACGTCGCGCCACGAAAACCCGGCGGGTATGAAGGCCTTCGGGCGAATCGACGAGGACCCGAACTTCGTGCACCTCGCGTTGGCGATGGTCATCGCTCTCCAGAACGCTGGGGGGCTTGCCGCCGATGGCCTCTCCCAGGTCACCGACAGCCTCCACAGTGTCCATGCTCTGGCCGCCGGCCTCGACCAGGTGATGGAGATGCCTCAACCGCAGGTCGCCGCGAACCTCGCCCCTCTCCCACCGGCCACGCGGGACCAGGCCAATCGCCTCATCGACGCGGCGGCCCAGGGCGACCACCACCGGCTTCCCCCGCCGCCCGGGCATCCCCACTGACCCGCTCCCGGGCGCGCAGCCTCTCAGAGGGCGGTGCTCCCGTCGTCGAGGCGGGCCAGCAGGTCGCCGGTCGGCCGGTAGTCGGCCGCCGCTTCCGCTTGCAGCCGGTCGGACGCATCCACCGGCCGGGGCGCTGCGATACGGGGTCGCTTCTTGGCGGGCGGGTTGTCAGCCGCCCATTTCTCCAGGCGGGTGGCGAGCTGCTCCAAGCGGTCGGCGCGGGCGGTGATCTGCTCGCGGATCAGCTCTGCGACTTCCGGCTGGGCCTTGCGGATCCGGACGGCTTCATGGGCGAGACAGGCGGCTTCCCACAGTTCGGCTTCAACGAGGACCTTGATCTCGATGGGGTCGGTCTCGGGCGGGCAGACCGTCTGCACGGCGGTGAGGGCGCGCTGGGCGGCTTGCTGCGCGGGGCGGAGGCGGCGGAGCTGTTCGTAGCCGAGGGCGTCGGTGTCGACGGCGCGACGGCTCCGGACGGCGCGACGGATGCGCAGGCCCGGGAAGAAGAGGCCGTCCGGGTCGAGCCGCAACGCCCGGTGCGTAGATGAAGCGGGCGGTGCGGGTTTCGTTGGTGGCCATCGTTCCTCTGGTGTCAGCGGCAGGCGGCCGGGTGGTCTCTCGGAATGCCGCTACCTTCTCACGCGCCACGGACGAGGCGAAGAGGCCCGGCTTCAGCCCCGGCCTCTCCTGCGGGTCACCAAACTCACGCTGCGTCAGGGTGCTGTTTCTGTCACGTTCGGGATCTGCTTCGCGGCCATCGTTGGCTCCTTGAGGGTCTCTGGCAGCTCCCCGAGCCTGCCTGCCCAGTGCATGCCATACATGGACAAAGGGCGTGACACGAACGGTGCCGAGGACTAACGTCCCCTGCACACGATCCAATCCCCACCAAGCGCGCCCAAGGTGACCACACACCCGGGCGTCTCGGCCGGCCGGCGGAGCAGCAATCGGCCGACCGCGAGAGCGGCCCCGAGGCCCCGCGAACCCCCGTCGCGGCGAGGCCCGGGCCGCTCTCCTTCCTGGCCCGCCCCGCATGCGCGCCGCGTCGGGTCGTTGCCGACCGTGCGTCACCAAGTGATGGGCACAGTGGCGCGGATCAACTGGACCGTCGCCTCCGCCGTCAAGCGGCCACCCTCCCCGCCGATCGACCGGCAGAACACGATGAGCATCTGTAGGGCAGCTCCCCGACGCACCTCGATCGGGGCCGTCTCCCAGAGCTCCCGAGCGGGCGACGCGCCATGCTCCCGGTACGCCGCCCAGACGCCGTAGACGAGACTCGAGACCCGGTCGGGGGTGGCGGCCAGTTTGCGGAGCCTGGCCACCGCCTCGTGCTCACTGAGCCCGGGCCGCGGTCGGCCGACCGTCGGGCCGAGCAGGACCAGCACCCCCTCCCACAACGCGCCCAGCTGCTCCAGGTCGGCCACCAGGTCGAGGCAGGTGTCCGCAGAGGGCGAGGCGATGATCGCCTCGACGGCGCGCTCGACGCGGTCCTCGACGGAGACCGCCGGCACGGAATTGCCGGGCGCAGCCGAGGGGAGGTGGCCAGGGTCGCTGCTCACGGGTCACACCTCCGGGCGGATCCGTACGAAGCGAGTGGTGGCGTGGCGGCCGATACCGGCGGCGACTTCCACGGACACCGGCGGATTGGCCGTGACCAGGTAGGTCCCCGCGGCGCCGGGTGCGGGACGTTGGGGCGAGGTTCGAGATGTGGAGCCCGAGGGCAAAGGTCGGCGTCATCTCCCATGTTCGGCGTCGGTGCGCCACGGTACTGCAGGGTCTCGGCAAAGTGACGAATCGTCCGCTTGGTCACGGTCTGCGGCGGGGTGGGCCGGTCCGGACGTGAAGCAGGCACGGACTTCCAAGATCATGGAGTTCTCTACGCCCCGTGATCCCGCTGGAAGACCGTGCCTGCCGCTGCATCATCTCTGATCCCGCCTGCCCTTGACCAGCTCCGCGACCATCCGCCGACCGGGGCAGGAGAGCGCCCTGGCCTGCTGGAACGACTCGCCGAGGTGCCCGACCCCCGTGATCCCCGTGGGGTGCGCCACGCCTTGGCGTACGTGCTCGCGCTCGCCGCCACCGCCGTGCTGGCCGGAGCGACCTCGCTGCTGGCGATCAGCGAGTGGGCCGCCGACGCTCCGCCCGAAGTCCTCGGTCTACTCGGCGCCCGGCGCGATCCACTCACCGGACGCCATCCGGCACCCGGTGAAGCGACCATCCGCCGGGTCCTGGCCAGGATCGACGGTGACGCACTCGATCGAGCAGTGGGCCGCTGGCTCGCCGACCGCCAACCGCCAAGCCTTCAGGCCAAGGACCTGCGGGCGGTCGCGGTGGACGGCAAGAGCCTGCGCGGCGCCGCCCGGGCGAGCGGCCGGAGGATCCATCTGCTCGCCGCCCTCGACCACACCACGAGCAGTGTCCTCGCCCAGTTGGACGTCGGCGAGAAGACGAACGAGATCACCTGCTTCCAGCCCCTGCTCGACACCGTCGCCGGCCTCGCCGGCACCGTGGTGACCAGCGACGCGATGCACACCCAGCGCGAGCACGCCGACTATCTGGTCACCGGCCGGTCCGCGCACTACATCGTGATCGCCAAGGGCAACCAGAAGAAGCTCCGAAAACAGCTCAAGTCCCTCCCCTGGCATGCGATCCCCTTGCAGGGGCGCACCCGGGAGACCGGGCACGGGCGGGGCGAGACCCGCCGGATCAAGGTGGCCACCGTGAACAACCTGCTCTTCCCGCACGCCCGCCAGGCGATCCAGCTCAAACGCCGGCGCGTGAACCGCAGGACCGGGAAGATCACCATCAAGACGATCTACGCGGTCACCAGCCTGCCCGCCGACCGGGCCACCCCCACACAGCTTGCCGCCCTGATCCGCGGCCACTGGTCCATCGAGGCCCTGCATCACATCCGCGATGTCACCTTCGCCGAGGACGCCTCCCAACTCCGCACCGGCAACGCGCCCCGAGCGATGGCCACCTGGCGCAACCCGACCATCGGCGCCCTCCGCATCGCAGGTGTCCACGGCATCGCCACCGCCCTGCGACGCAACGCCCGCGACCCGAAGCGGCCACTCGCGCTCCTCGGTCTCACCTGATCAAAACGGACATCACGCCACTTTGCCGAGACCCTGGGGCTCCTCCCTCGCCGCTCGGAGCAGCACCCGTCCGCCGTCGTTGTCGTCACCTACTGCCGCCGGACACCGGAAGGCCCCACCGGAAACCTCCGATGGGGCCTTCATCCACCAGGACCGGTCACCTCACCTGCGATGAGCGAAATGCCGGGCGGATCGGTCGAGATCAACCGTACGGCACATCAACATCGATATTCCTCCAAGATTCACGGGACATCAACCGCTCGAAAAACAAGGGAGCGGAGTCGGCAATTTCAAACAAGCTGGAATCGAATCCGAAGTAGTAGGCGCCCGAGATGCCCGCCAGAAGAACCCCGTATCCGCGCTGGTCGGTGCCGACAGGAGTGAGATCCTCTCCCGCGAACCGCCCCCAATGACGGACCCAGCGATTGGAGACGAGGTCGATTCTCATCCCGCCGCCGAACGAGTACTCGACGGTCATCCGAGGAAGCTTCGGATTGGGGAACTGCAGAAGAATCCCGTCGAACTCCGCAAAAAAGGCCAGTGCACACTCATTGACTTGGAACCCCTCGCCCTCGAGGAGGTCCACCGTGGCGCGCACATCACACGTTCGACCGTCGTGCCAGCCGGCCGCCCGCAGGCACTCTGCCACCGGCGGCTTGAATTCGCGCGTACCGTCCATCTAGAAGCGCTCCCCGGGGGCGGCGAACGGGGCCAGGTCGACTGCCTTGCCGAATGTCCCCTGACAATTTCCGCAAAACACCATCGGAGATCCGGTTCGAGTGTCAACCGTCAAGAAGAAGAATTGAGACATCCGCCTGGACCCTTGATCGGCCAACTCCTGACACGCCCCCACCTCGGCACATCCCTCGACATCGGCCCAGGGCTCCACCGATCTTTCCGGCATCGACTGGGTCACGACCGGGTCGAGCCCGGCACGTCCACCCATTCCGGCTGCATCCCCTCGGGCCCCGATGCCTATGTTTCCCGTCGCCGAGTCGTAAGCAACAGAGACGGTCGTAGGCGGCGAGTACCCGCCGTCGGAGGCCGATTTCAATATCTGCTGCCGCGCCGACGCCAAGTGACCACGCACCGCATCAATGACGTCCCGTGGACTGGTAAGGCCCGTGGGGCAGGTGTTGTGCACCAGAACCGGAGTGGATCCGGCCAGCACATAGTACGTGTGGAGCTGGGCGACCGTCAGGTTGTACATCACGGACCGGCCACCGACGAGGTGGACGCCCACGACGGTGACCTGCTGGCCCGAGGGGGTCTTGAGGGAGTGGCCGACCGGGAGTTTGCCCGCGGGGACCCACTGGTGGTCGGTGTCGTCCCAGAACGGGTGGTTGTCCGTGGTGTGGACGGTCTGGACGGTGCTGCCCACGAGGATGTCGAGGTCGAGCAGGTCCTCGTCGGTGTGGGTCAGCTTGGCGGTGACGGCCCGGCCGCCCTCGGCCATGCCGGTGGCCTGGTCGGCGGACTCGACCTGGTCGCCGACCTTGAGGTCACCGATCGGCTTGGCCGAGCCGTCCGCCATCAGGACCGGGGTGGCGGCGGTGAAGCTGCAGTTGGTCTTCTCCGCGGGGTGGGGGCTGCTCGCCTTCGGGCTCGGGGTCTCCGGGGCTGCCGGGCTCGACTTGGACGTCTTGGGCCGCTTGGCCTTGTCGGTGGTCGGGACACCGCCCGGCTCGCTGGAGTGCGACTCGGCGGCGGCTGCCGCCTCGGCCTCGGCGCGGCGGGCGGCGGCCGCCTCCTCCGCGCGGCGGGCCGTCTGCTCCGCCCGGTAGGCCGCCGCAGCGGCCTTCTCGTCCTCGGCGGTGGCCACGGCGGCCTTGGCACCGGGAGCGCGGGGAGCACGCGGGCCGGGCTCGTCGTGTCCGCCCATGCCGCAGTCGACGAAGATGAAGGAGCAGGCACCCATGAAGGCACCGGTCGCCCCCGCCCCGCACTCCGGGGTGGCGACACCCAGGCTGTAGACCTCACAGCCGCTGAACCCGGCGACGATCGTGCCGAACACCACGATGGCGGTGCCCGCCATCAGGTAGTCCTGCCAGCCCATCCCGGCGTCCTTGGCGCCCTGGCCCATGTCGGAGGCGTCGGAGATCTCGCAGCCGAAGTGCGAGTTGCGGTTGCACTTGGACTTGCTGTTCAGACCCGACGGGTCGCTCTGATCGATCGGGTTGTCACCGGAGTAGGTGTAGCCCCCCATCTGGTTGGGGTCGCCGGCCTGGAAGACCGGGTCGACGGAGAGGAAGCGGCCGAGGGCGGCGTCGTAGTTGCGCGCGCCGAGCAGGTCGAGCCCGGAGTTCGCGTCCACCGGCTTGCCGAGGAAGCCGCGGTTGTCGGCCCAGGAGGCGGGCCCGGCGCCGCGCGGGGCACCGTACGGGTCGAAGGCGCGCCGGGTGACGGCCCGGGTGGCGGCGTCGACCTGGAGGGTGGAGGTGTGCTGGGGGTTGCTCAGCTCGTAGCTGACGGCGCCGCCGCTGGAGCGGATGACGTTGGTGCCGTCCGGCTGGCTGTAGTAGCGGTTGCCGGTGACGGTGGTGCCGTCGGCCGACAGGGTCAACTGCTCGGCGCCGCCGAACAGGTAGAGCACGGCGCCGTCGGGCCCCTTCTGGAGCAGCAGGTTGCCGCCGGGGCCGTACAGGTACCGCGAGGTGCTGGTGCCGGTGGTGACGGTCTCGGTGAGGCCTTCGGCGTCGTAGGTGAACGACTGGGTCGAGCCGGCGACAGGCTGGGTGAGGCCGGGGCCCCACTTCTGGTTCGGCTGCTGGTTGCAGGGCCACAGCGACACCCGGACGCCCGAGGCGTTGCTGGCCCCCGGGATGTCCAGGCAGTACCCGGACGCCTTGTTGACCAGCGAACCGTCGGTGCCGGCCCGCCACTGCTGGCTGGCGTCGTTCGGGTTGCAGGCCCACAGCTCGATCTGCGCGCTGCGCTGGTTGCTGCCGCCCACCGGGCGGGCACACGCGCCCAGGACGCGAAGGGTGCCGTCGGTGCCCAGCGTCCAGTCCTGCGCGCCGGTGCGGTTGCAGGTCCAGGACTGCACGGCGGTGCCGTTGGCGCTGCTCGCCCCGGCCGCGTCCAGGCAGTTCGGGGTGCCACCGGTGGCCACCGACGAGGGCAGGGTGCCCGCGTAGACGGTCGAGCGCGAGGTGGTGCTGCCCTGCTGGTCGTACTGCGGGGTCAGGGTCGAGGTGTAGCTCGGCCCGGTCGGCGGGTTGAGGGTGCCGGTCCACTGCTGGTTGGAGTGGCCGCCGATGCAGTCCCACAGGCCCACCTGGGTGCCCGGGGTCTGGTTCCAGCCCGGGATCTCCAGGCAGCGGCCCGAGGGCGCGTAGACCAGCATGCCGCTGGCGCCGTCCTGCCACTTCTGCCCGGCGCTGCCGTCACAGGTGTGCAGCTCGATGCCGATGCCGTTGCCGCCGTTGCCGCCCAGGCCCGGCATGGCGCACTTGCCGAGCACCCGCAGGGTGCCGTCGCCGGGGCGGGTCCAGCGCTGCGCCGGGGTGCCGTTGCAGCCGGCCGTCTGGACGGCGTTGCCGTCGCCCGCCAGGCCGTCGCGCGCGTCGAGGCAGAGCGTGCTGCCGTCGGCCGCGGGCATCCCGGAGGTGAAGGTGGTGGTCGGCAGACCGGTCTTCGAGGTGACGGAGGTCAGCTGGTTCGGCTTCGCGGCGGCCGTGCGGCCGTCGCTGCCGTACGCGGAGGTCTGCGTGACGTCACGGGAGGTGTCCCCCGCCACGTCGTGGCGGACCTGTTGGGTGCGGTCGCCGAGCTGGTCGTACTGGTAGCTCTGCCAGTACGGCGCCGGGCCGCCCAGGGTGACCCAGCTCGGGGCGTCGTTGGTGCAGTGCGAGACCTGACCGGCCGTCGGGGTGCTGACACCCCGGTTGTCCGTCCACGCCTCGGTGAGCCGGTTCAGCCCGTCGTGGCGGAAGCACTGGGTGTCGTAGGTGACGTCCGTGCTGCCCGAGGACTGCAGCTCGGAGCTGCTGGTGAGGCTGCCGGCCTGGTCGTAGCCGTACGTGGTCTGCGAGATCGGGTTGGCGTCCGACTCCTGCAGCGCCACCCGGCTGGTGGTCACCCGGCCCGTCGCGTCGTCGTAGGTCTGCGAGGTGCGCAGCAACCCGCCCCGCTCGCCGTACTGCGAACGCAGCAGCTGGCCGAGCGGGTTGTAGTTGGCCAGGTCGAGCAGCTTGGTGCTGTCGGTGCCGGTGCCGATGACCTCGCCCATGGTGTCGCGGGCGTAGCCGAGCCGCTCGGCGGGCAGGCCGCCGTCGGCGTTGTAGAAGAAGCCGGCCAGCAGGCCGAGGTTGTCGCTGTAGGCGGCGGTGCGGGTGTAGTCGCCCGCGAGCTTGCCCTCCACGCCAGGGATCTTGGTGGTGGTGGAGGTCGGCTGGTACCGGTCGTTGTAGCCGTTGATCAGGTCGATGTACTTGTTGCCGCCCGCGTACCGCGTGGCGGAGGTCGGGAGGCCCTTGACGAGGGTGTCGTACTCGTAGGAGACCAGCAGCTTGGACTGGTCGGTCGGGTCGGTGCCCTCGTACCGGCCGGTGGGCCGCCCGAGCAGGTCATAGGCGAACGAGACCGACTTGCCACGGGCGTCGGTGGCGGTCCGCACCCGGCCCATGGTGTCGAGGACCGTGCTGGAGGCACCGGCGTCCGGGTCGGTCCGGGAGACCCGGTTGCCCTGGGCGTCGTAGCCGTACGTCCAGGTGTTGCCCGCGTTGTCCGCGACGGAGGCGAGCAGGCCGCGCTGGTCGTAGCGGTAGCTGGTGGTGACGTCTCCGACCCCGGCCCCGCCGTGCAGGACGGAGGAGGAGGTGCGGCCGGCCGCGTCGGTGAGGACCGTGCTCGGGGTGCCGCCGTTCGGCGGGGTCGAGTCGGTGCGGTCGGCGCCGGGGTAGGAGGTGACGCTCTCCCAGAGCTCGGTGGCCTTGGCGTAGAGCTGGGTCCTGATCTGACGCCCGGTGCCGTCGTAGACGTAGCGGGTCTCGGACGGGATGGTGTCGGGCTGCTCCTGGAAGAAGGTCGTACCCGGCGCGTTGACGGTGTCCGACCACGGCGCGACGGAGGAGAGCACCTTGCCGTGGCTGTCGTAGCGGGTGGAGGAGACCACCCGGCCCGGGTCGCCGTTGGCCGGGGTCGACTGGGTCTGGCGGGCCTGCAGGAAGCCGTCGTAGATGGTGACCGAGGTGGCGTAGGTGCCGCGCTCCAGCTGGGTGTTGGTGGTCACCGTCGGCGGGTTGGCCCGCTGGGACGGGGTCGGGTCCACCCCGTGCAGCTCGTAACTGAAGGTGCGGTCCGCGAGCTTGCCCGCGTCCCTGCTGTTGCCGGGCAGCCAGACGGCCGTGCGGCGGCCGAGCGCGTCGTACGTCGAGTCGGTGACCCGGCCGTTGGCGTCCACGGCGCGCGTCACCAGGGCGCGGGCCGGGGAGTACACGCTCTTCGCCGTCCAGCCCAGCGGGTTGGTGGTGGCGATCTCGGTCGCAGGGTGCCGCTCGCCGGGGTGTAGGCGGTCTGGCTAACCGCCCCGGCGCCGTTCACGCTGCGCACGACGCGGCCGTAGCCGTCGTAGGCCTGGGCGTTGAGCGTCTCGTAACTCGCGTTGCCCTGGGCGTCGTAGGACTTGTACGACTGGGTCGCCGTCACGTAGCCGAGCGAGCTGCCGTTCTGGCGAGGGTGCCCACCCCGCCCGGGTGGCCGGGTCGGAGCTGCCGTCGTAGACGGTCCGGCGGTCGCTGATGGTCGTGGTGGCCGAGGGCGTGGTGTCACAGGTGCCGGAGACGGTCAGGATGGTGCTCGTGTAGGTGAGCATCATCGGGTTGCCGCTCGGCGCGGCCGCGTAGCCGGTCTTGGAGCAGGTCTGCCCGAGCAAGCTGGTGACGTCCGGCTGCGCCTCGGTCCGGACGGTCCGCCCGTACTCGTCCAGGTACGAGGTCGTCCGGCCGGTGCGCCAGGTGCCGGGGGCCGACAGGGCCGCGCTCGACGTGCTGGTCACCGACTGGACCCGGCGCACCTCCAGCGGCGGGAGCGTCGACAGGGTGGCACCCTGCTTGGAGCTCCAGGCCGTCCGGGCGCGGCTGAGAACGGGTTCGCCGACCAAGACGTCGGTGAGCTGCTTGCTCAGGACGGTGCCCTGGCCGCCGTCCTGGCTGTAGGTGTCCCTCTCGATCGAGCTGCCCGCCAGCCAGGGGCTGTCGCCCGTCACCGGCCGGGTGCCGTGGCTGAGGAAGTCGCCGTCCATGCCCTGGTGGTAGCTGACGACGGTCTTGCCCACCGGGTCCGTGGTGGCGTCCCCGCTGGTGGTGGTGACGGTGGCGAAGCCGCGGAAGTCGTTCCAGGTGCGGTACTGGTCGTCCGTCAGCTCCGAGTCGTCCCGGTGCCAGGCCGCGTCGCCGTAGGCGTAGTTGGTGATCCGGGCGGGCGAGTCGGCCTTGGTGGTGTCCGAGACGGCGACCTGGGAGACGGCGGTCTTGTTGAACCAGTCGAGCACCGGCGCGGTGCCGCCCGGCGGGGTCCAGTAGACCGGGTAGCAGTCCTCTTGTTGTCGTCGGCCGAGGGCGGCATGACGCCCTTGACCTGGTCGCACTGCTGGTCCCGGTAGGTGACCGCGATGGACAGGCCCGTCTCCGTGTTGACCCCGTTGATGCGGGGGCGGAACAGCGGCTGCGCGCTGACGGTCGAGCCGGCCACCCGGTTGTCGATCTCGGTGCCCGAGAAGGTGGTCGCGTCCAGCTGGATCTGCCCGCCGCCACCGGAGGTGTCGAACGCGATGTGCCGGATCTGGGAGAACCACATCACCGACTGCAGGCCGGTGTAGGTCTGCTTCGGCGTCTTGCCGGTCGCCGGGTCGGTGGTGGCGCCACGTCGGAGAAGACCTGCGTGAGGTCGTAGCGGTCGACGTTCTGCCAACCGCCCGCCCCGCGCAGCTCGGTGTGGATGCCGCCCAGCCGCTTGTCCGCCCAGAAGGTCGGGGCGGCGACCCGGCAGACGGTGTCGCCGGTGCCGGTGGTGAGCCAGCCGTCCGGGCAGCCGAGGTCGTACGGGGTGTCGGGCCAGTGCGAGGCGGTGGCCGTGGACAGGCCGCCCTCCGTGCAGTAGCTGTCGGTGGCCGTGCACCGCTCGCGCGGCTCGAAGACCACTCGGGCGGAGGGCTCGCGCCCGGCCAGGGCGTCGGCCAGCTGGTAGCCGTAGCTGATCCTGGTGAGGTAGCCGCCCCGGGTGTACGGGGTCAGCGTGCCGGTGGAGTCCGCGGACTGGCCGCGGCCCATGGCGTAGTTGTTGCCCGCGGCGAACCAGTCGTACCGCTGGACGTTGCCGTGCGGGTCGACCACGAAGTCGAGGTTCCACCGCCAGCCGAGCTTGAGCGGGGCGCACTGCGAGGACTTGCCCTTGGCCGCGTCGTAGCACGGGTCACCACTGTTCGGGTGGTAGACCGGCACGCCCCAGGCGCTGTTGGTGGCCTCGTCCGAGGTGGTGGTCGGGGCGTGGTTCAGGCCCAGGTAGTAGGCGGTGCCGTCGGTCGTGGTGACCTTGAAGTACTCGCCCTGCCAGAGGCCGTTGCCCGCGCCGGTCAGCCGCTCGATCCGGGTGCCGTCGTCGCTCTGCAGGTGGTAGAGGCCGCTGTCGTCGCGGACCAGCTCACCGGAGTGGCCGCCGAGCGAGAGGGTGGCGTTCCAACCGGCCCAGCACTCGTCGGCGGACTTGTCGATCCCGGCGGCCTTGCAGGGCCTGTACGAACGCTCGATGAACCCCGGGCCGTACGACCAGCCGTCGCCGATCCAGGAGGACTGCGAGTTGCGCGCCGAGGTCGCGCCGTCCACGGCCTGCGAGTTGTACGAGAGCGCCACGCCCGGGCCGCTGCCCGCGAGCGAGGGCGGGGTGGTGATCGGGTAGCTGTAGGTGAAGCCGCCCGAAGCGGTCTGCGACCACGCGCCGGAGGCGGACAGGTCGGTGGCCGTGTAGTCGCCCTGCGAACCGCCCGTTACCGGCCACGGCCGCGACGGCCGTGCCACCGCTGCCGCCCGAGTCCAGCGAGAGGGCGTCGAGCTTCATGGTGCCCGTGGCGGTGTCACCCGGGACGGCGACGGTGGCGCTGATCCGCTTGGTGGCCGGGTCCAGGGTGAAGGCCAGCGGCTGCCGGGTGCGGCACCGGTCGAGCTGGGGTGTCGTCAGCGCGCAGCCGGGCATGGCCACCAGCTGGAGCCGGGAGGCCCAGGCGCCGCCGTAGGCGTCGGCTATCGCGCCGTAGTCGAGCGAGACGGCCAGGCTCGCCGCGTCGCGGCCGCCGTCGGTGCGCTTGAGGCCGACGAGCAGGCCGTCGACCTCGGCCTGCCGGGCCTGCGCGTGGTCGGCGACGCTGACCTGGACGGAGCGCGGCGCGCCCGGGCCGGCCTTCGACGGCCGGAGGGTGACCGGCGTGCTGCCCGCCCGTACCTCGGCGGCGCCGCCGAGCAGCGCGGCCCCGGCCTTGACCTTGAGGTCGACGGCGACGGTGGCCTGCGCGGGCCACTGCACCGGAGTCACCGTGTGCGGGCGCAGCTCGCGCGCCCCGGCCGGGTTCGGGAAGTCCTTCCGGGCCCCCTTGCCGTCGGCGTCGTGGCCGCTGACGTGCGGCAGCTTCGGCAGTTTCGCGCTGTGGTCGGCAGCCTGTGCGGTGAGCGCGAAGCCGAGCCCGTCAGCGGTGCCAGCAACGAGACCGCGGCGGGTGAGGGCCGATACGGTCACGGTGCGTCGCCGCCGGCCGCCTCCGTCCCTTGCTCGGCCCGCGAACCATCCCCTACTGGGTTGCATGCGTATTCCCGTGTTCGTGTTTCCGTAATGGGGCCGGTGACCTGCATCGATGTGCGGTCATAGATCGCCCAGCATGACGGCGGGAACCGTATTGTCAGCTGACCATTCCGACGCAATAGCGTTCAGGTATGACTAGTCGGTCATGTGACAGCAAGTCAGGTTCATGACCAGTCAAAAACTGCCCCACAACCGGACAAAGCCCGCCCACGCGCTGACCCCTGTGACCCATAGCACAGAGTGACCACCTGCGCGGGGATCGGCCGTGCCACGAAGAGAACTGAAACTCCATGGGGGACTCCCTTCCCACCGCCGTCAGTCGGCCGCGCCGGCTGACGAGACGTCTGGCCGCCGCCTGCGCCGCCGGACTCGTCCTCACCGCCCCGGGCGTGGCCGTCGCCGACAGCCGCCCCTTCGCCACCTCGCCGGGTGCGGCCCAGGCCCCGAAGACCGCCACCCCCGCCCCGGGCGGGCCCGTGCAGGCCGCCCGCCTCAAGGCGAAGGCCGCCGGCAAGCCCGTCACCGTCGACGAGCTCACCACCGAGACCTCGCTGACGGTCGCTCAGCCCGACGGCAAGCTCACGCTCACCACCAACGTGCTGCCCGCCCGGGTGAAGAAGAACGGCACGTGGGCGGCCGTCGACGCCAAGCTGTCGAAGAACAAGGACGGCAGCCTCTCGCCCGCCACCACCCCCTCCGGAGTCAGCCTCTCCGCGGCGGCAGCGGCCCGCTGGCCACCCTGACCGACCCGGCCGGGCGTCAACTGGCCCTGACCTTCCCGGTGAAGCTGCCCAAGCCCGTCGTCTCCGGCAGCTCCGCCACCTACCCGGCCGTGCTGCCCGGGGTGGACCTCAAGGTGGACGTTACGGACCAGGGCGCCGTCCGCGAGGTGCTGGTCGTCAAGGACGCCCAGGCCGCCGCCAACCCGGCACTGAAGACCCTCGCCCTGGGCACCGCCACCAAGGGCCTGACCGTGACCGCCGACCCGCAGGGCGCGATCACCGCCGCCGGCGCCGACGGCAAGCCCGCCTTCCGGGCCCCCGCCCCGGTGATGTGGGACTCGGCCGCCTCCCCGGTTGCGGCCAAGGCGCTTGCCGCTCCGTCAGCTTCCGACACCGCGCCGTCCGGTTCCTCCACCGACGGCCCCGGCAAGGACGCCCACGTCAAGCCGATCGCCGTCAAGGCCGGCGGCGGCGCGCTCAGCCTCACCCCCGACGCCGACCTGCTCGGCGCAAGGGCACCGACTGGCCGCTGTACATCGACCCGAGCTTCCAGCCCGCGCCGACCATGGGCACCAGCCACTTCGCCCAGGTGATGCAGGGCTGCCCGGGCAGCCCGAAGTACGACGACGCGCAGCCAACGGCGAGGGCGTCGGCTTCCAGCACTACGTGTCCAACTGCTACGGCTTCGAGCGCTCGTACTACGAGTTCGGCACCGGCGCGCTGACCAAGGACATGTACATCGACAGCGCCCGGGCGTACTTCACCCAGAGCTACTCGGCCGCCTGGAGCTGCTCGCACACCGCCCCGGTCACCCTCAAGTGGACCGGGCGCATCGACGGCACCACCTCCTGGAACAACCGGCCCGGCGAGCGCTGGACCGGTGAGACCAAGTCGATAGCCAGCGTGGCGGGCAGCTGCGGCAACAACCCCGGCGTCGACTTCGACGTGACCGGCGCACTGCGCCAGGTCGTCCAGGACGACCAGCCGCTCACCGTGGGCCTGTTCGGCGACGAGAGCGGCAACACCGGCGCGGACAACTTCATGCGCTTCGCCACCAACCCGACCGTGGTCGCCACGTACGACATCGCGCCGTACACCCCCGACGCCAACTACACCTCGCCGGACGCGGTGTACCCGAACGGCGCGGCCTGCGGCGGCGGCCAGGTGGGCTGGATCGGGCGGACTGCGACGCTGGGCAACGGCGCCTCCGACATCACCCTGCACGCGTACGGCCGCACCCCGATGTCCGGCACCAACATCACCGTGAACTTCCACATCTGGGACAACATGGTGGCCGACGCGAACGGCAACCCGGCCACCGCGGCCTGGCCGGTCAGCCAGGCCATCGCCCAAGCGGGCTGGGGCGCGGCCAACGTCGGCGGCCCGGTCTCCGACGGCCACCAGTACGGCTGGAACGCCTGGACCACCGACGGCCTGCTGAGCAGCCCCGGCGGCCCGTTCTGCTACTTCAACGTGGACCTCACCGCGCCGACCCTGGCCGAGATCGCGCCGTCCAGCACCTTCCCGCCCACCGGCAGCGGCCTCAAGCCGACCGGCCACGCGGGCGACCCGGGCTCCGTCATCCGCGTCACCAGCACCGACCCGGTGCCGGGCGGCTGCACCCGCGGCTCCTGCATGGCCTCCGGCGTGCACGAGTTCCAGTACGCGCTGGACGACAACATCCCGGTCACCGGCTACCAGCAGGTCAACGCCTACACCGGCCCGGACGGCGTGGCCTACGCCGACCTGCCGATCTCGCTCAACGCCGACCAGTGGGGCAGCCACCGGCTGTACGTCCGCGCCGTGGACTGGGCGGGCAACACCCAGCCGCAGGCCGCCACCTACGACTTCTACGCACCGTGGAACCCGGCCACCAAGGTGGTCGCCGGTGACGCGGACGGTGACGCCACCCCGGACTACCTGCTGCCGAGCGCGAACGGCGACCTGACCCTGCTGCCGGGCAACAGCGACTTCAAGGCCACCCCCGGCCTGGCGTCCACCGCCGCGCGCAGCCCGAAGGGCGACAGCTGGAACAACTACCTGCTGGCACACCGTGGTTCGATCACCGACGACAGCATGGACGACCTGATCGCCTACTCCAAGGCGGACAAGCAGCTGTACGTCTACCTCAACGACGCGTACCACGTGCCGCAGGGCACCAGCGGGCACTTCACCTTCACCTCGCGGCAGAGCGCCGCGAGCGCGCAGCTGTGCTCGCCGGGGATCGACAACACCTGGAACAACATCAGCCAGCTGACCGCGGTCAGCGCCGCCCCGCACTCCAACGGCCGGGCCAACCTGGTCACCGTCGAGAACGGCCACCTGCGGTGGTACTCCGGCTCCACGGTGAGCGGTTGCGACTTCAACCCGGGCATCGAGCTGGGCGCGGCCGGCGAGGACTGGAGCGGCTTCACCCTGCTCTCCCCCGGCCTGGTCGGCGGCACGCCCGCCCTGTGGGTCCGGGACGCCCTCACCGGCGCCGTCAGCCAGCTCCCGCTGGCCCTGACGAACGGCAGCCCGGCGGCGAACAGTCTGCACGCCCCCGCGCACAAGCCGCTGGTCTCCGCGGTGAAGGACGCCGCGGGCCAGAACATGTGCGCCGACATCGACCACGGCTGGACCTCGAACAACACCGGCGCACTGCTCTTCAACTGCGCCGACAACAGCCCGAACCAGCAGCTCACGCAGGGCACCGACGGCTCGCTGCACGTGCTCGGCAAGTGCCTGGACGTGTCGAACGCGGCCACCGGCAACGGCTCCTGGGTCAACCTCTTCGACTGCAACAACACGGTGGCCCAGAAGTGGGTCGCCGGGCCGTACCCGGGCACGCTGGAGAATCCCAACGCGCAGAAGTGCCTGGCCGATCCGGCCGGGGACAACACCCCGGGCAACCACCTGATCATCTGGGACTGCCTGAACAACGCCAGCCAGCAGTGGATCTCCGCGCCGACCGCCGCCACCGTGCTGCCGATCGGCCTGAGCCAGGTGGCCTACCCGACGGTCGACTCCCCCGGCGACGTCAACGGTGACGACCTGCCGGACCTGCTGACCGTCGGCTCCGACAGCACCCTCACCCAGTACCTCGGCACCGCGGCGGCGGGCGGCTCGCCGCAGCTCGGCGCGGGCACCCAGCTGAACGTGCCGGCCCCGGTCTCGTACAACTTCAACTCGATGGCCAACCCGACCCGCTGCCTGGACAACTGGGGCCCCTCCGAGGGCGGCGCCCTGCGGTTCTACAACTGCTGGAACGGCGCGAGCCAGAAGTTCACCTTCGCCACCGACGGCACCCTGCGCAGCGGCAACCTCTGTGTGAGCGTCCAGGACGACCGCACCGACAACGGCGCCCCGGTCGTGATGGCGAGCTGCCGCGGCACCACCGGCCAGATCTGGACCCTCAAGCCCGACGGCGTCCTCTACAACCCCAAGTCCGCCAGGGCCATCGAACTCCCGGGCTGGAACGACGCCAACGGCACCGCCCTCTCCATCTGGGACTACCTCGGCCCCACCCACACCAACCAGCGCTGGACGATGTTCACCAACACCGCCTGACGCCTACCGCTCCCGGGGGCAGGGTCTCGGCAAAGTGACGAATCGTCCGCTTGGTCACGGTCTGCGGCGGGGTGGGCCGGTCCGGACGTGAAGCAGGCACGGACTTCCAAGATCATGGAGTTCTCTACGCCCCGTGATCCCGCTGGAAGACCGTGCCTGCCGCTGCATCATCTCTGATCCCGCCTGCCCTTGACCAGCTCCGCGACCATCCGCCGACCGGGGCAGGAGAGCGCCCTGGCCTGCTGGAACGACTCGCCGAGGTGCCCGACCCCCGTGATCCCCGTGGGGTGCGCCACGCCTTGGCGTACGTGCTCGCGCTCGCCGCCACCGCCGTGCTGGCCGGAGCGACCTCGCTGCTGGCGATCAGCGAGTGGGCCGCCGACGCTCCGCCCGAAGTCCTCGGTCTACTCGGCGCCCGGCGCGATCCACTCACCGGACGCCATCCGGCACCCGGTGAAACGACCATCCGCCGGGTCCTGGCCAGGATCGACGGTGACGCACTCGATCGAGCAGTGGGCCGCTGGCTCGCCGACCGCCAACCGCCAAGCCTTCAGGCCAAGGACCTGCGGGCGGTCGCGGTGGACGGCAAGAGCCTGCGCGGCGCCGCCCGGGCGAGCGGCCGGAGGATCCATCTGCTCGCCGCCCTCGACCACACCACGAGCAGTGTCCTCGCCCAGTTGGACGTCGGCGAGAAGACGAACGAGATCACCTGCTTCCAGCCCCTGCTCGACACCGTCGCCGGCCTCGCCGGCACCGTGGTGACCAGCGACGCGATGCACACCCAGCGCGAGCACGCCGACTATCTGGTCACCGGCCGGTCCGCGCACTACATCGTGATCGCCAAGGGCAACCAGAAGAAGCTCCGAAAACAGCTCAAGTCCCTCCCCTGGCATGCGATCCCCTTGCAGGGGCGCACCCGGGAGACCGGGCACGGGCGGGGCGAGACCCGCCGGATCAAGGTGGCCACCGTGAACAACCTGCTCTTCCCGCACGCCCGCCAGGCGATCCAGCTCAAACGCCGGCGCGTGAACCGCAGGACCGGGAAGATCACCATCAAGACGATCTACGCGGTCACCAGCCTGCCCGCCGACCGGGCCACCCCCACACAGCTTGCCGCCCTGATCCGCGGCCACTGGTCCATCGAGGCCCTGCATCACATCCGCGATGTCACCTTCGCCGAGGACGCCTCCCAACTCCGCACCGGCAACGCGCCCCGAGCGATGGCCACCTGGCGCAACCCGACCATCGGCGCCCTCCGCATCGCAGGTGTCCACGGCATCGCCACCGCCCTGCGACGCAACGCCCGCGACCCGAAGCGGCCACTCGCGCTCCTCGGTCTCACCTGATCAAAACGGACATCACGCCACTTTGCCGAGACCCTGGGGCTCCTCCCTCGCCGCTCGGAGCAGCACCCGTCCGCCGTCGTTGTCGTCACCTACTGCCGCCGGACACCGGAAGGCCCCACCGGAAACCTCCGATGGGGCCTTCATCCACCAGGACCGGTCACCTCACCTGCGATGAGCGAAATGCCGGGCGGATCGGTCGAGATCAACCGTACGGCACATCAACATCGATATTCCTCCAAGATTCACGGGACATCAACCGCTCGAAAAACAAGGGAGCGGAGTCGGCAATTTCAAACAAGCTGGAATCGAATCCGAAGTAGTAGGCGCCCGAGATGCCCGCCAGAAGAACCCCGTATCCGCGCTGGTCGGTGCCGACAGGAGTGAGATCCTCTCCCGCGAACCGCCCCCAATGACGGACCCAGCGATTGGAGACGAGGTCGATTCTCATCCCGCCGCCGAACGAGTACTCGACGGTCATCCGAGGAAGCTTCGGATTGGGGAACTGCAGAAGAATCCCGTCGAACTCCGCAAAAAAGGCCAGTGCACACTCATTGACTTGGAACCCCTCGCCCTCGAGGAGGTCCACCGTGGCGCGCACATCACACGTTCGACCGTCGTGCCAGCCGGCCGCCCGCAGGCACTCTGCCACCGGCGGCTTGAATTCGCGCGTACCGTCCATCTAGAAGCGCTCCCCGGGGGCGGCGAACGGGGCCAGGTCGACTGCCTTGCCGAATGTCCCCTGACAATTTCCGCAAAACACCATCGGAGATCCGGTTCGAGTGTCAACCGTCAAGAAGAAGAATTGAGACATCCGCCTGGACCCTTGATCGGCCAACTCCTGACACGCCCCCACCTCGGCACATCCCTCGACATCGGCCCAGGGCTCCACCGATCTTTCCGGCATCGACTGGGTCACGACCGGGTCGAGCCCGGCACGTCCACCCATTCCGGCTGCATCCCCTCGGGCCCCGATGCCTATGTTTCCCGTCGCCGAGTCGTAAGCAACAGAGACGGTCGTAGGCGGCGAGTACCCGCCGTCGGAGGCCGATTTCAATATCTGCTGCCGCGCCGACGCCAAGTGACCACGCACCGCATCAATGACGTCCCGTGGACTGGTAAGGCCCGTGGGGCAGGTGTTGTGCACCAGAACCGGAGTGGATCCGGCCAGCACATAGTACGTGTGGAGCTGGGCGACCGTCAGGTTGTACATCACGGACCGGCCACCGACGAGGTGGACGCCCACGACGGTGACCTGCTGGCCCGAGGGGGTCTTGAGGGAGTGGCCGACCGGGAGTTTGCCCGCGGGGACCCACTGGTGGTCGGTGTCGTCCCAGAACGGGTGGTTGTCCGTGGTGTGGACGGTCTGGACGGTGCTGCCCACGAGGATGTCGAGGTCGAGCAGGTCCTCGTCGGTGTGGGTCAGCTTGGCGGTGACGGCCCGGCCGCCCTCGGCCATGCCGGTGGCCTGGTCGGCGGACTCGACCTGGTCGCCGACCTTGAGGTCACCGATCGGCTTGGCCGAGCCGTCCGCCATCAGGACCGGGGTGGCGGCGGTGAAGCTGCAGTTGGTCTTCTCCGCGGGGTGGGGGCTGCTCGCCTTCGGGCTCGGGGTCTCCGGGGCTGCCGGGCTCGACTTGGACGTCTTGGGCCGCTTGGCCTTGTCGGTGGTCGGGACACCGCCCGGCTCGCTGGAGTGCGACTCGGCGGCGGCTGCCGCCTCGGCCTCGGCGCGGCGGGCGGCGGCCGCCTCCTCCGCGCGGCGGGCCGTCTGCTCCGCCCGGTAGGCCGCCGCAGCGGCCTTCTCGTCCTCGGCGGTGGCCACGGCGGCCTTGGCACCGGGAGCGCGGGGAGCACGCGGGCCGGGCTCGTCGTGTCCGCCCATGCCGCAGTCGACGAAGATGAAGGAGCAGGCACCCATGAAGGCACCGGTCGCCCCCGCCCCGCACTCCGGGGTGGCGACACCCAGGCTGTAGACCTCACAGCCGCTGAACCCGGCGACGATCGTGCCGAACACCACGATGGCGGTGCCCGCCATCAGGTAGTCCTGCCAGCCCATCCCGGCGTCCTTGGCGCCCTGGCCCATGTCGGAGGCGTCGGAGATCTCGCAGCCGAAGTGCGAGTTGCGGTTGCACTTGGACTTGCTGTTCAGACCCGACGGGTCGCTCTGATCGATCGGGTTGTCACCGGAGTAGGTGTAGCCCCCCATCTGGTTGGGGTCGCCGGCCTGGAAGACCGGGTCGACGGAGAGGAAGCGGCCGAGGGCGGCGTCGTAGTTGCGCGCGCCGAGCAGGTCGAGCCCGGAGTTCGCGTCCACCGGCTTGCCGAGGAAGCCGCGGTTGTCGGCCCAGGAGGCGGGCCCGGCGCCGCGCGGGGCACCGTACGGGTCGAAGGCGCGCCGGGTGACGGCCCGGGTGGCGGCGTCGACCTGGAGGGTGGAGGTGTGCTGGGGGTTGCTCAGCTCGTAGCTGACGGCGCCGCCGCTGGAGCGGATGACGTTGGTGCCGTCCGGCTGGCTGTAGTAGCGGTTGCCGGTGACGGTGGTGCCGTCGGCCGACAGGGTCAACTGCTCGGCGCCGCCGAACAGGTAGAGCACGGCGCCGTCGGGCCCCTTCTGGAGCAGCAGGTTGCCGCCGGGGCCGTACAGGTACCGCGAGGTGCTGGTGCCGGTGGTGACGGTCTCGGTGAGGCCTTCGGCGTCGTAGGTGAACGACTGGGTCGAGCCGGCGACAGGCTGGGTGAGGCCGGGGCCCCACTTCTGGTTCGGCTGCTGGTTGCAGGGCCACAGCGACACCCGGACGCCCGAGGCGTTGCTGGCCCCCGGGATGTCCAGGCAGTACCCGGACGCCTTGTTGACCAGCGAACCGTCGGTGCCGGCCCGCCACTGCTGGCTGGCGTCGTTCGGGTTGCAGGCCCACAGCTCGATCTGCGCGCTGCGCTGGTTGCTGCCGCCCACCGGGCGGGCACACGCGCCCAGGACGCGAAGGGTGCCGTCGGTGCCCAGCGTCCAGTCCTGCGCGCCGGTGCGGTTGCAGGTCCAGGACTGCACGGCGGTGCCGTTGGCGCTGCTCGCCCCGGCCGCGTCCAGGCAGTTCGGGGTGCCACCGGTGGCCACCGACGAGGGCAGGGTGCCCGCGTAGACGGTCGAGCGCGAGGTGGTGCTGCCCTGCTGGTCGTACTGCGGGGTCAGGGTCGAGGTGTAGCTCGGCCCGGTCGGCGGGTTGAGGGTGCCGGTCCACTGCTGGTTGGAGTGGCCGCCGATGCAGTCCCACAGGCCCACCTGGGTGCCCGGGGTCTGGTTCCAGCCCGGGATCTCCAGGCAGCGGCCCGAGGGCGCGTAGACCAGCATGCCGCTGGCGCCGTCCTGCCACTTCTGCCCGGCGCTGCCGTCACAGGTGTGCAGCTCGATGCCGATGCCGTTGCCGCCGTTGCCGCCCAGGCCCGGCATGGCGCACTTGCCGAGCACCCGCAGGGTGCCGTCGCCGGGGCGGGTCCAGCGCTGCGCCGGGGTGCCGTTGCAGCCGGCCGTCTGGACGGCGTTGCCGTCGCCCGCCAGGCCGTCGCGCGCGTCGAGGCAGAGCGTGCTGCCGTCGGCCGCGGGCATCCCGGAGGTGAAGGTGGTGGTCGGCAGACCGGTCTTCGAGGTGACGGAGGTCAGCTGGTTCGGCTTCGCGGCGGCCGTGCGGCCGTCGCTGCCGTACGCGGAGGTCTGCGTGACGTCACGGGAGGTGTCCCCCGCCACGTCGTGGCGGACCTGTTGGGTGCGGTCGCCGAGCTGGTCGTACTGGTAGCTCTGCCAGTACGGCGCCGGGCCGCCCAGGGTGACCCAGCTCGGGGCGTCGTTGGTGCAGTGCGAGACCTGACCGGCCGTCGGGGTGCTGACACCCCGGTTGTCCGTCCACGCCTCGGTGAGCCGGTTCAGCCCGTCGTGGCGGAAGCACTGGGTGTCGTAGGTGACGTCCGTGCTGCCCGAGGACTGCAGCTCGGAGCTGCTGGTGAGGCTGCCGGCCTGGTCGTAGCCGTACGTGGTCTGCGAGATCGGGTTGGCGTCCGACTCCTGCAGCGCCACCCGGCTGGTGGTCACCCGGCCCGTCGCGTCGTCGTAGGTCTGCGAGGTGCGCAGCAACCCGCCCCGCTCGCCGTACTGCGAACGCAGCAGCTGGCCGAGCGGGTTGTAGTTGGCCAGGTCGAGCAGCTTGGTGCTGTCGTGCCGGTGCCGATGACCTCGCCCATGGTGTCGCGGGCGTAGCCGAGCCGCTCGGCGGGCAGGCCGCCGTCGGCGTTGTAGAAGAAGCCGGCCAGCAGGCCGAGGTTGTCGCTGTAGGCGGCGGTGCGGGTGTAGTCGCCCGCGAGCTTGCCCTCCACGCCAGGGATCTTGGTGGTGGTGGAGGTCGGCTGGTACCGGTCGTTGTAGCCGTTGATCAGGTCGATGTACTTGTTGCCGCCCGCGTACCGCGTGGCGGAGGTCGGGAGGCCCTTGACGAGGGTGTCGTACTCGTAGGAGACCAGCAGCTTGGACTGGTCGGTCGGGTCGGTGCCCTCGTACCGGCCGGTGGGCCGCCCGAGCAGGTCATAGGCGAACGAGACCGACTTGCCACGGGCGTCGGTGGCGGTCCGCACCCGGCCCATGGTGTCGAGGACCGTGCTGGAGGCACCGGCGTCCGGGTCGGTCCGGGAGACCCGGTTGCCCTGGGCGTCGTAGCCGTACGTCCAGGTGTTGCCCGCGTTGTCCGCGACGGAGGCGAGCAGGCCGCGCTGGTCGTAGCGGTAGCTGGTGGTGACGTCTCCGACCCCGGCCCCGCCGTGCAGGACGGAGGAGGAGGTGCGGCCGGCCGCGTCGGTGAGGACCGTGCTCGGGGTGCCGCCGTTCGGCGGGGTCGAGTCGGTGCGGTCGGCGCCGGGGTAGGAGGTGACGCTCTCCCAGAGCTCGGTGGCCTTGGCGTAGAGCTGGGTCCTGATCTGACGCCCGGTGCCGTCGTAGACGTAGCGGGTCTCGGACGGGATGGTGTCGGGCTGCTCCTGGAAGAAGGTCGTACCCGGCGCGTTGACGGTGTCCGACCACGGCGCGACGGAGGAGAGCACCTTGCCGTGGCTGTCGTAGCGGGTGGAGGAGACCACCCGGCCCGGGTCGCCGTTGGCCGGGGTCGACTGGGTCTGGCGGGCCTGCAGGAAGCCGTCGTAGATGGTGACCGAGGTGGCGTAGGTGCCGCGCTCCAGCTGGGTGTTGGTGGTCACCGTCGGCGGGTTGGCCCGCTGGGACGGGGTCGGGTCCACCCCGTGCAGCTCGTAACTGAAGGTGCGGTCCGCGAGCTTGCCCGCGTCCCTGCTGTTGCCGGGCAGCCAGACGGCCGTGCGGCGGCCGAGCGCGTCGTACGTCGAGTCGGTGACCCGGCCGTTGGCGTCCACGGCGCGCGTCACCAGGGCGCGGGCCGGGGAGTACACGCTCTTCGCCGTCCAGCCCAGCGGGTTGGTGGTGGCGATCTCGGTCGGCAGGGTGCCGCTCGCCGGGGTGTAGGCGGTCTGGCTAACCGCCCCGGGCGCCGTTCACGCTGCGCACGACGCGGCCGTAGCCGTCGTAGGCCTGGGCGTTGAGCGTCTCGTAACTCGCGTTGCCCTGGGCGTCGTAGGACTTGTACGACTGGGTCGCCGTCACGTAGCCGAGCGAGCTGCCGTTCTGGCCGAGGGTGCCCACCCCGCCCGGGTTGGCCGGGTCGGAGCTGCCGTCGTAGACGGTCCGGCGGTCGCTGATGGTCGTGGTGGCCGAGGGCGTGGTGTCACAGGTGCCGGAGACGGTCAGGATGGTGCTCGTGTAGGTGAGCATCATCGGGTTGCCGCTCGGCGCGGCCGCGTAGCCGGTCTTGGAGCAGGTCTGCCCGAGCAAGCTGGTGACGTCCGGCTGCGCCTCGGTCCGGACGGTCCGCCCGTACTCGTCCAGGTACGAGGTCGTCCGGCCGGTGCGCCAGGTGCCGGGGGCCGACAGGGCCGCGCTCGACGTGCTGGTCACCGACTGGACCCGGCGCACCTCCAGCGGCGGGAGCGTCGACAGGGTGGCACCCTGCTTGGAGCTCCAGGCCGTCCGGGCGCGGCTGAGAACGGGTTCGCCGACCAAGACGTCGGTGAGCTGCTTGCTCAGGACGGTGCCCTGGCCGCCGTCCTGGCTGTAGGTGTCCCTCTCGATCGAGCTGCCCGCCAGCCAGGGGCTGTCGCCCGTCACCGGCCGGGTGCCGTGGCTGAGGAAGTCGCCGTCCATGCCCTGGTGGTAGCTGACGACGGTCTTGCCCACCGGGTCCGTGGTGGCGTCCCCGCTGGTGGTGGTGACGGTGGCGAAGCCGCGGAAGTCGTTCCAGGTGCGGTACTGGTCGTCCGTCAGCTCCGAGTCGTCCCGGTGCCAGGCCGCGTCGCCGTAGGCGTAGTTGGTGATCCGGGCGGGCGAGTCGGCCTTGGTGGTGTCCGAGACGGCGACCTGGGAGACGGCGGTCTTGTTGAACCAGTCGAGCACCGGCGCGGTGCCGCCCGGCGGGGTCCAGTAGACCGGGTAGCAGTCCTTCTTGTTGTCGTCGGCCGAGGGCGGCATGACGCCCTTGACCTGGTCGCACTGCTGGTCCCGGTAGGTGACCGCGATGGACAGGCCCGTCTCCGTGTTGACCCCGTTGATGCGGGGGCGGAACAGCGGCTGCGCGCTGACGGTCGAGCCGGCCACCCGGTTGTCGATCTCGGTGCCCGAGAAGGTGGTCGCGTCCAGCTGGATCTGCCCGCCGCCACCGGAGGTGTCGAACGCGATGTGCCGGATCTGGGAGAACCACATCACCGACTGCAGGCCGGTGTAGGTCTGCTTCGGCGTCTTGCCGTCGCCGGGTCGGTGGTGGCGCCCACGTCGGAGAAGACCTGCGTGAGGTCGTAGCGGTCGACGTTCTGCCAACCGCCCGCCCCGCGCAGCTCGGTGTGGATGCCGCCCAGCCGCTTGTCCGCCCAGAAGGTCGGGGCGGCGACCCGGCAGACGGTGTCGCCGGTGCCGGTGGTGAGCCAGCCGTCCGGGCAGCCGAGGTCGTACGGGGTGTCGGGCCAGTGCGAGGCGGTGGCCGTGGACAGGCCGCCCTCCGTGCAGTAGCTGTCGGTGGCCGTGCACCGCTCGCGCGGCTCGAAGACCACTCGGGCGGAGGGCTCGCGCCCGGCCAGGGCGTCGGCCAGCTGGTAGCCGTAGCTGATCCTGGTGAGGTAGCCGCCCCGGGTGTACGGGGTCAGCGTGCCGGTGGAGTCCGCGGACTGGCCGCGGCCCATGGCGTAGTTGTTGCCCGCGGCGAACCAGTCGTACCGCTGGACGTTGCCGTGCGGGTCGACCACGAAGTCGAGGTTCCACCGCCAGCCGAGCTTGAGCGGGGCGCACTGCGAGGACTTGCCCTTGGCCGCGTCGTAGCACGGGTCACCACTGTTCGGGTGGTAGACCGGCACGCCCCAGGCGCTGTTGGTGGCCTCGTCCGAGGTGGTGGTCGGGGCGTGGTTCAGGCCCAGGTAGTAGGCGGTGCCGTCGGTCGTGGTGACCTTGAAGTACTCGCCCTGCCAGAGGCCGTTGCCCGCGCCGGTCAGCCGCTCGATCCGGTGCCGTCGTCGCTCTGCAGGTGGTAGAGGCCGCTGTCGTCGCGGACCAGCTCACCGGAGTGGCCGCCGAGCGAGAGGGTGGCGTTCCAACCGGCCCAGCACTCGTCGGCGGACTTGTCGATCCCGGCGGCCTTGCAGGGCCTGTACGAACGCTCGATGAACCCCGGGCCGTACGACCAGCCGTCGCCGATCCAGGAGGACTGCGAGTTGCGCGCCGAGGTCGCGCCGTCCACGGCCTGCGAGTTGTACGAGAGCGCCACGCCCGGGCCGCTGCCCGCGAGCGAGGGCGGGGTGGTGATCGGGTAGCTGTAGGTGAAGCCGCCCGAAGCGGTCTGCGACCACGCGCCGGAGGCGGACAGGTCGGTGGCCGTGTAGTTCGCCCTGCGAACCGCCCGTACCGGCCACGGCCGCGACGGCCGTGCCACCGCTGCGCCCGAGTCCAGCGAGAGGGCGTCGAGCTTCATGGTGCCCGTGGCGGTGTCACCCGGGACGGCGACGGTGGCGCTGATCCGCTTGGTGGCCGGGTCCAGGGTGAAGGCCAGCGGCTGCCGGGTGCGGCACCGGTCGAGCTGGGGTGTCGTCAGCGCGCAGCCGGGCATGGCCACCAGCTGGAGCCGGGAGGCCCAGGCGCCGCCGTAGGCGTCGGCTATCGCGCCGTAGTCGAGCGAGACGGCCAGGCTCGCCGCGTCGCGGCCGCCGTCGGTGCGCTTGAGGCCGACGAGCAGGCCGTCGACCTCGGCCTGCCGGGCCTGCGCGTGGTCGGCGACGCTGACCTGGACGGAGCGCGGCGCGCCCGGCCGGCCTTCGACGGCCGGAGGGTGACCGGCGTGCTGCCCGCCCGTACCTCGGCGGCGCCGCCGAGCAGCGCGGCCCCGGCCTTGACCTTGAGGTCGACGGCGACGGTGCCTGCGCGGGCCACTGCACCGGAGTCACCGTGTGCGGGCGCAGCTCGCGCGCCCCGGCCGGGTTCGGGAAGTCCTTCCGGGCCCCCTTGCCGTCGGCGTCGTGGCCGCTGACGTGCGGCAGCTTCGGCAGTTTCGCGCTGTGGTCGGCAGCCTGTGCGGTGAGCGCGAAGCCCGAGCCCGTCAGCGGTGCCAGCAACGAGACCGCGGCGGTGAGGGCCGATACGGTCACGGTGCGTCGCCGCCGGCCGCCTCCGTCCCTTGCTCGGCCCGCGAACCATCCCCTACTGGGTTGCATGCGTATTCCCCGTGTTCGTGTTTCCGTAATGGGCCGGTGACCTGCATCGATGTGCGGTCATAGATCGCCCAGCATGACGGCGGGAACCGTATTGTCAGCTGACCATCCGACGCAATAGCGTTCAGGTATGACTAGTCGGTCATGTGACAGCAAGTCAGGTTCATGACCAGTCAAAAACTGCCCCACAACCGGACAAAGCCCGCCCCACGCGCTGACCCCTGTGACCCATAGCACAGAGTGACCACCTGCGCGGGGATCGGCCGTGCCACGAAAGAGAACTGAAACTCCATGGGGGACTCCCTTCCCACCGCCGTCAGTCGGCCGCGCCGGCTGACGAGACGTCTGGCCGCCGCCTGCGCCGCCGGACTCGTCCTCACCGCCCCGGGCGTGGCCGTCGCCGACAGCCGCCCCTTCGCCACCTCGCCGGGTGCGGCCCAGGCCCCGAAGACCGCCACCCCCGCCCCGGGCGGGCCCGTGCAGGCCGCCCGCCTCAAGGCGAAGGCCGCCGGCAAGCCCGTCACCGTCGACGAGCTCACCACCGAGACCTCGCTGACGGTCGCTCAGCCCGACGGCAAGCTCACGCTCACCACCAACGTGCTGCCCGCCCGGGTGAAGAAGAACGGCACGTGGGCGGCCGTCGACGCCAAGCTGTCGAAGAACAAGGACGGCAGCCTCTCGCCCGCCACCACCCCCTCCGGAGTCAGCCTCTCCGGCGGCGGCAGCGGCCCGCTGGCCACCCTGACCGACCCGGCCGGGCGTCAACTGGCCCTGACCTTCCCGGTGAAGCTGCCCAAGCCCGTCGTCTCCGGCAGCTCCGCCACCTACCCGGCCGTGCTGCCCGGGTGGACCTCAAGGTGGACGTTACGGACCAGGGCGCCGTCCGCGAGGTGCTGGTCGTCAAGGACGCCCAGGCCGCCGCCAACCCGGCACTGAAGACCCTCGCCCTGGGCACCGCCACCAAGGGCCTGACCGTGACCGCCGACCCGCAGGGCGCGATCACCGCCGCCGGCGCCGACGGCAAGCCCGCCTTCCGGGCCCCCGCCCCGGTGATGTGGGACTCGGCCGCCTCCCCGGTTGCGGCCAAGGCGCTTGCCGCTCCGTCAGCTTCCGACACCGCGCCGTCCGGTTCCTCCACCGACGGCCCCGGCAAGGACGCCCACGTCAAGCCGATCGCCGTCAAGGCCGGCGGCGGCGCGCTCAGCCTCACCCCCGACGCCGACCTGCTCGGCGGCAAGGGCACCGACTGGCCGCTGTACATCGACCCGAGCTTCCAGCCCGCGCCGACCATGGGCACCAGCCACTTCGCCCAGGTGATGCAGGGCTGCCCGGGCAGCCCGAAGTACGACGACGCGCAGCCCAACGGCGAGGGCGTCGGCTTCCAGCACTACGTGTCCAACTGCTACGGCTTCGAGCGCTCGTACTACGAGTTCGGCACCGGCGCGCTGACCAAGGACATGTACATCGACAGCGCCCGGGCGTACTTCACCCAGAGCTACTCGGCCGCCTGGAGCTGCTCGCACACCGCCCCGGTCACCCTCAAGTGGACCGGGCGCATCGACGGCACCACCTCCTGGAACAACCGGCCCGGCGAGCGCTGGACCGGTGAGACCAAGTCGATAGCCAGCGTGGCGGGCAGCTGCGGCAACAACCCCGGCGTCGACTTCGACGTGACCGGCGCACTGCGCCAGGTCGTCCAGGACGACCAGCCGCTCACCGTGGGCCTGTTCGGCGACGAGAGCGGCAACACCGGCGCGGACAACTTCATGCGCTTCGCCACCAACCCGACCGTGGTCGCCACGTACGACATCGCGCCGTACACCCCCGACGCCAACTACACCTCGCCGGACGCGGTGTACCCGAACGGCGCGGCCTGCGGCGGCGGCCAGGTGGGCTGGATCGGGCGGACTGCGACGCTGGGCAACGGCGCCTCCGACATCACCCTGCACGCGTACGGCCGCACCCCGATGTCCGGCACCAACATCACCGTGAACTTCCACATCTGGGACAACATGGTGGCCGACGCGAACGGCAACCCGGCCACCGCGGCCTGGCCGGTCAGCCAGGCCATCGCCCAAGCGGGCTGGGGCGCGGCCAACGTCGGCGGCCCGGTCTCCGACGGCCACCAGTACGGCTGGAACGCCTGGACCACCGACGGCCTGCTGAGCAGCCCCGGCGGCCCGTTCTGCTACTTCAACGTGGACCTCACCGCGCCGACCCTGGCCGAGATCGCGCCGTCCAGCACCTTCCCGCCCACCGGCAGCGGCCTCAAGCCGACCGGCCACGCGGGCGACCCGGGCTCCGTCATCCGCGTCACCAGCACCGACCCGGTGCCGGGCGGCTGCACCCGCGGCTCCTGCATGGCCTCCGGCGTGCACGAGTTCCAGTACGCGCTGGACGACAACATCCCGGTCACCGGCTACCAGCAGGTCAACGCCTACACCGGCCCGGACGGCGTGGCCTACGCCGACCTGCCGATCTCGCTCAACGCCGACCAGTGGGGCAGCCACCGGCTGTACGTCCGCGCCGTGGACTGGGCGGGCAACACCCAGCCGCAGGCCGCCACCTACGACTTCTACGCACCGTGGAACCCGGCCACCAAGGTGGTCGCCGGTGACGCGGACGGTGACGCCACCCCGGACTACCTGCTGCCGAGCGCGAACGGCGACCTGACCCTGCTGCCGGGCAACAGCGACTTCAAGGCCACCCCCGGCCTGGCGTCCACCGCCGCGCGCAGCCCGAAGGGCGACAGCTGGAACAACTACCTGCTGGCACACCGTGGTTCGATCACCGACGACAGCATGGACGACCTGATCGCCTACTCCAAGGCGGACAAGCAGCTGTACGTCTACCTCAACGACGCGTACCACGTGCCGCAGGGCACCAGCGGGCACTTCACCTTCACCTCGCGGCAGAGCGCCGCGAGCGCGCAGCTGTGCTCGCCGGGGATCGACAACACCTGGAACAACATCAGCCAGCTGACCGCGGTCAGCGCCGCCCCGCACTCCAACGGCCGGGCCAACCTGGTCACCGTCGAGAACGGCCACCTGCGGTGGTACTCCGGCTCCACGGTGAGCGGTTGCGACTTCAACCCGGGCATCGAGCTGGGCGCGGCCGGCGAGGACTGGAGCGGCTTCACCCTGCTCTCCCCCGGCCTGGTCGGCGGCACGCCCGCCCTGTGGGTCCGGGACGCCCTCACCGGCGCCGTCAGCCAGCTCCCGCTGGCCCTGACGAACGGCAGCCCGGCGGCGAACAGTCTGCACGCCCCCGCGCACAAGCCGCTGGTCTCCGCGGTGAAGGACGCCGCGGGCCAGAACATGTGCGCCGACATCGACCACGGCTGGACCTCGAACAACACCGGCGCACTGCTCTTCAACTGCGCCGACAACAGCCCGAACCAGCAGCTCACGCAGGGCACCGACGGCTCGCTGCACGTGCTCGGCAAGTGCCTGGACGTGTCGAACGCGGCCACCGGCAACGGCTCCTGGGTCAACCTCTTCGACTGCAACAACACGGTGGCCCAGAAGTGGGTCGCCGGGCCGTACCCGGGCACGCTGGAGAATCCCAACGCGCAGAAGTGCCTGGCCGATCCGGCCGGGGACAACACCCCGGGCAACCACCTGATCATCTGGGACTGCCTGAACAACGCCAGCCAGCAGTGGATCTCCGCGCCGACCGCCGCCACCGTGCTGCCGATCGGCCTGAGCCAGGTGGCCTACCCGACGGTCGACTCCCCCGGCGACGTCAACGGTGACGACCTGCCGGACCTGCTGACCGTCGGCTCCGACAGCACCCTCACCCAGTACCTCGGCACCGCGGCGGCGGGCGGCTCGCCGCAGCTCGGCGCGGGCACCCAGCTGAACGTGCCGGCCCCGGTCTCGTACAACTTCAACTCGATGGCCAACCCGACCCGCTGCCTGGACAACTGGGGCCCCTCCGAGGGCGGCGCCCTGCGGTTCTACAACTGCTGGAACGGCGCGAGCCAGAAGTTCACCTTCGCCACCGACGGCACCCTGCGCAGCGGCAACCTCTGTGTGAGCGTCCAGGACGACCGCACCGACAACGGCGCCCCGGTCGTGATGGCGAGCTGCCGCGGCACCACCGGCCAGATCTGGACCCTCAAGCCCGACGGCGTCCTCTACAACCCCAAGTCCGCCAGGGCCATCGAACTCCCGGGCTGGAACGACGCCAACGGCACCGCCCTCTCCATCTGGGACTACCTCGGCCCCACCCACACCAACCAGCGCTGGACGATGTTCACCAACACCGCCTGACGCCTACCGCTCCCGGGGGCAGGGTCTCGGCAAAGTGACGAATCGTCCGCTTGGTCACGGTCTGCGGCGGGGTGGGCCGGTCCGGACGTGAAGCAGGCACGGACTTCCAAGATCATGGAGTTCTCTACGCCCCGTGATCCCGCTGGAAGACCGTGCCTGCCGCTGCATCATCTCTGATCCCGCCTGCCCTTGACCAGCTCCGCGACCATCCGCCGACCGGGGCAGGAGAGCGCCCTGGCCTGCTGGAACGACTCGCCGAGGTGCCCGACCCCCGTGATCCCCGTGGGGTGCGCCACGCCTTGGCGTACGTGCTCGCGCTCGCCGCCACCGCCGTGCTGGCCGGAGCGACCTCGCTGCTGGCGATCAGCGAGTGGGCCGCCGACGCTCCGCCCGAAGTCCTCGGTCTACTCGGCGCCCGGCGCGATCCACTCACCGGACGCCATCCGGCACCCGGTGAAACGACCATCCGCCGGGTCCTGGCCAGGATCGACGGTGACGCACTCGATCGAGCAGTGGGCCGCTGGCTCGCCGACCGCCAACCGCCAAGCCTTCAGGCCAAGGACCTGCGGGCGGTCGCGGTGGACGGCAAGAGCCTGCGCGGCGCCGCCCGGGCGAGCGGCCGGAGGATCCATCTGCTCGCCGCCCTCGACCACACCACGAGCAGTGTCCTCGCCCAGTTGGACGTCGGCGAGAAGACGAACGAGATCACCTGCTTCCAGCCCCTGCTCGACACCGTCGCCGGCCTCGCCGGCACCGTGGTGACCAGCGACGCGATGCACACCCAGCGCGAGCACGCCGACTATCTGGTCACCGGCCGGTCCGCGCACTACATCGTGATCGCCAAGGGCAACCAGAAGAAGCTCCGAAAACAGCTCAAGTCCCTCCCCTGGCATGCGATCCCCTTGCAGGGGCGCACCCGGGAGACCGGGCACGGGCGGGGCGAGACCCGCCGGATCAAGGTGGCCACCGTGAACAACCTGCTCTTCCCGCACGCCCGCCAGGCGATCCAGCTCAAACGCCGGCGCGTGAACCGCAGGACCGGGAAGATCACCATCAAGACGATCTACGCGGTCACCAGCCTGCCCGCCGACCGGGCCACCCCCACACAGCTTGCCGCCCTGATCCGCGGCCACTGGTCCATCGAGGCCCTGCATCACATCCGCGATGTCACCTTCGCCGAGGACGCCTCCCAACTCCGCACCGGCAACGCGCCCCGAGCGATGGCCACCTGGCGCAACCCGACCATCGGCGCCCTCCGCATCGCAGGTGTCCACGGCATCGCCACCGCCCTGCGACGCAACGCCCGCGACCCGAAGCGGCCACTCGCGCTCCTCGGTCTCACCTGATCAAAACGGACATCACGCCACTTTGCCGAGACCCTGCCTTCCCTCCGCAGTGGCCTGCGGCAACTTCGCGGCCGGCGGCCGTGCAATCCGCGGATGCCGGCGGCGTCGGGAAATATGGGAGCACTGGGAACAAGGAGCAGCAGAGGACTGTTGGCATGCCCGCGACATGTTCGGTGTCGTGATGCGACGAAAGGACGAGCCGATGAAGGTACGCAACTCGCTTCGAGCGCTGAAGGCCAAGCCCGGGTCTCAGGTCGTCCGCCGACGCGGGAAGACCTACGTCGTGAACAAGCGGGACCCGCGGCTCAAGGCACGTCAGGGCTGATCGGTCGGGTGCTCGGGCTGCGGGCGGGCCGCCGGATCACCGCGGTCCGAGCGCCCGCGACGGCCCCGGCCCCGAACGTGCGCGCCGCCCACCGGTGGGGCGCACACCCCGAGCGGACGCCGTCCGCTACTCGGCCCAGGGCTCGAAGCCGGTGTCGAGGACGGCGTTCAGCGAGGTGCGCAGCGCGGCGGCCTCGTCGGCGCCGAAGGCGGTCTCGAACTTCGCCTGCACGTCCTGCCAGAGCGGCGCCGCCTCGGCCAGCCGGGCCCTGCCGTCCGCGGTGATCGCGGCGATCCGCGCCCGGCGGTCGGTGGGCGCGGGCTCCACCGTCACCAGGCCCTCCCGGGCGAGGGGTTTGAGGTTCGAGGCGAGGGTGGTGCGGTCCATGGCGATCGACTCGGCGAGGCTGGTGATCGTGGTCTCGCCATGCGTGTTCAGCACTTGCAGGATGCTGAACTGGGTGGACCGGAGTCCGACCGCGGCGAGGGCCTTGTCGTAGGTGGCGCCGAGGTACCGCGCCGCCTTGCGGAGGGCGAGGTTGTTGCACGGGGGGGCGGTGTTCGCCGGCGCAGGTGTCATGGTCTCCTCCAAGCCTCCGCCCTCAGGATAGGAGCATGTGCTCCCACATGCGAGAGTCGCCTTGCCGCTCCCCCAATACGAGCATATGCTCCTATTTATCGATGGTGCACTGCCGCGGCATACCGCGGCACCCGCACCGACGCCCCACCAGGAAGCCTTGCCATGGTCACCGCCTCCACGTCCGCACCCGAGCACACCCCCGGATCCGCTGCCACGCCCGAACCCGCTGCGACCCCCGCCCCCGCCGCCTCTCCCGAGCGCCGCCGGGAGACCGTCGGCCGGCCGCCGGTGCGGGCCTGGCTCCAGCCGGTCGTCATCGCGCTGGTCGTCGCCGCGGCCTTCATTACCTCCTACGTGGGCCTGCAGCGCGACCCGCAGCCCCATCGGCTGCCGATCGCCGTCACGGGGTCAGTCCTGGCGGACCAGGTGGGCCGGGCGCTCGGCGACAGCGTCGAGGTGCACCCCGTCGCCGACGCCGCGGCCGGACGCCAGGCGGTGGAGCACGGCGACGTGGTGGCCGCACTCTCCGCCCACGGGCCCGACCGGCTCGGCCTGCAGACCGCGGGGGCCGCCGGGACGTCCACCACGACCGCCGTGACGCGGCTGGTGAACGCCTACGCCCAGGGCGCGGGCGACCGGGTCAGCACGGTGGACGTCGTACCGCTCGCCCACTTCGACGCCCGCGGCGTGGCCGGCTTCTACATGGCCTTCGGCGTGACCCTGGCCGGATTCGTGCTGGGCTCGAACGCGCTCGGCCTGACCGCGCTGCTGCGGCTGCGCCACCGGTTCTGGCTGCTGCTCGGCACCTCCGCGGCGATCGGCACGGTCGGCGCGGTCATCGCCGGACCGGTCCTCGGGGCGGTGCCCGCTCCCGTCCTGCCGCTGGTGTTCACCCTGTCCCTGCTGGCCGCGGCGGCGGCCTTCACCACCAAGCTGCTCGGGACCTACCTCGGCCCGGTGGGCATCCCGGTGGCGACGCTGCTGCTGCTGACCGTCGGCAACGCCACCAGCGGGGCGACCATCGGTGCCGACCTGCTGCCGGGCGCGGCCCGCGCCGTCTCGGCGTTGCTGCCGCCGGGCGCGGCCGTCCGCGCGATCAGCGACCTGAGCTACTTCGGCGGCGCCCACCTGGCCGGTCCGGTGGTCACGCTCGGGCTCTGGGCCATCGTCGCCGCGCTCTTGGTCGGCCTGCGTCCCCGGTTGACCCGGCGCCGGACGGCCGCCACCGCCTGAGCGGGGTGCCCGGGCCCGTCAGCCCAGCACGCGGAGGGTGGAAGGCGCCGACCCGAGACGGAACGGGCTCCATCCCTCATGGGAGTCGCCGCACGGGAGTGCGACTTGCCCATTCCCCCAAGGGTCGCTCTGTGCGGGCCGGGTCGTTCCCGTGGACCGGTCGGCGGAGTGTCGGCCGGGCACGTCTGTGATCAATCCCGTCCCGCGGCGCACCACCATCCCATCCGGCGGCCGCCCGAAGCGCGAGACACCAGACCGCACCGCACGTCGGACCGCCGGGCGCGGCCGCGGCCCGGGGGGTGTCGGCCTGTCGGCGGCAACCGGACGCGTGGTGCTGTGCGGTGCGGTGCCGTACCTGGTGGGGTGGACCGGGCGCGGACAGGGGGAAGGTACTGGGGACGGGGCTCGGGATCGGGAGGGGCCGGGGGCGCCCTGGCCGTCCGGGCTGTACGGGAAGGGGGAGAGTGTGGCGTTCACCGCGATGCACGCGCAGCGGGGCCGGCTGGATGCCAGCCGGGACGACCTCGGGTGTGGCTGGGCCTGGGAGGCCGTCCACCGGGCGCGCCCACGCGTGCCGCTGGCCTGCCCGGAGTGCGGGCACGGCATGCACGCCAAACGCTCCCCCACCCGGATCCGGTTCTTCGCCCATGACGCTGGGGCGCCGCGCTGCGCGCTGGCCGGGGAGTCGATGGAACACCACCTGCTCAAGCTGCAGCTCGCCACCGAGATCCGGGCGGCCGGCTGGTCCGCCGAGCTCGAGGTCCGCGCACCGCACGGCGCCTGGCGGGCGGACGTGATGGCCACCTCCCCCGACGGCGGTCGCCGCATCGCGTGGGAGGCGCAGCTGTCGGCGATCACCGAGGACGAGATACGGGCGCGCACCGCACGCCTCGCCCGTGACGGTGTCGCCGTGTGCTGGGTGGCCACCCGGCCCCGGCCGTGGCTGGGGTCGGTGCCCTCGATCCGGGTCACCGCGCCCGGCACCGCGCCGGACGGCGGGCCGACCGGTTGGGAGGTCGCCGCGGGCCTCGCCCGGTTCCAGGTGCAGGCGTGCAGGCGGTGGTGTGCGTGCGCGCGGGGACACGGCGACTGGCAGAGCGTCACCCCGGCGCTGGGTGACTTCGTGTCGTGGGTCCTCGCGGGCCGTATCGCGCCGTACCGGGCGCCCGCGGACGGGAGGTACCGGCTGCGCGCGGACGGGCGGCCGTGGCAGGGGCACTGGAGCGCTCCGGCCTATGCGGCGACCGCGGCCGAGCACGACCGGGCGGACCGCGAGGAGCTGGCCCGCGCCGGGCAGGCCGAGCGGGAGCGGGAGGCTTCGCTCGCCCGCCGCGAGCAGGCCCGGCGCCGCGAGTCCAACAGCCACGCGCACCGGCTCCAGGGCGGGGAGGCCGTGGAGGCGTGGCGCAACAAGCTCACCATGGTCCGGCGCTGGAAGCTGGAGGACGCCGCGGCCCACTGGGCGGCCGAGACCAGCGCAAGCACTCCTTACCTGGACCACGGCGCGTTCGCCGACCCCCACTGGGGCGGCGGGGTGCCGCTGCTCGTCGACGGCGCGCCGTACGCGGTGCTGCGCCCCTACCCTCCGGCCGCCAGCTGGGAGGAGCTGGCCGGCCTGGTGATCCTCACCGCCGATCCGGCCGAGCGGCACTGGACGATCAACTACGCGCCCGACGACACCCAGGTCATCGACCTGTCCCCACTGGTGATCGCCTTGAGAACGACCTGACCTCTCGTCACTGGCCGGACCCTGTGGTGGCGAGAGCGGCGGCAGTCCGGGGCGGGTCGTCCGGGCCGCGAAGAGCACAGGCTCCGTGACCGGCTTGGGGCCCCTGCTTCCCGCGCGGCCCGGATCCTGGCGGCGATGTCGCCGGGCAGGCAGCGGGTGGATGCCGCCACCCAGGCGCCGGTGTCGTCGGCCCCGGCCGGGGCGTGGCCGGTCATCGATGCCTCCCGACGGCCGGGCACGCCGATTCGGGCCAGATCGTGGCGACCACGCCCCGCCCGACAGCAGGCACTCCGTGCGCCAGGTCCAGCAGCAGAACACCGTCAAAGAGCCATCGGATCCATACCGCCGCCGCGGTCGGGCGAACGAGCGCAGCGGTACGCGCGGTCGGCCGGTAGCGCCGGTGCCCTGCGGAGAAGCTCGTCATCTCCCGCCTGTCCCACGCTCCACGGCCACCCAACCCCGGCACTACCCCGACGGGCAGCACACCAGGATGCGCAGAGGCCGGGTGTCTCCCTCAGCCTGGCTGGCCGGGGCCTTCGGAGGGACGACCTGGGGGAGGCATTCCCGTTCCGTTACCGCTATTCCGGCTTACGGATGCTGGTCAACCGCGCCGACCGGTACTACCTCCTCCCGGTCGGATGGCAGGCCTACACCGACGCCGTCTACGTCATCCGGGAAAGCGCTGACACACGCGTGGAGCCGATGCCGGGAACGCAGCCGTAGCCGCCGTCGGACCGAGCGCCGGGCGTACGGGCCGACCGCCTTCGCACGGGCTCGCGTCGCCGCTTCCCACAGGTTCACGGACCCACACGTCTGTGGAGCAGACCTCCACGCCGCGATCCGGCTCTGTGGGCTGATCTCCCGAACACAGGAGGGTGTCGAACAGACCGAGGCCCCGGCGGACAGCCGGCCGCAGACCGATGGCCCGGGGCAGCGGTCCGGCGAAGTGCTGGTGCGTCAACGACGGCCGCGGGTGCAACTCGCACGGCGCAGCTGCGGCTGACGTCCCGTGTGCGGACTGCCGCAGCGAGCGGGAACTCGGGCCGGTTGACGCACCCGAGCCCCGTGCGGGTGGCGCGCATCGTCGCGGATGCGGACTCGGTCCGCCGCCTCGAACCGAGCACTTCGCCACCGGCGACATCCGCTACGGCGCCCATCGCTGCCCCGACCTCGGCCGGATCGACACCCGCGCTGCATGCCGGGCCGCGCTCCGGTCAGCAGTGGAAGGTCGGGCTGGTGTAGTAGCCGATCGCGCTGGGGCCCGAGGTGATGCCCTCGACCCAGATGCAGTGGCCGGAACCTGGAACACTCACCGGACCGGCGTAGTAGCGGTAGTTGTCGCTTCCGTCGGGCCGGTTCTCGATGCTGGTGCAGGCGGAGCTGCTGCCGGGAGTGTCCTCGCGGCACTCGATCAGCCGGATCGAGATGAAGCCCGCGGTTCCGTACAGGCTTCCGGCCTTGACGTTGACCGCACAGTTGCGGCCCGTCGAGCTGTCCCAGAACAGGTGCACGTGGCTCAGCACCTGGCCGCCGTAGGCCTTCACCGCAAACGGGGAGTCGCTCACCTCGGTGCCCGAACACCCCCAACCGCCGGCCGCCGCCGGGGTGGCCGTCGAGACCGTGATGCCGCCAGCCACCGCGAGCAGCGCCGCTGCCGCCACCGCCATCCGTCGTGCGATCGTGCGCATGTAATCAGCCTTCCATCAGGGTCGGACGCGACGCGCGCCATGATCGTCGACCTCCGTATCGTCCCGGTAGCGGGACCGGAGCCCCGCCGCCGTCGCCCGGAACACCACGCCCATGCCCGCACCAGCGAGTTGCAGACCGACGGGGGCGGAGCGACGCCCGGCGAAGGGGCGCAGCAGGGCGCAGCAGGGCGCAGGTGGGGTGCCGGCGAGCGGCACCGGTGGCGATCGGCGGCCGCGTTACCTCCGCGATACGGGCTTTTGCCAGTCTGCTCACCACAACCGACCCGGAAGCGCCGCCACGCCCCGTACGCACCGCGCGCCTCCCCCTTGCCCCTGGCACGCCCCCGTTCGGAACCGCTGGCACCGGCAGGACGCGGCCAGGACCGGGCGCAACGAGCCCCACAGGATGGAGTGAACCCGAGCACACGTCGACGAAGCGAGCCGCTGCCCGTCTCGGCACCCTGGCCCTGGTGGCGGGCGCCGCCGCCACCGCAGTGCCGACGGCCGCGCAAGCCGCCGGCTACAACGGCGTCTGCGGTTCGGGCTACACCGTCATCGACCACCGCGACCTCAACCTCGGCGGCACGGTCTACCTGACCTACAACAGCAGCAACGGCAACAACTGCGTGGTCACGGTCCGCAACAGCCCGGGCCAACCGATCCTCATGCTCGCCGGGCTCAGCCTGGCCGGCGCCTCCACCTGGACGAAGCTCGACGAGAACTACTACCGGTCCTACGCCGGACCGGTCTACCTGCACGCCGAGCACAGCTGCATCAACTGGGAAGGCGGCATCGAGGACAACGTCAGCGGCGGCTTCAACGTGCACTGCGGCTGATCGCGACCCGTCGTCGACCTCGGCAGCGGATTCGAGGTCGAGGGGCGCCGTGCGGGCATGCCCCGCCGTGTTCGCGGCAGGGCCGACGGCCCACTGGCGCAATCTATCTGACGCTGCGGCAGCTCGCTCCGCCCTTCGGAGTCTCGAAGCCCGCGGGCCCGCGGTCGGCAGGAACCGCACCAGGCGGTCGCCGAGGTTGAGCGAGCCGAGGGTGGCCAGCAGCATCGCCGCGGACAGCAGCGCATAGCTGCGGCCGACCGTGTCGGTGCTGAACCAGCGGGCGGCGAGCAGCCAGAACAGGGCGCCGTGGCCGGCGGCCACGACGGCGCTGGCGGCCAGGATCCGGCCGTTGCGTACCAGCGGCGTACGGGTCGGCTTTCCCCCGGTCCCGTTCTGCAGGCGCTCCCGCCACTGGGTGAGCGGCGCGCCGAGCTTCTCTCTCACGCCCGCTGCGCCCTTCCCGCATCGAACGGGTCGGGCGGGTCCTGCCGCGGGTCGGCGCGACCCGCCGCCTCGGGCCCCGGGTGGGGGCCGGGGCGGTCTGTTCGCTGCCGTTGGGGCGGCTGCCGCGCACCAGCACGGTCGCCGCCGGGTCGTCCGGCCCGAACAGGGGGCGGCCCATCGGGACCCTGCGCATCGTCTTGCACCGGGTGCAGCGCACCGTGCCGCCCGGCTTGGCCCGGGTGCCCTGGGTGTCGTACCCGCAGGTCGCGCACCGGGGCAGAACGAAGACCGGAAGGATCAGAACGAAGGGCACAGGCATGGACAAACCGTCGCAGAATCGGCGCTCCCCCGACGGGATTCCACGCCCGAGACCATCCGTTCAGCCGGTTGGACGGCGCCGTCGGCCCTGCGCCCACGCAGGCCCTGGGCGGCCCGACGACGCGGCGTCAGACCAGGTGGGAAACACCACGGTCCGGCTGCGCAGGGAGCAGCCGGACCGAGTGCCCGAGGAGGTGAATCCGGCTCAACCGGTTCCCCGCCCGGCCCTAGGGTCGCCCGGGCGGGGCCGGTGGGAGGCGCGCTGCAAGGAAGGCGCCCGGTGTTTTGCATCGGCCCCGGCGACCGGCCGTATGGCGGGGGAAGGTGCCGGGCTCTGTCTGCCGTTCGGCAGCCCGGCGGAACGCACCGGGTCGGGGCACCCGAGGTGGCCGGGGGCGCTGGGCACAGTGGTGGGAAGTGGCAGTGCCCGGGCCTGCTGGGGGCTTGTCTCTGAATAACTGTCAGGGTTGATCTTCCTGGGGATTCTCGTCAGGCAAGCGAACTCGAAGCTGTTCGAGGGTCCGGGCGGGCGATCCAGGCAGTGGTGTGACGACGACGCGGTGCAGGTCCAGGAGCCGGTGTCCGTCTTGGAACTGGTTGGAGAGGTTGGTGCGGGTGACGCCCAGCAGCTCCGCCAGGAGGGTGCTGGTGATCGCCTTGCGGCGGCGCAACAGCGCCGTCAGGAGCCGGTGGTAGTGGTCGAGGCCGCTGGTCTGCGGGTGGAGGTAGCTGCGTGGACGGTGGAAGCGTCGCTGGAAGGCGGCCTCGGCGAGGGCGTCCCAGTACGGCTCGGAGACTGCTACCAGGTGTTCGAAGTCGGACCGTGGCATGCCGGTCAGGGCCGGATTGCTGAGCATCTCGGTCAGGGCGGGGTCGATCCGCCGGGCGGCCGCCGGCGCTGGTGGCGTTCGGGGCGGGACGGGTGCCAGCGTGTAGTTCCAGTCGCCGTGGAACGCATTGGGTGTGATCGGCAAGGCCTGGAACTCGGCAGCGGTCACCGTGGAGCCCAGGCGGTATCTGCCGGTGTCCAGCTCGGCGCCGATGGTCAGCCCGGTACGTGTGGTGGTCGCGGCGATGGTTTCGATGACGACTTGGTAGCTGGTCAGCGGTCGGCCGCGCCAGTTCGCGGTGATGTGGCAGAACATTCGGTGTTCGATTTTGTTCCATTTCGACGTGCCCGGCGGGAAGTGGCAGACCGTGATCTCCAGTCCGCTCTCCAGCGCGAAGGCGGCCAGGTGCTTCTTCCAGGTCCAGCGGCGGGGATCGTTCGAGCCGCCGGCGTCGGCGGTGATCAGCAGCCGGGTGGCGTCCGGGTGGTGCACCCGGCCGCGGCGCTGCCACCAGCGGCGTATGGACTCGACCGCGAACTCGGAGGTGTCGTGGTCGGTCCCGACGTTGACCCAGCCGGTGTTGGTGGCGATGTCGTAGATCCCGTAGGGGATGGCGACGGGCTGGTCGCTGGTGGTGAAGGTGTGGCAGTCGACTTTGATCGGGTCCTTGCCCGGCTGCCAGGTGCGGCCGGGCCGGTCGCGGTTGCCGAGCCATTCCTTGGCCTTGGTGTCGACGCTGATCACCGGCTGCCCACCGTCGAGGAAGGCGGTGGCCGTGGCGTTCAGGTGGGCGAACTGGGCATCGCGGTCCGGGTGGCTGGCGCCCTCGGTGGTCTTGACGGTGCCCTGCAGGCTGTAGCCCAGGCCGTGCAGTAGGCGCCCGACGGTTGCGGCACCGACCGGATGGCCTTGCGACGTGAGGGTCGAGGCCAGGGCCCGCAGCGACAGGGTGGTCCATCGCAACGGGGAGACGGGATCACCTCGGGTGTGCGGCTCGATCAGCGCCTCGAGTGCCGCCAGCAGGCCGGGGTTGGTGACCGTCAACGGCTTGCGGCCGGCTCCCGCCGCCCGGACTCTCCGCGTCGGCACCGGGTCCCCAGCCAACTCAGTGATGCCGCGTGCGACGGTGGCGGTGCTGGCCCCGGACGCAGCGGCCACCAGGGTGATCCCGCCGTGGCCGATGGCCGCAGCCTCGCTGGCCAGGTAGAGCCGACGGCGCCGCTCATCAAGATGCGGCAGGATCCGATCGAACTTGGCCCGTAACGCGGTGACGGGCGGACGCACAGTCATGGTCCACCCTCCCACCAACTCCCGCTGAACAGGCAGTAATTGAAATACAAGCCCTGGCGCTCCCAGGACACTGCCGGGCGGCGCGTCAAGGCCCTGGGGGCCAGCCGACCGCGCTGCGGAAGCTGCGGTCGGCAACGCCCCTCACCTGTGCTGCAGCCGCTGATGGGGCTGTGTCTCGTGGCCGGGCCGGCTGTGGGAAGACGGCCCGTCAGTTCTGGTTTTCGGTCTGGAGCATCCAGGGTGTGCTTCTTTGGTGCCGTGGTCGGGCAGGTCAGCGGGTCCTTGACCGCGTCCGGTGGTCCGCTGTGCTGGAGACGTTGGCTCGGAGGGTGGGTGCGGCGAGGAGGGCGGTGACGCGGGTGCGGGAAAGGACGCCGAGGAGGTACCCGTCGTCGTCGACGACGGGCCACGGGTCGAGGCGTTTGACGTGCATGGTCATTGCGGCGAGCGAGAGGGCCAGGGTGGGCCAGGCGAACGGGCCGCACTGGCGCATTGCGTCGCTGACCCGGGAGTGGGCGGTGTACCAGGTGCAGGCGAGGAACGGGGCGAGCGAGGCGGGGGTCACCAGGCCTTGGCATCGGTCGTCGTCCGTGCACACCAGCAGGCAGGTGGCGCCGGTGTCGGTCAGGAGGCGGTCGGCCTGCTCGATGCTGGCGCCGGCGGTGATGCGCGGCCCGCAGGGTTCCATTGCGTCTGCGGCCGTCAGCCCGTGTCTACCAGCAGTGGTCGGGGTGGTCGGGGTGGTCGGGTGTTTCCGGGTGGTCATGGTGTCACCGAATCCTGCCCCGGCTCGGCCCCGCCGCCGGTGCCCGCGTGTCCGGAACGAGGCCGGTGCGACGGCCGGGATCGACAAGCCCTGAACACTGCACCCCACCCTACGCCGCTCCCCGGCCCGACCCGCGCCGCTCACCGGCCTGCTGCCCGCCCCGCGGTTCACCGACAGGGAGGGCCGGAAGGCGGTCAGTGACGTCCGGCGTTCTTTGTGAGGCGGCCTCCGTCTCACCCGGGCGCCGAAAGAGGTCCGGTGTGAAGTGGTGAGGGAGTCCAGTGATCCTCTGGGCGGTTCGCAGAACGCGCTCCCCCACCCCCACGGCGGACGCGATCAGCCGGACATGCGCCGAGACCGGCTCACCACGCGCGTCGAGAGCCAGGAGACGCGCAACCGCGACCCGGCGGGCCTGATCACGCCCCAATACAACTCGTTCGTCCACACCTCATCAGTGACACCCCATCACCGGCCACGACACCGAAAACGCAAAACACCTGACAGCGGCAAACGACATGCGCTAGCAGCACCACCCCGGACCCCCGCCATCCATACCGGGCGACACCGCCACGACCAGCACAAACGACAACAACAACAGCACCCAAACGACAAACCACGACAGCCGGCACTGAGCAGCCGACCAGCAGGAACAAGACCTCAGCCACTGCCAGAACACCGACGCCCCGCCACTGCCACTCCCCCGACGCGCACCAACCTGTGTCCAGTGGAAGCGATGAATCGCGAATTCTCAGTGCCAGCCGGTAATGTTCTGGCCTCCGGGACCGGGGTCCCCGTTGGACAGGAAGCCGATCAGACCGCAGATCACCACGATCACCGCGAGCAGGACCAGCCAGAAGGTGTCCTCGAATCCGTAGTGGCGTGGTGGGCGGCCGGGTCGGTCACTGTCTCTCTCGGCACTGGGACCCTCGACGTCGTTGTCATCATCTGGCACCGTGCTCCTCCCCCCGGCCCGTAGGCCTCTGGCGTGCGGGAACGTCACTTGTAGGGCGGCATGTTGTAGGCCGGGCTTCCGGGGCTCCAGTCCATGTGGGACACGAGGATGGCCAGAAGGAGCACGACCACGATCACGACGAGCACCCCCACCCAGAAACTGTCCACAGGTCCGGGACGGTGCGGCTCCGGCGAGCTGCTAAGCCGATCACCACCGCCCTCACCATCACGGTCCTCGGCATCGCTGTCCCCACCAGGTGCCACGGCCCCTCCTTCGCCCAAAGCCATGGCACCGCCCCACACGGCAGGCGTCAAGACCGCCCGCAACGACCCACCCCGCCCGCGCGCGGCCACCGGCCGGGCGCCGCCCCCTGAGGGTGGGTCGTGGGTGTCAGCCGAGGTGCTCGGTGAGCTGCTCGATGATCCAGTCGGTGACCGAGCGGGCGATGCCGGAGGCTGCACCGCGGGTGATCTGCCCGGCGAGCAGCTCGCCGGGCTCCTTGGCCTCGGCCGGGGTGTGGTGGGGTGCGGTCGGCTGCGCGGGGACCGCCGCGCAGCGGGGGGTCTACCAGACGAGGAGGCCGCGACCTGCAAGGGCGACAAGAGGGACAGTGCCACAACGCAAGCCACAGCAGTCATCCATCAGATGGCTGACCAGCAGCGTCGGATGTCGCCCTCACTGCCACAGGCCTGGCGCCCCATCACTACCGCTCCCTTGACGCGCACCATACCCGGTGCGGGCCACGGACCGGCTGGGGCCGGGCCGGTTGGTCCGGTGTCCGCGGTGCAGACGGCTGTGCAGCTCCGTGCCGGCCGACGTGGGAGAGCTGTCGGATGCGCAGTTGGCGCTTTGAACAGGTGTTCCCGTAGATGCGCCTGGACCAGTGATTAAGCATCACCGGGCCGATGCTCCAACGGCTTTGGGCCTGCCCTCCCAGTAAAATGAGGCTGGGGGGCGAAGTGCTGCGGAGGCAGTCTGCGCCCTCATATGGCGAGGGAGCCCCCGTTGATGACCTGCGCCTTGCCCGCGCCGGTCGGGGACTCCCAGCCGATACCCGCTGTCTACAACAGGAGCACCTGTCATGAAGCGTACCTTCCAGTCCCTGGCAGCAAGAGCACGTGCGCGTCTTCGGGGGTGGCGGCCCCAGGTCGGGGTCCTCGGCCGGCGGGCGCTGCTTGGCGCCGCCTACGCCGCCGGGGGTCTCCCCTTCACCCTGCTCGGGCACTACCTCATGACCCGCTGACCTGACCGGGCCGGTAGCCGCTGGCGGCTACCGGCCCGCAATTCGTGCTGGAGGTGCACAGTCCCTGTGATCTCGCCTGCGATCACTGCTACGTCTACGAGCACGCGGACACCAGTTGGCGCGGCAGGCCGCAGGCCGTCCCTGGAGCACGTCCCGGCCAGGACAGCCGAGCGACTCTACGACTACGCTCGAACGCACGACCGGTCCTGCCGCGCACGTTGTGCTGCACGGCGGGGAACCCCTGCTGGCCGAACGAGCCCTGTCGCACCGGCGATTTCGAACGAACGTTCCCGCAACCTGCGGATCCACACCAACGGCGTCCTGCTCAGTACGGCCTTCCGCGACCTCTTCGCCGAGTACGGCATCAAAGTCGGCATCTCCCTCGACGGCGACCGCGCCGCCAACGACCGGCACCGCCGCTTCGCCGACGGCCGCTCCAGCCACGCCAAGGTCCTCGCCGCCCTCCACCTGCTGCGCCGCCCCGAGTACCGCCACCTCTACGCCGGACTGCTGTGCACCATCGACGTCGAGAACGACCCCGTCGCGGTCCTCGACGCCCTGCTCGGCCTCGAACCGCCGCGGATCGACTTTCTCCTCCCGCACGCCACCTGGGACGCCCCGCCCCTACGCCCGGCACGCCGGCGGCGGACTGTACGCCCACCGCTACCGAACCGGCAGCGGCTTTGCCAACCCCTCGGCCTTCTGCGGAGACCTGAGCAGCTCATCACCACCGTCCGCGACCGGATCGGTCCGGCCGCCGCCGCGGCACTGTGTGCCCGCATCCCGTTCGAGCTACCGGTCCCCGCTCGCGGCGACAGCGCACACCCGCCCACGCTGGGCCGGCTGCTCGTCGGCGGCAGGCCCGGCTGACCGCCACCGCCGACGTCTTCACTGTCCGCGGCACCGCCGTCGCCTGGGACACCCCGGCTCGCGGCGCCTGCTAGCCCGGCCGCCGGACAGCGCTGCCGGATGGACGGTCGCTCTGGAGGACACCGACCCGCAGCGGGACAACTGTCACTGGCAGGGCGGCGGCCGGCGGGGCAACGAGGCCCTGCAGGGCTGGACGGGCGCACTCCGGGAGGCCTGAGAAACTCGTCGGCCGCGACCTGCCCAGATACGCCCCCGGCCTCGCCGAACCCTGACTGGCCCAGTACTGGGCCTCCGTGGAGGTCCCCTACCGGCCGTTCTACTCCTACGGGGAGATCCTCGCCCCGTTCGGCGACGCACCCGGGCCAGCCCGCCAACCAGGGCGTCGACGCCGCCTACCGCACCGTGGCCAAGGAGCCTTGGGTGCCGTCGGTTCGCCAGCCAAGTGGCTGTCTCCGGCCAGGTCGAGAAGGTCAACCGTGATGAGACCGCCAACTACTTCCGCAATCGCCCGCACGGCTTCCCCGCGCCCGACTCACCTACTGGTCGGTCCGCAGCGCAACCCGTCCCTCACCGGGCGCGCCAAGGTCCTCGACGACTGCGTGAACAGCTGGTCGGCGGCCCCACCGCGGTGCCCACCCTTCAGACCTATACGGCTTGCGGCGTCGGCAAGACCCAGGTCGCCCTGGAGTATGCCCACCGGTACACGTCGCACTACGACCTGGTCTGATGGATCGACGCGGAGCAGGCCGATTCCGTCGTGCACGACCTCGCCGAACTGGCTCCAGTGCTGGCCGGACATGGGAGGCTCCCGTCGTGTGAATACGGTCCAGTGCCGGAACGGCGCTGGGTCACGGACAGCGAGGAGGTCAGTGAGGTGACGGAGCCAGGTCGCGCCGTGGTCTCGTTGCGGGGGCACCAGGAGGAGGCGCTGGAGGCCATCGTGCGGGGCCTGACGCCTCGTCCGGGGCGGCCGGCCTCGCCGGGTGGGCTGCGGGTGACGGTGCAGATGGCCACCGGTTCCGGGAAGTCGTACGTGGGGGCGGCGGCCGGGCAGAAGCTCGCCCCGCGCGGGACCGTGCCGGTGGTGGTGCCGACGCTGGACCTGCTGGTGCAGATGATCGGCTCGTGGCGGGCCGTCGGCCGCTCCGGGGCCATGCACGCGATCTGCTCCCTGGTCGACGGTGAGCTGCCCTACGGTGTGAGGGCGACGACCAGTCCGTTGATGATCGGCATGTGGCTGCAGCACGCCGCGAAGCACCGCCGGCCCACCACGCTGTTCGCGACCTACACCTCGGTCGGGGCCGTGGCGGACGCGTACGCCTACTGGGCCGAGCGCCAGGGCGAGCCGTTGCCGCCGCTGGCGCTCCTGGTGGCCGATGAGGCGCACCGGTCCTCGGGGAGTGTCGAGAAGACCTGGACCGTGGTCCATCATCAGGCGGAGATTCCGGCGGAGCGCCGGCTGTACGTGACCGCCACCCCGCGGATCTGGGCACCGCCCAGTGCAGCCATGAGGCGGCGCGAGGACGCCCGCCAGCCGCTGCCCGAGGAGCTCGCAGTGTCCATGGACGATGTGCGCGTCTACGGGCCGCAGGTGTTCACGCTGGGCCTCGCGGAGGCCATCGACCGCAAGCTTCTCGCGCCGTTCGAGGTCGTGGTCCTGGAGCTGCGCGACCCGCTCGCCGACCGCGCTGGTGCGGCGCGGCAGGGCATGCCGTTCGGGCCCGGTGCCGGTGAGGCTGCGGACGGGAGCGGGGACGAGGTGCCGGCCGCACACCTCGCCGCGATCCAGGCCGGGGTCGTGAAGACGATGGTCGAGCGCGGCCTGGAGCGGTGCATCACCTTCCACAACCGCACTCTCGAAGCCCGGTACTTCTCCGAGACCCTGAACCAGACGGTAGAGAAGCTGCATCTCGACAATGCTCAGAAATACCCGGCCGAAATGTGGGCGCAGTGGCTGTCCGGTGAGCACGGCGTCGATTTTCGTAAGCAGGTGATCTGCGGGTTCGGGCGGGGCGAGGAGGACGACGGTCTGAGGCACCGGATCGTCTCCCAGTGCCGGGTTCTCGGCGAGGGCGTGGACATCCCGAATGCAGACTCGGTCGTACTAACCTCCGTGTTTCGCTTCGCGTCGGCTGATCTGGGGTGATCTCCAGGTTGAAGGTCGTGGGGTTGCCGTCGGACGGTGGGCATGCCGAGGGCCCGGCGCGATGGCCGGGTGCTCCTGGTTCCTCGTGTCGTGGTGGTCAGGGGCGGCTTGGTCTGTCAGGTGGCCGGTCGGGGTAGTGCCACCAGGCGGTTGAACGCCGCGGTCAGTTCGTGGCGCCAGGGCCAGGTGGCGGCGATCCGCAGGTGTAGGCGGCGCGCTCCGCGCGTGATCCGGGCGGCAGCGTGCAGGAGGCGGTAGCGGAGCTTTTTGGGCTCGGCGGTGGCCAACTCGCCGTCCAGCAGCAGGGTCCGCGCCCAGGCGAGCAGGTCGATGGCGGTCAGGGACAGCTCCAGCCAGGCCGCATTGATGGCGAAGTGGCGGGAGGGGAAGCGCCCGAAGCCGGTGGTCTTGCCGCAGCGGATGTGGTCCTCGACTCGGGCGTGAGCGCGGTGGCGGACCTCCAGGTACTGGATCGAGCCGCCGCCGGCGACGGGCGTGTCGGTGAGGAAGACCTGGTGGCGCATGCCTTCGTCCTGGTCGAAGAGGGACAGTTGGGCGCCGGGGTGGGGACGCTCGCGGCGGACGATGATGCGGGTGCCGTCCGGGTATCCGGTGAGGTCGACCAGGCCGGTCAGCTCGGTGACTTCGGCACCGGCGCGAAGGGTGCCGTCCTGTTCCAGAGCCGGGTGCCAGACCTGGTCGGGTAGGACCCGGATGGCCTTGCGGACCTGTTCGGTGACGGCGTGTCCGACGGAGAAGGTGGTCTGGATGCCTCGCTGCCTGAGGGCGCGTAGGTGGGCGAGGAAGGCTTTGGCGCTGCCCGCGCTGTCGGCGCGGATGAGGACCGGGGTGCCGTGGCGGTGGGCGTCGGGGATCTGCGCGAGGGCCGCGTCGACGACCGTGATGTGGTCGGCCGCGGTGTTCGCTCCGGCGTTGCCGGGTCGCAGGATGCCGGCCAGGGCCTCGCCGGTGTTGTCCAGGAAGCAGAGCATCGGGTGGTAGCCGAAGCCGCGTTTGTAGGTGGCGGCCGCTTCTTCCTTCTCGGAGTGGCAGGTGACCAGGGTGGCGTCGATGTCCAGGACCAGGTCGGGCAGTTGACGTCCTCCGGCGCGGGCCGGCGGTATCCCGTCCGTGGTCTCGGCGGTCTGCAGCCAGGCGACCTCGCGGGCAGCGGCCCGGGCTGCCCGCAGCGCGTTCAGGTTGTTGGTGTCGATGCCCGCGAGCAGGCGCCAGGCGGTCGGGGTGGAGGCGACCGGGCCGAACACGTCGCGCTGGTCGCGCAGCACGGCCAGGTCTCGGATCGCCTCGCCTCCGTCGGCGAGCATCACCGCCAGGTCCACCGCGACGCGGCCGGGATCGTGCCCGGTCCCGCGCGGCCGCAGTCGGCGCAGGGCGTCGCTGAAGGCGCTGGTCAGCGTGGTGGCGTCGGCCAGATCCGCGAGCAGACGCGAGCCGGCGTGGCTGACCACCCCGTGCCCGTCGGCGCTGACGACGAGCTTGGGTCGGGACCGGGTAGGGTGCACGCAGAAAGTGCCTTCCTGCTGGTACGACTGGGACCTTAGACAAGCCTCATCGTTGCAGCTCAGAAGGCACTTTCGCTTTTCCGATCATGATCCGGACGCGCCCCCAGATGAAACGCGCAGGCTAGTACTGCATCAGGCAACGTTCGCCCCGTCGACGGGCGTGACTCCGTCTCATGTGGAGCAGCAAGTCATGCGCGATGATGCGACACGGCCCAGGATCGCTATGTGAACAGGCGGACGTCGCCGTCGCCTGATTCCGGCCCAGACGTGGCAGCCCCAAGCCGCGCCTCCGCGATCTGGAAGGACCCAAATGCCGATCGTCCTCATCTCCCCCGAGTTCACACAGGAGCAGTACGAGGAGACCAACCGCAAGTTGACGGGGGGCAAGAACCGGATGGAATCTCCAGCCGACTGGCCCGTAGAAGGTTTGCTCGCACACATCGCGGGACAGGGCGAGAGCACGTTCCGCGTCGTCGACGTCTGGGAGTCCGAGGAGGCCCTCAACCGCTTCGCCGAGATCCTTATTCCGATCCTTCGTGAGGTTGGTGTCGAGGGCGACCCGGAGGTGTATCCGGCACTCACATATGTGTCCGCCTAACTCCCGGCTGAGCCGGGCGACCTCCAAGGCGAGGGCCTGCCGTTCAGCGAGGATCGTCGCCCGGTCGCCGACGGGCACAGCCAGCAGGACTTCCGGGGGCTGGACAGGCTCGCGCTCCGTCTCCAGCTTCCTCAGCCGCAGATCCAGGTCGGCGAGCAGGTGATGGTAGTCCTCCAGGGCGTCGCCGAGTTCACCCGCGCGGGCGCTGCTGCGCCTGGCCTCCTGGTCGGCGGCCTTCAGCTGCCCTTCGAGCTGCAGGACGGCCTGGCTGATCGACGCACTGGTATGCAGTGCCGCCAGGCGCAGCCCGCGCACGCGGTCCCGGTCCTCGGCGTCGATGCGGGTGCCGCGTTCTTCCTCGACGTGCTTGAAGAGGTCCTCGACGAAGTCCCACTGGGGGATGCGGGTGCCGGCCAGGTAGCGGGAGAGGGGCCCCGGGCTGACGAAGCACCGTCCCGCAAGTCGGCGGACGGAGAGCGCCAGCTCCAGGAACAGGTCACGCAGCGCTTCGGCGAAGGCTCTGCACTCGCTGTTGAGATTGCCGTCCGGCGGTTGAAGACTCCCATTCCCACCCCTTTGACCGACCCGACCGGCGCCGGCAATCCATCGCCCCCAGCCGCCCGTCCGGGCGGTCGTCCCATGCTCCCGTGGTCCGGGGCGGTCACGGGGACGATTCCTCACGATCGGTACCGGGTGCGGCGATGAGCCGGTCGAAGAACGGCACCACCGCGCCGAACGCACCGGCGCCGTACAGGACGCACTGCGCGGCCGGGGAGCCGGCCAGCCGGGACAGCACCCCCGCCCCGATCCCGGCGAGCGGTGGGCGGCCGGCTGCGTGGAGGTGATCTCGGCAGGTGAAGCGGGTGCCGGATTGTCCTACATGAGGCCTCCCGCCCGCTGGAAACGAGAGGAATCATGCCAGTGCGCGGTGACAGCACCGGCGGTGCGTCCGGTCCGCCGGGTGCCGGACCAGCCGCCTGCGGCGGCATCCGGTGTGCCGGGCGCAGCGGCCGCCAGCCTGGTGCCGTTCGTGACTGTTGCGGCCGGTCTACCGTCCCGCGTGGACGTTCTCGCCGTCGGCGGGGTGCTCGTCGGGGAGGCCGTGTTCGGTGCGCAGGAAGTCGGCGTAGGCCTGGAGTGCATCGGTGTCGGCGGGCCCGGGCGGGAGGGCCATCGCGATCCTCGCTGCCAGGTCCTCTTCGCGTTGGGGGCCGGGTCCGACGAACTGCCCCCAGCACCACCAGACGGGATGCTGCAGCATCCGTCGGACGCCCTCGGGATCCATCCTGAGGGGGATGTCCTCCGTCGAAGCGAGGCCGAGGATGCTGCCGAGGAGGGCCAACCCCTGCAGGCTGGTGGCGTGGACCGTCGTCTGTGCCGCGCGGAGAAGTTCCTGGTCTGAGGCCGCATTCGCTGCCGCGATCATCGACTCGGCGTCGAAGGCAGTGGCGGGCAGAGGCCACGGTTCTTCGCCGCGGCGCAGCGCCTCGACCTCGTGGGCGGCGATCGAGTGCCTCATGGCGTCGATCTTCTCTTCGGGCATGCCGAGGGCGAGGCCCAGGGCCTCGGCGGCCTCATCGTGGCGCAGGGCCTCCGGTCCGCCAGCGAACAGCCGAAAGGCGGCAGTCATGAGGGAGCCCGGTTGTTTCCACTCGGGCATCCTCGGGATGTCATGGAAGTCCAAGTCCTGCTCAGCAGCCAGGTCGAGGAGGACGGTGTGGGTCTCCGGTATCCGTCCGGCCGTGCGTTTGGCGCGTTGTGCAGCGTTGGCAAGCAGGGCCTCCGCCCGCGAGTCGTCCGCGTCCTCGCCGGGTTTGGTCGGGTTCGACTCGTGGGCGGGACTACAGGACGTGAGTTCGGCAGCGAAACGGCGCAGAGATGCGGTGATGGCTTCCCGCAGCGCAGTCGGTGAGGAGTCTCGCACGCTGCGCAGCAAAGTGCCGGTGACCAGGGGAACCGGGGCGCGGCCCTGACGGGTAGTACGGGCGAGCATCTCGGCCTGGGTGTCCGTGGTCGGCAGGAGCTGGGCGCGGCTGCCGCGCCCGCGGCCGAGGCCGCTGCGGGGGTTGCGTGGGAGGAGCCCGGCCGTGCGCCAGCGTTCCAGCTGGGAGAGCGTCACGGTGACGCCTCGGTCGGCAAGGGTCTGGATCAGTTCGGCGTCGGCGCCGGAGGGCGGGGTTCGAGGCACTCCGCGATTACAACCCCGCGAAGTGCACGGCCGCAAGGCACATGCGGCATGAGGTTATGGGGTGTCAGAACCACCCATTGGAAGGATCTCACTTGCCCATGCTCCAGAGCTTTCTGAACGCGACCGGCCCGATGCCGGGGGTGGCCCTGCTCGCCGCCGTCGCGGTCCATCTTCGGCAGCTCGCCCTGCTGACCGGCTTCCTGGCCGCGCTGCGCGGCGCCCGGGGTGCGAGCCGCACGGAGATGTTCTCCGTCTTCGCCCGTCACTTGGCCGGCCACAAGGGGCCCCGATTGTGCCCGCCGCTGCCGATCCGACGGGATCGTGTGACCAACCATTTTCCAGTTGGCCAGTCGAGCATCGGCCGCCAGAATTCGGCCCATGACCCGCGACGACCTCGCCGAGCAAACGCCGGCATGCGGCCCTGCACGCATCGCCCTGCTCTCCGGAGGCACTTACGGTGTCTGGCCTGGCCAGGTGCCCGCCGACCAGGTGTTCCACACCTACCGGACCCGGCTTCGGATCACGCAGAAGCGCGGGCAAGCAACGCTCGGCCTCACCGAATCCGTTGGACTCCTCGGGGACGTGGAAGACGAACTCCTTCGGATCGGATGGATCGACACCACGGACCGGGCGTGGGCCTTCATACTCTTCCTCAACGCCACAGCCACCACGGTGCTGGCCTGTGCCGGGGTCGCCCTCTCCCTCCCCGAGATGGACTGACGGAAGCGGAACGCTCAACCGGCCAACTCCGTCCTCACTGGCCGACTGGATCACCTGGCGCAGCGCCGGGGCGAGTGGAGATCAGACGGAGAAGTCGGCCCACTCCAGCCCGGTGAGGGTGACCTGGAGGCCGCGGGCGCGGCGGCCGCCGTCCTGGAAGTACGCCCGGCCGGCCACCGCACCCGACACCATCCAGCGAGACGGCCCAAGACACGGCGTGCGATGTCGGGCGGCCTGTCTTGGCGGCCCGCGTGTAAAGGGCCTCGGCACCACCCACCGAACCCGCCCGCGTCCACCCCAGCCGTAGACGGATCCATCATGCGGATGATAGCCAAGTGTCCTGAAAGACAGGAGGATTCATGTCACGCCGCTTGGGCCCGGTGCCGTCGACACCGTACTCGCACCTGCTCTCCGACACCTCTTACGGGAACTCGCGGGTCCGGGTGTCACAGCCGCATCGCATCAACCTTGAACGGCCCGCCACAGGCAGCCACAAGGCCACCCTGTCCTGTGAGACCTGCGGCGCCCCCGTCGACCTCACTCTCCTCAGCATCGGCTCCACCAAGGCGTGGCGGCTCGGCTGGGCTGTCGGCGGAGCCCTTGCCCTCGCGCTGACTGCCCTGGGCGTCCTTGGCATCGTCGACAGCGGCCCTGACGGCAGCGGATTCCTTCCGTCCACCGCCGCATTCGTCCTCGGCATCCTCGTCTCGGTCTACACACTGCTTCACTGGTGGCACGAGGACGGGGTCCGCGGCCCCGGCCTGCCCTGGCGTGCAGGCCGCCACTTCGTCCGCCACTTCTGGGCAGGCCCACGCTGACATCCACTCGCGCCGCCACGGGCTGCCAGGGATGCCGCCGCTGTGGCCGGACGGCGCGGCCGCGCCGCCGGGGGCAGCACCGCCGCCCAGGGGCCGACGGCCGGGCGGGAGTCGGCCGGTGCGCGGCCGGGCGTGCGGCTCGGGCGCCGGACGGCAGCGCATCGCGCTACGCGGGGGCCGCCGGACCCGGTCGGCGACCGGCACCGGGGAGGCGAGCGCGAGCTGGGGGCGAGAAGATCGGCACGGCTCCCGGGGTTCATGTCATTGCCGGCCCGGGAGCCGCCTGCACTTCCCGCCCGAACACCCCGTCAGCACTGTGTCCCGACACGGCGTAGCGGGGCCAGCGGTATCCGGCGGACGCGTCTACCTGGGGCAGATCGGCGGGGTGTCGGTGCTCGTTCCTACGATCACGCACGTGCCCGATGCCTTCACCGTCCTGTGGACCCACGACGTCTGCCGCGCCCTTCGCCAGGCCGGCCGCACCGGCCAGCGGCCGCTGCTCGCCTTCAGCGGTGTGCACACCTCGCTGCCCACCTGGTCCGGCGCCCGGGTGGGAGACGAGGCGTACGCCGTGCAGGTGAACCGGCGCATCGTCCACGTGGTGAGCCGGATGCGGATCACCGGCCCGGAGCGGGGCGAGTGCTGCGGCGCCGCCCCCGGGAACTGGAACGAGCCCGCGTTCCCCGGACACGATGACTGGTCGATGCTCGGCGCCGGTGGCTGCGGCGCCCGGCCGGTGCACGTCGAGGCCACACCCGTGCGCTTCGACGTGCCGATCCCCGGCGACCTCCTCGCCCACCTCACCTGGCGCAACCGCCGGGGCCGGACCCGCCAGCTGAAGTACGTGGCCGACGGGCTCCTCGAACGCTCGATCAGCCTCCAAGGCTTCTACCGCCTCACCCCCGAATCCGCCAACGAGCTGGCAAGAATCGTGGACACCGCCGCTGCGTGATGCCCGTGGGCTGCCGATGGCGGCCAAGCAGCGGGGGCGGTCGGTCTCCGTAGCCGGCCGCCCCCGGGGATCGGCTGCGCGGCCGCGCCTGTCCGGGCGCCGGGGTTTGGCGAGCCGAACGGCGCGGCCGCGGTGATGCGGCAGGCGTGGAAGGACATGGCCGCCCGCGCCGAGACCGAACTCGGCGAGATCGCGCCGCAGTTCGCCTACGGGTGGCCCGCCCGAACCCTCGGCACCGACGCCGCATCTACGGCATCGTCCGCCCCTGCCCCGCATTCGTCGCCCACTGCCCGAAGCTGCTCACCACGCGCCCACTCCACAGGTTCAGCCTCAGTAGGGCAACGAAGGCCCGGACCGCTCAGCGGTCCGGGCCTTCGTCGTCTCCTGGTTTCAGTTCGACAGACGACCAGCTCATCGAGCCTGGAGCTTCAGAGCAAGCCCTCAAGCCGACGAGCGAGCTGAGATTGCCGGCGCCGACCGGCTGGGTGTGGCTACTTGAGGGGCGTGCCACCCGCGTTGTGGTTGGCGAGTGCCTTCTTGATCAGGTTCCCGCCGTCGGTCTCGGGCGTGGTCTGTTCCGACCAGCCGGCGCCGAACAGGAGGGCACCGACGTGTGCGTTCGCCACCTGGTCCATGTGCGAGAAGAACCAGTCGACCTTGTCGTCCTTGTAGTGGCCGGGGGTGTTGTTCTGCGCCATGTTGCCCAAGGGGATCTGCCACAGGGCCACCGGCTTGCCCACCGACTCGGACATCGTCTTGTAGAACGCGAGGGCGGCGAAGCCCTTCTGGTCGTTCCAGAAGGTGTCCTTGCTGCCGTGGGCGGGCAGCGCGTACCAGCCTGCGTCGCGGTCCGTCACGTCGGTGACCAGGAAGTCGGCGTTCTTCGCCCCGAGGTCCGCGTAGTCCTTGACGCACTGCGGGGTGTTCTGCTGCCAGTCCCAGCAGGTCAGGTGCAGTCCCACGCCGATGTTGGGCGCGTACTTGTGGCTCATCGCGATCAGGCACTGGGCCAGGCCGGAGGCGCTGTTCTCCTGCGACCCGCAGTCCGTCGGGTTCGCGGCCTTGACCTGTGCGGCGACCTGGTGCGGGTTGCCGAGCGAGCGGACGTAGCCCCAGAAGTCCGGCTCGATGTCGACCATGTCCTGCGCGGTGCCGATCTTCTGGAGGAAGAAGCGGTAGTCGTTCAGGTACTTGGTGAGCAGGTCGGCCCGGTTGATGGCCTGGACCTCGCCGGGACCGTCGCCCTGGCCCGCCATGTCTCCGAGGTCGCGCAGCGAGTACCACGTGAAGAGGTACTTCTGCGGGCGCGGCTTGCCCTGGTACGTCGCCTTGGACGCGCGGTCGTTGTTCACGGCTATTTGGGTGCCGGGCGCCGTGGTGTCGCCGGTCCAGCAGCCCCACCAGCCCGACCACTCGGACTTGCAGCGCGAGGCGGTGTAGGCGTCGGACGAAGGCGCGGGCTGGCTGTGGATGTAGGCGTACCGCACGTCGAACGGCGCGGCGTTCGCCGTGGAGTCATCCATCAAGCCGCCGAGGAGCACCGTGCTGCTGCCCATGAGGCTCTTCGCCGGGCTGCCGCCGCCGGTGGCCGGGGACGCCGGCGGCGCCGAGGTGGGGCGGGTGCTCGGGGTCTGGCTCGCCGGAGCGCTGCTGGCCGGCTTGGTGGGCGTGCTGCCGGAGCCGCCCGTGTTCCCGGTACCGCCGCTGCTGCCGGCCGGGACGAGCTGCCACTGCTGGTTGGCGCCGTTCCAGTCGTGGTACTGGGCGAGCTGGCCCCCGTTGGCCTTGGAGCCGAGCGGGACCTCGACGGCCAGTTTGCTGAAGCGGTTGATCAGACGCACGTAGCCGTCCGAGGACTTCTCCAGGTGGAACTGCTGGTTGGCGCCGTTCAGGTCGCGCCACTGGACCAGCTTGGAGCCTTCGGTCCTCGACCAGCCGTAGTCGTCCAGCACCTTGCCGGAGTTCCGGTTCTGCAGCCGGTAGTTGCCGTCACCCGAGTCGATGAACTTCCACTGCTGGTTGGTCCCGCCGGTACGGTTCCACTGCCCCAGCGACGAGCCGTCGTAGGTGGCGTAGTCGAGGGCGTCCAGTGCCTCGCCGGTGTTGCGGTTGACCAGCACGTACCAGGCGTTGGTGTCCACGGGTCCGGCCGAGGCGGTGTTGACCACGACCACGGAACCACCCAGGACCGCCAGGCCGACGGCCGCCCAGAAGCTCCGGCGCTGGTACAGGCGACGGCCGCGATGCGCCTGCCGCCGTCCCAGGACGGCCGAGCGGGACAAGCGGCGACGGCGGCCTTGGCCGCCGGGCGACGCCTCCGGCGGCGTGGATGGGCGAGGGAACATGTCGATGCTCTCTTTCAACCGGTGTCTCTGACCGGACCGCCTGTCCGGACGTCATCCAGTTGTCACCGACTGCGGAAAGGTTGCCCCGGACCGCGAGAATTCTTTTCGGGCTCCACGCACTGGCCCGCTCAGAGGGTGACCAGGGTGCAGAGCGCGTCCAGCGCCTCCTCGAAGGCGTGCTCCGGCGGCGTGCCGTAACCGATCACCAGCGCCGCCGGGGCGTCCGGTGCGGGCGGTGCGGCGGCGGCCCGGCACCAGGAGCGGGTGTTGACGGACAGGCCCAGCCGGCCGGCGTGGCGCTGGAGTTCGGCCTCCATGCTCGCCCTGGTTTCCTGCCGCCGTCGCAGCCGACGCGACACCGGCCAGGCCCGCCGACCCGAACCGATCCGCCCGCAGCACCGACCCGATCGACCTGACCGTCCCCGAGATCCGTCACTAGGGCGCCAGCGACGTCCGGAAGGACGACGGGGCGCTCCGGCGGGTCCGCCCGCACTTGCCCGCCCGGCCGGCCCGAGCACACCGATCCGCCAGCACACGACGGATCGGACCATCAAGAGGAGCAGCGGGCTGTTGCTCGGCGAACCGGGTGTCGTCCACGCGCCGCTCCTGGCACACCGGCGTCCGGCGGGGACGTTCGAGCGCCCGGTGTCGGTGGTGGGCCGTAACGTCGTCCTCCGGGAACGAGGTGTGGGGGGTCGGGTTCGCGGGCGTGATCGGGCTGGTGCGGACGGGGGACGCGGTGGGTCTGGTCGGTGCTCTGGCCGGGCTGTCCGAGCATCAGCGGCAGCAGTCTGGCCCCGGCTTGTCGGCGCCGGGGAAGGAGCTGCGCTGGAGTGGTGACGACCGGGTCCAGGAGGCGCTCCTGGTCGCCGGGATGGGCTGCCTCGCCTCGGCCGAGGAGGCCGCCGAGTGGTTCGACGATCTGGTCTTCGGCCTGCCACAGGACTGGCGTCCCACCCCGGTCGTCGCCGCCATTGGTGCGCGCCCCGTCCCCTGGCAGGCCTCGGTCGTCGAGCTGCTCGCGGACCGTCGTTGGCCGCAGCGCCGATGCCCGGTCGCTGCCGGGGCGGACGGCTGCGACGGTGGCGTAAACGCCGAGCCGACCACCGCAGGCAACGGGACGAGACCAGGCTCGACCGCGGCCCGGGCTCGGCGGGCGCTAATCCCAGCGCCCGCCGAGCAGCATTCCAGGCCCTGGTCTCCCTGTCTGACCCCGCATCCGGGGAGGCGCGGCCGGCACCAGCCGGGTGCGGTCGGGGCTTGGAGCCGCAGCTGGCAGCCGAAGCGGTCGGCCGAAGGCCCGCAACGCCGCGATCGCACTGCCTGGCTGCTGCCCAACGCCGACGGGTGGCAGGGCCCCGCGGTCAGCACCACCACGAAGGCCGCCGGCCGGTGTCAGACCTCGACGAACACCGGGTTCCCGTAGAACCAGAGGTCCTCCCACGGGTCGGCCGCAGCCGGGACGTCCATCGCGGGGCCTGCCGGGTCGACTGCCTTGCCGAGCAGGCCGGGGGCGGTGCGCTTGCCGTCGGTGCCACGGACCCGGAGGTAGCAGGACTGGTCGGCGGTGAACTCCTGGACGAGCGTCACGGTGCCCTGGCGCTTGTCCACCTCCCAGGACCGCACGACCCGGGTGTCCGGCGCGGTGATGGTGTCGCGGTCGGTGACCGGCCCGGTGACGCGGCCCTTGATCAGGTCCACACGGGCGAGCACAGGCACCAGGCCTGCGTAGTTCGGCGTCTCGGTGAGCCGGATCTCGACGACCACCTCGACCGTGGCGCCGCGCCTGACACGCAGCCGTCCGCCCATCGGCACGCCGCGATGCGGGGCGCCCTTCTCCTGTACCCGTACGTCGAGGCCGCTGATCAGGTCGCCGTGGCAGGCCCACACCCGTCCGGCGCGCAGTCCGTCCATCACCGCGCGGTGGCCGTAACCGGTGGCGCCCACCCAGGTCTTGGAGTAGGCGCCGGGTGGCAGCGCGCTGTACGTGGTCACCGGACGGCCGGCGTTCACCGGGGCGGGGAAGTGCCCGGTACCGGCGAAGGTGTGGCCCTCGGCGTCGAAGGGCGTGTTGTCGTACGCGGTTTCGTTCAGCGGGTCGACGGGGTTCTTCACCCAGTCGCCGCATGCCTGGTGTCCGTCCGAGGTCGCGGTGATCCACCACGGCTTGCCCTCGGCGAGCATGCTGTCCCACACGCCGCCCACGGTTGCGGTCATCCAGTCGAAGCCGCCGTGGGTGCGGTAGCTCTCAGCCGGGTAGCCGGGGAAGGACCAGGTGCCGGGCGCGTTGTCGTACAGACCGCGGGCTCGCGCCATGCAGGGGGCGGGCAGGCCGGCCGCCTGGTGGCCGGGGGCGCCTTCCATACCGATGACGATCTCGGGCGCGGTGTCGCGCCACGCGCGCAGCTCGTGCGGCGAGTCGATGCCCTTGCGGGAGGGGTGGTTGGGCAGTACGAGGGCGTCGGCGACCCGTCCGCAGCGGACGGCGTCGCGCAGGAAGGTCAGCGCCTTGATCGCGGCCGCCTCGTTTACGGGTGTGCCGTCGCGGGTGCCCGTGACGAGGGCGTCGTGCTGGTTGACGAACTCCTGGAGGAACGCGGCCTCGCCGGCCCCCGGCGCGAGCATCAGGGTGGTGTGCTCGGCCCCCGGGATATTCCACTCCAGCCCGTGGAAGACCAGGATGTCCTCCCGGTAGCGCTCGCGCGCCGCGCGCAGGTCGGCGTACCGGTCCTCGACGCTGTGCGCGGCGAAGGCCGCGTTGCCGTGGTCGGTGATCGCCAGCCAGTCCAGACCGTGGGCCATGCCGCGCCGCACCTGGTCGGCGACCGGGTACATCGCGTCGTTGCTGTACAGGCTGTGCAGGTGGTGGTCGCCCGCGAGCCAGACGAAGCCGCCGCGCGGCACCCGCCGCTCCTCGCGTGACACCGCCGCCGAAGCCGTGGGCGAGGCGAGCGTGCCCGCCGCCCCTGCCAGTCCCGCCGTCGCCAGTCCCGCACCGGCGCCGCGCAAGAAACCGCGCCGACCGACCTGCTGTGCCATGTTGTTGCCTTTCGGTTGCATCTGAGCAGGATGAAACGTATGTGCGTTTGATTTTGTGGACTTGAAGTGCGCCTGGCTCCCGGGTGAACCCGCCCCTAACCTCGCGCGTCACGAGTGGGCCGACACCTGGAACGACGACTGCCTGTGCGGGTCCTGCCACCAGGCCGACGCAGGCCAGAAGGCGCTGGAGGCCGCCGATCGCGAGCGGGCCGCCGTCGAAGCCGCAGCCACCCGTACGAAGCGCACCCGCTCCTGGTGGCGCCGACCCTGACCCGGCCTCACCCCGCGGGTCAGCGCCGCAGCAGCTCGCGAACGAGCGGGTCGAGCACGGCCCAGAGATCGCGGCGTCCGCGCCCGGCCCGGCGAGCGCAGCTGGGTCCCGGCGAAAGCCGGGGCATCAGCGGGCGTTAGAGTCCGCCCCCTGCCCGGGCAACCACGAGTCCGCCGGCAAGCACGGAACCGGCAAGACGCGCCACGGCGACCCCTGGCTCAAGGGCATCCTCGGCCAGGTCGCCTCCTCGGCCTCCCGTTTCAACGCCCGCTACCGGCGCATCGCCTCACGCCGCACGCCGTGGCAAGAAGAGAGCCCTGGTCGCCCTCGAACACACCATCTGATCGCCGCGTGGCACATGTTCACCAACGAAACCGACTACCACGACCTCGGCGGGGACTACTTCCTCGAACGCACCGGCAAGACCAGGCAGACCCGACGACGGGTGAGCCGGCTGACCCACCTCGGCTACCAAGTGACACTGCAGCCGACAGAAGCCGTCTGATCTGGGACAACGGGCTCCGAACGGGGGGATTTTCGTACTAGCCCGGAAGTTGAGCCAGAACCCGGTTCAACCGCCGCCGACAACGTTTGGCCCGGTCCTGCCTTTTGTATCTGTCCCCCAAACGGATCGCCCCGCCCCGCACGCGGCACTCAGGGACGCGCTCGCGGCGCTCCCTCATGGCCGGTAGACCATGCCTGGCTGAGGCTTGGCGGGGGCGAGCAGTTGCGACACCGTGACGATGGTGTAGCCACGCTGTTTGAGCTCCTTGATCACTCCAGGTACGGCGGGCACGGTCCCCTTGTGCAGGTCGTGCAGCAGGATGATGCCGTCGCGGTGCGTCTGGTCGAGCACTCTTTTGGTGATCAGAGCCGAGTCGGTCGTCTCGTAGTCCTTGGCCGTGACGCTCCACAGCACCTGCGCCAATTTCAAGTCCCGGCAGATTTTCGCCACTTTGCGGTTGGTACGGCCCTCCGGCGGACGCATCAGGACGGGTCTGACGCCGATGATCTTCTCGATGGCGTCCTGCGTACTGGCCAGTTCCCGGCGGACGTCGTCCTCGTCGAGGTCTGTCAGCCTCCTGTGGTTCCAGGTGTGATTGCCGATCTCGTGCCCCTCGTCCGAGATGCGACGCAGGATATCGGGGTACTTCGCGATGTGGCCCTTGCCCTGAACGAAGAACGTGGCGTGCAGGCCCTCGCGCTCGAGGATGTCCAGCAGCCCGGGGGTGGTCGGGCTGGGGCCGCCGTCGAAGCTGAGGGCCACGCACTTCGCCTGGCGGCAGTCGACGTTTCCTGCCACCGATCCCGATGCCTCCGCTCGGGCAGCGCGCGGCGAGGTGTCATCGTAGGTCGTGACCGTCAGGGCCACAGTCAGCGCGACGGCCGACACGGCGGCTACCGCTATCGAGACGGCGATGAGCGGGCGAGAACGTCTTCTACGTGTGATGAGAGACATGCGAGATCTTTCTTCGGATGGAGTTTCCGGGTTACCGCGTGCGGGCGGGAGCCGGTGTCACGGCAGGATCCTGAAGCCGCATGTCGAGCGTCAGGCGATGCCTCAGCAGGCGTCCGAGCCGGCGCTCCACCGTTGTGTGGATGAGCAGGGACAGCCCCAGCACGCAGACGACGGACACCGCCATCGAAGGCAGCGGCTCCAGCCTCGGAACGGCCCGGATCAAGCCTTTGGCCAAGGGAATTCCGATGCTTTGGTGGATGAGGTAGAAGGGGTAGGTGAGTCCCCCCGCAGTGACCAGCCAACGCCATCGCAACCTCGCCAGCGGTCCTCCGACACCGGCCAGCGCCAGCAGCCCGAGACAGAGCGTGAGAACGGCCGCGCAGACGGCCCAGGAGGGCCGGCTCTCGCCGAGGGGTACGTTGGCGTGATCGGCCACCCGGAGTTCGAGCACGGTGAGTTCGTAGGCCCAGGCGAAGCCCAGCAGCAGCCACAGCAGGAGGCTCTGTCCGAACCTGTGCATGAGGTGGAGGACGATTCCGGCGACGAAGAGGCCGGCGTACCGGGGCAGTACGAATTCGTCGAGTAGCGGCGACTGGAGTTCGAGGGTGATGACACCGGCCAGGAGCCAGGCTCCGCAGAAGGTCACCACCCGCCGATACGACAGCCCGAAGACGATCAGCAGGGCCATCAGCAGGTAAAAACGGGCCTCCACCCAGAGCGTCCAGCTGACGCCGTCAACCAGTTCGAGTCCCAGTGGTCCCGGAGCCATCGTCAGGTTTCCCAGGACGGTACGAGGGTCGATGCGGGTGGTGGCAGGCCAGTGGCCCATCCGCGAGACAAGGACGAGCCCGACGATGAGGAGTACGGCGCACCAGTAGGCGGGGAAGAGCCGTGTGACGCGGGAGACGGTGAACTGTGCGAGAGTCCGTCCCCAGCAGCTCATACAGATGACGAAGCCGCTGATGGTGAAGAAGAACTCCACGCCGAGCCAGCCGTAGCGGCTCATCTCATGCACAAACGGCGTGAAATCCCGGAGTTCGGCCCTTCCCCAGAAGTGTGGGGTGGGTGTCCCGAGGAAGTGGTACGCGGCCACCATGACCGCTGCCACTAGGCGGAGCCCGTCTATCGCGGCCAGGCGCGCGGGCCCGCTCCGCGGTCTGGGAATCGGTCTGTCGGACGGCATGTCGCCACCAGAGCCGATTCAGGCGGTGGGCAGGGGCGAGCGGCTGACACGTATCTTCGACTGGCCATGCGGGCGCTTCTCCCAGTCCTCCATGTACCGCGCGTGCAGACCGTGCCGCCGCGCCAGGTTCAGGAGGGTTTCGGTGCGGTAGTAGAAATCCTCGCGCAGTACCTGGTGTTCGGTGCCCTCGGTGCGGTCGAAGGTGAAGTCGAAGAACCCGGTGTCGGTCAGTACGCGGCCGACGTGCGTCAGGCACTGGTCGATGACCTCCAGCGGCGAGTGGGAGAAGACGCTGTGCGCGTGGACGACATCGAAGTGGTCGTCGGGCAGGAAGTCCAGAGTGAGGTCGCCGGTGATGGTCAGATGCGGCAGCTTGTCCTGGATACGGTGCTCGACGAGGGTTTTCTTGGCGGCCATCAGGATGTCGGGCGAGATGTCGATGCCGTAGTAGTTGCCGGTGTGAAGGTGCCTGATGAAGCGCCAGCCGCCGCGCAGGTTGCCGCAGCCGATGTCGAGCATGCGGTGGTCCGGGCGCAGCCCGTGTTCGATGAGGTAGTCGAACTGCATCTGCCCGAGTGCCAGCCAGCGGTCATGGGTCTGGCTGCCGACCGCGGCTTCCGGGTTGCGGCGGGTGTCTGAGGCCATCACGGCGCGGTAGTAGCCGACGTGGTCGGGGTGCTTGAGGCGCAGCCAGGTGTCTCGGCCGGCCCGTCGCAGGTACGGGATGACGCGGCCGGGGTGGCGCAGGGCGTATCCGGTCTTGTGGGTGAGGGCGGCGCGGTTGTTGCGCAGTTTCTTCGGTGTCTTGGCGTCGGCGGGCATGGTGAAGCGACCTCCGTGCGAAAGGGGATCCCGTGAGGGTTGAATGAGAGGAAGGGGATGAAGGCGATGTGTCGCGATGTGGTCTCGCGGTCAGACGCGGCGACGCAGGAGCAGCACGGTTGCGATCGTGAGCACAGTGGCGAGACCGCCGAGGACGGCGGTGTCGGTCCACTGGAAGATCCAGTAGTCACCGGCCGGGTTGGCTCGGTAGTAGCGGGCCACGTACCCGTGCGCCGCCATGCACTCCTTGAGCTGGGCGCCCGACGGGAAGGGGCAGTTCAGCGCGTCGTCGTGGCGGCCGGTGGCGGTGATCAGACCGTAGTCGCCGGTCGACCACTTCTCGGCCATCGGCGGTTTGGGGATGCTGCCGGCGCTTACGTAGGTGCGCGGCGAGACCAGCAGCCGGGCCCGGTGCGTCCACTCCAGCAGGAGCGTCATCACCCCCGTTACCAGCAGGGTCAGTCCCATCGCCGCCAGTACCCGGCGGGCCAGCAGACCCAGCAGGGTGCCGGCCGCCAGGCCGAACAGGGCGGCCGCGACAACGCGGGGGCCCGAGCCGCTCAGGGCCGTGTTCTCGTACCAGAACAGGCCGTAACTCCGGTCCGCGGCCGGCCGCCACCACCAGGCGAACACTCCCGCGAGCAGGCCGGAGAGGGCGATCGTGGTCGCCGCGGCCAGGGCGAACCGGGAGGCGAACCACTGGCCGCGTCTCACGTCTTGCGCGAGGATCATGCGGTGTGTGCCCAGTTCCCGGTCGCGGCCCAGTAGCGGGGCGCCCCAGAAGACGCCGATGATGACGGGCAGGGCGATGTTCAGCGCTCCGAGGTACTTCAGCGGCTCGACGTCCAGCAGCAGGGGCAGACCGGTGTCGGACCGCGTGCAGTACAGCGGACCAGTGGCGCAGTGGTCGAACAGCCCGCTGTGCAGGGCGTCCAGCATGCCCGAGCGGTAGTACACGGCGATCGCCGCAGCGACGAGCAGGGCGGTCGCGCCGATGCCGGCCGACACGCGCTGCTGGCGCCATGCGAGCCAAAGCGAGCCCTTCACGCCGCCGCCTCCGTCCGCTCGGCGGGGGCGGGGTGCCCCGGCTCACCGGCCTGAAGGTAGCCGATCAGGATGTCCTCCAGGCCAGGCCGTTCGATGTGCCAGTCGCCGCGCATCGGTCCGCGCTGCCGTATCAGGGCGGTCAGCTGCCTGCCGCCAGTGCGGCTCCGCACGACGGTGTGCTGTCCGGCAAGGATGTCGGCCTGGCCGGCGGGTCCGGTCAGTACTGCATGGCTCCTGCGCAGTACCTCAACGTCCTCGCTCAGCTCGACGCGGCCGTCCCGCAGTACCAGCACCCAGTCGCAGGTCTCCTCCAGTTCGGGCAGGACGTGCGAGGACAGCACGATGCTCATGCCGCGCTCCACGGCCTCGGCCATCAGCTGCGCCATGATCTCGCCTCGCGCCACGGGGTCCAGGTCGGCCAACGGTTCGTCGAGAAGCAGGAGTTCGGGTCGCTTGCCCAGTGCCAGGGCGAGCGCGACGCGAGTGCGCCGCCCGGGGGACAGGTCGCCGACGCGGGCGTGGAGCGGGATGTCGCCCTCGCGGACGATCCGCTCGGCGGTCGTCCGGTCCCACGAGGAGTTCAGCTTCTCGCCCATCAGCAGGGTGTCCGCCACGGTGAAACGCGGGTAGAGCGGCTTGTCCTGGGTGAGCAGAGCGACGCGGGCGCGGGCCTCTGACGTGCCGGGTACGGCTCCCAGCACACTCAGCTGCCCGGAGGCGGGTCGGAGCAGGCCGCCGGCTAGGTGCAGCAGTGTGCTCTTGCCAGCGCCGTTACGTCCGACAAGTGCGGTGATACGACCGTCGGGCACGGTGAACTCGCAGTCCCGCAGGGCCCAGCCGCCCCGCCTCCGGTGCCGGAATCCCAGCTCCGTGGCGCGCAGCGCCGCCGACGCGTCAGGCCCGGTCATACGTTCTCCTTCTTTCGTTCCCGGTCGCCCGGGGTTGTGCTGTCGTGCTCGTCGTCGTAGGCATCCAGGGCGGCTGTGACCAGGGCGAGGACATCTGCCCGCTCCAGCCCCGTGGCCCGCGCGCAGGCCACCCAGTCGGCGACCTTCTGGCGCAGCGGAGAGTCGTTCTCCGCCCCGGGCCGGGCGAGCGACCGCGTCACGAAGGTCCCGAGGCCACGGCGCAGTTCGACCAGACCAGCCTGTTCCATGTCGCGGTAGGCCCGCAGCACGGTGTTGGGGTTGATGGCGGTCGCCGCCACCACCTCCCTGGCCGTGGGCAACTTGTCCCCGACCTGCAAGGTGCCCATCCGCAGCGCCCGTTCGGTCTGCTCGATGATCTGCACGTAGGCCGGTACGCCACTGCCACGGTCGATCCGGTAGTCGATCACATCGCCTCCCTCCGCCCGACCATGCTTGTATTAATGAATTAATGGAACCATAGTTGATGTCCGGCGACGATTTCAAACCCGCCGGGAGAACGACCGCGGTGCACCGGCTACCGGCGTCCAGCTGCACACGTGTTCCGTCATCCCCTCGCACGCGGAGCGCGGCAGTTGGACGAGGCCGCGTCGCCGCTCGGGCGAGGCTGCCCGCACGTGTGCGGTCACGAGTGGCATGGCGCAGCCGAGTGGGTGACGTTGCCGGGATGCCGGCCGGGCTGCTCGGGCAGCTGCTACGGCAGAAGGAGGGACGGGACGGCGAACCGTCGGCCTGGGTGATCGACGCACAGAGCGTCAAAACCTCGACCCGCGTCCACGCTCCCCGAGCGGGCTGCCCCGGCGCGCTGCAGCTGGGCTCTGCGGCGCGCGGGCTGGTCGCGTATGCGTGCCGCCGTTGCACCGCCCGGCGCAGCGGGGAGTGGGTGGCTGCCGTGCGGTATCGCGACGGATGGCAGCGGGTCTGCCATCGCCATCAGCGCTGGTTGCTGGGTGCCGTGACGGCCGCAGGCAAGAACGCCTTGACCTCGCCGGCTGCCCCGCGATCGCCGTGGCGCAGCGGCGGTGGCCGGTGGTGGCCCGGCGGGTGGTGGCGGCTGGGGTCGCGCCGGTAGCGGTGTTCGCGGTGGCCTGGGCGGTGGCGTGCCAGTGGTGGGATCTGGCGTTGGAAGGGGCCGCAAGGGCGCTGACGACCCGTCGCCGGCCCCGGCCGGACTCGGCGGAGCGGATCCGCACGACTCCCACCTCAAGCGCTCGTGGCCAGGGCCGCCGGCGGTGGGTCGTCCGGGCCGTCGGGGATGCGTCAGCCGTGGTTGACGATGATGAAGATGCCCCAGCCGATCGCGGCGAGAACCACGGCGAAGCACACCGGCGACGGTGTAGCCGAGCGGCCCGGCAGCGGGGCGGCCGCCGGCCCCACCTGTGGGGGACGGCGGGTTGAGGGCCCGCACGCCGATCGCGAACAGCGCGGGCAGGCCGGCGCCCGCGAGCAGCCCCACCGCGATCATCTTCCACAGGGCATTCAGGTTGATCCAGGAATTCACGGCTTCCCCTTGTCCGAGCGCAGGGTGGAACTTCACGATCACGATCCCCCACGAGAGCCGCCCCTCGATCATCTGGCGGCCGACCGTTGGCAGGACCCGGGCGCCCACCTCGGAGGTCGCTTACGGGAGGGCGGTCAGTCGTTCGGCACGCCGTACTGCCGCGCGGGCGGCTCCTCATCAGTGGCGAAGCCGCCGTACAGCTGGAGGATGGCCGCACGGAGACCGGGGAGCAGGGTGCGGATCCCGCTCTCGTTCGGCATGGGGAAGCGGTCATCGCGCACACGCGCTGGCCAGGCCCCTGAGGCCCACACGTCCAAATCAGCTCCGGGTACTTGGCCTTGTCGGTCGGGTCGACGTGCCCGCGCTCGATGTGCTCGATGCGCAAGACGCCGCAACCGCGAAGCCCGTACGGAAACGTGACATTGCTCGAGGCTCTCGGCTGAAACCTGCGGGGCTGCTGGTGCGTATACATCTGCGGCTGTTCCAGTGGAGGGGGGCCGTCGTGCGACGGGTTTCGATGGTGGGTGCGGCGCTGAGCGGGGTTCTGCTGCTGGCCGCGTGCAGTGGCGGCGGCGACGGTGCCGCGGGCGGTTCCGGCGGGTCGGGCGGCAGCGACGAGGGCAAGGGCGGCGCGGCGAAGGCGTCCGCGGCCGTCCTGTCGATCGAGCCCAAGGACGGCGCGCAGAACGTGGCCCCGGGTGCGGTCAAGGTCTCGGTGGCGACCGGCAAGCTGATCGAGGTCGCGGTGACCGACAAGGACGGCAAGCCGGTCGAGGGCTCCATCGCGTCCGACGGCCTCACCTGGACCCCGGCCGCTGGCGGCCTCGCGGTCGGCTCGGCCTACAAGGTCAGCGCCAGGGCCTCGGACGCCTCCGGCGTGGTGACCACCGCCAGCAGCAGCTTCACCACCCTGACCCCGAAGAAGACCGTCAAGGTCTACGACAACGTGGTCGACGGTCAGAAGTTCGGCGTCGGCATGATCGTCTCGGTCAACTTCGGCACCAAGGTCAAGAACAAGAAGGAAGCCGAGAAGGCCGTCGCCGTGGAGGCCTCGGACGGCACCGAGGTCAAGGGCCACTGGTTCGAGGACGACACCCGCCTGGACCTGCGGCCCGCCGAGTACTGGAAGCCCGGCACCACGGTGAAGGTCCACCTGCGGACCAAGAGCGTGGAGCTGGCGCCCGGCGTGTACGGCGCGAGCGACCACGACGAGACCTTCACCGTCGCCCGCTCCCGGATCAGCGAGGTCGACGCCAGGACCCACCAGATGGTCGTCAAGGAGGACGGCAAGCCCAACCAGACGATCCCGATCGTCGCGGGCACCAACGACAACCCGTCCTGGAACGGCACCATGGTCATCTCCGCCAAGAGCCGCATGGAGAAGATGACCTCCCGGGGCCAGGTCGGCCTCGTGGGCGAGGGCTACGACGCCGTCGAGCCGCACGCGATGCGCCTGACCACCACCGGCACCTACCTGCACGGCAACCCCAAGTCCTGGGGAGACGTCGGCCGCGCGAACATCAGCCACGGCTGCATCGGCATGACCGACACCGAAGAGGGCGACGAGAACTCCACCGCCGGCAAGGTCTACAACGCGTCGCTGGTCGGCGACGTCGTGATCATCCGGAACTCCATCAAGAAGGCCCCGCTCCAGCCCGACAACGGCCTCAGCGGTTGGAACACGCCCTGGTCGCAGTGGTGATCCCGGCCCGGAAACAGCAAATCCCGCACTCTGCGTAGCCCCGTTCACCAGGAGGGGAAGGTGCGTTCGGGCCTTCGCCCGTGAAGGTGGACACGCGGTTGGTTGTCACGCGGCGAGCGTGAGCTTAGCCGTGTGGTGTCGTCGCTCGTATTCGTTGGGGCTGAGCTGGCCGTTGGCGGAGTGCCGGCGTCGGGTGTTGTAGCGGGTCAGCCAGGCGCCGACCGGTCCGCCACCGCCTGCCTCTGACCCGCACGGGAGGAATCCATGACGACCACAACCACGTTGGCCGAGCGGCTGCGCGACGCCGGGTTCGACTGCGCCCTGGGCGTCCCCGACTCGCACCTCACCGCGCTGATCGACAGCCTCGACCAGGCGATGCCCGGCCACCGCGTCCCGCGTGAGGACGCCGCCGCCGTCGCCGCCGTCGGCATGACGATCGCCGGCGGCCGCCCTCTGCTGTACATGAAGAACGCCGGCCTGTTCACCACCGGCGACGCGCTCACCTCCCTGGCCGCCGACGCCGCGGTGCCGCTGGCCCTGCTGGTCGGCTGGGCCGGCACCGGCACCGACCGGCTCCCCCACCACGTCGTCACCGGGGAGCGCCCCACCGGCTTCCTCACCGGGCTCGGCATCGCCTGGACCACCCCCGACCGGGCGACCGACCTCAACACCTGGTTCTGCGCCCACCGCGACGCCGGCCGGCACTGCGCCCTGCTCGTCCAGCCCGGAGGTCTGCACCGATGGCCCCCCGCCACACCATCGCCGCCACCGTCCTGCAGGCGGCCCACACCCGCCGGCTGCCGCTGTTCGTCAGCAACGGCTTCCTGTGCCGGGAGATCACGGCGCTCACCGCCCCGGGCCAGGACCGCGTCCTGCCGCTGGCCGGCGGCATGGGACTGGCCGCCGGCGTCGCCGCCGGATACGCCATGGCCACCGGCCCGTCCGGCCCGTGCAGCGCCATCGTCCTCGAGGGCGACGGCAACCACCTGATGGGCTGGGGCTGCGCCCAGCTCATCGGCGCCCACGCCCTGCCCCTCGTGCACGTCGTCTCCTGCAACGGCGTCTACCAGTCCACCGGCGGCCAGACGGTCCCGGCCCGCACCGACGCCCTCACCTCCGCCGCGGCCCTCGACTACCGGCAGGCGTTCACCGCCATCACCACCGAGCAGCTGGCCGACTACCTGGAACGGGCCACCGCACTGCCCGGCCAAGGACCGCGCCGCAGTCGACTCCGCCCTCACCCTGCCGCACCACAACGGCGGCACCGAAGGCGTCAACAACAAGACCAAGCTGATCGCGCGTCAGATGTACGGCCGCGCGAGCTTCCCCCTCCTTCGCCACCGCATCCTCCTGGGCTGACCACACCCTCCGTCACCACCGACTACGGAACAGACCCGTTCAATGGACAGACCCCACCGCCGCGGGCTGCGCCGCTACCGGACGGCGGAGAGTGTTGCGTAGACCACGGTGTTGTTCTCGTATCCGCCCGCCTTGGTGTAGACGCCGCCGCAGGTGATCACCCGCAGTTCGGGCAGGCCGGAGTTCCCGTAGACCTTCTGGTCGGGAAAGTCCTTCTTCGCGTAGGACTCGACGGCGTCGACGGTGAACACCGCCGTCCGGCCGTCGGTGCGGTCGACCTCGATGGTGCTGCCCTTGGTGAGGGCGCCGAGCAGGAAGAAGACCGCGGGCCCGGAGCGGGTGTCCACGTGGCCGGTGATGACGGCCGTGCCGGTCGACCCGGGGGTGGGGCCGCCGCCGTACCAGCCGGCGAGGCGGGGGTTGTCCGGGGGCGGCGGCTGCAGGGCGCCCGCCGCGTCGAGGTCCAGCTTCGCCAGGGGGGCGTCCACACCGATGGCGGGGATGCGGACGCCGGCAGGATCGGACGGCGGCAGGGGATGGACCTGCGCAGACGCGGCCGACCCGCCGGCACCTGAAGCGGCACCCGAGGCGGCAGCAGTCGGCGAAGCCCCGGCGGGCGGGGCGGAGGCGGGCCCGGCGGAGGTGGGTGCGGCGGGGGCGGGGAGGCCGGGCGTGGGGAAGGCCTGGGCCGGGGAGGGCTGCGGCGGTCGTTCGGCGTGGGCGCCGTAGCCCACCAGCCAGCTGCCGATCGCGAGCGCGCACACCACCAGGACGGTCGAAGGCGCGGTCGAGCGTTTGGGAAGCGGGGTGCGGTGCGCGGCGTCCATGCAGGTCAGGCCCCTGTTCGCGTACGTGGGCGGGATGCGCCCGGCGCCCCGGGCCGATGGCGTCCGGGGCGCCGGCGTGACGGCGGCGGGCCGTTCAGACCCGCGCGGCACCGAGACGGCGGCGGATCTTGACGGCACCGCCGGCCACGGCGCCGGCCAGCAGCACACCGCCCAGTGCGACCTGGCTGCCGTCGGCGTCCGCTGCGCCTCCGGAACCGGCCGCGACCGCACCGTTCGGGCGGGGGTCGTTGCCCGCTGCGCCTCCAGAACCGGCCGCGGCCGCACCGCTCGGGCGGGGGTCGTTGCCCGCTGCGCCTCCAGAACCGGCCGCGGCCGCACCGCTCGGGCGGGGGTCGTTGCCCGCTGCGCCTCCAGAACCGGCCGCGGCCGCACCGCTCGGGCGGGGGTCGTTGCCCGCTGCGCCTCCGGAACCGGCCGCGGCCGCACCGCTCGGGCGGGGGATGATCGTGAGCGTGTCCGTCATCTGGATCCGCGGCGGACACTTCACCGTGATTCCGCTGTCGCCAGGCGCGGCGTCCTCCGGCACCTGGAACGTCCCGACCAGAGTGCCCTTATGGTCGCCCGCGAGGAGGTTGATCTGGTCGGTCAAATCGGAGAAGGCCTTGCCGTAGGTCACGTCCGGCCCGCAGGCCGTTGTGCTGATGGTGACGGTCTGGCCCGGGCTCGCGCTCCGGGGGCTGATGGTGAAGCCGGAGTCCTCGGCCGCGGCCGAGGGCACGGCCAGGGCGAGGGCGCCCAGGGCCAGGGCCGCGGAACCGGTGACGACGCGTGAAATGTGCATAGGTGTTTCCTCCGAGCGGGCACGCGGCCGGGCTGTCCAGCACCTGTTCCGTGCCCTGCGCCCGAGAAAACCGACAGGACGTCAGCCCCGCAACCTGACGGACTGCCACCTGCGCCGCCCGGTCGGGCGTGGCGCGGTGGCCACTGCCGCCGTTTGCGCAGGTCAGCACAGGGAGACCGGGGAGCGGCCGGAAACCGGCGGACGGTTCCGCCAATGGGTGACGGGGCATCAGCCGACCCCGGCGCGGGTGGACTGCGCTGTAAGGGTCCGTCAGGAGCGGGCAACTCAGGTGTCGGCGGTCGGCCCCTGCTTGTCTTGGGAGCGGCGGAGTCGCTCGTTGATGCGAAGACGGGACCGGGCGGAACCGGCACAGCACCACTACCCGGCCACGACGGGGCCCGGGGCGGCACTGGCCGCCGACCGCACGGCGGGCGCAGCAACGCGCCCGACGGCACCAGTCCACGCGAGCAGCACAGCGCGGGCGGAGCACAGCCGGACACGGGCGCAGCGGCGGGTCGCCGGGGAACGGCGTGCCGAGCGCTCCAGCAGGGAGGCCGTGACAGCACCGGGTGGAGTCCACGGCACCGACCGAGACAGCCGCTAGTGACAGCCCCGGAGCCGGGCCAAGGACCGCCGCGGCAACCCGGCACCGGGCAGGCCCCGGTACGGCGGAGCGCGGCCGGACGGCAGGGCGCAGCAGCGCGCCCAACAGCACCGGAGCCGCTCCCCGACACCGGTTCACGCGAGCAGCAGAGCGCGGGCGGAACGCAGCCGGACACGGGCGCAGCGGCGGGCCGCACGGCGGTGAGCAGCGGTTCCTGTCCGGCAGCCTCCGGGGGTGGCTCCAAGAAGTGAGAGGTGGGACCGCCCACGCAGCGACGCAGGACCCTGACCAGCACCAAGCCGGAACCAACCACGACCGCCGTCCGGAGGGCAGGCCCCATCCGCGCGACCGGCCATCGGCCGGGCGCCGCCTCAGGAAAAGGCCAGCGCAGCGCTGGCCGGGACCACCGATGCGCGCCCACCCGCCCACGCAGTCGGGCAGGCGGGCTGGCGGTCGCGGCTGTGGCGGCGCTGCGGGGCTGCTGCCGGCGGTGGTGTGGTTTCGGGTCAGAACAGGGCGGGGCCGATGCCGCGGATGGTGAGTGTGGTCGGGCGGTCCAGGTTCACGACGAGGAACGTGCCTTCAGTGCCAGGCGTGGGGGGTCGGTGAACAGGATGGTTTCCGCGTCGGCGTCGTTGTCAAAGCGCAGGCGTCCGGCCCACTGCTCCAGTCCGTCGTGGAGGGATACCCCGCCGAATGTGCGGGCCTGGATCTGGTCGTCCCAGCATCGCAGGTTCGCCCGACAGCGGTAGACGTCTCCACCGGCGTGGACCGTGGCACCGCCCTGGTGGAAGCGAGGTTCCATGGGCCCCAGTCTCCGCCTGCCGGCCCCGGTCCGCCTTCCCGTCCGGCGGACGTGGGCGTTGGACCCGGTTGCCATTGCGACAGGCCGGCTGCGGTAGCTGTCGATGGTGCGGCCCCGGACACGGACCCGCGATGCCCGTTTTCAGAAAAATGTCCCTCTCTGGCTACTTTGGTTGAAAGCTTGCCGAATCTGTGGAGGCCGTCGTGCCGGAGCCCGAGCTGACGCCAGAGGAGATCGCCATGGTCCGCGAGTATGTGGAGATCCCTCCGGGACTCACGATGGACCGCGTGGACGTGCAGCGGGCACGGCTCGCGAAGGCCGTAGGCGGGTGGTTCCGCAAGGCAGGCCCCGGCCTGTACGAGATCGTCACCACCGAGCCGCGCCCCGGCACCAACCACCCGGACCCGGACCTGCCGTAATGGCAGACACCGGCTGGTATTGGCCGACCCGCCCCACCCTTCGGTCGGGCCGCACCCGGGACAGGGTGTCGGCAGTGCGGCTGCGGGTGAGAGGATCGTGACGGCTCCCCGGGTTCATGCCATTGTCTCCCGGGGAGCCGCTGTTCGTTCCACCCTGTGCGGCCGGCTGCGGCCGCCGCCCTGGGTGCTGACCGCGCCTGGTGACGTGAAGTCAGGCGAGGTGCTGGTCGAGGGCCATGCGCAGCAGGGAGACGGCGTAGCGGGCGTCTTGGGAGTACCAGGGCTGGTGGTTGGTGGCGTCGATGACGAGGCGGCCGTCGATGTAGGTGCCCCAGTTGTCGTCGACGGTTGACCCAGCCGGCGGGGCTGCCGTCGGGTCGGCGGACCGCGTACAGGCCCGGGGCGTGGTCCCAGCCGTCGTTGAGCAGGGTGTTGTTCGCCGCGTTCCAGGTGTTGGTCGGCGCGCCCAGGCGTCGGGCGGCGGGCGGGAGCGAGGTGCGGTCGGCGGCGGCCAGGCGCCGCGGGGCGGGAGCGCCGGTGCTGGCCGGCGCGGTCGATGCGGCAGCGGATGCGGCGGGCGCTGTGCCGGCGGCGGGAGTGGGTGCGGCGGTGTTCGGCGGCGGCTGCAGCGGTCGGCGCTGCACCGGCGCAGCAGGCCGGGTTTCGACGCGCGGGGAAACGAGGTCACGGCGGGCGGCCGCAGCATCGGCACCGCGGCCACTGGATTCGACACGGGCCGGAATGAGCGAGCGGCCAGGCCGGCCATCAGGGCTTGTTTCGACGCGCGCCGATACCCCGGCGCCGGCTTGCCCGGCCTGGACGGCGGCTTGCCCAACGGCTTGCCTGGGCACGGCCGAGGCTTGCCCGGCAATGACCTGCCCGGATCCAGGCAGGTCGGCGCCGTGCGCGGCGCGGCGGTCGGCGAGCATCCCGAAGCGCAGCGCATGGGCCTTGCGCAGCAGACGCCCGGTGGAGGCGGTGACGCTGCGCTCCAGGAGGTCCAGGGCCTCGCTGCCGCGCGGGTCAGCCTCGCCGTGGCGGGAGGTCTCCAGGTTCTGCAGGAAGCGGGCCGCTGCGCGCTGCACACCGGGGGCGAGGTCGAGGAGCTCTTGGCGCCGCCGTCGATGCCGTCCGGGGTTTCGACGCGCGAGGCAATCAGCGCGTCCGCCACCGCGTTCTGCTGGCCCTCGGTCCGGCGGCGCCGGTACACCTTCGACTCGGACGATGGGGCGGCGCACGCGACGTTCCACGGCCATGGTGCACGAGCCGGCCGCCCGAGGGCCGGGCGCTGCTGGTCAGGATGCAGCGCGCGGTCCTCAGGGCCGCTTGGCGGACTGGCTGGTGGTGGCGTGGTGTGCCGCTACGCCCTGGGGGCGGGGACGCTGGTGGCTGAGGGGTTCTCCGTCGGTGGGGGCGGTTCTGCGGGCGCGGAGGCGGCGGCGTTGACGCCTGCTGTCGCGGTCTGTAGGTGTTCGCGCTTGGTGCCCAGCTTGTCGCTTCCCCACATGACCGCGGGGCCGATCAGGGCGGTCAGTGCGGCGGGCGCGACTGCGGCCACGGGCAGACCGGCGATGATCGCGGTGCCCATGACGGCCGCTGCAGCCGCACTGCCGCCGAGCACGACCCAGCGGTCTTGCTTGGCCTCGCGCGGGGCGACGAGCTCGGCCGCCTCCGTGGGTAGGTCCGTCTCGTCCAGCAGGCCCATCCACCGGCCCTGCACCGAACGATCGAGCATGGTGGCGAGGAGGCGGCCGAGTCGGGGCACGGCTTCGGGGCCGTCGCGCAGGACCATGGACATCTCCGTCTCCACTGCCAGTTGCACTCGGGCGATGTGCGGCTGGAGAGCGGTGCGCCGCCGCTCGCCGTCCACGCCATACGCGCCGAACCATCCCAGCTGGTTGGTGTAGCGGGTGACCCGCTGGTCGAGTTCCAGCAGTGTGAGGCTGCCGGACTCGGCTGCCGAGCAGCTGCGGAGGAGCCGGGCGAGGTGGAAGGCCGAGGTGAGCGGAAGGCTCGCGCCGATCCGGCGCCGGTAGAGGATGCGGGACCGGTAGACCCACATCACGGCCGCGCTGCCCAAGCCGGCGGAGAGCGAGAAGAACGCCATCGTGTTCTCCCGGGCGAACTGCGGGTTGTCCGAACTGCTCGGGTGGACGGTGAGGATGAGGCCACCGAGGGCGAGCACTCCGGCCACCGCTGCAGGCAGAATGACGAAGATCGCGACCCACGTCTCGATGCCCCAGGACCGTCGTGCCCCGCGAGTCCAGCGCTCCTTCAGCTTTGCAGGCGGGGAGTGCACCAGTCCGTAGCCGGCAGCGTCGGCCGACCCGGGGACGACCCGAGCCGGGGCGCGTTCGACGATCCACGCTGGGACCCACCACCCCTTCCAGACATCCGGGAAATCGAGCACCGCCATGACGGGGCTGTGGAGCACCCCCGCCACGAACGGCGGAAACAACGCGAAGACAACCGACTCGAGCCAGGGCATGCCCGATGGCTACCACATCGGCCCACGACCGCCCGACGAATCGTCACAACCGTCTCCTCGTGGGCCACTCCTTCCAGCCACACGACGGGCTCGGCAGGCTCCGGCCACACGGCCTTGCCGCGGTGCTGCCAAGCGTTGTGCAGCGGGTCGTCAGTGCTGGTGACCGTGTCGACGGTGAAGACTGACAGGGAGCCGTTGCCGCTGCCGCGCTGGTCGCCCACCAGGTCCTTGACCGCGGGATCCTTGTGCTCCAGCTCGTCGCAGCGGGCGCTCGGCGGGGTGCAGGCGTCCCCGCCGAGCGCCGGCGCCGGGTGTCAGCGGGCGAGGACGACGCTTAGCGGCTCGTTGCGGCACTCGGCGGTGAGCTCGTGGAGGGTGTCGGCCTCGGCCGGGTCGACCGTGAGGCCCCAGCGGGTCTTGATCGCGGTCCAGCCGGCGAGGTAGGTGCAGCGGTATGCGGCCGCGGGCGGGAGCCAGTCGGTGACGTCCTTGTCGGCCTTGGAGCGGTTGGAGCGGGCGGAGACGGCGATCGGCGCGCGGGGCTCGTCCAGGTCGTTCGCATAGGCCTCCCGCTCCTTCGCGCTCCAGGTCGAGGCCCCGGAGTCCCAGGCCTCAGCGAGCGGCACCAGGTGGTCGACGTCCAGGAGCTTGGCATCCTGCAGCACCAGGTCGTCATACGGGGAGAACCACTCCCCTCCGGTCAGCGCGCACTTCGCGCCGACGGCCGGTGCCTCGGTCGCCTCGGCGATCAGCACCTCCTTGCGGGTGTCGCAGCCGTCCTTATCCGCGTCGATCCAGTGCCGGAACGCGGTGCGCACGTACGGTGCGGTCCTCGTCCGCGACCGGCAGCGCGTCGATCGCCTCATACAGCGTCGTCGTCACCACCTCACCCGCCGCCCGGTGCGCAGCTGTCGGGGTGTTGGCGTGGGCGGGGACGGTGAGCAGCAGGGTGGCGGCGGCTGCGGCGGCGAGGGCGGTGTGGAGGCGCACGAGGGGTCCTTGGGCGGGGCGGCGGGTGGTCGCCCGGTCCAACGCGCGGGTCCGGCCAGGGTGTCGGCAGGATCGATCGTGGTCATCCGAATGTGGCAACAGCCAGTGTCCGCCGCTGCAACGCCGGCTGTGCTCGCAGGCGGGGCGGTTGGTTCAGGCGCCGCCGGAGAAGGTCAGGCCTCCGTCGGCCAGGGGGCGGCGGGCGGGTGTGGGGTCCGGCTGGTCGGTGTTGGGCGGCGGGAGGAACAGGGTCCGGTCCACGGGCGCCAGCGGGCGCCGGTCGGCCGCCTGGGGCCGGTCGGTGGTCAGGGCGGAGAACTCGGGCAGGCCCAGCGGGCGACGATCATCACTCATGGCGGTCAGTATGACCGACCGTCAGCACAGCAAACGGTGCCGTTGCGCTCCGCTGCGTGGCTGGCGCACCGGTCCAACCCGGCGACCTGGCCGGCGGAGGCCGGCACGGGGGCTACCGGTCGGCGATCGCGGCCCGGAACTCCTGGGTGGTCACGAACACCGACCCGCGTACCGCCCGCTGCCGGCCATCCGCCCGGTTCCGCTCGGCCGTCTCGACGGCGGCCCGCATCCGCTGCTCCCGGTAGCGGTCGACCGCGTCGGCGAACTCGCCTGGCACCGGGCGGCGGTCGACGATCCCCGAGACGGCCCCGTAGAGCGTCGGGGCGCCGTAGGTCTCGACCCGCCAGCCGAGCGAACGGGCGGCGGTCCGCATCGCCGAGCGCAGCAGGGGCAGCCCGCCGAGGTCTTCCGTCTCGGCACGGGTCAGCCGGACCTCCCACGATCCGCCGTAGCCGCCGGCCTCGGGCGGGCAGGAGCGGGTGAGCAGCGGGGGCAGGACGGCGACCAGGCGGGCATGGCGGGGGTCCGCGGTGAGGGAGGGCACGAGCGCGAGCCTACGGCGCCGGCCTGGGGCTGCGCGGGTGGTCGGCAATAGTGCGACGAACGGTCCGGCCGATGCCCGTCCGGTGGGGATCGGTGCTGGTCGTGTGGGGGTTGATTCGCGCTGTGGGTGGTGTACACGCGCGCGGTTCCTCTCCCTGCCCCCGTATTCGGCGGGTTCCGAAATCGGTGTCCGCAGGGGTTGATCGGCGCTGTGGGCTTCCTACTGTGCCGGTCTGTCGGACCGCTGAAGGGCAGTCAGGCGCACTTCTCCTGGTGCCGTCCCGGGTCGTATCCGACGTCCACTACCCGCGTCGAGCGAATGGAGAGATCACCGTGGACGAGATCGAGAAGGAGCCGCGCAGCACCGCCAGGCGGGCCGGCCAGTCGCACGGCGACAGCGGCAGGCATCAGGCGCAGCTGCCCGGGGCGGCCGGTGGGCGGGTGGTCCCGGCGTGGCGGGACCCGTCAGGGTGGAGCGGTCTGGTGGTTGGGCGTCTGCTGTCCGGTGCCGGGTCGTGGGCGGCGGGGGCGCTGTGGCGGCTGGTCACCGAACAGCTCCCCGGCGACCGCAAGTAGAACGCGGCGGCGGTCCGGCCTTGCCCGGGGCCGGGCCGCCGCAACCCACCGCTGGATGGGGTGCCGGGCCGTCGCGGGTTGTCGGCGGCGTGCGGCATATTGTCGGTGGCCGGCTGCTCCGGCTTGTGGAGTCCTTCGTGGGAGAGGCGAGGCCGCAGATGTCGTTCGAGAGCCGCTCGGGCCGGCAGGCCCCGGCCGCCGCCGTGGTGGACCCGGGTCTGTCGGAGTCCGTGCAGAAGACGGTGCACAGGCTGGCCCGCCAGTGCCCGCAGGTTTTGCGCCGGCCGGGAACCATGCTGCCCCGGAACGCCGCCTACGACCTGGCCACCGCTCCGGGCGTGCTGAAGGGCGCTGGCCTGTTCTACGGCGCGGCGGTCGTCATCTCCCCGCTGTCGTTCCTGATCATGACCGGTGTCCAGAAGGCCCAGGGCACCGCGCCGGTCTCCGTGGGCACGTTCGTGGCGGTGGCGGTGTGGGTCTACGTCGTCATCGCCCTGCTGGTCGGCGCGATCGCGTGGCGCCTGGTGCTGGTGCCCGGCGGGAAGCGGGCCGTCGCCGAGGACCTCGCCGCCGCGCAGGGCCGGTACCTGCTGCTGGGTGAGGACCTCGACGGCAAGGACCTGGAGATGGTGCTGCGGGCCCAGGACGCGGTGAACTCGGCACTGGCCGCGGCCCGGTTCGTGACCGCGGTCGAGGTGCCGAACCGGGCCGCGCTCGCCGCCGGGGTCCGGTCGATGGCCCGGCGCCTGGCCGCTGGCGAGCCGCAGGGCAATGGCTGGGCGATGATCGTCGCCGTCGAGGAGTACGCCGAGCGCCTCGAAGAGGCCGGCACCGTCTGGCAGCAGGAGCTGCAGGCCAAGACCTGGCAGCCCGGCACCGCGTCGGCGCCGCTCGCCAAGGCCGTCAAGCGGGCCGATGCCGCCGGTGCCCGCGCGGTCGCGCTGGCCGCCACCGTCTGACGGCCCCGAAGCATGTGAGTGCCCGGCCGATGCGGCCGGGCACTCACACGGTCGCCCACCGCTCACACCCGGCCGCCGGATCTTGCTGCGGTCTGGTCGGCGGGCGAGCCCGGGTCATTCCGGAGCACCGGCCACGATGAGCTGCTTGACCAGGGCCACGGTCTGCGCCGGCACGAGGGTGCCGTGGTCGGAGCCGACCGCGGCACAGGTCGAGATGAGCAGCTGCAGCAGCGCGGCCCGCTGCAGCTCGGCGGGAGCCAGCTGCCACAGCTCGTGCGCCGCGGCCGCGCCCGCGTCCCGGTGCTCGGCGAGGCACTCCAGCACCATGGCAGTCAGCGGATCCGGCGTCGTACGGGCCACCTGCCGCAGCCGCTCCACCCCGGCACGTTCCGGCAGGCCGTAGACCGGCCGGGTGGCCAGGACGCCGAACAGGAACAGCGCGCCCTGCCACAAGTCGTCCTCGCCCCGGCGCTCCAGCTCGGTGACGAGCTTCTGTGCCGCGGTGCCGTCCCCGGTGCGGACGGTCTCGTCGACCGTAAGGTCCACGAGCTCCTCGACCTGCAGCGATTCGACGTCCATGGGCCGAACCTACGCCGCAGCTCCGACATGCCGGTCCGGCGCGCGGTCAGGCTGCTGCGCCGAGTGCCGGAAGAAGAACAACGGCAGCGTCCTTGGCTTTGCCGACGGCCTTTGCGCCAGTCGATCCGGAGCGTCTGGAAGCTGCACCGCAGCCGGGATGGCTCCGTCGGAGTCGAGGTGTAGTTGGCCTCCGGGCCGGTGCTGATGCGGTTGCTCGAACAGTCGTCAATTACGGTGCGTGGTACCGCGAATGCGCGGGCCGCACCGAAGTACTGAGCACCCACGGGGACCGGAGACACACCATGCGATCCACTACCACCCGCCGCACCGCTGCCCTGTGCTGCGCCGCGCTCGCTCTGGCTGCCGCGGCCGGGTGCAGCAGCTCCAAGAGCTCCGACAGCATCACCGGGGCCCGGACCGCTCCGCCGAGCTTGGCCGCGAGCGCGGCGCCGAGTCCTACCGCAACACGGCCCGCCGGCGCCCCGGAGGTCACCCTGCCCGCCGACCTCAAGGTCACCGTGCAGTTCCCGGCCACCGGTGACGCGGCGAAGGACGCCGTCGCGCAGTCCCTCACCTATGCGCTGCGGGCCTACAACGGTGCACTTGCCAAGAGTGACCCGCAGGACGCAGCGTTCAAGTACGCCTGGGACGGCATGGCCCGGTCGGGCATGGCCGACATGATCGGCCAGCTGGTGGGGCGCAACCAGACGGTCACCGGCGAGACCCGCTTCTACGCGCCCACCATCACGGTCACCGACGCCGACCACGCGGCGGCCACGTACTGCGAGGACCAGTCGAAGGGCTACGCCAAGGACAAGGCGAGTGGTCGGGCGCTGACCACCACTTTGTCGATCCGGGACTTCACCGAGTGGAACCTCGGCCTCGAGAAGTCCGCCCAGGGAGTGTGGCGCGTCACCCAGGCGCGCGGAGAGAAGGGATCCACGCGGTGCCAGAAGGCCTGACCCGTCGGCGTACGGGAGTGGCCACCGTACGGGCCGCGCCGGCACGTCAGGGGCTGGCCGCGCTCGGGGGTCCGCAACCAGCCCTTGTGGAGCCACAGTCGCGCACCGACCGCCCGGTGTCCGGGCGCACTGCAGCGCTCGGGGCACCCGCTCGCCCGCCCGTGCGATCGGCGCTGCGCCGCCTGGACCATTCACGCGGACAGACAGCTTGCCCTGGCCGGGTGCCCTCGCCGCGCGGCCGCGCGCCAAGCGGCTGATCGAGCTGCGACTGCAGGTCGGCGGGCTCAATGAACGGCGGCAGTTGTCCGGCCGTGGAGGCTTGGGGCAGCTTCCAGGGCGTCGGCGAGGTGCGCGGCGCGGGGCCGGCAGCAGGGGTCGGTGTCGAGGGCGGGGCGAGGACGTCGGCCAGGGCAGGCCATGGTGCGGGGTCGGTGTGCAAGGACAGGGTTGCGGTACCGATGGCGGTGCGCAGTTCGGTGGTGGTGGCGGTGCGTGGGTCGATGCCGGCGGCGGTGTAGTCGAGGGGCCAGTGGCCGGTGGCGGCGGTCCACAGGGCGGAGGCGAGGGCGTAGACGTCGCTGGCGTGGCTTTGTTCGCCGGTTTCGACAGCAGTTGTTCAGTACTTCGGGAGGCACCTGCATGGCGGCGTGTTCGATGTTCACGAGAAGCGACAGCACCCCGCGCTCGTCGATGAGAACGTTGCCGCACCGGGCCGATCCTGCGAACTACTGAATGCTCCAGCGGTGCGGATGGTCGGGATCGGTGGGGCAGGCGAAGACGTTGAGCTCGCCGGAGCGGCCCACCGTGACCTCGGTGGGAGTCGCGTACCGGTGGGTGCGCAGCTCTTGGTCTTCCAGCGGCTTCCAGCTGCCACTGCCGCCGTCCCACTCCGAGCTGTCGATGGTCAGCAGCAGGTGCATCGGCGTCCTGCAGGTTTGGCAGTCCATGGGGTACGGGTCGGTGGCGTGCCAGGAGGCGAAGCCGCCGACGCGCCAGCCGGGCGGGATGGACAGGTCGTACTGGTAGCCAACCGGCTCGGGCGTATTCTCGTCCACCGACTGCTCGGCCTCTTCCTCAAGGGCTTCCTCCCAGGCATCGATCCGGGCGCAGAGGGCCTCGGGCAGAAGGCTGGCGAACGGGTACGTGGTCACCTGCTCCGGGTGCAGGACACAGGGCTCGGGTACGAACCCGTCGTACCCGACGACCAGCGGTTGCGGGGGCGCTGCCAACACCTCGCCGACCTCCCAGGACCGTCGCCAGCGCAGGTGCAGCTCCAGGTCGTACCGGCCCGGGCCGTGCGCGTCGAAAGGGCACCAGAACACCTGGAGCAGGTCGCAGTCGCCCGGCCCCGCCGACAGGTCCGGAACATCCCGCCGATACAGCTGCGCGAGACCGATCATCGGCAGCGGGTCCGTCTCCGACACCTCGGGAAGCCGGTGTTCCAGGCGCAGCTCGCCCAGCAGCTTGCGCTCCTCGTCCGTGGGGCCCGGGTTCTCTTCCCAGGCCCATGCGGCAGACAGGACCCGCCGGTAGCGGTGGATGTCGGCCGGGCGGCGGCCCCGCCCGCGGCCGTGGGCCTCACTGCACACCGGCCACGGTTCGTCCGCCGGCCACAGCATCGGGCCGCCCACCGAGCTGCCCGACACCGTCGGGCTGCCCGGACGCGGGTGCAGGCGCGTCGTCGTACCGCGGTAGGCGGCCAGTTCCGGGAAGAGCCCCTCGACATCGAGCGGGCGCGGGGGCGTGGTCCTCGTCATGGAACGCGACCCTAGACACCCGACGGCCTCGGCCAGCGAGCACCCCCGGCAGCAAACTCTCCATGCCGGTGCTGCTGTCGAAACCCGTGAACATTTCGAATCCCTCGCGGGCGTCGGTTGTCTCCCAAACCGGTGTACACCCGCTGCCCATTCTCGCGGACAGAGCCAGATGGCCACTTTGCAAGCTAGTTGGCCAGCCTTCCCCACCTTGTTGGCCAGTCTGATATGCCCGGGCACGGTAGTCAGCCCGTGGCGTGGTCGATGTCCGTAGGCTCGGGGACGGCGGGCAGGGCCGTGGCGTCGTGGATGGCGAGTTCTTCTGGGGTGCCAACGAAGGCAGGTCCGCAGCCAGGAGGGAGCCGCTCGACCACCATCGCGACGGCCTGCGCCGGCGTCTCCGCTGGGCCCACAGACTCGCTGCGCAGGGGGCCGGAGACCCAGTATTCGCCTTCTGCTGCGGGCTGGATGTAGGGGATGTCCCATGTCCAACGCTGCTCTGTGCAGCGGCTGAAGTGCAGCTCTCCCATTCCTGTCCATGGAAACAACTGGCGCAAGAGTGGTTCGGCGTAGGCAGCTTCAAACAGTTCCGGGCGGACCCGCCCGTCCGCGCGAACCTTCTGCCAACCTGCTTCGACGAGGGCGTAACTTGGGGGTGTGGTGTCCATAGCGACACATCATCCCCGTCGTTGTCCGCAGACCCCAGGGCTCGCTCGCATGCAGACATGGCAGTCCCTCCCGCCGTACCCGCACAAGAGCGGCCCAGGCCAGGAACCACGTACGGCTGAACACCACCCCGTTGGGTCCCGCGGGCACGGCCTGGCCAACTAGCCTGCAAACTTTGGCCATCCACCCGGCGATGACCCGCACCCACCAGCAGAAACCCACTCCGGAATCACCCGGAAACACTCACCGGAATACGCCCGGTGGATTCAGGCTCAGTGCAAGTCGCAGGAGGCCATGCAGCCGGATTGGCCGGGCGGGGCATCGTTCGCGGTCGCCCCCCAGAGCATCAGGGCGAGCACGATCACCGCCAGCACCACGGCCATCACCGTTCCCGGTGCGTCGCGTCCGCCGTTCGGTCCGTCGGCCACCGTGACCACCTCCCCGCCGTCCTTCCATAAGAGGGGCTGTGGGGGTGGGCGGTCAAGGGGCGGTCAGGCGGAGACGGCGCTCGGCCTCCCCTTCGCGTCCGCCTTGTCGGACGACATCCGGTTCAGCGTGCCAGCGGCGCGGGGTCATCGGGATCTTGGCCAAGTAGCCTGAAAACTTTGGCCATCTACGGTGCTCAGTCACACGGGTGTCGACGGCCGCTGTCACCCGTCGTTGGGCGGGAGGCCGTCGGCCAGGTGCCAGTTCATATGGGAGACCAGGACGACCAAGAGGAGTAGCACCACGATCACGATCAGCACCCCTACCCAGAAACCGTCCGCGGGTCCGGGATGGTGCGGCTGCGGTGTGCTGTCCAACTGGTCAGCGCCGCCTTCACCGGCGCGGTCCTCGACGTCGTCGTCCTCATCGGGTGCCACGGCCCCTCCTTCGCGCTCAGGGTCATCGCACCGCCGCCCGTGGCAGGCGTCAAGGCCGCACGCAGCAGCTGGCCGGACGTCCGGCAGCCGCGGTGGAGAACTCGGCGTAGCCGGGCGCCTCGAGGAGGTCGTGCCACAGGGCGTCGACGGCCGGGCTGAACATCTCCGCCGCGCCGAGGCCGGCGTCCAGACGGGCGGCGGCGAGGGCGAGGAACCGGCCGAGCTCAACCAGACCGTCGCAGACGGCGGGCTCGGTGCCGGTGTCGTTGGTGGGGAGGGTGGTAGTGCTCACGGTGTGTTCCTCCGTCAGATGGTCGAGGCCGGCCCTGGTCAGGACCGACAGCGGGGTCAGGCCTGGCCTCCGTGCTGGGGACAGGTGCAGTCGGGCCAGACCGGGTAGGGGGGCGCGTAGCTGCCGGTGCCGCGGTCTACGGTGTGCGTGGCGATGTCGTGGCGGCCGCCGTCCGGGCCGGTCCGGTACACGGTGAGGGTCAGGGCCGGGTTGTCGGCCGGCTCGAGGTGGGAGGCCGGGGCTGCGGTGCTGGGATCGGCGGCGGGCATGGCGGACTCCACGGTCGGCAGGGACGGGGGTTGCCGCTCCGCGGGCTCCCAGGACCGGGGTGCCCCGGCTCATTTCCCGTGGAGCGGCCTCAACCACGGTAGGCAGTGACCGTGTGATCACTCAACGAAGTTGCATGAGCTTGCACGGCGTCACTCGACTGCGTTGATCGCCTCGTTGATCAGTGCCTTCGCCTCGGTGCCCCAGACCGCGCTTGCGGCGAGCTCGGCGAACGCGCGGGCGTAGTCGGCGATCTCGCGGGGCTGGGTCACGTTGATCTCGGCGGTCAGCGTCTCGACGACGACCCGGCGCTCGTCGTACAGGTAGAACGCCTCCATCGGCCACAGGCGGCGTGCGGTGCCGGTGGGGATGATGCCGAGGCTGACGGAGGCGAGCGGCAGGACCGCGTGCAGGTGCCGCAGCTGCCCGGCCATCGCGGTGCGGTCGGCGACGGCCGCGCGCAGTACCCATTCCTCCATGACGACGACGAAGCGGTGGCCGCCCTCGTAGAGGAAGCGGCTGCGGGCGAGGCGGGCGGCGACGGCCTCGGCGGTGTCGTCGGGGGTGCCGACGAAGCGGGTGACCGCGCCCAGCAGGGCGGTGGCGTAGGCGGCGGTCTGGAAGAAGCCGGGGACGACGTTGGAGACGTACACCCGGCACAGGGCGGTCTGCTCGTGGAGGGCGTAGAAGTCCTGCTGGACCTTGCGCAGGCCGTTGCGCTGCAGGCGGCGCCACTCCACGTACATCGACTCGACCGCGCGGGAGGTCTCGATCAGGTCCGGGGCTTGGTCGTCGGCGCCGCACGCGGTGCACCAGGCTCGGACGTCCGCGTCGGAGGGCGGGGTGCGGGCGTTGATGATGCGGGAGGTCTTGGCCGGGTTCCAGCCGCACCGGTCGGCCAGCTCCTGCCCGGTCAGCCCGGCGTCCAGCATCAGCTCGCGCAGGCGGGCGGCGACGGCCTCGCGTGCGGCCTGGGCGCTGGAGGAGGGCAGGGAGGGCATGGAGCCGGCCGATCGGGTGCGCGGGTGGTCAGAGGGTGTAGTGCTCGTGCGGAACGCCGCGCTCCCACACCGTCTCGAACGCGGCGCTGCACAGCTTCACGACCGCCGGGTCCTCGGTGAAGTCGGTGTGCACCCAGCGGCTGTCCCCGGCGAAGACGTTGAACTGCACCAGCCGGTCGTCGAACAGCCAGAAGTCGTTGCCCGGCAGCGCGATGTCCGAGGCGCTACGCCGTGGCAGCCACCGCACCTGCTCCCCCGCTGCGACGACGACCGCGGTGCCGGCGTGCTCGAAGCGGATGTAGTCCGACACCGGCTCGGAGACGATGCGGGCCCGGCGCATCACCACCCCGCGGGCGACCGCATCCGCGACCAGCTCCACCCACGCCGCCCAGTAGGGCGCGGCGGGGTCGGTGTTCGCGATGCCGGTGCGCTGCCACTGTTCGAAGTCGTCGGCCTCCCCCGCCACCGCGTAGGAGTCGCGCATCTCCAGGTGGACGGCCGAGCGGCGGGTCTGCCTCAGCAGGTCACCGAAGCTCTCGACGCTCTGCGACATCGCACGCCTCCCTGATCGCCTGCACCATCCGGGCCGGGATCCGCACCACCGTCTCGTGGTCCGGGATCGGCCCGGCGGCCAGGCACTCGGCCTCGGTCGCCCCGTCGATCCTCCATCCCTGGAACACCAGGTCCGACGTCTCCTCGTCGACGAACACCGTCGGCGAGCCGTTGACGCCGGACTTCTCGTCCTTGCCGATGAACCGTAGTGCCACAGCAGCCTCCTGGATCAAGTGGCTTGCGCAGACTTGCACACCGACACTCACCCAGAGGGTGACGCTACGTCAAGAGGATTCCGACGCATTGTGACAGTGGTGCGCCTGGTGAACAGCGGCTGGTCGGCGGTCACGGTCCGACAGTCCGCTCCACTGCCCGCCGCTGCCGATCCGGCGGGATCGTGTAACCAGCCATTTTCCAGTTGGTCGGTCGAGCATCGCCCGCCAGAATTCGACCCATGACCCGCGACGACCTCGCCGAGATGCTCGCCGAGCAGACGCCGGCATGCGGCCCCGCACGCACCGCCCTGCTCTCCGGAGCAACCTTCGGCGTCTGGCCTGGCCAGGTGCCCGCCGACCAGGTGTTCCACACCTACCGGACCCGGCTTCGGATCACGCAGAAGCGCGGGCAAGCAACGCTCGGCCTCACCGAATCCGTTGGACTCCTCGGGGACGTGGAAGACGAACTGCTTCGGATCGGATGGATCGACACCACGGACCGGGCGTGGGCCTTCACGCTCTTCCTCAATGCCACAGCCACCACGGTGCTGGCCTGTACCGGTGTCGCCCTCTCCCTCCCCGAGACGGACTGAGGTGACCCCCGGTACCGAGTCACCGCCCGGGCCACCCGCCCCCCCAAACTGATCAGCCAGCTCACACCCGCTGGCCCTGACCACAAAAAAGCGCCCATGGACAGCAGTTCGCCCAGCATGGCATGCAGTAGGCGTAGACCGGGGCGGGACCGGTATTACTGAGAGCCACTGGGTGCCACCCGGTGTCCACGTGTCACGACCGGTCCGATCACGGCTCAGCCGGAGGCCGGGTCCAGGAGACTGTGAAGGCCGGTCGAAGGCCGTGGGGTCCTGGTCCTGACGTCCCGTCCATCGGCGGGAGCGCCGGGCTACGGCCTGGGAGTCCGTCGGCGCCGGACTGCCCAGGCGAGCGCCCCGAGGGCGAACCCGTACACCGACACCAGCCCGTGGCCGTTGTCCTGGGCCAGCCACATCGCGAGGCCGAGCACCGGGACGCCGACCGCCAGGGCGATTTCCTTCGGGAGTCGGGTGCGGGTGAGCAGGGCGAGGGCGAGGGTGGCGCCGAGGAAGTAGGTGGCACCGGAGCTGCCTGCGAAGTTGCGCGGATCGTTGCTGGGGCCGTCGGCGAGGCCGAGCGCGGTGTCGAGGCGGCTGGGCAGCACGATGCCGGCCAGGAAGAAAGCGGGGACCATCCGGCCGCCCCAGTGCCATTCGGCGAGCGCGGCGACGGCAGCGAGGGTGAGGAGGTTCCACAGGCCGCCGAAGAGGCCGCCGTTCTGCATGAATACCGAGGTGAACTCGCGCCACCAGCCGGACTTGGCCGGGTCGGCGTCGAGCGCGTCCATCGCCCCGGGCCAGGCCAGTTGGAGCAGGACGCCCCCGACGGCGAGCGCGGTCAGGCCGACCGCCGCCCACGGGAGCGGACGATCGCGCAGCGTGTCCCGGCCGACCACGCCGAGTCCGCAGTTGATCATCATGACCATCAGCGCGGCTGTGGTCACGTTGAAGACGATCGCCCCCATTGCCCGTTCTCCCCCGATCACGGCGTTTTCCAACGCCGTTGGAAAATCTGTCGGCGCCAAGCTAGCACGGCTTTCGAACAGCGTTGGAAGAGGGCTGTACGGTGGGCGGGTGAAGCTCACCAAGGGGCGCATCGTCGACGCGGGGATGGCCGTCTTCGCCGAGGTCGGCTATCACCACCTGTCCATGCGTCAGGTCGCCGACCGACTGGACACCCACGCGGGGAGCCTCTACTACCACGTCCGCGGCAAGGACGAACTGCTCGCCCTGATGGCCGACCGGATCTGCCGCCGGGCGTACGACGCTGGCACCGAGGCCCTCGCCGCACTCCCGTCCACCGCCGGCTGGCCGGACCGCGTCCACGCCCAGGCCGCCGGCCTGCGCCGGAGCATCGGAGAGCATCCCGGCGGCGCCCGGCTCCTCGCCGAGAGCCCCGGCATGCTGAGCACCGGCGCACTCGCGCTGATGGAACGCCTGCTCGCCACCCTGGGCGACGCCGGCCTGCCCGCCGAGGACGGCGCCGTCGCCGCCGACACCCTCCTCAGCCACGTCACCGGCTTCGTCCTCCAGGAGCAGAACCAACCCACCGCTCCGCCGCCCGTCACCGCCGAACTACACGCCGACCTGTGCGAGCGCTTCCCCCTGCTCATGGGCCCCACGTTCCCCCGCCTGAGCCAGGACGAGAAGTTCACCCGGAGCGTCCGCCTGCTCTGCGCCGGCTTCGCGACCCTCGCCCGGCCGTCGGCACCTGGCGCTTGAACCACGCGCGGGGCGCACAACGTGCGGCCCGTGGACCCCACCCTCACGGGGGTGGCCATGCACAAACGAACAGCCGTCCTGTCCGACGTCCGCGGAGTTCTGCCCGGCTCTGGAGGCCGTCCTCGACGCCCCCAGCAAGACCGAGCAGGGCTGGCAGGCCCGCATGAACCCGGACCAGCTCCGGGTCCTGCGCAACCTCGTCAGCCGCTCCTTCGCCGTCCTCGCCGCACCCGACGGGGAAGGCCACCTCGACCTCGACGACGAGGACAAGGTCCACCTCACCCAAGACGTCACCAACGAACTCCTCGTCGTCCTGGCCATCGCCGCCACGGGCACCATGGAGCACCACGTCGTCGACCTCGGCAACGGCGCAGCGACCATCATGGACGCCGACGCCGCGAACGATCCCCAAGCCGTCCAGGAGATGCGCGACCGAGCCACGAAGCAGCTCCGGGTACGGAAATTGACCGAGCGTCGGAAGCGAGCTCGGGAACGAGTCGCCGGTCAGGCGGCGACGGCGGCCGTGCTCACGCCCAGGAGCTCCTCCAGCCGGGCGACGCTCTGCGTCTCGTCCTCGGCCAGCACGGTGGTGATGCCGAGCGCCTCGGCCGGCGGCAGGTTCACCGGATGGTCGTCGACGAAGACGCACGCCTCCCCGGGCAGACCCATGCGCTCCAGCACGATCCGGTAGATCGCCGGGTCCGGCTTGGCCACCCGCTCCCGCTCCGAGATCACCGCGACGTCGAACAGCTCCCACACCCCGGCCGCCGCATACGGGTCGTACGGGTCCAGGCCGAAGGAGTTCGACAGCAGCGCCACCGTGTAGCCGGCCGCCCGCGCCGACTTCGCCAGCCGAATCATCCCCGCGGCCGGGCGCACCCCGGCCCAGACCCGGCCCATCAGATTCTCCGCCTCCACCCCCAGGATCGCCGCCGTGCCCACGTTCCACTCCGCCTGCCCGATCGCCCCGCACTCGAGCGCCGCATACAGCCGACGGCCCTCCGGGTGGTGGTTCAGCGCGCTGCGCCACGCCTCCGCATCCAGGCCCTGCTGCACGCACCACTGCCGGTGCGCCTCCAGCACCCCCGTGGTCAGCACACCCGCGAAGTCCAGGATCAGCCCCCGGTACGCCGTCCCCGGCCCGGTCCCACCCGCCATGCCACGCCCCTCGCGTTGCCCCCCGCTCCAGACCGTACCCGCAGCAGGCGGCGAAGAGATCGCGAGCAGCGTCCTCGGCTCAGTCCTCGGACCGTGTCGAGTGATCATCGGCGCTGCAAATCCGGTGGGATCCGCAGCGCCGGGCGTGGGCCGCGAGTCAGACGGAGAAGTCGGCCCACTCCAGGCCGGTCAACGTGACCTGCAGGCCGCGGGCGCGGCGGCCGCCGTCCTGGAAGTAGGCCCGGCCGAGGCCTTCGGCGATGATCTGTTCCTGTTCCTGTGGGGTGGCGCCGCGGTCGCGGGCGACGAACAGGTCGCGGGCGACGCTGCCGGGCAGCCGCTGGGTGACGATCCGCTCACGGGGGTCGTCGGTGGACAGGCCCGCGGAGGTGTAGCCGAAGAAGGCCATGACCTCAACAGTGAAGCCACGGGCCTCCGCGGCCTCGCGGACGCGCCGGCGGACGCGGGGCTGCCAGCGCTCGCGCACCGCGTCCTCGACCTTGCGGGCGTTCTCCGTCCCGATGCCGGCGCCCTTGCGCCACCGCTCCACCGAGCGCATCGACACGCCCAGGTGAGCGGCAACGGCCCGGGTACCCTTCAACTGCCGGATCAGGAAATTGATCCGGCCCGGGAGGGTCTTGGGGATGGGCTGGGTCTGCAGGGCGCGTTCCAGCCCCCGGTCGATGGCATCCATGTCTGGCTACTCCCCCTCGGCGACGGCGTCGCCGCCCTTGATGTGCCGGCCCGGGTTGGTGTCCTCGGCGATCAACTCGAGGGCCCAGTCCATGCTCTGGGTGCCCTCGTGCTTGCACAGGCCCGGCGAGATCCCGAGGCGCCACACCGTCGTCAGCGTCCCGTCGCTTCCGCGGAGCAGGTCCAGGGCGGAGGGGCCCGGGGACGGGTAGACGGTGCAGTCGGAGAGGATCGCGAGCGGGAACCGGCCGGTGGCCTGCGCGTGGCGGCGGATCTTGCGGTGCTGGTTGACGGTGGCGGTGTCGATGATCAGCGCGCGGTTCAGCGGGTCCCAGGTCGGGCGCTCGAGGGCGGGCCAGCGCTGGCCGGGTCGGTAGGAGGCGCCGCGGGGGCGCTCGCGGAGCTTGCCCACGCCGCCCTTCGCGGTCGCCTTCACCGCGGCCAGGATGGCGAGCTCGACCGGGTCGCCGTGCTCCTGCAGGCCGGCCATCGCCGCCAGGAACGCCTCCGGGTCCTGCTCCCCCAGGTCCAGCGGCACGCCGAGCCGGTCCATGGTGGTGAGGTAGGCGGCGCGCAGGTGCTTGTGCCACGGGTCGAGCCACGGACCGGACTCGTGCCGCAGCCAGCCCTCAGTCGGCGCCACGGCAAGGCCGAGTTCGCGGGCGTAGGCGACCTTCGCGGTGGTGTACCAGGCCGGGCCGGTCGGCGGCAGGCCGTCCGGGGTGAACGGGTTCGGCAGCCGCGGGTCCAGCTCGGCGGTGGAGAAGTCGCACTTCCAGCTGCCGGGGATCTTCGGGTCGAAGATGGGGTTGAGCTCGTGCACCGGCTCCGACAGGGCCATCGTCAGGCGGCCGGCGGCGGCGAGGAAGGCGGTGTTGATGTCCAGGCCGACGACGTGCGGCAGGGCCCGCTCACCGTCGCCGATCGCCTGTTCGGGGCGGATCCAGTCCCACGCCTCGGTGACCAGGACGTCGGCGGGGTCGCGGTCCTGGGCGACCGGGTGCTCGGCGGGGGCCTCCGGCGGCGCCGGGTCGAACGCCCGCGAGCGCGAACCCTCCACCAGGCCCGAGGTCCAGCCCGTCTCGGTGCGCACCGCGCGGGTCGGCGGGCGCAGCGCTTCCATCAGGGAGAGGCCGGTGACGGCGGTGGAGCCGCGGGGGGTCATGACGCGTTCGGCGTAGCCGCCGAGGAGCGCGGCGAGCTGGGCGGGATCGAGGCCTGCGGGGATGTTCCAGCCGGGGGAGGTGAGGGCGGCCCAGGCGGGGATGCAGTACTGGACGCAACTCCGCTTGGCGCCGTCGGGGGTGCGGTAGACGCGGGCCCAGGGGCCGAAGCCGCGCTGGGTGAGCTGCCAGCCCGCCTTGGTGAGGGCCTTGACGGTCTTGTGGGTCTCGGGGAGGCGGCCGAGCCGGCGCTCGAAGTGCCCGTCGGCGTCGCTGCCCATCGGGGGCAGGCCGAGCAGGGTCGCGGCGGCGTCGGTGAGGACGATCAGCGGGTCGCCGTCCTTGCCGTGCTTGTGCAGCCGCACCTCGCCGAGGCCCGCGGTCAGCGTCCACTCGGTGAGTTCCGGCAGCGTCATCACGGCCGGGATGTCGAGGGTGCGGCCGTCGACCAGGTGCGCGATCAGGCCACGGCCGGACGGGGCCGGGTCGACGACGGCGAGCGGCCCGTTCGGGAACTTCTCGGCCGCCGCGGCACGGGCGTCGTTCGCCGGAGCAGCCGTGCTGGACGCCGCCTTCCGCGTCGGGCGGGCACTCGAACGCGAGGACGAGGATGGGCGCGCCGCCCGGGCCGGAGCAGCAGCGGGCGCCGGCCGGCGGGCAGGCGCGGGCGCAGCGATTTCCGCAGCCACGGGCGCGGACGGGACGGCGGCGGCGGGGACAGCAGCAGCGGGCGTAGCGGCGGGGGCGCAGAAGCCGCCCACGTGCATCGGCTGGCCGGCCGCGCGATAGGGGGTGGGGCGTCCGCACCGGACGCAGGGCTGCACCGGGGCGGTGACAAGTTCACCCGACGGCGTCCGGTCCAGCTCCGCCGGGATCGACGCGGGCATCGGGGCCGGAGCCGGGGCATGCGCGGGCGCCGGGGCCGAAGCGGAAGCGGGCTCTGCTGGGGGTGTGGGGATGAGGCGGGCGGCCATGCCCTCAAGGAGCTTGGCGTAGGCGGCGCGGCCCTCGCCCTGCGGGTCGCGCTGGCCCGACTCCCAGGCGGTGAACGTGCTGGTACTGACGCCGAGGGCCTTCGCGGTCTCGGCCTTCGTCAGCCCGTACTCGGTGCGCAGCCATTCGCGTTCGGCGGGCTCAGGCAGGGCGACGGTGCGGCGCGGGCCGGCTCCGAGCAGCGCGTCGATGGCGTCCGGGGTGTCGGTCATCGCCCGCTCTCCGAGGTGGGGGCCGCCGGGAGCGGGGCCCGGCCGGGGTCGGCGTCGAGGAAGGTGCGCAGCGCTGCGCCGGTCATGATCCGGGCGGGGTTGCGGCCGGGCGGCAGCGGGAGTCGCTCGCCGAGCGCCCAGCGGAACCGGGCGGCGGGCGCGAGGTCGAAGGCGTACTTGCCGCCGGCCTGCGGGTCCTGTTCGGCGCTGCGGATCTCGAACGCGCCGACGCACACGCCGCCGTCGACGAACGCGAGCAGGAAGTCGCCGTGATCGGCGATCGTCTGCTCGCCGAACCGCCACCAGCGGGACGCGCCCTCCAGGACCGTCTCGCCTCCCCTGAGTGCCTGCCGGACGTCCACTGCGAGCACGAGAGCCCTCCCCAAGCCGGGACATGGTAAGCCGTACGATGCAATCGTAACGCAGATCATATCCGTTTATCAACTCATAAAATCCAACGAAGGTGCGAACGGACATGGCTGACGATCGGTCACGGAGATGCAGGTGGCTCAGGGCGCAGTGGAAGCAGTGCCTCGGAAACGCGGCAGGCCCGGCACCTGGGGTGCCGGGCCTGCCGGGGTTGGTAGCGGGGACAGGATTTGAACCTGCGACCTCTGGGTTATGAGCCCAGCGAGCTACCGAGCTGCTCCACCCCGCGTCGGTAGGCACGACTGTACGGCACCGCACCTGACCATGGGAAATGCATTCCTGCCGACCGGCTGGTCGAAGAACGGCGAAAGGTCCACCGAGGTGGTTCGGCGGCGGACCCTGGACCGAAGCGGTGCTCGTATGCGGCATGGGCGGCGGCCAAGGGCGGGTGCCATCTCGCCGGCGGCAGCGTCGGCGGGCAGGTTTGGTGATGGCCAGGTTCTTGCCGGTGGCGGGCCACAAGTCGACCCCAGCACCATCGGACGGTGGCGGACGTGCCGGTGGACGGCCGGCGGGTCGTCGTCTCGGCGAGGCTGCGGCGGCTGGTGTGCCCGATGCTCGGCTGCTCGCGGCAGACGTTCCGCGAGCAGGTTCCCGGCGTCGTGGAGCGCTACCAGCGCTGCACTACCCGCCTGGCCGACCAGCTCGGATCCGTGGTGAAGGAGTTATCGGGCCGGGCGGGCGCCCGCCTCTCCCGTGTCCTGGCCTGTTGTATCTCTCGCTCGACCGCCCTGCGCGTGCTCATGCGCCAGGCATTGCCGCCGCCACGCGTTCCGCGTGTGCTCGGCGTCGACGACTTCGCCCTCAGACGCCGGCACCGATACGCGACCGTGCTCATCGACGCCGAGAGCGGCGAGCGGATCGACGTCCTGCCCGACCGCAGTACCCAGACCTCGGCGCCCCACGCGCGCTGGTCGGCGGCGGTCATCCCCCGCCCGGCCAGACAGGGCGTCGTACGCACCCGCACCCATCTGCCATCCCGCAGCGGGACACCGGCCCGGTGCTCCTCCCGGCTCCTCGCGTCGGCCGGCGGGCCCGGTGGTGTTAGATCCGGGGTCGGCCAGACATAAACGGGGTGAGGCGATCGGCGAGGGGTGACGGTGGGGGACCGGGAAGCGTTCCGGAGGGTGTACCGCGAGCACTACGACGCGGTGTACCGCTACATGATCAGGCGGGTCGGTGCCACCGACGCGGCGGACCTGGCCGCGGAGGTCTTCACAGTCGCGTGGCGCCGCATGGACGCGCTGCCCGCCCTGGCGCCGTTGCCCTGGCTCTACGCGGTGGCCCGCAACACGGTCGCCAACCACCGGCGCAAGGCGGGCCGCGCCGAGGACATGGAACGGAGCCTGGCCGTCGAGGCCACCGCCACGGCGCGCGACATCGGCGAGACGGTCACGGAGCGGCACACCGTGCACCGGGCCTGGGCCGCGCTGCGGACCTCGGACCAGGAAGTGCTGGCACTGATCGGCTGGGAGGGCCTGACGGTCCGCGAGGCGGCCCGCGTCCTCGGCTGCTCCGCGCCCGCCTGCTCGGTGCGCCTGATGCGCGCCCGCACTCGACTCGCCCAGGCCCTGGAAACCGCCGACGGCGCCAGAGGGACAACGGAAACCATCGGAAGAGCAAGTTTGGGGGCATCACGGTGAGCATGAGCAGGAGCGTCAGGAAGCTGATGGGCCCCGCCGACCCGGCGGCGGGGGTCGTGTCGGGCGTCGAGGAGGCCGAACACCGGCTGGAGCGGATCCTGCGGGCAGACGCCGCCCCGCCTGCCTCTCGGCCCACACCTGCGCGTGCGGCCTTCCGGCTGCGCCTGGCGGTGGCCGCGGTGGCGCTGGCGGCAGTGGTGTCGGGCGCGGTGGTGGCGTGGCCGGGCGGCACGCCCGCGGCCGTGGCGGCGACCCCGCCACCGCTGGCCTACCATCTGGCCGCGGACGAGGGCCGGCTGGGAGCGGCCGCGGAGCTGGAGAAGATCGCGAGCCGCGCCGAAGCGCTGCCGGATGGGCCGGGCGGTGAGCGTTCGCATCTGAGGTGGCGGCAGTGGGCGCTGTGGACGAGGACGGACTCCGGCGGGTCCTTCTCGAAGGTGGTGCCGGAGGAGTTCGACCTGGTGCGGTCGCCCGGTGGTGCGACGCTGAAGCGCTTCCTCCTTGACGGCGGCCCGGGCTCGGCGACCGAGCAGACCGCGGAGGCGACGATGCGAGGAGCGGTGCCGGAGACCGCGGACGGCCTCAGGGCCTGGCTTCGGATCCGGACGCCGGGGATCGACGAGCCTCTGGGCGCCGCTCAGGCAGTCCACGACCTGGTCACCCAGCGCGTCCTGACGCCCCGGCAGCGTGCCGCGGTCCTGCGGCTGCTGGCCGGCCTGCCCGGCATGACGGTGACCGGGGAGGTGATCGACCGCGCGGGCAGGCCGGGCATCGCCTTCTCCGCGGATTCCGCGGCCGGTGGACTGCCGACCCGCTACACGTTCATTGTCGATCCGCAGTCAGGACAACTCCTCGGCCAAGAGCAGACGCTCACCAAGTCGGCCGGGAAACTGAACGTGCCGGTGCCCTCGGTGATCGAATACGACGCCTACCTGGTCTCGCAGAGCACCCCGTAAAGCGCCGGTGTGGTGGCGGCCGTCGGCCGCCACCACACCGGCGTCGCTCAGGCCGGTCAGGACCAGAAGCGGTCCGGCACACGGATACGAGCCCGCTGTTCCCTCGGCAGACGCCGATTGGGGCGCAGCGCCTTCCGGCCGGTGGGGTAGGCGCAGGTGTCGTTGTTTCTCCGCTATGTCAGGACATCCTCGAGTTGCTCCTTATGCTGACGGCCCCCGCTGATCGGCGGGGATCGCCCCCGCCGATCGGCTGATTTCCTCAACGTTCGCTCAACTGTGCGACAGGGTGAGGGTTTCGCTGCGAGACTCTGTGGAAGTTGACAGAGCACCGGCAATGGGGGGTCTGCGAACGGCTTGTTGAGCTGTTCGCATGTTCCGTTGTGCGGTCGGACGGAATTTGGAGATAGAAGGCATGCGAAGGTTCTTAACGGTGGCGTCGGTGGCCCTCCTGTTCGCGGGACTGGCCACTGGGGGAGCTCAGGCGGCGCCGCCGAAGCCCGCCTCGTACGTGATGGCGCAGTCCGACCTGCGGTCGGAGGTCTCGGGGATGACGGTCTCGCAGGCGCGCGACCTTCAGGCGCAGATCGACGACCAGATGCGGAAGGCCCCCGGGGGCACCCAGATCAGCGCGACCGAGATCTCCTGGGGCAACGGCAACGTCGTGATGGAGTTTCCGGTACCCGGCGAGAAGCAGGCCCCGCTGACTAGCTCGAAGGCTCTGCAGGCCGTTGCGACACAGGGCCCGAAGGCAGCCGAGAACATCGCCGCGGGGTTCCCGACCGGCACCTGCTACGACACCGGTACGTGCCAGTACCAGAAGTGCCCGTACGGGTTCCGCGACCAGTGGTACTGCCTCTACGCGGACGAGGGGTACGGCGGCCGGCGGCTGCAGTGGAAGGACGCCTACAACTTTTCCCAGGGGCTGGACGCCTGGAACTTCAACTACCAGGCCAGCGGCTGGGTGAACACGAGCCAGAAGATGGTCGTTGAGGTCTGGGGCCCGAACGGCGATCGCCTCTGGTTCGAGCCCGCCCGCGACAACTTCTTCTCCGAGCCGGCGCACAGCTCCTTCGTCGGGGCGGACGCTAATGACAAGGCCACCTCGTTCACGTCCTACGGCGGCTGACATGTAGCTTCAAGCGGTAATGCCGCAGGGGGATATTCCCTCTGCGGCATTACCATCCTGACGAACAACGAAAGACGGCGGAAATGCTTCTCATCGGCTTCGCGCTCATGCAGTTCCTCACGTTCATCGTGGTGATCTCTGCGCCGGTCCGCCACCCGATCGGGCCGCGCGCGCGATACGTCATGCGATGGGGATACTCGGTGTCCATCACCGGCGGCGTCGCATTCCTCGCTGGCCTCGCCCTTCTGCGGCGCGGCGCGGAGCCGGTGCTGTGGACCGCGCTGTCGTTCTTCTGGATGGGCACGCTGATCCTCATCTTCAGCAAGTGGTGGGTGGTCGCGGACAGGCGCTGGGAGCGAGACGCCTCAAGCCGGGCTGAGGGCTGAAGTAAAGCCGGGCTCTGACAGTCGTCGTTGCGCCGCTGCTGGCCAGTAGAACCGTGACGGCGCCGCAGGAAGGCCTTCCTGCGGCCCTTGGTGTCCTGGCGGGCATCGCCACCGCTATCGGGGACGCTCCGGCTGCCGCTGCCTGCGCGGGGACACTACGTTCTCGATGTCGTAGGTCTGACGGGCCGGCTGGCCCCCGTGCAGGCAGGGGCAGCCGTACACCGAGCTTCGGCCCGGCCGGCGGCTGTCCGATCAGCTTGCCGGCGTCGAAGATCCCGGCCACCACCGGCTGCTGCAGCACTTCGTCACCAGGCGCCTTCTCCGTCGGCTGCGTGAGAAAAGCGGAGAAGCAGCCCCTGGGGACGTCGCAGGCGAGCCACGCCCGTCGGCAGTTCAACGAGGCCAGGGGCTTCCTTGCCTGGCTGGCCGGCCGGGGCGGCAGCCCGGACCAGTCCCGCCAGCAGGACCTGGACGCCTGGCACGTCCACTCGAACCATGCCGCGGCAACGTTCCTGCGCTGGTGCACGGAAAGCGGCCACCTGCCGAACTGAAGCACGTGCCGCAGGCCGTCGGCAGCAGGAACGCCTCGCTCGACCACACCGGGCGGGCGGCGGATCTGCGACGCGTCCTCCAGGATTCGCGCCTTGGTTGCTCGACGTCGGGTCCGAACTGCACCGCGCGGGGCATCCGATCGCTCTCTCGTGCGATCACCGGTGCGCCGCCCGGCCCAGCCAGCCCGGACATGCCGCGCCGCTTGTTCAACGGCGGCTGGAGCGCGGGACCGCGAGCGTGGCCGGTTGGAGGGTGCCGGTGCCCCAGCGGTGGTTGGCCTCGTCGATGACGGGTTCGAGGGTACGGCGGTCCTCGGTCTGGGGGTCGAAGGTGAGTTGGGTGTGGCCGGTCGCGGCCGGGGCGAGGTGCGCGACGCGCGCGGTGACGGCGCGGATCCGGGCCCGCTGCAGGCCGAGGGGGGTGAACGCGGCGTAGAGGGTGTCGGCGAGCCGGGGGCTGTGGTTGGTGGGCTCGCGCAGGGTGCGGGTGCGGGTGGTGCTGCTGCGGTCGGCGTAGGTGATCTGGAGCTCGACGGCGCGGCAGGTCTTGTGCTGGCTGCGCAGGCGGGCGCCGAGGTCGGTGGCGAGGTCGAGCAGCGTACGGCGGACCTGGTGGGGGTCGAGGACGTCGGTGGGGAAGCGGCGGGTCGCGGTGATGCTCGCCGGCGGGCCGGAGGGGGCGACGGTGCGGGGGTCACGGCCGTTCGCTCGGTCGTGGAGGAGGCGGGCGGTGCTGGTGCCGGCGATCCGCTGCAGGGTGGGCAGGGGCAGGTCGGCGAGTTCGCCGGTGGTGGTGATGCCGTAGCGGGCCAGCGCGCGGCCGAGTTTGGGGCCGATTCCGGGCAGCGCCTCGACCGGGCGTGAGCGCAGGAAGCGACGGGTCTCGTCAGTGTCGGGTTCGAGGATGCGGGTCTGGCCGGGGGTGCAGGTGTCGGCGGCGAGGCCGGCCAGGAGTGGGCTGTCGCCGCCGCCGATGGCCGCGAGCAGGCCGAAGCGGGCGAGGAGGCGGGTGGCGATCAGGTCGGCGAGGCCTTCGGGGGTGCGGCGGAAGTAGCCGAGCGCGCCGGTGACGTCGAGCAGGGCGGAGTCCGGTGGGAGGGCCTGGACGACGGGGGTGATGTCGCCGAGTAGCCGGAATGTCTCGCCGTAGACGGCGAACGGCACCCGGTGCAGACGGACGTGGAGGATCGAACGCGTCGTCATCAGCCTGCGCTCCCTGGGCTCGCGTGCCACAGCCGGCCGGCACCGCGGCCACGGCGGCCCCCGTCACCGCCCGGCGGCCGGCCGCCGGAAGCGTCGCGACCGGACGTGCCTGTGCCGCGCTGTCCGTCCGGGCCGGACTCGTCGTCGCCGTCGGTGCTGGTGGGGGTGGCGGTGCGGGCGAGGTAGTCGCGGACGCCGGCGGTGCCACCGGCGGCGTGGGCGTCGGCGACCTCTTGCAGGTTCCAGGCGCAGGTGCCGATGACGGTGACGGACTTGCCGCGGCGGGAGACGGTGCCGCGGGCGAGGATCAGGAAGTGGTGGAAGAGCGGGTAGGCGGCCTGGGCGTGGGTGTCGTCGAAGTAGGTGAGGTCGACCTGGCCGGCGTCCCCTTGGGAGCCGTCGTCGAGGGAGACGAAGATCGTACGGCGGCCGGAGCGCATCGGCGGGGTCTGGATAGCGACCTTGGCCCCGGCGACGAGGACGGTCTCGCCTTCCCGGTGTTCCTTCAGCAGGTGGGCGGGGGTGACGCCGAGTTCGGCGAGCAGTGGGTGGAAGGGCTCCATGAGGTGCCGGCTGGCGTCCATGCCGATGACGTCGAGTTCGGCCTGCATCTCCTCGCGCGGGTTCATCACGGGCAGGCCGGTGGAGCCGGGCGCGGGTGCGGTGGGGTGTGCGAGGACGAGCTGGGCGGGGATCGCGATGGTGCGGTGCTGGTGGTGGAGTTCGTCGATCTGCAGGAGGAGTTCGCGGCGGTGTGCGCCGGGTGCGAGTTGGTCGAGGGCGCCGATGCGGGCGAGGCGTTCGGCGATCGGCTGGGAGGGGCGGGCGCGGGCCCAGAAGTCGGCGATGTCGGTGTAGGGGCGGCACGCGTCGATCCTCTCGGCGATCTCCTCGCTCATGCCGTGCACGTCCGCGAGGGACATCCGCAGGCCGAGGCGGCCGTCGGGGAGTTGCTCGGTGCGGTAGGTCGCGGCGGAGTGCTGGACGTCGACCGGGAGGACGGGGACGCCGCGGCGGCGTGCGTCGGCGAGGACCAGGCGCTTGGGGTACATGCCGGGGTCGTGTTCGAGCAGGCCTGCGTAGAACGGCGCCGGGAAGTGGGCCTTGAGCCAGGCGGATTGCAGGGTGGCCAGGGCGAACGCGACCGCGTGGGACTTGGCGAAGCCGTACGCGCCCATGTTCTCGATCATCTGCCAGACCTCGTCGACGACCGCCTGGCTGTAGCCGGCCTCGGTGGCACGCTGCCGGTACCACGCTTCCAGCGCGGGCAGCCGCTCCGGCTTCGCCAGCGCCCGCCGGGCCTCCTCCCCCATTGCCAGGTCGGAGCGGGTCATCGTCGCGAACACCTTGATCAGCTGCTCGTTGAAGATGACCACGCCGTAGGTGGAGCGGAGCGCGGGTTCGAGGTCGGGGTGCGGGTAGTGGACGGGCTTCTGGCCGTGCCGGCCGAGGAGGAACGGTTTGATCATGTCGGCCTGGACGGGGCCGGGTCGGAAGAGGCTGATCTCGGCGACTAGGTCTTCGAACGTCTCGGGCTGGAGGCGGCCGGCGAGATCGAGCTGACCGGGTGACTCCAGCTGGAAGACACCCAGGTTCTGGCCGCTGCGCAGCAGTTCGAACGCCTTGGGGTCGGTGAGCGGCACGGTGGCGCGGTCGTCGAGGTCGATCTGCTTGCCGGTGGTGCGCTCGATCTCCTTGACCGCATAGGCCATGCTGCTCTGCATACGGACGCCGAGGACGTCGAGCTTGAGCAGCCCGAGACCGTCGAGTTCGACGTCCTCCTTGTCGAACTGCATCGCGGGGAAGCCCTCGGTCGGCGTGGGCACGACCGGGGTGCGGCGCAGGAGGGTGTCGTTGGAGAGGATGACGCCGCAGGGGTGCATGGCGGTGCCGCGCGGGAGGGCGTCGAGGCCTTCGGCGAGGTCGAACAGGGCGCCGTAGCGGTGGGCGTGTTCGCGGACGTTGCTCAGTTCCGGCAGTTCGGCGAGGGCGGTCTTGATGGAGCGGGCGGTGATGTGGGGGAAGGCTTTGGCGAGGCGGCCGACCTCGTCGGGGGGCAGGCCGAGGGCGAGGCCGGTGTCGCGGATGGCGTGCCGGGCGCGGTAGGTCTCGGGCATGGAGAGGGTGCAGACGCGTTCGGTGCCGTAGCGGGTCATGATCCGGCGGTAGACCTCCAGGCGGCGGGCGGACTCCACGTCGATGTCGATGTCCGGCAGGCTCTTGCGCCGCAGGTTCAGGAACCGCTCCATGATCAGCTCGTGGTCGAGCGGGTTCGCGAAGCTGATACCCAGCAGGTGCACCACCAAGGATCCGGCGCCCGAGCCGCGGGCCTGGACCCGGATGCCCATGTCCTTCACGTCGTCGACGACCTGGGCGACCGTCAGGAAGTACGTCGGCCAGCCGAGCGTGTTGATGACCCGCAGCTCCTCCTCCAGCCGGGTGCGCATGGTGGGGCTGCGGTCGTAGCCGTTCCGGACCATCGCCGCGTCGCACCGCTCGCGCAGCACCCGCGCGGAGGTGCCGGGGGCGACGCCGACGACGTGCTCCTCGGGGAAGTGGACCTGCCCGATGCCCAGGTCGGATACCGGGTCGAGACGGCAGTCGGAAGCGGTGCGGGCGGTCGTCGCAAGCAGGTGCGCGGCCCCGCCGTGCTCCTGCCCCGCGGCGCGGGCGACCTCCTCGGCCAGCGCCGCCATCTCGCGGTGGTCCTTCAGGGTGCGCTCGCCGTTGCAGGTCCGGCCCGGCCGGATCGGCATCAGCAGCCGGGCAGAGTCCAGGACGTCCGCGACCCTCGACTGGGCCGGGTCGAGGTAGCGCACCGCGTTGGTGATCACAGCGAGCATGTCCAGGTCGGCGGCCAGGCCGACGGTGCGGGCGGCGAGGCGCAGGGAGCCCGGGCCGGTGCCGGTGCGGCGGTGGTGGACGGCTTCCAGTCGCAGGTGCGGTCCGAAGGCCTCGCGCCAGGGGGCGAGGAGTTCAGTCGCGGTGTCCGGCCGGCCGGCGGCGAGCGCACGCACCGGCTGGGAGGCGGGGCCGAGCAGCACCGTGAGGCCTTCGGCATGCTCCCGGATCGCCTCCCACGGCACGACCGGCTGGCCGCCGCCGCGCTCGGCCCGGGCGGCCCAGCCGGCGGTGATCAGCACGCACAGGTTCGCCCAGCCGGTCCGGTCCCGGGCCAGCAGCGTGATCCGCGGCGCGGACTCGTCGACGAACGCCCCGCCACGGGCCGGGGTCCGCGGCCGCCGCTCCCCCGCCGGGGAACCGGCGCCGGGCCGGCCCGTTCGACCGGCCGCGGCCGTGTCGAGGAACGGAACCGCGAGGTCGGCGCCGAACAGCGGCCGGACGCCAGAGACGGCGCAGGCCTTCGCGAAACGCACCGCGCCGGCCACCGTGTCGCGGTCCGTCAGCGCGAGCGCACCGAGTTTCTGCTCGGCGGCCCGTGCGGCGAGGGCGTCCGGCAGGCTCGCGCCGTACCGGGCCGAGTAGCCCGAGGCCACGTGCATGTGCGTGAACACGTACGTCGCCTCCTTGCTCCCACGACCCCCTCGCCGATCCGGAACCCTTCCGTCCCTCCAGCGTAGACCCTGTTCGAATACTTGTGCGAATACCTTCCGCGTGTCGCCACCCTGCCGGGCCCCTCTGGGCGTCCGACCGCGCACCCACGCCCTCCACGCACCGGTGCGGCGGGGGGTGGACCGGGACGGCGGCCGCCGTCAGGCTGGTCGCGTAGGGTGCCCCGATGCCGCCGAACCCGGCGGCTTCGAACGGCACGGCATGGCGGTGAGAGCAGTGGACGGCGCAGCACGATCGCGCACCTGGCGCCCGCCATACCCGCTCGACCTAGCCGCCGTGATCGCACCGCTGCGCCGCGGCGCGGGGGATCCGACGATCCGCCTGGAGGCGGGCACCGTGTGGCGGGCCTCGCGCACCCCGACGGGGCTCGGGACGCTGCGCATCGTGGCCCGGCCGGCCGACGGCACGGTCGCCGCGACCGCCTGGGGTCCGGGCGCCAACTGGCTGCTGGAACAGCTGCCGGCGATGCTCGGCGCGAACGACCGGCCGGACGACCTGGTGCTGCCGCTCGGGAAGCTCCGGGACGTCCAGCGCCGCAACCCCGGCCTGCGGCTCGGCGCGACCGGCCTGGTCATGGACTCGCTCGTGCCGTCCGTCCTCGAGCAGAAGGTCACGGTGACCGAGGCACACAGGGCCTGGCGGTACCTGCTGCACCGTCACGGAACTCCGGCGCCGGGGCCCGGCGCGGAGCTCGGCCTGACTGTGCCGCCGTCGGCACGGGAGTGGGCGCTCGTGCCCTCGTGGTCCTGGCACCGCGCCGGGGTGGATTCGAAGCGCACCGAGACGGTGCTGCGCGCGGTGCGGCTCGCGCCCCGCTTGGAGGAAGCGTCCGCGATGGCTGGCACCGAGGGGGCGAACCGGCTGATGCACGTGCCCGGGATCGGGCCGTGGACCGCAGCCGAGACGCTGCAGCGCTGCAACGGCGACCCCGACGCGGTCTCGGTCGGCGACCTCCACCTGCCGAACACCGTCGTCTTCGCCCTCGCCGGGAAACCACGCGGCACTGACGAGGAGATGCTCGAACTCCTCGCCCCCTACGCCGGCCACCGCCACCGCGTCTGCCGCCTCATCCGGGCCCTCGGCGTCCGCGCACCGCGGTTCGGGCCTCGGATGACGCCCAACGACCACTGGCGGCGATAATAACGTCGAACCGCCGGAGCCTCGCGGCGACTGTTCTTCCCTAACTCGCCGCGTCCACCCCCGAGTCAGCGACGCAGCTACTTCCGATCACTTCCAGGATTCTTTCCGGCAATCGTGTGACTGGCCGCCAGATAGCTGGCACTTCACGTGCGCCGCTCGGGTGAACGGAAACACACTCCGCTTGGGTCGACCCGCAGGATCGCAGCCATGATGCTCCACTCACCACATGAGTGAGACCGTCATCATCGTCGCCGCCATCACGGCCATCTCCACGCTGGCAGCGTCTGCAATCGCCTCCATGCTTGCCTTGCGAAGTTCCCGACAGCAGATCAGCCTTCAGGAGAAGCTGGCCGACAAAGAGCATGACGAAAGACGAGCAGTGGAGCTGCGCGAAGTGCGGCGACAGGCTTATCTGGACTTCCTCGGATCCATCGATTCAACCATGAATGAACTACGGAAGGTGCGAGGCCTACGACTCACCGATGAGGAATATAAGGAGTGGGATAGTTCCGTCACTAAACGCTACAACAATGCCCTCTTCTGCTCCCGCCTTGTTGCAATTGCAGGCCCTGAAAGCCTCGATTCCAAAGCGGCCGAGCTATGGGCAGCTGTCGCCGTCGAGGTACGCGCCATGCGCCGCAACTGGGAGACCACTGGAAAAGTGGGCGCCCCACAAGAAATTCGCGACAAGAGAACATATATCCAAGAAGATTTCGCCTCCGCCTCTCGGCGCGCCCTGGGCGGCGATGACTGACGCAATGTGCACTCTGGGGGCGCCATGAAATCGGCCGCCTCCCAGTTGACCCCAGATACTGGCACACCACAGTCGGGTGGGCAGCACAGCCACGGAGGGAGCAGCCGACCGCGGTGATCACCTGTCGGGTGGTCAGGTGGGGTCGGGAACGGGCTCCAGGAGCTGGGGACCGTTGTTGCGGACGTTGTTCACGGCGGTGGAGACCGGGGTGGCGGTGAGTTCGCCGCCTGCGGGGGTGCGGAGCAGGGCGCGGAGTTTGTCGGCGTCGGTGCGGGCGGGGTCGAGCCAGGCGTCGGCGTCGGCGGGGCCGATGGTGAGGGGCATGCGGTCGTGGATGTGGCCGGCGGCGTCCGTGGCTTCGGTGGTGATGACGGTGACGGTGGCGAGCCAGGCGGCGGGGTCGCCGTCGGGGCGGGTCTTGTCGTGCCAGAACTCGTAGAGGCCGGCCATCGCCATCAGGGTGCCGTCGGCGGGAGCGATGAAGTAGGGCTGTTTGCGGGGCTTGGCGCCCTCGGCGGCCGGCAGCGGGGTCCACTCGTAGAAGCCGTCGGCCGGGAGCAGGCAGCGGGGGAGGCGAAGGCGCGGCGGTAGGCGGGCTTCTCGTGGACGGTCTCGACCCGGGCGTTGATCATGCGGGCGCCGACCGAGGGGTCCTTCGCCCAGGACGGCACCAGGCCCCAACGGAGCGCGCGGAGTTGGCGCTGGATCTCGCCGGTGTCCTTGTCGAGGCGCTCGAGAACCGTCCAGACCGGCTTCGTCGGGGCGACGTTGTAGTCGGGCTGCAGCGTCTCGGCGGGGTCCCAGCGGGCCACGTTGAACAGGCTGACGAGGTCCTGGGGGCTGCTCGTGGAGACGTACCGGCCGCACATCCTCCCCACTGTGCCACCGCGCGCCGACAACCCGGCGCACCGGCACGGCCCGCAGCATGGCAGGGGGCGCGCGGGGGGCCGGGTACGACCGTGGTGTGTCGGCCGGCCGGGTCGATCCCGGTCCGCACCGGCGGGGCTGCTGCAGCAGACCGAGGGCGGCTTCGTACGATGGCGGCTGTGCCGAAGAACGAACAGCCGATCGAATTTCCGTCCGAGCTGCTGGCGAAGGAAGCCGCCCTGCGCGCGGCCCGCACCGCCCACTTCGACTACCTCCGCACGCTGCCGAGCGGGTGGGACGTCGAGGTGACCGACGAGCAGCGCGCCGAGTCCGCCCGGCTGCGGGAGGGCGAGCGGCAGGCCGCGGCCGCGCTGGCCGCCGACGGCTACTGGGCGGCGCTGGCGCCGCCGGACCGCGTCGGCCACCGCGCCGCCCTCACCCCCACCGCACTGCCCGAATAGCAGGCCGGCTTGGGCCGGGCCGGTGATCATCCGGCCCGGCCACCGCGGCGCACACAGCGCACGGCGGGACGCTGGACCGCGTGCCCCGTACACGACAGACCGTGGTGCTGCGCCCGCCCATCCCGGTGATGCAGCCGGTCCTCGCCCGCACCCTGCCTCCGGAGGACGGCCTGCCCGGCGGGGTCCAGTACACGCCCAAGTGGGACGGCTACCGGGTGCTCGCCTGCGTGCAGGAGGACCACGCGCCGCTGCTCCTGTCCCGCCGCGGCACCGTCCTCAACAGCCGGTATCCGTCGGTGCTGCCGGCGATCGCCGACCTGCCGGTCGGCCTCGTCCTCGACGCCGAGCTGTGCGCGTGGACGCCGCGGCCCGGCGGCGGCCCGGGCCGGCTCGGCTTCCACGCCCTGGCCCGGACCGCGGGCGCCCGCGCCGAGGCTGGTACCCAGCTCGTGATCGTCGCGTTCGACGTCCTCGCCGTACCCGGGCGCGACGTCAGATCGGCCCCGCTCCGGGAGAGATGGGACCTGCTCTCGCTGATCATGATCGGCGCCCGCCCCCAGATCCAGCAGTCCATGGAGACCCGCTCGCTGGCCGAGGCGCAGCAGTGGTACCGCGACCTGGAGCCGCTCGGCATCGAGGGGGTGTGCGCGAAAGGCCTCGACACGGTGTACACCACCTCGGGCGGGAACGCCCCCGGCCGGTGGATCAAGGTCCGGCACGCGGAGACGATCGATTGCCTCGTCGCGGGTGTCACCGGTTCGCTGGCCCGTCCGGAAGCTGTCCTCGTGCAGCTCCCGGACGGTCGGCAGGAGGTCACCTCGCCGCGGCTCACCACCGCGCAGGCCCACCAGGTCGCCGGCGCGGTGGCTGGTCGGCTGCGCCCCGCGACCGCCGGGCGGGCCCGGGTCCACTGGATCGCGGAGCCGCTGCCGGTCGCGGAGGTCCGCATCGGAACCGGTCGGCACGGTGGTGTGCGGTTCGTACGGCTCCGGCCGGAGGAGTAGCCGGGCGCAGCGGCCGCGAGCCGTTCGCCGCCGCGGGTGCGCGGAGGGCGAGTGGTGCCGGAAACGACGAAGGGCCCGGCACCGTGGGGATCGTGTGGGGATCGGTGCCGGGCCCTGGGCCGGAGGTGTGGTGCGCGTGTCGGGGCGGGCAGTTGTGCTCACGGCCCTGGTCGGACGTCCTCAGGTCGGCGTTCCAGCCCCGCACCCGTGATGCCTTGGCAGCCCCCGGCCGGCTCGCGCCGGGTCCGGGTGGTGGGCGCGGGCGTCAGTGCGGGTAGTCGGTGGGGGCGGGTCGGCCGTCCGTCGAGCCGCCGGGGTGGTCGGTCGCCGTCGATCCGGCCGTGGGCCTGCCGGCCGGCATCGGGTGGGGCTCCAGGTGTGTCGTCGCGGAGATCGCCCACATGGCGATCAGGCAGACGATGGCGGCCGCCCAGATCACGTTCTCGACGGTGATGTCGGGTTCTCTCTCATTGGCGCGCATGGGTTCTCCTTGGTCGGTGTGGTGGGTGCCGGTCGGCACGAGCCAGCCGGTGGGTGGCGGTGTTGGTGCGGTCGCGCTCTCAGGGGCGGGCGCCGGCGGGGTTGTCCAGGCCGATGGCCCGGGTGACGACGGCGAGGGTGGCGGTCCAGTCGCCGGCGAAGTGGACAGCCTTGTCGCAGACGTAGCAGGCGGCGCCGAGCTTGAGGTTGGTGACCAGGACGTCGCCTCGCTCGGTCCAGTAGGCCCGGTCGGGGTCGTCGTTGACCCGGGTCGTCAGTCCGCTGTGCCGGTTGACCCACTCGGCGACCGCGCGGTGATAGCGGCGATGGCGGGCGGTGTAGACGAACACGGCGCGGTGCGCGGCGAGCAGGCGCAGGGCCTCGATCGCGCCGGGGACCGGCACGCCGCACACCTCGCCGTTCATCCCCCGCCGGCATCGCTCTGGTGCTGGCGGGGCGGTGCCGTCCGTCGCCGGACGGGGTGTCCGAGGGCGCGTCGTCCGATCGCCACGCCGGCAGCCTGATGGCGGGTGACGGGGCGTCTGGTTGTGGTGAGGGGCTTCTGCCAGTGCTGGCCGCCCCACAGGCTGGTGTAGGCGGGGTCCACGGCGATGACGCTGATTCCGGCTTCGGTGGCCATCGACAGGAGCCGGGCCTTGAGTTTGCCGGTGGGGATACCGGAGATCAGCTGCCAGAAGCGGCGCTTGCGGCCGTGCTTCTCGCGGGTCTTGGAGTCGGTGAAGTCGAGGTCCTCGACGGCTATCGCGCGGACGCCGGTCGCCGTAGCCCGGTGCAGGAGGCGGGTGAGGGCGTGGCGGAGCTGTGCGTCCCGGTGGGTCGCGGTGCCGCTGAGGTCGTAGTCGAAGCGGCACGGCCGGCCGGTGGGGTTGCCGTGGCTGTCCAGCCGCCACGCGGCGAGGTGGTCGGCGTTCATGTCCACGCCGATCACCTCACCCGCCCGCAAATGTCTCCAGCGGCACGATGAGAAGGTCTTTGCGCTGCCAGGAAGCGTCGAGGTACCAGCGTCCGCGTTCCGTGTCGAGGTGGATACGGTAGGCCACGGCGCGGTTCGCTTCGATGCGGTCGCGCCATTCGTCGCCCCGGTGCGGGAACGAAACCTTCGCGGTGAGGACGTACCGGCCGTTCCTGGCGTTGGCGTGCCCGGCGAGCGGGGTGGGCAGCTTGACGCTGATCTCCCCTTCGCACGTGATACGGATCGTCTCGTTGCCGAAGCGTTTCCCGGACTCCCCGTCAGCGGACAGGAACCAGCGGGCGGCTTCCCACCGCTGGCGCCACTGCGGCTCGGTGAGCTGCGCGGCGGTGAGGTTGTGCCGGGTGTTGAGGAGCCTCCTCCCGCCGCGCACCACAACGACATGTCCGGCCTCACGCTCCGCCATCACGGCCGCGTGCCGGTCCTCCAGCACGGACAGCCGCCGGGACTTGACGAACCAATCCTGCTTGGAGCGGTAGCCGCCGGGGGCGCTTGCTGCCCTTCTCGCCGAGCGGCAACGACAGCCGGTGCGCGATGGTGCGGATACCGGCGTCGAGCCATTGCAGGTGGGCGTGCTGAGCGCGGCGCGACAACGCCCACTGGTCATGACCGGCTCCGCCTCCTGCTCGCCCGGCCCGACCGCACCATCGAGGAGACCTGTGAGCGGCTCCTGCGCGAGCTCCGCCACTCCGGGCGACCACGACGACGTCGCCCTCCTGATCGCCCGGGTGCGGCCCGCCGGGTCAGGGCACGGCCCGTCCTGAACGATGGAGCGGCCGGGACGCCGACCGGGTGAGGGAGATGATTTCCGCCTTCCACTCCGTGACCCTTCGACTGCGGAGAGTCGCAGGTGCCCTAGCGTGATGACGCACCATCCCCGAGCGCCGGTCCCTGGCTGGGGTGGTCCGCCGTGGCCGAAAGGGAATGACCATGCACCTTGTCTCCAGCCGCATCCCGCTCATCAGGGCTGCCCTGGCAGCCTGCGCGGTGTCAGTGCTGCTCTCGCCGTCCGCGATCGCCGCCCGGGCGGAAGCCGGCACACCCGGGGGCGGCCGGGGCGCGGTGGTCACCCTGAGGACCGCGAGAGTCGGGGCACCCGGGAACCCGTCGGTCGCCGTGGTGCCGTTCACCGACGCGATCTACCAGTCCTGCGCCGACGCGCCGCCGGACTCGACGGACTGCCTGACGGTCGGCAGCGTCGGCGCCCCCTACGAGATCGGACAGCTCGAGGTCACCGTGGGCCAGTGGGTGGCCTTCCTCAACACGATCGACCGCCGCGGGCGCGATCCGCACGACCTGTACGACCGGAGCGAGAGCGCGGCGGCCTGGCCCAAGTACGGCCCGATCGACTTCTCGCCCACCGCCGCCGACGGCCACCACTACTCCGTGGCTTACCCCGAGTGGGCGGACAAGCCGTACGGCTTCGCCAACTTCCTCAGGGCGGCCCGCTTCGTCAACTCCCTCTACAACGGACGTCTGGTCTCCAGGCGGACCGACACCAGCGGCGGCTTCGAGTACGTCACCTACCAGGTGGAACTATCGACGCAGACCGAACGCGGGATGTACGACCTCGCCCGGCCCGACGCCACCCGCGCCCACGACTCCGGCTTCGTGGTGCCCAGCCAGGACGAATGGATCAAGGCCGCCTACTACGACCCCAACGGCGACGGCACCTACTCCTACTGGAAGTACCCGACCAACCCCGGCGTCTTCGGCGACGGCGACGCGAGCGCACCGTCACCCACCGTCCTCGACCCCGCCACGGGCGACGTCACGAACGCCGCCACCGAGCCGCTCGCCTCCTACCACGCCACCAACCAGCCCGCCCCGAGCTGGTGCCCCGGCCAGGTGCAGCCGGCCGTCTGCTCGACCGTCAACCCCTTCGGACTGGATCCCCTCGCCTACCGCGCGTTCTACCAGGGCAGCCTCAGCACCGTCGGCCAGGCCCGGACCACCTCACCGTGGGGCACCCTCGACCAGGGCGGCAACGCGGTCGAGTGGACCGACAGCATCACCCCCGCGCCCGCCGGTGGCGACTCCGCCCGGGTCTGGCGCCGGCAGCACGGAGGAGTCTCCAACGCTCCGGCCTACCAGATGTGGCCGTCCGCCGTCGGTCTGGAACCACAGGACAATCCCTTCTTCAGCCACGTCTATCCCTGGCTCGGGTTCCGGATCGGCGTGATCGGCGACCGCAGCCCCTGGGCCCCCTGACACCCTGCCACTCTGTCGGCGCCGTCGGACGGTAGCGGCGCGAACAGACCGCCAAAGCGGCGTACACGGCACGGACAGCGCCCCGGGCGCGCCGAAGCGACGGGCAGCCTGGGCCGCATCGGCGGGCGGCAGCGGTCAGTGTGAGACCAATCCGACGCTGCGGACCCACACGGCAAAAGGTGCGGCCTCCGGCTCGGGAACGGTCTGCTCGGACTGGCCGTCCTCGGCCTCAAGGTCCGACCAGGCAACCAAGCCCCGCTCCTGGTCACACAGGAAGCCCTCGATGACAGCACCGAGATCGTCGGTGGTCACGTAGGAGCCGCCAAAGGGCAGCTCGTCCGTGGCCACCGATCCGGTTGAGCACTGGAGCTGTCCCGCCTGCTCGTCGTGCCACACGTAGAACGTCGCCGTCCCGGCGAAGCCCATGTCTCCGATGCGGAGCCGGATGCTTTCGGCGGTTCGCCCAAAGGCGGCGACCACCTCCGACACGGACAAGACACGCCTGTCCTCGTCCTCCGCCCCCAACCACCAGGTGTTGGTCTCCCACTCCACCCGCCGATCAGCCGGCTCCAGCACCAGCGGTTCGTCCGCCACCTCAGCGATCCATGTCAACAGCACCTCAGAAATATCCCGGCACACCTCGGACACCAGGAAGCACCAAAAGAAACGATGTCTATTACGGGCTCAGATGATGGTGAGAAGTGAGAGCACTCCGGGCGTGTCGTAGCAAGCGTTCTGAGACTGGGGCCAGCCTGGCAGGCCGTAACACCTTGTCAGGTCTCGGACCCACAGCCCCCGGGCGTCCAGGCAGCCGTGCCGGTCCCGAGGGCGTCGGACCGCCTCAGAGCTGCTCCGGGACGACCTCCACGCCAGCCGCGAGCATCGCGGCGGTGACCCGTCGGGCCACGGCCTCGTTGCAGATCAGCAGCACGGTCTGCGGATCGCCCCGGTGGCAGGGCAGGTGGCCGCCGCCGGCCTCCAGCAACTGCCACCGGTCGCGTTCCGTGGTCCACAGCGGCTCAAGTTCGACCAGGGCGCGCTCGACCTCGGCCGCCTCGGCCGCAGCGCGGGCACGGCGACCGGCCGGCGCGGTCGGCGAAGCGGCGTGCAGGGCGACGCTCGTCAGGTAGCCTCGCCCGTCACCGGCCCGGATCTCCAGCTCTGGAGGCCGGTGGTCGCCGAGGGCCTCCACCACCTCGGCGGCCGGGTAGCCGAACAGGTCGACGTCTCCGAGGATGACGGGCGTGCCCCCCGGGACGCCCGACGCCGCGCCGCCGCGGCTCAGCACGACGGAACGCACCAGCAGTTCGCCGGGCATGGCCGCGGCCCGGCCCGCCTGGTCGGCGTGGGCGGCCACTTCGACGTCGCCCCAGCGGGCGGTGTGGATCCAGGGAGCTCCCAGCAGCGGCCGGACGGGGCCGAGCCCCGCCAGGACCTCGGCCGCCGTCCGCGCGTCCGACCCGAAGCGGAGGGTGCCCGTGTCACCGGGCAGGACGACCCCGACTCCGGGCAGCAACTCGAACATCAGCCGATCGTGCACCGGGGCCCGGCGAGGATGCAAACCAGTTGCCTCGGCCACGCCGGCGGCGCCGACACTGCTGCGCTCCGCGCGATGGAGTTCTCGGTGTTCTTCCGCGAGCACTCCGCCGCCGTCCTCACCGGCATCGCTGGCCTCAACGAGCGGCGCGCCACCGAGACGAGTCCACGCCGCCCAGAGCCAGCTCGACCACCTCGACGAGCAGCTGCAGGCTGCGCAGCCGTGCCGGTAGGGTCTGTCCAGCGACTGGCTCTGTCCCGTAATCGGTGGTAACGAAGGGTGACGGTCGTCGTTGGTGAGATGTGCGAGATGCCAACGAGCTTGTGAGCATGGTGTTTTCGGGATTGTCGGCGCTGGTGGTCGAGGACCTGGTGGACGAGGGCGAGGTCATCCGGGTGTGGGCCCGGACCCGGGATGAGCCGGTGCCGTGCCCAGTGTGCGGGCAGCCGACGCCGCACGTGCATGGCTTCCACCGTCGAGTGGTCGCGGATGTGCCGGTGGACGGCCGACGGGTCGTGGTGTCGGTGCGAGTCCGACGGCTGACCTGCACGGTTCTGGGTTGCCCGCGCCAGACATTCCGTGAGCAGGTCCCCGGCCTGATCGACCGCTACCAGCGGCGTACGCGCCGACTTGCCGATCAACTCGGGCAGGTGGTGAAGGAGTTAGCGGGCCGGGCGGGTGCCCGCCTCTCCCGCGTCCTGGCCGCGACGGTCTCCCGCTCGACCGCCCCGCGACTGCTGATCCGACTGCCGCTACCAGTTCCGCGGGTGCCGCTCGTCCTCGGCGTCGACGACTTCGCCCTCAAGCGCCGCCACCGGTATGCCACCGTCCTGATCGACGCTGAGAACGGCGAGCGCAGCGACGTGCTGCCTGGCCGCGGCGCCGACGCGCTCGAGCGGCGGCTGCGAGAGCACGGGTCAGCATCACGCCCAGGCCGGCCGATCAGCAGCAGGCCGGGCGCGAACGACCAGGCACCGGGCGACCAGCGCCAGCAGCACGGCGATGCCCGCGATCGTCACCACGAAGCCCGCCATGATGAGGGTGCGCTGCGGACGGCGCCGGGCCAGCTTCTCCGCGGCCAGCGAGGAGGCGAGGATGCCGAGCGTCACGGCGGTGAAGATGACGCCGGTCTGGATCGCGTCGTAGCCCCGGACGACCTGCAGGTAGGCGGCGACGGTGAACGAGACGCCCATCAGCATCAGCCACTGGGTGTTCTGGGTGACCAGGCCGAGGTTGGAGGTGCGGTTGCGGAACAGCGCCGTCGACAGCAGCGCCTCCCGGCCGGCGCGCTCCCGGCTGCGCACCCAGGCGAAGAAGCCGGCGAGCACCAGCGCCCCGCCCAGCAGCAGCCCCAGGGCCAGCAGCCGTTGTTGTCGACCGCGAGGATGCCGGTCACCAGCAGCACAAGCCCCGCCGCCGACAGCACCGCGCCGACCGTGTCGAAGGGCCGGGCGGGGTCGGGCGGCAGCGGATCGGTGATCCCGCGGCTGAGCACCACGATCACCACGATCACCAGTGCCTGGAACACGAACGCGGCCCGCCAGCTGATCGCGCTGGTGATCAGCCCGCCGATCAGCGGTCCGGCGGCCGCCCCCACCCCGCCCATCGCCATGATCGCGCCGAACGCCCGCGCCCGGGACGCCGTGTCGGTGAACAGCAGCGTCGTCAGGATGTAGACCGGCGGGATCAGCAGTGCCGATCCCACGCCCTTACGAGGTGCAGTCGGAGAAGCGGCGTGCGAGTGCGGTCAGGTGATCGTCGACCTCGCGCCGGCCGTCGGCGCTGTGCTCCGTCCCGAGCACGCTCACCGGGCTTCTTCGTGATCACAACGCCCGGTACAGGGCCGCGTCACCGTCGTACAGGGCCGCTTGTGCCTCGTACAACGTCGTCCTGACCCACCGCAAGAACGCGTCACAGTCGCTCACGTTCTCGTCATGCACGGTCCCTTCCACATCGGTGGGTGAGCAGAACGGCAAGCGGTCTGCCGCCGGCCCGGGGCAGGTGCGGTCGAGGTTCATTCGTCAAGCCGTGGGGGTTGAGTGACGTCGATTGCAGGGGACGAGGGCTGCTGGCGCTCCAGCCAGTAGCGGCCGAGCAGGGCGCCGCCGTAGAACACGAATCCGACGCCGATCAGCCAGGACTCCACCACCAGCAGGACGCCCACCGTGCCGTACGACTCGGCATTGGAGACCACCATCGGGTCGAACACCAGGGCCGAGAACACGCGCAGGCCGCCGAGTCCGGCGGTGGTGGCGAGCGCACCGGGCAGCAGGACCCGCCACCCGATCCGGCCGCCGAGCAGGAAGTGCTGCCCCCACCAGAAGAACGCCACGCTCATCGCCGCCAGCAGGAGCAGCCGCTCCGCGGTGTCCCACCAGCCAGGCCGCAGCACCGCGCCGGTCTCCACCTCGACGACCAGGAACACAGTGAGCGCGCCCAGCCACAGCACCTGCCGCCACAGGTGCCGCCACGACGGCGACGGAAGCCGCCAGATGCGCTCGTAGACGGTCTGCACCGCCGCGACGAAGGACAGGCCGAACAGTGCCAGGGAAAGGAGCGACAGGACGCTCGCGGTGCTGCGGATGTGCTGGTCGGCCGCGAACAGGTGCTCCACCGGTACCGCGGTGCGGCCGGGCAGGCCCATGCCGTCGACGACCCAGTGGGCGAAGCCGCGCTGGCGGAACGGGTCGACGGCGGCGACCACGATCAGCAGCGGTACCAGGGTGACCAGCCCGAGCGCGGCGAACCCCATCGACCGTTGCATCAGTTCCAGCCCGGCGCCCTGGCGCCAGAGCCCGCCGAGCCGGCTCCGTCGCCACCATTCGGCCCACCCTGCGCCCTTCGTCCGTCCGGCCGCTGGCCACGAGATCCCGCCGACACCGTGCATGGCCCACCTCCGACGAACTCCTCCGCGACCACCATTCTCCGCGTGTCGGCAGGTCTTCACGCGCCGCCGAAGGCCGGGGCGGCTCGACCGCGATCGCGCCAGGAGGGCCCGACGGCGTTCACGGAGTGTATGAGGGTGTTCGCCTAGCCGGGCGGCCGCGGCTGGGATCCGCCCGCCATCAAGGGGGGGAAGGGATCCCCGGTCCGGTGGGCCGGGGCTGCGCGGTGGTCAGCGCGCTGTAGCCACCGCCCCGGCTCGCCCTGCATGGCCCATGCCGGACGTCTCCCGTCTCCTTCCTGCCCGCCGCGCGCGACTGCCGCGCGCATGCCGGCGGGCCGTCCGCGCGCTTCGCCGCCGTCTGCGGGTCGTCACGAACCGGCCCGCCGGCCCCGGTCCCGGCGCCTTCGGCTCCCCCGGGCACGTGTCGCTCCGAGGCTTTGCCTGCCCGGCATGTGCTGGGCAGCGGCGCCGTCCTCGAGCTCACGTCCCACACCGCCCACTGCCCCGTATGGCGCCTGCACCCGCCCGCGCCCGACACGGTCGAAAAGTCACTGAGGTGCAGCCCGGCTGACGGGCCGAACGGGGTGACGGCCGACCGGCGAAAACGACGGCTCAGGGCTGGCGTGGCGCGGCGGACAGCCAGCGGGGGGCGGTGGCGGTCAGGGCGAGTGCGAGGGCGCAGGCGGTGGCCAGCCACGCGATGCCGACGCCGGTGAGGCCGTAGCGGGGCATCAGCAGCAGGCTGAGGGCCAGGAGCAGGGCGGCGAAGGTGAGCTGCAGGCCTGTGAGGAAGACGAGGGCTTGGCGGACGCGGGCGACGTGGACGGCGACGCCGAACAGCACGTTCGGCACCGCCGAGAGCGCCATCAGGCGTAGCACGGTGGTGCCGTGCTGGGCGTAGTCGGTGCCGAGGAGGTCGAGGATCCAGGGGGCGGCTGCGACGGCGATGGCGGGGGCGGGGGCGGGGTGATCAGCAGTGCGGTGTGGCGGAGCATGTGGCGGGCGTGTTCGGCGAGGCGGTGGGGTTCGGCGGCGCCCTCGACGGTGAGGGACTGGCCCATGGCGTAGGCGGCCTGGTAGAGGGTGTCCGTGACCAGCTAGGCCAGTGAGTAGTAGGCGGTCTGCTCCGGGCCGAGGCGGCCGAGGACGAGCAGTGGCAGGGATTTGGAGACGGCGGTCTGGCCGAGCTGGCCGATGTAGACCGCGGCGGCGTAGCGGGCCATCCGTCCGGGCCGGGCAGTGGCGGCACTGGTGCCGGTGCCGCTGTTGGTGGTGGCGTCGGTGGTGCTGGTGTCGGCGGTGGTCGGGGTGGGGCGGGCGGTGGGCACGGTCGCCAACACGGTCCTGTTCGCCCGCGCCCCTACGAGGCTGGCGGCCCAGGACAGCAGGATGCCGGCGCTGAGGGTCAGGGCGGCGGACAGGGCGAGGGCGAAGGCCTTGGCGATGGCGAAGATCAGGTTCTCGCCCAGGACCCAGCCCGGTCGGCGCAGTCCGGTCAGTGCGCCGTCCTGGAGGACGAAGACGGTGTAGGCGGAGGTGGCGGCGATGAACAGGATCGCCGAGGGCTGGCGTAGCTCGGTCAGGCCGGGGGCCAGTTGCGGGGCGAGGAGTACGAAGCCGGTCGCGACCGCCGCGCCGGTCGCGGTGGAGACGGTGTAGCAGCGGACCACCAGCTGCCGGCCGCGGGGGCCTGCGGTGGGCAGGAAGCGCACCAAGACATCGCCGAGGTTGAGGGAGCCGAGGGTCGCCAGCAGCATCGCCGCCGACAGCAGGGCGTAGCTGAGGCCGACCGTGGCGGTGGTGAACCAGCGGGCCGCGGGCAGCCAGAAGAGGGCGCTGAGGCCGGCGGCGAGGACCGCGCTGGCGGCTGAGCCAACCGCCCCGAACGACGCCGCTGACGATCACCTATCTGCGCGACCTCTTTAGCCGCCTTTGCCGGAGGTGCTGCCCTTTCCGCCGAGGTCGTCGTGGCCCACGTGCTCGCCCGGTGTGGACAGCTCCTCGACGGCGGAGGCGCCGACCACCGCGCCGGTGGACCTCTTGCCGCGCCGCAGCCGGCGCTCCAGCCAGGTCGCGAAGGAGGTAAGGGCGAAGTTCAGCACGACGAAGATGGCCGCGACGACGGTGAAGCAGGCGATGGTGTTGGCCCCGTAGTTCGCGCTCATCGGGCGGACGGACGCCAGCAGTTCGGAGAAGCCGAGCAGTGCGCCACCCAGCGCGGTGTCCTTCACGAGGACGACCATCTGGCTGACGATCGCCGGCAGCATCGCGGTGACCGACTGCGGCAGCAGCACGTAGCGCATCACCTGGTTCTTGCGCATGCCGATCGCCTCGGCCGCGTCGGTCTGGCCCTGCGGGAGGGAGAGGATGCCGGCCCGGACGATCTCCGCGAGCACGGCGCCGTTGTAGAGGACCAGGCCGGTGACCACGGCGTACAGCGGCCGGCTGTCGGGGCTGACGTCGGTGAACTCGGAGTACGCGGCATTGGCGAACAGCATCAGGATCAGCACCGGGATGGCGCGGAAGAACTCCACGACGGTGCCGGCCGTGCCCCGCAGCCACGGGTGGTCGGAGAGGCGGGCGATGCCGAACAGCGCCCCGAACGGCAGCGCGACGACCATGGCGAGTGAGGCGGCGATGAGGGTGTTCTTCAGCCCCGGCAGGAGGTAGGTCTCCCAGGCGCGGGAGTCCGTGAGGAAGGGCCGCCACTTGACCCATTCGAGCTGGTTCTTGTCGATGAGGCTCTGGACCACCCACCAGGCCACACCGGCGACGGCGATCAGGAACGCCACCGTGAACAGCAGGTTGCGCCGCTTGGCGCGCGGTCCCGGAGTGTCGTAGAGGACGGACGGCGGGGTCATCGCTTCACCGAGACCTTCTTGGCCACCCTTCCGAGGAGGAGCCCGGTCGGCAGCGTGAGGCAGATGAAGCCGAACGCGAAGACCGCGGAGATGAGGAGGAGCTGGGCCTCGTTCTCGATCATTTCCCGCATCAGCAGGGCGGCCTCGGCGACACCGATCGTGGCGGCCACGGTGGTGTTCTTGGTCAGGGCGATCAGCACGTTCGCCAGCGGGCCCACCACGGAACGGAACGCCTGCGGAAGGACGACGAACCTCAGCACCTGGGGGAAGCTCAGGCCGATGGCGCGCGCCGCCTCCGTCTGGCCCACGGGCACCGTGTTGATGCCGGACCGCAGCGCCTCGCAGACGAACGCCGAGGTGTAGGCGATCAGTCCGAGCACGGCGAGCCGGAAGTCGATGGTGGTGAAGTCCTCGGCGCCGAGCGTGATGCCGAGCGTCTGGAACAGGCCCAGCGAGGTGAAGACGATGATCACGGTGAGGGGGATGTTCCGGACCACGTTGACGTAAGCCGTCCCGAAGCCGCGCATCAGGGGCACGGGGCTGACGCGCATGGCCGCCAGGACGGTGCCCCAGATCAGCGCGCCGACGGCGGAGTAGAAGGTGAGCTGCACCGTCACCCAGAAGGCGCCGAGCACGTTGTAGCCCTCAAGAAAGTCGAACACGGTCTTCCCGCCTTCCGCGAGTGACGGGCGAGGCGCGCCGCCCCGGGGCGGCGCGCCGGGGAGTGCGCGTCTCAGGTGACGATGACGCCGATCTTCGGTGCGGGCTCGTTCTGGTAGCCGGACGGGCCGAGGTTCTTCTTGACGGCCGCCTCCCAGGAGCCGTCCGCGACCATCTTCTCCAGGGCGGCATTGATCTTCGCCTTGAGCTCGCTGTCCTTCTGGACGCCGATGCCGTAGTTCTCGTTGCTCATCTTGAAGCCGCCGAGCTTGAACTTGCCCTTGAACTCCGGCTGCGAGGCGTAGCCGGCAAGGATCGAGTCGTCGGTGGTCAGCGCATCAACGACCCCGTTCTCCAGGCCGGTCAGGCACTCCGAGTAGCCGCCGTACTCCTGCAGCTGCGCATTCGGGGCGATCTTGGTCTTGACGTTCTGCGCGGAGGTGGAGCCGGTGACGGAGCAGAGCTTCTTGTTGTTCAGGTCCTCGGGCTTCGTGATGGAGTTGTCGTCGGCCCGGATCAGCACGTCCTGGTGCGCCAGGAGGTAGGGGCCGGCGAAGTCGACCTTCTCCGCGCGGGCGGGCGTGATCGAGTACGAGGCGGCGATGAAGTCGACGTCGCCGCGCTGGAGCAGCGTCTCGCGGTCGGCGCTCTTCGCCTCCTTCCACTGGATGTTGCCGGGGTCGTAGCCGAGCTCCTTGGCGACGTATGTGGCCACGTCGACGTCGAGGCCCGTGTACGTGCCGTCCGGGGTCTTCAGCCCGATGCCGGGCTGGTCGAACTTGATGCCGACGGTGACCTTCTGGTCGCCGCTGGCGCCGCTGCTGGCGCCGCCGCCGTCCGATCCGCAGCCGGCGGCCGTCAGGGACAGCCCGAGCGCAACCGCAGCGGCGAGGGTGACCTTGCGAAGTTCCATGGTGATCGTTCCTTGTGCTCGCGGGTCAGTGGTGCAGGATCTTCGAGAGGAAGTCCTTGGCCCGCTCGCTGCGCGGGTTGCCGAAGAACTGATCGGGTGTCCTCTCCTCCACGATCCGGCCATCCGCCATGAAGACCACACGGTTGGCGGCCGATCGGGCGAATCCCATCTCGTGGGTGACGACGACCATGGTCATTCCCTCGCGCGCCAGCTGCTGCATCACCTCCAGCACCTCGTTGATCATCTCGGGGTCGAGCGCGGACGTCGGCTCGTCGAAGAGCATGATCTTCGGTTCCATGGCCAGCGCCCTGGCGATCGCCACGCGCTGCTGCTGGCCGCCGGAGAGCTGCGCCGGGTACTTGTCCGCCTGCGAGGCGACGCCCACCCGCTCCAGCAGCCGGCGCGCCCGTTCCTCGGCGGCCTTCTTGTCCTTCTTGCGGACCTTGACCTGGCCGAGCGTGACGTTGTCGAGCACGGTCCTGTGCGCAAAGAGGTTGAACGACTGGAAGACCATGCCGACGTCCGCCCGCAGAGCCGCCAGCTCGCGGCCCTCGGCCGGCAGCGGCCTGCCGTCGATGGAGATCTCCCCGGAGTCGATGGTCTCCAGGCGGTTGATGGCGCGGCACAACGTGGACTTCCCGCCGCCGGACGGGCCGATGACGACCACGACCTCACCACGGGCGATGGTGAGGTCGATGTCTTGGAGGACGTGGAGATCGCCGAAGTGCTTGTTGACGTTGCGCAGCACGACCAGATCGCCCGCGGTCGGGGTGGGTGTTTCCTTCGTCACGGCGGCTCCACTCGTCGGCTTCATGGTCCGCCGCCCGCACCGCGGCCGCACGCCGACCCGCGGGGACCCGTAGGGACGCGGTTTTGCCCCCGGCGCCCCTGACGGGACCCCTACGGCCAATCGCGGGCCGGCACCGCGACGGCGGCTGCCCCCTTCCCCGGCGCCCAGGAACAGGGCGACGAGGCGGCTCTTCAACCGGCGGTGGCGCTCCTCGTACTCGCTCCTCAGCTCCCGGCAGCGCCGCGCGACGTGCGTGACGGCCAGGCGGGAGACCTGCAGGCCCTCTTGGGCGTAGGCCTCGGCGACTTCCCCCGGCTCACCGGTCGTGAGCCAGCAGCTCAAGGAGATCCGCGCCTTCGACCCGCAGCGGCAAGGACACCGGCGCCCCGTTGGTCCTGCTGCACACCGTGCGCACACAGGCAGAGCACTTCCGCTTCCTGGTCCCGCTGATCGCGGACCAGTACACCGCGTACGCCCTGGACCTGCCGGGAATGGGCTACTCCGAGATCGTGCCCGGCGCCTCGTACGACGAGCCCGCGATGCGCACGGGCGTCGAACGGCTGCTGACCGAACTCGACCTCCACGACGTGACGCTGGTCGGGGAGTCCATGGGGGCGGTCCTCGCCCTGACCACCGCAGCCGATCTGCCGGAGCGCGTCCGGCGCGTCGTCGCGGTGAACCCCTACGACTTCCGCGGTGGCATCGCCCGGTCCGGCCTCCTCGCCCGTCTCGTCGTCAGCGGTGTCCTGGCCCCGGGGGTGGGCCCGGTGATCGCCGGAGTGGAGCCCAAGGCCGCCCTGCGCAGGATCCTGCAGGGCGGCCTGGGCGACAAGAGCGCCCTGAGGGAGGACTACGTGGAGGAGCTCCTCAAGGTCGGAGGCCGCCCCGGCTACCCGGTCGTCGCGCGGGCGGTGTACCAGAACCTGTCCAGCCTCATCGCGGCCCGTCCGCGCTACCGCGACGTCAAGGCCCCTGTCCATCTCGTCTACGGGGAGACGGACTGGTCCCGGCCGTTGGACCGGGAAGCCAACCGGGCGCTGCTGCCCGCCGCCGACTTCACGCAGGTTCCCGGGGCGGGTCACTTCATCGCGCTGGAGCGGCCGGACATGGTGGCCGACCTGCTGAACGCGGTCGCGTAGCCGAGCCGGCAGTGCCGCAGGCACACCATTCCAGCTTGGGGCTGTCGGACTGTTACTCCCCGTGCTGTGCGGTCGTGTCCACCGTGCCCCAGTCGGGCACGGCGTTGGCTGGCTGCGCCCGGCGGTTTGCCGGTTCCGCCGGGGCGTGGCTGTCAGGGCCCGTCGTAGACGGCGATGATGCGGCCGACGACTCCGCCTTTGCGGAGTCGTTCACGGCATTGGGGATCTCGGCCTGAACGGCCACCCTTGGGACAGACGCCCCGAAGGCGGAGTCCGTCACTGAGCCTCTTTCATCCTGAGTTTTCGCAGGTCGCGAGGCTTTGGATCATGAGGGTGTGGACGGCGGCGATCAGTCGGCTGATGCGATTGGTCGAGCAGCGGGCTTTACGGAAGACCTTCCAGGTCTTCAGCTGGGCGAAGGCGCGTTCGCCGGGTGCACGCAGGCGGGCGTGGTCGCGGTTGTACTGCTGGTAGTGCTCGGGCAGTTCGTGGTGGTTGTAGTAGGGGGTGCGGACAGTGGAGCCGGCGCCTCGATAGGCCCGGTCGGCGAGGACGAGGACCTCGCGGGTCAGGCAGGTCTGGACGATGCCGTGGGCGCGGGCCGCGGTCAGGTCGTGAGTGCGCCCCGGCAGGGCACGGGAGAACCACAGAGGTGTGCCGTCCGGGGTGGCGACGACCTGCACGTTCATCCCGTGCTTCCGGTGCTTTTGCGAGTAGTACGGCTCGTCGGCGGCGATCCGGTCGGTCGGGATCAGCGTGCCGTCCACGATCACGAAGTCGCCTTCGCCCAGTCCCACCAGGGCCTCGCGCAGGCCCGGCGCCCACGCGGCCAGGACCTCGACGGTCTCGTCCACGTACCGCCAGGCCGTCGCCTCCGACACCCCGAACCCGGCTCCCAGTTGCGCGAGGGTTTCGTTCTTCCGCAGATGGGCCAGGACCAGCAGGGCCTGCTTGAAGCAGCCCAACCTCCTCCATCGTGAGCCGAGTTCACGCCTTCGGGTGTAGATGAGCCAGGAGACGTGCTCAACGAGCTCGTGCGGGACATCGAGCATGGCAGGATACGGAACCAACAGGGCCCCTCGGCGGCGACGTGATGAGTGAGATCACCACGGCAACGACGAGGGGCCCTGTTGCGTCACTGCAACCCGCTGACCAGCTATTTCACCCTGCCGAGACAGGATGAAAGAGGTTCACTGGCATCTCCCGCTCTCCCCTGCCAACGGGTCCGGGCCACGGACGGGTCTGGCCTACGCGCGCAGCGTGCTCGCCGCCCGAGCTGGCCTGGACGATTGGCTGTCGGAGGAGGTCTTCCTCGTGGTGTGTGAGTTGTTGATCAACGCCTACCAGCACACGGCCAGCCCGCTGTGTGTGGACCTCGATGTCGCCGGCGGGTGTGTCACGGTGTCGGTGACCTGCCCGAGCACGGTCCCGCCGGCCCTGCTTCCCTTCTGTCCGGAGCGGCCCCACAGCCAGGGCTCCACATCGTGGACCGGCTGGCCGCCGGATGGGGCGTGACGCTCCGGCCGGACGGCAAGACCGTGTGGGCGACCCTGCCCGCGCCGTAAGCCGCACCGCCCGCGGCCACAGGGCCGGACCCGCGGCAGAAATCACCCGCCGAGGGTGCTCGGGCCGGCAGATCCGACCTGGCCCGTCTCCGCACGATCCGCGCGGAGACAGATCACCGGGCCGATGACCTTGGGGGAAATGCCACCTTTTGGGTAGTTTGGTTGAAGGTTTGCCGAACCCCGTTGGAGGCTGTCGTGGCCGAACCCGAGCTGACGCCGGAGGAGATCGCCATGGTCCGCGAGTACGTGGAGATCCCGCCCGGCGTCACGATGGACCGCGTGGACGTGCAGCGGGCCCGGCTCGCGAAGGCGGTGGGCGGATGGTTCCGTAAGGCCGGCCCCGGCCTGTACGAGATCGTCACCGAGGCGCCGCGCCCCGGCAGGCACCACTCGGACCCGGACCTGCCGTAGCGACAGACACCGGGCCGGTACTGGCCGACCGGCCGCACCCTTTGGTCGGGCCGCACCTGGGGCAGGGTCGGCAGTGCGGCGGCGGGTGGGAGGATCGTGGCGGCTCCCCGGGTTCATGCATTGTCTCCCGGGGAGCCGCTGTTCGTTCGCCCTGTGCGGCCGGCTGCGGCCGCCGCCCGGGGTGCTGACCGCGCCTGGTGACGCGAGGACGTCAGGCGTCGGAGTAGCTGAGGTCCCCGACGCTCCAGGCGCTGATGTCTTCGATGGCGATGCGATACATGCCGCCGGTGTGAGGCAGCCCGAAGTCGCCCTGCAGGATCTTCGCGCGGTGGAGGTGGAGGTGGGTGGGCCGCGCGGGAGGGCCGTCGGGGGGCGGGGCGAAGAGGGCGGCGAACGGCTTCAGGTGATCGGAAGCCTGGAGGACCTCCGCCACCCGCTCCCACCACAGCTCCACCGGGGCGAGCTTGCCGGTGATCACCGCGCCGGGGACCACCACGGTCAGGGACATCTGATTGCTGTGCTCGGACTCGACCATCGCGGCGATGTCGACGAGCAGCCCGTCAGGGTTCGACATGACACCAAAGACTAAGGCACAGCTGTCGACGTACGGGTGCCCGCCCCGAGGCGGTGAGTGCGAGGGGTGCGGGTGTGTCATCGGCCCGAGGGCCGGACTCCGCCCGGCGCCCGTGGCAGCGGGCCGCTGCCCGCAGGTCAGGTGTGGGCCTGTCCAGCCACACCGTACGCGAACGCGCTGCCGCCTACGGCCGTCCGATCAGCACCCGCCGCAGCGCGAGAAGCGGCCCTGCGGACTGATCTCGACGGTCCACCCGTGGGGCGCCACCCGATTCCCAAGGTGATCGCGATCCCGCCGGCCCGATGTGTGGAGCCTGTTCACGCGGGGCCGACCGGGCGCGACGCACCCCCACTGCCCTGTCGCTCCGGTCAGGTCCGGGAGACGTCGATCTTCTCGTTGGCGAGGCGGATGAGTTCCCTCGCGAACGTGCGGTGGATCGAGAGGAGGACGATCACCGTCGAGCGAAATCCCGTGCGGTGCCGGAATTCGAATCGGCGGAAGGACGTGAGGATTCCCGTCGCACCGGCCTCCTGGACCATGGCCACGTCACACCACGCGACCGCGTCCCGAACGCGGCCCAAGAGACCGGTCACGATCACGCCGTCCTCGTGGAGGTAGCACTGACGGATGCCAAGCAAACCGGCCAGCCACCGCCAGGAGAACGCGATGCCATGGACGAGGTCACCGCCCACGTCCGCGACGAGGAGAACAACCTGTTCCCGATGGTGGAGCAGACCTGCACGACCGAGATGCTGAACGACCTCGGCGACAAGATCCGCCGCGCCAAGGCCATGGCCCCCACCCGGCCCCACCCCGCCGCGCCCGGCAGCCCCACCGCCAGCAAACTCCTCGCCCCCGGCGCCGGCCTCGTCGACCGGGCCCGCGACTTCGTCACCGGCCGCGGAAAGTCCTGACCGGCCACGCGGCCGACGGCCTGCCCGGACGGGTGCCCCGTCCGGGCAGGCCGTGACGTGCGCCATGCCGTCCTCGCCGGCCGGCTGCCTACACTGGCCTGCCACCACCGGGGCAGCGCCGCCCCGGGGCCCGTCGCCGGCACGCCCCCGAGGACCACCGCATGCCCACCGACCTCACTCCCGTCGCCACCGCCTGTGCCCACTGGCTGCTCACCGCCTACCCGCCGCCCCCGGGCGCCTTCAGCCGCGCGACCGCCGAAGCCCAGGCAAGGCAGGCCACCACCGTCGCCGTTGCCCTTCGCTACCCCGCCGCGCTGGACGCCGAACTCCTGCACCTCCTCGGCCCGGGCGACAGCCCTCACCTCGACCACCTCACCGGCACCTCCGACTCCGCGGACCGCGACAACGCCGGACAGGCCAGCTGGCACGGCTGGGTGGATGAGACCGTCGTCAGCTGGGCCGCCTGCCTCCTCGCCGACCCGCACTCGCCGCACGCGCCCACCAGGCCCTCGCGGCCACCGACCACCCGGGAATCGCCGGCGACCCGGGGCGCCTGACCCTGCCAGCCCAGCGCGACACCGACGCCGCACCCCTTCTCCGCCACCCCGACCTGCTCGAACCCGTCGCCGCCCTGCACCGACCCCGACTGCTGGCACTGCTCCACCCCGAGACAAGCCCTCTTCCCTGACACCCGGGAGCAGGCAAGACAAGATCACTGACGCCACCGTGGCCACGCCCGCGGCGCAGCCGGACCGGCCGTGTCTGAACCGTGCTGGAGTCGGCCCGGTGGCGTGGTGAGGGCGCGCGGCCCCGGCACCGCGCAGGCAGCCGGGGGCTGCGGCGGTCGGCCCGGATCGACGCTCCTTCGGGTCGCGGTGGCCGGGTCCGGGTCCTGGCGGCGGGTCTGGGGCAGGGTGCCTTCGTGGATGAATACGACGTGGACGAGGTGTTGCAGCAGGCACTCGACCGGTTGACCGCGCTGGCGCACATCAGCTCGGCGCTGGCCGGCACCCTGGACGCGCGGTCCGGTGTGGGGCGGGCGTGCCGGATCCTCGGGCAGCGCCTGGCGACTGGTGCGCCGTTGACCCTGCTCGCCGACGACGGGCGTCTGGAGCGATCACCGCCATCCGCCGCGGTACCGCTCCACCCGGTGGTGGCCGCACGGAGCTGCCCGGGCCGCCGGAGAGTGCGTCGCCCCGGGGACGCACCGCGTGGTGACCGACGGCTCCCACGTGCTGAAGCGATCCGGCTGGCATCCTGGCCGACCTCCTCGTCGTCTGCCAGCCGATCGCCGTGGCACCGGCGCGACCAGCCCGACCCGGAGCGTGCCCGCCGCTGACGGCAGGGCATCCAGGGCCAGGGCCAGAGACGGCGGCATTGCCGCCTACCGTGGCCGCGGCCGCGGCCGCATGCACGCTCCGCCCTCGGGTACCTGCTCAGCATGCTGACCCTCGGCGTTGAAGAGGAATATCTCCTGCTCGGGGCCGTGCCGAGGTCGCTTTCCGCGTCTGTCCACGCCCCCGCCCGGGAAACGCGCCCATCTACCGCCGCAGGCCTGCGGGCGTCCGGCGCCGTGGCTCGGGACGGTCGCGGGCCCGCGGTGGCGAGGCCATGAGCAGCGAGGGCTCAGTGCGCCGTTGCCGGGAAGCGTTCCCATACCCGGTGCGTGCCGAGCTGCGCCACCAGGGCGGAGACGGCATGGGCCGCGTCGGTCTCGGTGAACACGCCGGGCGCTTGCGGATCGACGCCCGCTGCCGCCCACAGGCCGCGGGCATCCGCAAGGCCGGCGAGGGGTTTGGCGTGCCGGTAGGCCTCGTTGACCAGGAGAACGGCGCGGGAGTCGAGGGCGGGTTGGCCGCCGGCGACGGCGCCGGATTTGGCGTCCCGGGCGCCGTGGTCGTCGGCGCCGCGCGTGGGCGCGCCGGCCACGAGGAGGGCGTCGAACTCGACGGACCGGGCCGCGGAGTAGGTCCGCTGCACGGCGAGGTCGTCCGCCGGCGGCGCTCCAGGGGTGCGATGATCAACGGCATCAGCCCGGCGTCGCGTGCGGCCTCCCGCAGCTGCCGCACCACGCCCGCGTCGCTGGTGGTGGCGGTGAGGATGCCGAGCACCCGGCCGGTGGCCGGCCACCGCTGCCCGACCGGGGACAGCGCCGGGCTCGGCGCGGCTTGGACCACGCCGCTGGCTGGCGCCTGGGGGGCGGGCAGGCCGAGCCCCTGGGCGACCTGGCGGCAGAGCCCCTCGTCGACCCGCGCCAGGACTTCCAGGACCCGCTCCTTGATGGCCTGCTCGTAGACCTTGGACAGTTCGAAGGTGTAGGCGGCGATGACGTGTTCGCGCTCGACCGGACTCATGCTCAGCCAGAACAGGCGCGGCTGGCTGAAGCGGTCGGCGAACGAGGCGGGCGCCTCGCGGACCTTGGCCGCGGCGGCGATCGGGACGGGGTGTTCGATGAAGGCGTGCTCGCCCGGCCCGGCGAAGAACGGGCAGCCGCCGTCCAGCGAGTTCGGCTTGTAGGGGGCGACGCCGGAGTGCACGGCGTCCTGGTGGAAGCCGTCACGCAGCATGTCGTTGATGGGCGCGTGGGGGCGGTTGATCGGGATCTGCGCGAAGTTCGGGCCGCCGAGCCGGGTGATCTGCGTGTCGAGATAGGAGAACAGTCGGCCGGCGAGCAGCGGGTCGTCGGTGACGTCGATGCCCGGGACGAGATGGCCGGGGTGGAAGGCGACCTGTTCGGTCTCGGCGAAGAAGTTCGTCGGGTTGGCGTTCAGGGTGAGCAGGCCGACCGGCTGAACCGGGGCGAGTTCCTCGGGGACGATCTTGGTGGGGTCGAGCAGGTCGATGTCTGCGAACGTCTGCTCCGGGGTGTCGGGGAAGGTCTGGATGCCGAGCTCCCACTCGGGGAAGCAGCCGGCTTCGATGGCGTCCGCGAGATCGCGGCGGTGGAAGTCCGGATCCGTGCCCGCGATCAGCTGTGCCTCCTCCCAGACCAGGGAGTGCACGCCGCCTTCGGCTTCCAGTGGAACTTCACCAGCGTGCTCGCGCCCTCCGCGTTGACGAGGCGGAAGGTGTGGACGCCGAAGCCTTCCATCATGCGGTAGGAGCGGGGAATCCCCCGGTCGGACATGTTCCACAGAGTGTGGTGGGTGGCCTCGGTGTGCAGGGACACGAAGTCCCAGAACGTGTCATGGGCGGACTGGGCCTGGGGGATCTCCCGGTCCGGGTGCGGCTTGCCGGCATGGATGACGTCGGGGAACTTGATCGCGTCCTGGATGAAGAACACCGGGATGTTGTTGCCGACCAGGTCGAAAACTCCGTCGGTGGTGTAGAACTTCGTCGCGAAGCCGCGGGTGTCCCGGACCGTGTCGGCGGAGCCACGCGAGCCGAGCACAGGGGAGAACCGCACGAACACCGGTGTCTCGACCCCTTCGTGGAGGAAGGCGGCCTTGCTGACGCCGGTGGCGGTGCCGTAGCCGCGGAACACGCCGTGGGCGGCCGCGCCCCGGACGTGGACGACCCGCTCGGGGATCCGCTCGTGGTCGAAGTGCATGATCTTCTCGCGCAGTTGGTGGTCCTGCAGCAGCACCGGACCGCGGGGGCCGGCCTTCAGCGAGTGGTCCGAGTCCGGCAGCCGAACGCCCTGGGCGGTCGTCAGGTAGCCGCCGTTCTGCGAGGCCGCGTCTGCGGGCGCTCCGGTGTCCCGCCCGGTGGCGGACAGCGGGGCGGGCGCCCGCTGATCCGGCTTGGGAGGCAGTGGCGCCCTCGGTTCGGTGGGTTCCGCTACCTGCGGCGGCTCGGCGCCCGGGGCGCCGGGCACCCGCGGTCGCTGCCCGGATGGGATGCCTTCCGCGGCCTCGACCACCTTGTCCACGATCTTCTTCACCGGTCCGGGCTCCGCCACGTCGTCCTCCTCAGGGTTCCTGTAACCCATGCCGGGTAACCCCGGATCCCCGCCGCCAAACGACTCGCCGCGCAAACGACTCGCCGCGCAAACGGGTGGCGTCCCGGCCGCGCGCCCCGCACCGCGGCAGGGCTGCCTGCGGCGGTTCGTTACGCCAGGACCTGACCGAGTGGTACCTCACCGCGTCGCCCGCCGGCACCGACGCCCTCCTTGCCATCACGACCACGGCGGCACCGCCCGGACCAGACCGGGCACGGGCTGTTCATGGTCCGGCGCCTGTCCACCGCCTGGGGCCACCAGGCGCACCCCAACGGCAAGACGGTCTGGGCCGAACTCCATGGCCCCGGCTGCCGCTGAGGGACCAGCCGCGCAGCGAGCAACTCCGCCACTGCACGACACGGCAAGCCACGGCCGACGCAAGCGCCGAGCCGGAAAACCCACCGGTATACCGCGCCAGCGGGGTTCATGATCATCGCCTCGGTCTCGCCGAGCCCCGGCGCGGCTACCGCGCTCTGACGGCGCCTGTCTGCCTGGCGAGCCCTCCATCACAGCTGCCAGAACGTCCTCGGACCGGTGGGCGCCCGCCGTCGGAGGTTTGACGGGCGCCTGGCAACGCGGCGGGCCCGCCGGTGACCGACCGGAACGGGTGCGGCCGGGGAAACGGCGCGAGGCGCGCCGCGGCGTCCCGCCCCACCCGCGGTGGCAGCGTCTCGTCGCGACAGCGGTCGCCGGTCGGCCGTGCGTTCAACGGGCTCGCTGCGCCGGAGCACACTTCCGGCACGATCCTGGCGGAGATCCCACCAGGTCGGCGGTCCCCACCTTCGCCGCTGCTGGGGACCGCCCCGACCCCGACGCTACGGGGTGCTCGCCCGCATGGCCGTGGGAAGCCGGCTGGTGGACAGTTCGGCAGCCAGCGCCGCAGCCTGCGCATGATCGAAGCCACCCGTGATCTGCGCGGTTCCGGTGGTGATCGCGGACGTGACCCTGGGATGGGAGATGACAGCGCCATCCAGAACAATGGCAATCTGGTCGGCAGGATCGGTTCCGGCAGCCGACGCGGCGGTGAGATCCGCGAATGCCTTGCCGCCGCTGGCGGTGAAGGTCAGCTCCACCACCCAGCCGCCGGACAGCGGGCTGTCGAAGGCCACCGCCTTGGCGATCTGGGCGCCGTCCACGACCGCCGCGCCGAGGACGAACGCACTGGCGCCACCACCAGCCGCAGCCGGCTCCCGGCCACAGGCCACCATCTCCGCGACGGGCTCGGGCGCGGCCGACCGGGCAGCGGCCCGCGCACAGTCGAGTGCGGAGAACTGCTGCCGAAGCGACTCCGGCACGGTACCGACGACCGGCGCACCCGAGGTGGCGACCGCCACCACTGGACGGAAGGAGAGCGCCCCGCGGCCACCCAGGACGGACAATTCCTTCTCCGCCTCGCCCCCGGCGGAGACCCGGACCGCCGAACCGTCCACCTCCGCCGTCACACGGTCCAGGCCACTGGCCTCGGCGCGACGCCGCAGGATGTCGGCCGCGATTCTCAACTGGGCGTCGTTCAGCGGCTCGTCCGGCGTGTACAGCACGGCGGAACGATGCTCCGGGGTGGAGCCGTCCACCATCGTCCCCGAACAGGCCGCCATCCCCGGGACGGCCAGCAGCAGAGCGGTCAGTCCGGCGGCCGCCCGAACGGCGGGCCCGGTGGCGCGGTTGGTCAACATCATGCGGCCAGTCTGGAACGCGACCGGGCGCGGCCCCCGGCCATTGACCCGACTGTGACTCGTCCGTAGCACAACCACGCCCACCCGATCCGCGGTTCTGCGGAGCGTCGGGTGGGCACGGAGCGCCGAGCCGGACTGAGCCTGCCGATACCGGGCCGTCGGACGCGCCCTCTGCCGGGTCCGCGGGGCCCGGCCGCCCGCACGGGATGGACAGCCGGGCCCGACCGGATGCGACTCCGTGCCAGGACACTAGCCGCAGGAGCACCGACACTGCGTCAGACACACCGATCGGCTTCCCGATCCACAGCCCCGGCGGTCGGGCCGGTCCCGCACCCGCACTGAACCGCTCGCGCTCCGGCTCGCCGCGCTGCGGACCGCGTCGAAGGCGACATCGCCGTCAGAGCGCGACGAGCGCCGAGGTCGACGTAAGCCGCCCGCCCGGCGAGCCGCCCTGGCGTATCCACCCCCTCGGCTACCGGCCCACCCCGCTCCGCGCCATCGAACCGGTCGGCCCTGGACGTCACGGCGACACAAGGCGGACAAGGGAGTCAGTGCTTTGCGGTGCTCGACGGCCTGCTTCAGGTCAGCCTTCGCCTGCTCCGCCCTGCCCTCGGGCCACCTCCAGGCGCTCGTTACCGACTGGGCTTGATTCGCTTTGACGGACACCCCTGATCAGGGGTGTCCGTCAAAGCGAATCAAGCCCGCGCCCGCCGGATGACCGGCCCGGGGCTCGCGGCGGGGGCGATCCCTCATAAGCCGCTGTCAGCGCAGCGGCACCACATTCTCGGCCTGGGGGCCCTTCGGGCCCTGGGTGACGTCGTACTCGACCGATGTGCCCTCGGCCAGCTCCTTGAAGCCGGTCGTCTGGATGGCGGAAAAGTGGACGAACACGTCCGGACCGCCGTCGTCCTGCTGGATGAAGCCGAACCCCTTCTCCGAGTTGAACCACTTCACAGTGCCAGTCGCCATCAGCGCCGATCCCTCTCAACGTTCCACGGGCCACATCCGCAGCCGCCTCGATGATGCCCGTCCACCCGGCGCAGCAACTGCCAGGCGCGCCCGACCCAGGTGGAGGTCGCCGCCCACGGCGGATGCGGCGCCTTTGCGATGCTGATCACATACGGCACACGGGCGAGGCCGCGGACGGTAGCGGAGACGAGGTGTCGACCGCGCACCTCGCCGCACTCACAGCTGCTCGAACTTCGCTTCCTGCAGGCGCCGTTGGAAGGCGATGGTCTCACGGCGAGTGATCTCGTTCCGGCAGATGACCCGCAGGAGGTCCAGGCTAAGTTCACGCCGTGGGCTGGACCAGGCGCGCGTCCAGGGTTCCCAGTGGTTGTGTTGACGAGAACCCAGCCGGGGCCGGCCCCGGAAAGAATCACGCTCACCTCGTTCGCAGTGAACATCCGAGGCGCCTTCCGCGCGAGAGTCGGCTGTCAGCGGTCTGCACGTGATCTGTCAACCGAAGATGGAACGCTGCAGTGCGGGCGGCGACGAGTCTGGGCCGTTCTCTCCGCCCGCACGAACTGACCGAGACGGAGACGGAGACGGAAGGGGAGTCGACCATGGACCAGTCGCTGGTCGAACGCATGCAGGAGTACCTGAACGCCGGCCTCGCCATGGACGTGGAGGCGCTTGACGCCCTATACGACCCGGACTTCGAGAACATCCGGATCGATGAGGCCGGTCAGGTCGCGATCCTGACGAAGGAACAGTTCATGACGCGCTTTCGCACCCTGCGAGACCAGGGACAGCGGGTGGGCGCGAGCATCGACGACGTGCGCTTCCTCGCGACGAGTGAGCACGGCAGCCAGGGAACGATCATCGTGCACCGGGTCCAGCAGGGTGTACCGACGCGCTACAGCTTCGTCTGGCGGCGCGAGGACGGACAGTGGACCACACTCCTGTGCGAATTCACGTTCGAGAAGGACATCTCGCCCCTTCTTCGGATCATGAAGTCCGCCGAAGCCAGGTCGGCGTGAACACCAGGCTGTTCACGATCGGGTTCTGGCTCAACTTCGGCGTCCTGCATACGTTGACCAGCGACGCGGCGGCACGGTCGGCGGCGGAAGGTTGCCGAGCACGTCGCTCTCCCTCACCGTCGGCCCTCCTTACGACCCGTGTTCCGCTGAATTATGCGGAACGCGGGTCGATTGGGCCACGCAGGGTGGGACCTTGAGCGAGGCCGCGCGTGCCGCCGGGCACTCCGATACCTACGGGGAACAGGTCCTCCGCAACTCCAGCGGCTCGGCCAGCGCCAGCAATTCATCCTCGCAGACACGTGTCGTGGAACCTCCAGCCTCGGAGGGCGTCCCATCCAACGCGACAGCACCAGGCCGGTCGGCAGCGTCATCACAGTCATCATCGACGGTCGCGCTCAGAGGTTCCAGCTCACCGATGCCCTGCTGTATGACGGCACGTTCGCGGCGGAACCCCGCGACAGTGAGACCGCAGAAAGGGACGAATAGTGATGATCTAGCCCGGGCTGAGGTTGTGCTGCGCGGGACGGTAGCGCGGCCCACCGACAACCCGCGGCCGGTGGGCAGCTGCGCCCCGACGGGCCACCGTCGTCGGCGGATGGGCGCCGTCGTCGAGGCCGTCCGCGGTTTCGACGCGCGAGGCAATGAGCGCGTCCGCCACCGCGTGCTGCTGGCCCTCGGTCCGGCGGCGCCGATAGGCCTTCGACGAGCACGACCGCGAGCAGTACACCGGCCCCGGACCGGTCGCGCGCAGCGCGGTCCCGCACTCCCGGCAGACCGGCCCCTCGGACGGGCCGTCACCCCCCTGCGCACCGCCGCCCACTGATGCCTTGATTCCCCGCGCGTCGAAAACATCGTCCATGACCCGGGAGAGTAACCGGTCCCCGCGACAGCGCCCGGCCCCGGCCCGACGAGCTGTCGTGCGCAGCCCGCCCGCTGGGCTGTTGCGCGTGCGCAGCGCCCTCCTTGCGCATGCGCGTCCGGCGGCAGGGCGGCCGCGCATGCGCGCGGACCGGGGGTGCGCAGGTGCGCAACCGGCCAGCCCGGGGGGCGCGGGCGGGCCGGGCATCTTGCGCGCTGCGAGTCCGAGGCGGTCCCGGGGTGCAGGACGGCCCGGCAGCCAAGAGGGGGGAACGGCCGGGCCGACGATGCAGGCGACAGCACTGTCCGCACCACCGACCGTACGGCCGCCGGCGCACCGATCCGGCAGGCCGGGCCGCGCCGGCGGCCGGTCGGGTCAGGCCCGGCGTCCGGCAGGTCGGTGTCGGCGAGGTGGCCGGGGCCGAGCCGGCGGCGGGCGCCAGGCACCGCGGGCACCGCGGGCACCGCGGGCGGCATGTCCTCGGTACGCGGCTCCAAAAACGGGGCCCGCTCGACCGGCAGCAACCGCGCCCGGTCATCGGCCGCCACGAGCCCGTCGGTCGCGGTGTCGGAGAAGAGCTGCCGCAGCAGGCGGCGATCAGCACTCATGATCACCAGTCTGGCAGCCCCGACCCTGCGTCGGACCCGACAGCACCTCGGCCCAGCACTGGCCAGCGGCGTGGTGGGCCGAGAGCGCTGCTACAGGTGCGGGCCTCGGCAGAGGCCTGTGCCGACCAGGAGGAGCGGGCGGTGCGGTCGACGTCGTCGGCGACCAGGTCGTGTCCGGCGAGCCGGTCTCGGTTCAGGGCAGGGCGACGGCGTGGAGGCAGGTGTGTCGGCCCGGGACCGTGCTGGTGGTCAGCGGGCGGGCGGCGCCGCCGTCGATCTCGACGCGCAGGGCTCCGGTCGCGTCGGCGTACACCGGGGCGCCGCCAGGGGTGAGTTCGCCGGTGGCGTGCACGATGACGACGGTCGGTGGGCGGTGCGATCCGGGTGCCCCGGGGAGGGTGACCGCATACCGGGAGGGCGGGGCGGCCATGGCTTTCACCGGGTCGGATCGGGGGCGTCGGCCAGGAGCGCCCGGACGCTGTCGTGGATGGTAAAGATCTCGTTGGTCTCGGTGATCTCCAGCAGCCGTCTGACCTGCGGGGAGAGCCCACCGAGCAGCAGTTCGACGCCGGCGGCCTGCGCGGCCAGGCGGGTTTTGAGCAGGGCGTTGAGGCCGGTGGAGTCGCAGAAGTCGAGGTCGGACAGGTCGACGACCAGCCGGGGCGGGCGGCGGGTCAGGGCCTGGGTGAGTGCACGCTCGAGCCGGTGGCGCTCGTCCTGGTCGACCTGGCCGTGGAGGCGGACGATGGTGGCGCCGGGGACACGTGTGGTGGTGATCCGCAGCGAGGGGGCGGTGCCGAGGTGGTTGGTGCGGGGAGGGTCGTGCTGGGCGTCCATGAGTGCACTGCCTCTTCGGGTCGGGGCGGCTTCCTTCGTTGTCGGGCCGGCAGGACGGGGCGCCATACATGCGCTTCGGCGACCGTAGTCGGGTGGGGGCCACGGTGAGGCCGTTCGTCCGGGGGCTGGTGGCCGCGGGGTGCGGCGGGCGGGTCGTCGGTGGCAGGGGTTCAGCCCCACGAGATGACGCCGCCGTCGGTGGGGCCGTGGCGTCTCTCCTCGGCCCGTACGGCGGCATGGTCGAGTTCGAGCAGGATGTTCAGTGCGGTGGCGGCTGCGGCGGCGGCCGGCATGGCGGCGGTGACCGCGCCGAACGCGCCTTTCCGGTTGCCGCTGTTCCAGCAGTCGAGCGCGGCGGCGGCCAGGTCCTTCAGCTCGGTGAGCTTGTGGACTGCCGCCACGGGCAGCTCGCCCTCGCTTCGGTCATCGGCCATGGTCCTCACCTCCCTCGTGCCGGGGCTGCGGTCGGGCGGGATCACGGGGATGGTCGCCGTGCTCATGATGATCACCGGGCTGCGTCTCGGGGTTGTCGTCGCCGCCGATATGGGGCAGGGCATCGGCGGACAGATTGAGGAGGCTGGCGATATCCCAGCCGGCCTCGGCGGGGTGACGGAAGAACGTGTTGCGGACGATGCGGTAGTGGTTGCGGCGCCCGCGCCGGGTGCGGATCAGATAGCCGGCACTCTCCAGGTCGGTGACGATGGCCTGCACAGCCCGTTCCGTCATTCCGCACATCGCGGCGAGATCCCGCATGCGCACCTCGGAGTCACGCGAGATCGCCAGCAGCACCCGGGCGTGATGAGTCAGGAACGTCCAGCTCGTACGGGGCGCGTGTTCGGTTGCCATGCCATAAGTATGAACCTGGATTCCGGTTCTGTCTGTCCCGATTGCGAAATCAGGTTGCCCAGTGCGTGTGAGCGATCCCGGCGTGAGCGATCCCGGCACAGACGGCTCCCCCGCAGCGAGCGAGTCGGAGCACATCAATCGCTGATCATCAGCACCACGGCGCAGCGCGGCTGGGCGGTGCGAAGTTCGGCGGGGCGGACCTCCCCGGGGTTATCCCAGCCACTGGCCGGCGGGACCGCCCCGCCGCTCCTGGTCGCTCTCTGCCCGGGCGCGCTCCAGTTCCAGGAGCACGTTCAGTGCGGCGGACGCGCCCGCGGCGGCGGGCATGGCGGCGGTCGCCGCCTCGTACGCCGTCTGCAGGTCGCCGCGCTGCCAGGCATCCGCAGCCAAGTCCGTCAGGTCCTGCAGCTCGGTCAGCCGGTCCAGCTCCGCAGTCGAGGCCGCCAACCCGATCGAATGCCCGGCCTGCCTCGCATGCTCACACGCCCCCGCCAGCGCGACCACGCCCGCCACATCGCACTCCCCCACACCCTGCAGGTCCAGGACCAGGCCTTCCGGGCACGCCCCGGCCGCCGCCAGCAGCTCCCCCGGCAACTCCGCGGCGCAGCGCCCATCCAGGACGCCGGAGACCAGCAGCGCCCTCACCCCCGGGGCCGCCGCGAGCCGAAGCGACAGCACCCCGCCAGCCAGCGTGCGCACGCCCAGCGGACCCGGCGCCTCGGAGCCGGGCGGCCTGCGGTCATCCGACATGGGCATCACACCCGCCTCCCACCTGTGGAACGCCGCCGCACATGACCAGCGTCCCCCCACCCACGCCGAAGCGCCCACTCGGCCCGGCCCGGCCCGAAAACGGGGACATTTTCGTGGCCTTCCGAGAATCCGGGAAAAAGGCGCCACCGGAAATGCCGCCCAGCCGCTGCGGCGCGCTCAGGACACATTGTCAGCGACACGCAGCGGCCGGAACGAGTCAGAGGGCCCCTCGACGTCCAGCCAGCCGAGGTCGGTCAGCTCAACGCTGAGGCCGGCGGCACGGCGGCCGCGATCCTGGAAGTACACCCCGGCGAGACCGTCGGCGAGGATCTGCTGCTGCGCGGCCTCCGACATACCCGTATCCCTCGCCTCGTACAGGCTCCCGGACGATGGCGCCTGCCTCCCGTCGGTCGCCCACGGCGAACTCGTCACCGCCACTTGCGACACCGCGCTGCCGCGGCGTTCCCTCATGGTGACCGTGGTCGACGGCACCACCCGCGAGCAGAGCCTCGCGCTGTGCGAGCGGATCACCGGCCTCGGCTACGGCCCCGGCGGCGCACACAAGATCGACATGCTGTCCGTGGGCGGCGGCCTGATCGCCGGCGGCGGGTCGTCCGGGCCGTCGGGGATGCGTCAGCCGTGGTTGACGATGATGAAGATGCCCCAGCCGATCGCGGCGAGAAGCACGGCGAAGCACACGCCGGCGACGGTGTAGCCGAGCGGCCCGGCAGCGGGGCGGCCGCCGGCCCCGCCCGTGGGGGACGGCGGGTTGAGGGCCCGCACGCCGATCGCGAACAGCGCGGGCAGGCCGGCGCCCGCGAGCAGCCCCACCACGATGATCTTCCACAGGGCGTTCAGGTTGATCCAGGAATTCACGGCTTCCCCTCGTCCACAGGGGGACTCGGAACGACTGAGCCCGTCCACGCGGCGTTGACGTTCTCCGGGGTAACGGCCGGGTGACGGGAGGCCGCGTAGAACGCGATCGAGGCCAACACCAGCACGACGAAGATCACCACCACTCCGGCAGTCCCTCCGATCCCGTTCGCGACCCAGTAGGCCAGCGCGCCGACGACCGCCGCGGCCGGGAGAGTGATCAGCCAGGCCGCCACCATCCGGTGGGCGATGTGCCAGCGCACCACCGCGCCCTTCTTTCCGACACCGGCGCCGAGGATCGACCCGGTGGCCACGTGGGTGGTGGAGAGGGCATAGCCGAAGTCGGTAGAGGAGAGGATGACCGCGGCCGACGCCGATTCGGCCGCCATTCCCTGCGGCGCCTCGATCTCCACCAGTCCTTTGCCGAGCGCCCGGATGACCCGCCAGCCGCCGATGTACGTGCCGAGTGCGATCGCCCCCGCGCAGGAGGTGATCACCCAGGTGGGGGCCTTCGCTCCGGCGTCGAGTGTCCCGTTGGCGATCAGGGCCAGGGTGATGACGCCCATGGTCTTCTGGGCATCGTTGGTGCCGTGGGCGAGCGAGACCATGCACGCCGAACCGACCTGGCCGAGCCTGAAGCCGTGCCGACGGGGTCCTTCGGCCACGTCGCGGGTGAGGCGGTAGACGAGGTAGGTGCCGACCGCGGCGACCGTGCCGGCGATGAAGGGCGCGAGTGCGGCTGGCACGATCACCTTGGAGACCAGCCCTTGCCACTTGACGGCCGAGCCGCCCGCCGCCGCCATCGTCGCCCCGACCACGCCGCCGATCAGCGCGTGCGAGGAACTGGAGGGGATCCCGAGGAACCAGGTGGTCAGGTTCCACAGGATGCTGCCGGTCAGGCCCGCCATCACCACGGTCAAGGTCACGTCCTGGCTGTCGACCAGGCCACTGGCGACGGCCGCGGCGACCGCTGTCGACAGGAACGCACCGATCAGGTTCAGCACCGCTGAGACGGCGACCGCGACGCGCGGGCGGAGGGCTCCGGTGACGATCGATGTCGCCATGGCGTTGCCGGTGTCATGGAACCCGTTGGTGAAGTCGAAGCCCAAGGCGGTGGCGACCACCAGCGCCAGGACCACGTCGTTACCCGTCACGGGCACGAACGTACCTGCCCGCCCCGCCGGCCCCCCGCCCGCAACACTCAAAGGCCGCCTATGCTCCGAGGCACCATCCGATCGGACCAGCGACTACTTGCCCCACATCACACACCGCACAGGCGTCGGCTCCCCCGCACGCCACAGCGCGGCTGGCATATGGGGAACGCAGGGGACAAGAGGGCCGACGGCATCCACATCCTCCCGACCCGTAGACCGCGTGGCGCAGCCACGAGACACCCCGATCCTTGCAGGGCAGACCCATGCCTCACGCGTCGTGGCCGGCCGTGCGAAGGCCGTCTCGGACCGCCCGAACGGCCTGCACCGCGGCCGAGCAATCGGGCCGCCCGCACAACCGGCCTTCCGTCCGTCCCGGACGGAAGGCCGTCGAGTTCGCAGCCCGCCGGCGGACGGCTATTCCCGTTCCCGGCGCTCCCGGCCCGGCGCGGCTCCGGCCGGGCGGTCTCCTCGGGGTCGAGGGGCGGTCCCGGGCCGAAACCGGCGGCCGCCCGTGCCGTGCGCAGGCCGCCCGGTCCGGACGGTCCGGACGGGGCGGACGGGGCGGGTCGTTTACCGGTCCCGTCCGGGTGCAGACGCGTTGCGGGAGCGTCATCATTGTCGGGGTCGGGAGGAGGCGGCCGTGGACGCAACGGTTCTGGCCGATCGGAAGGCCTTACCGGTCTCCCGCCGGTACGCCGGGGGCGGGCTCCGTCCAGTGCGCGTCGCCTCCGTCCCCGCCGGTCACGTCTACGTGCGGCACCTCGCCTCGCTCGGCGCGCGCTGGCCGGTGACCAGACTGGCCGACCCGCGGCCCTGCGGGGCGCCCAGCAGTTCGCAGCGCTGGTGGCCGCCGGTGATGCTCGACCCGGTGTGGGTGCGGGAGAATGCCGACCGGTTCGACGTCTTCCACCTGCACTTCGGGTTCGACGCGCAGACGCCCGAGCAACTGGCGGAGCTGGTGGAGGAGTTGCGGCGCCGGCACAAGCCGCTGGTGTACACGGTGCACGACTTGGAGAACCCCACCACGCGGATCCGGGCCTGCACTGCCGCCAGCTCGACGTGCTCGTCCCGGCCGCGCAGCGGCTGATCACGCTGACACCCGGTGCCGCAGCTGCCGTCTCGGAGGGGTGGCGGCGGTCGGCCGCGGTCCTCCCGCATCCGCACGTCGTGGATCCTCCTGCGTTGATGCGGCGGCGCCCGTCGCGCGACGTGTTCACGGTGGGGGTGCACGCCAAGAGCGTCCGGGCGAACATGGCACCGCTGCAGGTGATCGATGTTCTCGCGGAGGTCGTCCCCGGCCTGGCGGACGCCCGATTGCGGGTGGACGTCCATCCGGAGGTCGCCGATCCGGCCGCCCACTGCTTCGCGCCCGAGGTGCTGCCCCGGCTGCGGGAGCTCGCCGCGCGGGGGCTGGTGGACCTCCGCGTCCACGACTACTTCGAGGACGACGAGTTGTGGGCCTACCTGCAGGAGCTGACCTGTCGGTGCTGCCGTACCGGTTCGGCACTCATTCGGGCTGGCTGGAGACCTGCTTCGACCTGGGGACGGCGGTGTGCGCGCCCGCGTGTGGCTTCTACTCCCAACAACGGCCGTGCCTGACATACCGGCACGACCGGAACGGGCTGGACGGGCGGTCCCTGGCGGACGCGGTGCGCACGGCCTGCGAACAGCGTCCCGCCTGGCGGGCGGCGCCACGGCCGAGGGCCGCCGAACGGGAGATGCTGGCGGGGGCCCACTACCGGATCTACCGCGCCCTGCTGCCGTGAAGGTCCCGTTGCCATGACAGCTCTGCGCATCGCGTTGATCGCCTCGGTCCGCTTCCCGATCCGGGAGCCGTTCGCGGGCGGGCTGGAGGCGCAGACCTGGGCACTGGCCCGCGCGCTCACCGAACGCGGGCACCGGGTCACCCTGTTCGCGGCGCCGGGTTCGGACCCCCGGCTGGGCGTCGCCGAACTACCGGTCCACCGGCCGGTGATCAGCCCGGCCGCGGCCGCGGACCGCAGCATGCCCTCCCCCGTCTGGATGCGGAGCACCACGCCTACCTGCATTTGATGCTGCGGCTCGCCGACGGCCGGGACGGCGGTCCTCGCCGGCCCGGTGGGCGACCGCCGCTACTTCGAGCGGGCCGTCCTGCCCCGCCTGGATGAGCGGGCCCGCTACGCGGGGCACCTGCCGCAGCATGAGCTCGCCCGCCTGGTCGGCCAGGCCTGCGCGACGCTGGCGACCCCGTGCTGGGACGAGCCCTACGGCCTGGTGGTCGCCGAATCACTGGCCTGCGGGACACCGGTCTGCGGATTCGCGCGCGGCGCCCGGCTCCCTCCCCTCGAAACGTCTGGCAGTTTGTCGACGTGTGCCGTCGCCGCGCACCGCCCGGTGGGCGGGCCGGCCGCCCGCTTGGCAGACGACCAATGCTGGCACTCACCCGGGTGGCTTCCACCTCTCGGGGAACATGTGCAAGGGACGGACGGGGTAGCCGGGGTCCATGCGAATACTCATCATCAACTGCACCCTCAAGCCCTCCCCCGAGCCGTCGAACACCGAGGCGCTGGCCTGCGTGGTCGACGCCGAACTGACCCGCCGCGGGGTCGAAATGGAGACCGTCCGCGCGGTGGACCTGAACCTGCTGCCCGGCGTGAAGACCGACATGGGCGACGGCGACGACTGGCCCGCCGTGCACGAGAAGGTCCTGGCGGCCGAGATCCTCATCGTCGCGTCCCCGACCTGGGTCGGGCGGCCGTCGTCCGTCGCGCAGCGCGTGCTCGAGCGCATGGACGCGATGATCTCCGAAACCGACGAGCAAGGACGCCCGCCCGGCTACGGCAAGGTCGCCGGCGTGGTGGTAACCGGCAACGAGGACGGCGCCCACCACGTGATCAGCGAGATCAGCGGAGGCCTGGTCGACATCGGCTACACCGTCCCCGCCCAGGCCTGGACCTACTGGCACCTCGGCCCCGGACCCGGCCCCAACTACTTGGACGAGGGCAAGGGCCACGAGTGGGCCCACACCACCGGCCGCACCATGGCAGCCAACCTCCACCACGTCGCTCCTCGCTCGCAGGCCGCCCCTGGCCCGCACCCGCCCAGTAGGGCGACGTCCACCGCGGGCCCGTTGGTGGTGGCACCGTCGGCGGCCCCGTGGTTTGGTGCGCCCGCGCGGCGACCAGACGCACGGATGCGGCTGCCGGAAGGACCGGTCCAAGGATCCGGCAGCCGCCCGGGCGCCAGCCGCGTTCCACGGCCCGCTCGCGCCCCACGGTGATGCCGAGAGGCGCCCTGCTTTGGGGCCCAGGGCGGGGCAGCCGCCCGCCCAGGGACCGACACGCTCCCGTCCTCACCGACAACTCGCTCGCTCTGCTCCAGCAGGGCTGCGCATGGCTTCCGAACCTGCGCCGTCGCCGGCCGAGCCCCGTGGTGCAGACCCGGCTGCTGGGACGGCCCACTGCCGGGTCTGCACGGCCCGGACGCCGTCCGGTTCTTCTACGACGAACGGCACGTCCGGCACAGCGCGGCGCTGCCCGACCCGTCAAGAGCACCCTGTTCGGCCACGGTTCCGTCCACGGTCTCGACGGCCAAGTCCACCGGCTGCGCAAGGCGACGTTCCTCGGGCTGCTGGCGGATCCCGGCCGGATCCGTGCGCTGGTCGACAGTGTCGGCGTCGCCTGGGCCGCCGATACCGCCGTGTGGAGCGGGCAGGCGCGCATCGAACTGCTCGACGCCTGTGCCCGGCTCCTCACGGCGGGTGTCTGCCGCTGGGCGGGGGTGCCGCTTGCCGATGGCGACGTGCCGGCGCTCGCTCGTGATCTCGTCGCGATGGTCGACGGGTTCGCCGGGCCCGGCCCGCGCGGCACTGGCGTGCGCGCCTCGCGCGCCGGCGCCGGGAGGCGTGGCTCGCCGATCTCGTCCGGCAGGTGCGGGGCGGCGCGGTGCAGACGGTGGCGGAGCACCGCGGCGTGGGCGCGACACTTGGAGTTGCGGGTGGCCGCGGTGGAACTGCTGAACATCCTGCGGCCGACCGTTGCCGTCTGCTGGTTCACCGTCTTCGCGGCACACGCCCAGGCCCGCTGGCCCGCCACGCGTGACCGACTCGCCCAGGGCGACGCCGCGTACGCGGAAGCACTCGTCCAGGAGGTCCGCTGCTTCTACCCGTTCGCCCGTCCGTCGCCGGGAGGGCTGCTCAAGACCTCACGTTCCAGGGCGAGGCGATCGGCGAAGGTACCTCGTGCTGCGCGATCTGTACGGGCAGCACCACGATCCGGCGCTGTGGCAGGGCCCGTACACGTGCCGACCGGAACGCTTCCTCCGTGTCCCCGACAGCATCGAACACCTGATCCCCGAGACGCCGTAACGGGTCACCGGTGCCCGGGCAAACTCGTCGTCTCCCTACTCAAAGCCCTGTCCCAGAAGCTGGCCCGGCTCGAATACACCGTGCCGGAACAGGACTTGTCCATCTCGAACAGGGCGCCCGCCAGCACGCCGCCGAGGGCACCCACCACCATGCCGACCGGCTCGTAGACGATCCCGGTGAGACTCACGACTTGCCTCCTGCTCCTGCCTTCCAGTCGGGGCCGGCCACGGCGGACAGGCGCAAGCCACGTGCCGACGGGGTCACCGCCCCCGCCCGAACCGGCCGTGGCCGGGGTGGTCCGGTGCTCAGTGCCCGGAGGTGGGGCTGTCGGGTTCCTGGGGGTCGACGCCGGTGTGCGCGCCCGCATCACGGCCACCGCTCGGCCGACCAGCCGGGCCCTGCGCGCCCTTGTCGTGCCGGTGCTTCGACGAGGCCGGGCTCTGCGCGGTGTCCTCACCCCGGCGGCCCTCGCTCTCCACGATGTCCCCGGGCACCGGCCGGTCCTCCTCCTCCGCGTGTTCCTGTCCCGGCCCGGCCCCGGGCGCGTAGGTGTCAGGGTGGAAGGAGCGGCGTGCGCTGTCGTTCGGCTCCTGGTGTTCCTCGTCGATGTCGCCCGACCACCCGTGGTGGGCGCCCTCCATCCGGCTGGCCTGCCCCTCCTCCATGGACGGATGTGCCTTCGCCGACCGCTCAGTCATGATCGTCACCTCGCTTCGTAGAGTCCGACACGGCTGTCGAACTCTCCCGGCGCCTGTCCACCCCGCAGATGCTCAACCCTTGTCGCCCAGGGCTCTCCGCTCAGTGCAGTAGTTCACGATCCGGGTTTGGCCGGCCTCCAGCGGCTGGAAGGAGCCATGCCTGTCTGCTGCACATCAGCCAGTAGTCGGCCGGCTGATGGTGTACTCGCCGGTCCCCAAGCCCCTGCCCGCGAACGGCAGTGCACACAGTGCCAGCGCTACGGGAAGCAGGTGCCGCTGGCCGCTCTGAGTGGTTCCGTCCCGACCGGCGTACGCGCGGGCGTGAACGGCGTGGAGGAGGTGGAGTTCGAGGGCGTGCGGCGTGCCCATGCCCGCTCCGGTCCTGGGCTGCACCGGATCTTGCGGAGCGATCAGGCGGCGGCCGACCAGGGGCTGCTGTGGTGGCTGTCGGCCGCGGGCGCCACGGTGGTCGACCGGCCGGCGAACCGCCGCTGGGGCCCTCCAGGCGTTCGGCGCGATGCTGACCGCGCAGCTGCTGGCCGGCGGCGTCGCCAAGCGGCTGGTCCACCGCGCTCGGGCACCGGCCGGCCGGCTGGACGGCAGGACGTCGCCGAACCACAACGCTGCCGGTCCGGCGTTCGCCGCCGACGGACGATTGCCGATCTTGGTGCGGCGAGCGTCTTGCCGCCGCAGTGGTCGGAGCGGCGCGGTCCACAGCGGCGCGCACCACCCGAGCGTTGGCGCAGCCGGCCGCCACGGGCCTGGTCGCCGCGGTGCCGGTGACTGCGTCAGCCGCTTCCTGCCGCGGTCGGACTGCCCCGCTCCTTGACGGGCGACCGCAGCGCAGACTTCTCGGTTCGCGGTCGGCGGGCCGGACGTCAGCCTTCGACGCCGGTGGAGGTGTGGGCGGCGCCGACAGGTTTGGACTCCGGTGAACCGCGCTGACGCAGGTACACGGAGAGGATGGCCATGGACGCGACCGCGAGGAGTTCGGACTGCCAGTTCTGCAGGGTACGGCTCCAGAAGTCGGCGGACAGCACGTACTGGCCCCAGCTCACCGGGGCCTGCAGATCGCGCAGCTGTTCGGCGTTGTAGGCGGACCAGCCGGTGATCGACTGGGAGATCCAGGAGCCGAGGAAGAACACAGCCATGACGATGCCCAAGGATCGGGAGTACACGACCAGGCGCAGCCCCGGCTCCTTTGCCCAGGCGGGGGACTCGGCGGTGGCGTGCGGGCCGATCTTCTGTTCGTGTTCCGACTCCGTGCCGGCCTTGTCCAGGCTCTTGGACTCGGGCGAACCGCGTTGGAGCAGCCAGACGGTGCCGAAGATGTAGAGGAAGAACTGCAGGTACTCCGACTGCCAGTTCTCGGTGACGTCGACGGCGAAGTCGGAGCTGGCCAGGTAGTCGGCCACACCGAGGGGTTGGAGGCCTGTGGCGACGAGCTGATTGTTGAGGTCCGCGCGGCCGGCGGCGGCCTGCCCGGCGAGGGCGAGCAGGAAGGCTGCGCCGAAGGCGAGCGTAAGGCTGTTGTCCCGCAGGAACCTTGCCGTCCGGTTCACCGCTGCAGCGCTCCGATCGTGCTGAAGTAGGCGAGGCCGCCCATGACGGTCACGATGCACAGGACGAACAGGCTCCGCATCCCTCACGCTCCCTTGATCTCGCACTGGTACGGGCGCTGGTCGCGGGGCTCGCAGCCCGCGGCGGTGACCTTCCAGCCGTCCGGGAACACGGACAGGAGGAGCGTGTCGCCCTCCAGCACCACGCGGGCCTGCTGGCCGAACACGTCCACCCGCCGCACCGGCCCGCCCGCGGGCAGGTCGACCTGGGCCAGGGCCTGCTCGCAGTCCGCCTTCTCCTGGTCCTCCAGTTCCTCGCGCGTGCCGGGGGCGAGCGTCCCGCAGACCGCCGCGGCATCCGAACGGCCCGCGGCATCCTCGAACCCGGCCGCGACGGCAGCCGCCGCGTCCTCACGCCGTGAGACCTGCCCGCACCCCGTGAGGACGACCAGGGCGGCAGCACCTGCCACCCACACCCACCGCACCCGCAGCGTCATCCCTCTAGGGCACCACGCCCGCGAGGAGAGGCCAAGGAAGCGCGGCCGACGCCCTGAGATCCTCCGGCAGAAGACCCTGCGGCCGCGACGCCACCGCCCAACAGCGCTTCACCTCCCACAGCCAGCCGATCGACCGCGCCGAGGCTCACCGGATCAACTCCGCGCGGCAGGACAGAACCTGCTGAACCACACCGCCGCCCGCTGCTCGGCCGACTTCAGGTCGTCGACGGTGCGCTGCCCGGCGGTCTCTGCGGGGCCCTTGGTGTTGTCTGCAGCGTCCTGTGCGGTGGACCGCACGGACTGCACTGTCTGAGTGGCGGGTTCGCGCAGTTCGTCGCGGACCTCCTGAGCCGCGTCGACGGCGGCCTGCTTGGCTGGCTCCAGCAGCTCCGGGTGTTCGCGCAGCATCGCCCGGCCGCGCGCTCGGCCGCGCTCGCCGGCAGCAGGGCGGCGGCGAGCAGGCCCGCGCCGAACGCCATGATGCCGGCGGCCAGCGGGCTGCCCTGGGTCTGCCGCCGCAGCTTCGCGGGGGGCTGGAGGCCGTCGCCGATCTGGGTGGCAGTGTCCTTGGCGGTGGCACCGACGCTCTCGGCGGTGCCGGCGGCGGCCGCGCGGTGTGTCGATGCTCCGGTGTCGTGGGCGGTGCCCATCACTCGCTCCTTGATTCCGGTCACCCTGCTGCGGGCGGCGTCGGCCTTGCGGTGGGCCACCCGGCTGGGGGTGACCCGGTCGGCGAGGCGGTCCACGCTGCGCGCGAGGTGCGCGCGCCGGGCCTCGACCTCGGTCCTCAGCTCGTCTGGTGTCGCGCCCATGCGGCGTCCTCCTTCAAAGTCTCCACGGTCTGTTCGGGCTTCAGGCGCACGGCCCTGAGCCGCTACCGGCCGGCGCGGTACAGCACGGCGCCGGTCACCGCCCACACGACGGTGACGATCAGGGCCGCCCAGGCCAGGTTCATCACGTTCCCCAGCGCGAAGACGACGGTCAGGCTGGCCAGCACCAGCACGAGGTGGCCGGCGTAGCCTGCGCCAGCGAGCATGCCCGAAGCCTTGCCGGCCTTGCTCGCCTCCTGTGTGATCTCCGCCTTCGCCAGATCGATCTCGTCGCGGACGAGTTGGCCGAGGTCACTGGTGATCTCGCCGATCAGAGGGACTGGGCGCCGTCGGGGCGGGCCGCGTCGGCGGCCGTTGCACCGGCGGGCCGACCGCCGGGCGGGGCCGCGGCCGGCCGCGGCGGTGCTGCGTCCGGGTGCGCCGCGGTCTGTTCGGAGTAGGAGAGGGCCATCGCTCACACTCCCTGTGCCGGAGGCTGCAGGCGGCTGGGGACCGTGGGGTCCTGCCCGTAGGCGGGGGTGACGTGTGGCGGCTGCGACTGGCCGTGGGCCTCGTAGGGGTCCGGGTCGATGCCTGCGGGGCCGGATCGGCGCGGCCGTCCGCCGGGCGCAGGGCGGCGGGCGGAGCCACGGGGACCGCGGGAGGGTATGCGCCGCGGCGGTCGGGACCGCCGTCGGCCGTCGGGGAGTTGCCTGCCGCCGCCACGCCCTTGCCGGTCCGGCCGAGCGCGAAGCCCGCCAGCGCCGCTCCGGCAAGGAACAGGCCGGGGCGGCGCCCGGCGAAGTCCTGTACATCCTCCAGCAGGCCGTCCGGTCCGCGCCGCTCGAGGTGGTCCGCCACCCGGTGGCCGTTGTCGGCGATCTGCGCGACCGCGGCCGTGGCGGTGGAATCCGGCTTGCCATGGTCGGCCAATGTCCCGCAGCTCGTGGGCCAAGCGCCGCACGTTCTCCGCGAGCCGGCCCGTCTGCATCCGGGCCTGTTCCTGGACCTGGGTGCGGGCCTCGGCGAGCAGATCCCGCGCCTGGACACTCGCCTCCCCGACCACCTGGGACGCCTGCTCCCTCGCCGTGGCCCCAACGTCGGCCACGTGGTCGGCCACCGCCTGCGCGCCCTCCTCGCCATCTCCTGCACGCCCTGCACGGCGGACCGTGTCTCCTCCGGGCGCTGCTCCCTGTCCGATATCCCCGGGCTCGTGCACTCGCTCAAGGCTCCTGCTCGTGTGCTCGCTGCCTCGGTCGCCCCTCCGTCGGGCCGCGCCTGCCCCAGCCCGCCTGGGCTGAGCCGAATTCGCAGATCTACGCGAAAGCCGTATCCCGAACCGGGCGACCCCCACGGCCACCACCGCGGCGGCCTCCGAGGACACGGGGGCGGGCACCGATGACGGGACATCAGGCATGCCACGCGTGGCGTGTGGCGATGTCGGGAGGTCGGGAGGTCGGCGGGACCGTCAGGCGGTCACCGTCCCAGGTGCAGCCCCGAGCGGGCCGAGGGGATTGATGGTCGCAGCGTCCGCTGGCGGCTCGGCGCCACCCGGGGCCGCGTCGTCCACAGCCGTGCCGACCAGGCTGCACCTTGTGGACGGTGCGGTTGCACGGCCTTACGTCTCGTCGGTGCCGTGCCTGCCCGCCGTGCGGTTCCGGCCCGTCGGAGCTGCGTCGGCGCCGTCGGGCCATTTCCGGGTGTCGCGGGGTGGAAGGTAGGGCTCTTCAGCGGGCGGCATGCCGCCCTCGATGGCACGTTCGCGGGACAGTTCGGCGTCGAATTCCAGGCCGAGCAGGATGGCCAGGTTGGACAGCCACAGCCACACGAGGAAGACGATCACACCGGCCAGGGTGCCGTACGTCTTGTTGTACGAGCCGAAGTTCGCCACGTACAGGGCGAAGCCGCCGGACAGCAGCAGCCACAGGCCGACCGCGAGCAGACTGCCCGGTGACACCCAGCGGAAACCGCGCCCGCGCACGTTCGGCGCAGCCCAGTACAGCAGCGCGATCATGAATGCCACCAGCAGCACCAGCACCGGCCACTTGGCGATCGACCACGCCGTCACGGCTGTGTCGCCCAGCCCGAGCACGTCGCCCATCCGTTGGGCGAGCGGCCCGGTGAACACGACGATCAGCGCGCTCGCCGCGAGCAATACCATCATCAGCACGGTCAGCCCGAGCCGCAGCGGTGTGACCTTCCACGCCGGCCGGCCCTCGCGGATGTCGTACACCGCGTTGGAGGCGCGGATGAACGCCGCGATGTACCCGGAGGCCGACCAGAGGGCGCCCAGCAGGCCGACGACGGCCAGGATGCCGCTGGCGCCGCGGCTTCCCTGCAGTTGGGTCACCGCGTTGCGCAGAATGTCCTGGGCCGCGCCGGGGGCGAGATTCTGCAGGTTGTCCAATACCTGGTTGGTGGCGGAGGCCCCTGCCAGGCCGAGAACGGAGACCAGGAGCAACAGGGCGGGGAAGATCGCCAGGACGCCGTAGTAGGTGAGCGCCGCTGCCCGGTCGGGCAGTTCGTCGTCCATGAACTCCTTGCCGGTGCGTTTGAGCACCGCCAACCAGCCTTGCCCGGGCACCTCGGTGGGTCCCTGCGGCGCCCGGGCCTCCACCGCCTCGCCCGGCCCTACCTGCCCTCGCTCCCCGTCGCGGGAACTGCGCTTGCGTTTGTGGATCAGTGCCATGCCCGGGCGCCTTTCCGGTCTGCGCCGGCTCAACCGCGCAACGCCCCGCCAACGATGGCAAAAACCGTCGCGCCCCGGGAGGCTGGCACGGAGGAACCGGCCCATCGTTCGGCTCCGCGTCCGGGCAGGCGACCTTGACTGCTCGCCTTTGCGGGTCGGTCGGGCGGGCTCAGACGCGGCGGCCGCGGCCTTCTCCGTCGTCGTCCGCGTCGCTCTCTGCGTCGTCGGCGCCGTGGGCCTTGATGCGTTTCTTGCGGACCTCGCCGCTGGCGGTCTGCTCGTCGAGGACTTCCTCAGTGCTCATGCGCACCCGCTCGACCGGGACGGCCTCCGTCGCTACGACCGGGCGTTCTGCGTGCAGGGTGACCTCGTGCTCGGAGTCGGTGATGCCCGGGCCGCTCATGGCGCCTCAGGGTTGGTGTCCGTGATCGGCTCGCGCTCGACACGGACCTCCTCGTGGCGCACCGGCACGGTCTTCTGAACGTTCTCCGTCACCACGTACTTGCGCAGCCGCGCCCGGCCGACCTCAACGCGTTCGGTGCCGACACGCATCTCCTCCTCCGAGCGCGTCATCGCCTCGCCGCCGCCGTCGCCGACGCGGGCCGCACCGGGGAATCGGTCCCCCATCCCGCCACCGGCCATCCCGGCGGTACCGGCCGTTTCACCGGCGTCGGCGTCGCCGCGGGCCCAGCCGGCCTCGCCCGGCTCGTTCGCCCGCTGCCACGCCTCGTCCCACACCAGGTCGTAGTACTCGTACAGGCGGTGCTCCTGGTCCGCCGACAAGCGGACGCCGCTGTCGACATCCACCTTCGGCGCGTCCTTGACCCTGTCCTTAGTGAACGGGACTTCGAGGTGGTCCTCAACCAGGCGGGCGCCCTTGAGCGGCACGAAGGACTCGCTTGTCCCGAACAGGCCGGTCTTCACACTCACCCACTCCGGGGTACCGCTCGCGTCGTCCAGGAACACGTGCTTCGCATCCCCTATCTTGTTGCCTTCGGCGTCGTACACCGGGTGCTCCAGCACGGTCCCGATCTGCTCTTCAGTGATCACGGCAGTTTCCCCAGACTCTCAGCTCACAGCTCCGTCATTGAGACCGCTCCTGTCCGGCACCCACAGGACAAAACTGCAAGCAGCGATCAACCTGGCGCCTTCGGAGCTTGCAGGGCGGTGGCCTTGGCGACGGCCTCCTGGAGCTGGTCGCGGTTCATGGTGGAGCGGTGCGGGACCTGCGGGTGTCGTGTCGCAGCCGTTCTTGTCGGCGTCGATCCAGTGCCGGAAGGCGGTGCGCACGTAGCCGGTGCGGCCCTCGTCCGCGACCGGCAGCGCGTCGATCACCTCGTACAGCGTCGCCATGACCGTCTCTCCGGCCGCCCGGTGCGCAGCGGCGGTGGCGGGGCGGCGAGCAGCAGGGTGGCCGAGGCTGCGGCGGCGAGGGCGGTGTGGAGTCGCACGATGGGTCCTTGGGGGCCGAGGGCGGCCTGCTAGCGGAAGTCGAGGACGTCGTCGCGGTCGATGCGGCGCACAGGCATCGCGAGGCATCCCGGCCTGCCGGAAGTCAGTCAGCCAGCTGGCGGGAGCCTAGACGCCCGAGCGGGTGTCAGGCCGGGGGAAGGTTGATGATCAGCAGCGGCACGGAGCCACCTCGTAGTCGAGGTGACCGCCCGCGTAGGACGCCGCGGACGACGACCGTGAGCAGCCCCCGAGGGCCGGGAGCCCCGCGACCACTGATGGGCCAACGCGAGACGGGGCTGCGCGGCAGCAGGCCACGGGGCCCGTTGGACTACGGGGTCGCCGGATCCTGGGGCAGAACCGGATCGCCCGCAGGCGCCGAGGCGCCACTGCTGCCGACGGCGTTGCCTTCGCCGGGGACCGTGGCGGTGCCGTCACCGGTGGCCGCGGGCACGCCTTCACCAGCACCCGCTGCGGTGCCCTTACCGCCGCCCTCGCCGGCGTCTGCGGCGGTCAGCCGGGCGGCGAGCAGCCGCTTGCCCATCTCGGCGCCCTTGCGGCTGTCCGCCTGCGCCTTGCGGAACAACTCTGCCACCTCGCCGTCGCCCTCCCGCTCAGCGTCCTGCACGTAGCTCTCCAGGCGCAGCACGTTGCTCAGGCACGCCTCGACGTACCAGAGCAGGTTGTAGTCCCTGTCCTTCCTGCCGGAGACCCGGCCGGTTTCCTCGCTCATGATTCCGACATTCCTTCCACACCCCCGGGCGGGCACCGGCCCGACAGGCCGTATCGCGGGACGCACTCACGCGACTACCCGCGTGGGCAGCAGCGACGCAGTCCTGCGCCGCCCGAACGACCGGAGCCGGTGGCCGGCCACCGCCCGGCGCGGCAGGGCTGCCGCGTGGCGGCGGTCGGGCGGGTCAGGGACTTCGGCGGACAGCCGCTGTGAGGCAGGCGCGGTCGGGACGGGCCGGTGCGGGTCTTCGCCGTCGCGCTCCGCGCGCTCCGATCCAGAGGGAGCGCACCTCGTGCCGGCGCACCGCACCGGATGGCTCCCCCACCGTGGTCCTGGTCGGCGAAGCTGACACGCGCACACCGCCCCAAGGATTCGCAACGCCCTGCACACCGCACTGATCGGCGACCCTCCACCCACCGCTGCTGCATGGCCGTCACCTTCCTTATTTCTCGCCTCCGCCGGCCTCAACGATCTCCTGCGCGCCCGCAAGAGCGCCCTCGCCCGGCCCGATCGGCGCGCATCCCGGCCCGGGATGGGCCCTTGTCGCGCGGGCTGCGCCGGCCGGTAGGGACACAGGCACCGTCCGGGACTTTCAGGGCGAGTGCGGTCTGTCCTTCTCGGCCTGCTGTGCGTTCTTCCCCAACGCCGATCCTCCTCGTCCCGGGTTGATCAGTCAGTGGGCATGCGGGAGGGCTGAATCCGGGGGCTGACCTGGGCCGTGCTGATTTCGTGCAGCGAGCGCGGGTATGCAATGGGGGTAGGAGATGAGACAGATCATGAGTGAAGAAACGCGAGCGTCCTCCCCGGCCGCGGAGAAGCTGCTTCATCCCGTTGACACGGTGAAGACGACGGTGAGCCATGCGCCTGGCGCCTCCACGGTCAGAAGTGCGTTCGACACCGTCCTGGAGACGGTCGGCGTCGTCTCCCCGCGCTCACGCCGGATCGCGGCCTAAGCAGGCGCCGGCCTGCTGGGTGCGGCGGGCGTGGTCGAGTGGCCGGTGGCGGCTGCAGGCGCCGCGGTGGTGTGGCTGACGCAGTCACGTCCCACAGCGCCCGGCGAGACCGGTACCTCGACGGCCGCGGCCCGCACCGGCACAACCCGCCGGTCCACGTCGAAGCCCTCGGCCAAGGGGCGTGCGACGACCAAGCGGCGTACTGCGAAGAAGGCGCCAGCAACCAAGACGAAGACGACCACGGCATCGACCCGACGCCGTACGGCCGGCTCGGGATCGGCAGCTTCGTCGGCCGGTGGGTGAGAGGCCTCCAAAGTTCCACGAAGGTGAGAGATGGTCCTGCGGTTCCTGAGCCGACTCCCCGCCGCGGGGTTGAACCTGGCGCTGGGAGTACCCGTGCAGGTGGCCCGCCAGGTCCGACCGGCCGCTGGTGCGGCCGCGCGGCTGACGGCCGGCACGGCGGACGCGGGCGTGCGCGCCACCGCGCGCGGTGCGGTAGCGGTGTCGGAGACGGCGGTGCGGGTTGGCCGGGTCGGACTGAATGCGATGACCCCTGGCCGGGGGTACTGGCGTGCCGGATCCCGAGTACAGCTCCCGTTGCGTCCGGGCGAGGGTGCCACCGTACGGAACGTGGAGGCGGCGGCCAGGCGGGTGGCTGTGGGCCTGGCGAAGCGCCCGGACGTGCTGGCCGCCTACTGGGACGGTGGCCTGGCCCGGCTGGTGGTGCAGATGACGGAGGATGCCGTCACCGACCGGGTGGTGGACCGCGCGACCGAGCTGGCGGCCGCGCAGAAACTGGAACGGCCTCAGGAGGACGTCCTGGAGCCCGCCCATCCGGGCCACACGGGCGGCATACGCTCCGGAGCGCTCGCACTGGCCTGCGACGCGGTGGGTGTCACCACCGCGGTGGCCGCACGGACTGTCCGACTGAAAAGCGCACCGCACCTGGTCACCGCCGGGGTCACGCTGCTGCGCGAGGACCCTCGGGTCCGGTCCGTGCTGCGGCGCCGTCTGGGGCGGTCGGCCACCGATCTGGTGCTAGCCGCGGTAAACGCGGCCGCCCAGGGTATCGGGCAGTCGCCCACCGCCCTGGTGCTGGACGCCGCACTGAGAGCGAGTCAGCTGACCGAGGCCGTTGCCCGCGCAGCCGCGTTCGATGCCGCCCATGACACCGTGTGCGCACCGGAGCGGTTGAGCCTGGCCGGCCGTCAGGTCGCCCGTCCGTCGATCCGCCGTTACCCAGGGGAGGAGTACCGGGACCAGGCGGTCACCGGCACCCTGTTCGGCGCGGCCGGCACGCTCCTGTTCACGCGGAATGTGCAGGAGGCGGCGGAGGCGTTGATGGCCGGGAACCCGAAGGCCGCGCGCTACGGCCCGGCCGCCTTCGCTGCGGCCCTGGGCACCGGACTGGCCCGCGAGGGTGCGCTCGTCCGCAACCTCGACCGGCTCAGACAGCTGGAACTCGTCGACACGGTGGTCCTGCATCCGCAGGTGCTGCGCGGCACCCGGCGTACGGTCCTGGACGCCAATCCGAACGTGGACGACTGGGACCACGACCGGCTGTGGCAGGCCGCGACGGCGGTACTCGAGTCCGGCGAAGGACTCGGCCTGCGCCCGGTCCCCGACCAGGACAAGTCGGAAACCGGCCTGATGATCGCATCGGAGCAGGACCGGGACATCGGCACCGTCCTTCTCGGCTGGGAGATCGACCCGCTGGCCGAGGCAGCGCTGGACGCGGCCCGGCGGGCCGGCCTGCATGTCGTGGTGCAGGACGACGGAACCCTCGGCGACTTCGGCACCCTGGCCGACGAACTCGTCGGCTCGGAGCGGCCGTTGGCCGAGGTGGTCCGCGAGCTCCAGCGCGGCGGCCGCGTGGTCATGACTATCGCTCACGTCCCCTGCGGCCAGGCAGCGACCGAGTAGGACCTGGGCGCGGAGAGCCAGGAAGTACTGGCCGGTCTCCTGCGCGGCAACATCGCCGTCTCGCTCACCGACGACGTCGGCGCGGTGGTGTGGGGCGCGGACGTGCTGCTGCTGCACGGGCTGGCCGGGGCTTGGCGGCTGCTGGCCGCGATTCCCGCCGCCCGTACCGTCGGCGGGCAGGCGAAGGTCTTCGCCGAGGCGGGCGCGGCGCTCGCCGGACTGCTGGTGGTGACCCGCGGCACCCGGTCGAAGCGCCTCACGTTCCCGCTCGGTTTCCGGCTCAGTCCCGTGAACGCCGCTGCAGCCGCCTCGCTCATCTCGGGCTGGCGCGCCGCGCTGAACGTCACTACCGATCGCGCGCCCCACCCGCCTCCTCGCGTGCCCTGGCACGCCCTGCAACCGCAGGAGGCACTTGCGCGGGTCAGGGCCCAGGCCAAAGCAGCGGAGCCGAGTGCGATTGCGAACGTCCGGGGGGCCGTCGGCAAGGTCGCGCGGCTTCCGGTCTTCGCTCCCGAGCGCCTGATGGCTCGTCTGATCACTGCTGTCCATGCCGAGTTGCACGATCCGCTCACTCCGTTGCTCCTGGTCGGCGCGACGGCCTCCGCCCTGCTGGGGTCGTCGGTGGACGCGCTGATGGTGGCCGGCGCGATGGGCGTGAATGCCCTGGTCGGCGGGGTGCAGCGGTTGCGCGCCGAGCAAGCACTCGCCGGACTCAAGCTGGGGCAGCGTCAACGAGCCCGCCAAGTGGTCGACTTGAAGACTGGACAGACCCGAATGGTGGAGGCGCGCCGGCTGGCCGCGGGCGAGGTGGTCGAGCTCTACACCGGCGACGTCGTACCGGCCGACGCCCGGCTGCTGGAGGCACAGGAGCTGGAGGTGGACGAGTCCTCGCTGACCGGCGAGTCGCTGCCCACCCCCAAACAGGTGGACGCCACCCCGCACGCCCCGGTGGCCGACCGCCACTGCATGGTCTTCGAGGGCACCACCGTCGTCGCCGGCCACGGCCGGGCCGTCGTCGTGGGCACCGACGATCAGACCGAGGCCGGCCGCGCCGCGCACCTGGCCTCGCGTGCCCGGCCCGCGCCCGGCGTCCAGGCACGGTTGCATGAACTGACCAGCCAGATGCTGCCGTTCACGCTGCTCGGCGGTGCCGCCGTGACCGGCCTGTCGCTGCTGCGGGGTCGGCCGGTGCGGGATGCGGTCCGGGGCGGGCTGGCGGTCGCGGTGGCCGCCGTCCCGGAGGGCCTGCCGCTGGTGGCGACCGTCGCGCAACTCGCCGCGACCCGCAGGCTCGGCCGGATCGGCATCCTCGTGCGCACCCCGCGTGCCCTGGAGGCGCTCGGCCGGATGGACACCATCTGCTTCGACAAGACCGGCACCCTGACAGAGAACCGCCTGCACCTGGTACGCGTGGCCACCGCGAAGGGCGCGGAATACCCGGGCGACTCCACCGACGCGGCTCCGCTGCTTCAGGCTGCCGCACTGACCTGCCGCACCCCGGGCCAGGAGGCGGGCATCCACCCCCACTCCACCGATGAGGCGATCCTCACTGCGGCACTGCCCGGGTCGCCCTGGACTCCCCTGGAGGTGCAGCCCTTCGAAACGACGGAGCGGATGGAGACGCCGAAGTAAGCGGCGACGGCGCGGGTGCCCTTGTACTGCCGGATGAGGAAGTTGACCCGCCCGGGGAGGGTCTTGGGGATGGGCTGGGTCTGCAGGGCGCGTTCCAGCCCGCGGTCGATGGTGTCCATGTCTGGCCACTCCCCCTCGGCGACGGCGTCGCCGCCCTTGATGTGCCGGCCCGGGTTCGTGTCGTCGGCGATCAACTCCAGGGCCCAGTCCATGCTCTGGGTGCCCTCGTGCTTGCACAGGCCGGGCGAGATCCCGAGCCGCCACACCGTCGTCAGCGCCCCGTCCGGGTCGCGGAGGACGTCGAGGGCGGCAGGTCCTCGCCGCAGAAGACGCAGACGAAGTCCTCCTCCCGCACGATGTTGAGCTCCTGGCAGGAGCGGCAGCGGCGGAAGACCACCTCATGGGTGAAGCCGGACGGGCGCTGGACCCTGATCCGGTCCAGGGCCTCGGCCACGGTCGGCCATGAGATGACGTCCGGGCAGTATCCGGTCGACTGGTTGCTGACCTCCTCGACCTCCCACCGCCCGGACTCCTCACGGAAGCTCATCTCACCGGCGCTCAGCACCTCTTCGCCGCCGGCGCACACCACGTGCTCGCTGCGGCGCGCGGCCAGTCGCAACACCCCGCCGGCATCGACGACGAACGTGAACGGCTCGGTCAACTCATCCGGGGTCAGCGCGGAGGCCCACTCGACGAAGTCCGCCGACGATCGCATGCTCCGACCCTCACCACCCGCCCGGACGAGCTCCTTCAACTCAGCCGGACCCACATACCGATACATCCGTCCCCGCGTCGTCACGCTCACCAACCTAGCCCCTCACACAGCCAGGACCTGGGGAATTACCTGACCACAGCCCTTGGGGAATTACGGGCTCTGGCGCTGATCTTGTGACGGTGTCGGTTCAGGGCGTGAGTAGTACGCGCTTGCGGAGGAAGTCGAGGTTGGCTCGTCCGTATCCTTGCCTTTTGAATAGTTTTGTCCTTGTGACGTGTCCTTCGACCTGGCCTGAGCTCCATGAGGTGGACAGTCCGGCGGTGACGGCGTCGATGTCGCGGCTCAGTCCGTTGACCAGGGAGTGCAGGGCGGGCAGGTCGTCGGCGAGGACCCGCTCCATCCAGGAGAGCAGTTGATCGCCCCGCAGGTCACGCATCATGGCGGCGAAGTCGCGGACGTGCCGGGTGACAGCGTCGAGCTCGGGACAGCCGACCCGGACCTCCTTGAGATCGGTGGCTTCATCGGCTGTCAGGTGTCCGGGATCGGTCATGATCCAGCGGACGATGCGGCGCGGCCGCGGAGCCGGACGAGGCACCGGCGGCGCGGCGATGGCGGCCTTGAGCGGGCGGAGGTAGCGGCGGACGGTCTGGATGCTCCCGACGAAGCCCGAGGTGGCGATCTCCTTGTGGAGCTGGGTGCTGTCGTGGCAGCCCTCGTTCCAGCGCTGGTTGAGGTAGGGCTTGTACTCGTCCAGGATGGTGGACCGGTTCGTCGCTTTGACCAGCAGCTCGTCGATGCTGCCGGCCCGGGCGAAGCGGCGCACGGTGGACCGGTCCAGACGCAGTGTCCGGCAGATCTCCTCCAGCGTGCTGCCGTCGTCCAGGAGCTGTCGCACGGCGGTGTAGCGTTCCCTGGTCCGGGTAACCAGTCGGCGGTCTCGTCCGCAGACGTCCAGCATCGCGGCGGCCGGTTCCGGTGGCGTCAGCCAGATGTCGTCGCTCGTCGGCGGGGCGGCCGGTTCGCTGTTCTCGAACGCGGCCCGGACGCAGGCGTAGTGGGTGGAGACGGTCTTCTCCACGGCCTCGCCGAGGTTGTGCCACAAGTGCCAGACATCGGCGACCTGCTGAGCCTGCGGGGCGCCGACGCGGGCGCCCTCGGCGTAGGCCCCGGCGCGATCCCGGCAGATGATCTCTACTTCCGGATGGTCCTTCAGCCAGGCGGCCAGCGGCTCGGCGTCCCGTCCGGGCAGGACGTCCACGGGGCACCGTCTTTCCAGGTCCACCAGGATCGTGGCGTACGAGTCGCCCTTGCGCAGCGCGAAATCATCGACACCAAGCACCCGGATCTTCCCGACGGGATCTTCCGGTGCGGCGCGGACCAGGCGTAACAGGGTGTCCTTGGCCACGGGCAGGCCCAGCGCCCCGGCCAGCCGGGCGCCCGCACGGCCGGCCAGCACGAGTGCAATCGAGGTCAACTGCCGGCGAACCTGCGGCGTGTAGCGGGCATGCGGGCTCGTCAGCCCGGCGATCTGCTCGGCGAAGGTCACCGCCCGGCAGGCCGGGTTCTCGCACTTGAACCGCCGCACCAGCAGCTCGATCACCACGCTGGTGCCGCCGACCGTGGCATCCGAGAGCCGGCGCGTGTACCGGCCGTGCACCCGGGCCGACGCACTACCGCAGTGCGGACAGTCCGCCCCCACGGTGCGGGCCCGCGCATGCATCGTGACCATGCCGACCGCAGCCCGATCGACCAACTCCACCACGACACCGGCCAGATGAGGGAACAGGACCCCGAAACTCCGCGAAGAACACCCGGGCCATGATCACAGCCGCCACACATCGGGTCGCACGTGGGTGCACTGCTATCGTCCCCGGGGTGACTCGCGACGAAGAAATCCTGGACTCGATCCGGCGGGACCGCGATCTGGCAGCCGCGCTCTGGCGGGTTTGCGAATTTGACCTCTCGCGCAACGATCCGGGCGAGCCTGTCCGTCTCTCGTCCGGCGCAAGCCTGGAAGGCGTTGCAGGCGACTACACCGGCGGCACCTTCTTCCTCTGCGGCGACAGCAGCAGGGACCGCTCCGTGCTCTACGCCAGCTCGGAAGGGCAGGCCGGCCTGATCGGCCGGAGCTTGGCCGAGGCGCTGGAGATCATTGTTGGACTGCCGTCATGGTGGGACTGCCTGAAGTTCTCGGGCACAGGTGATCTGACCGTCATGCGCACGACCGCCGACCACCTTCGCGACGACGAGCTCAGGAACGAGCCCGGGATGGATGCGGATCGAGCAACGATCGCTCAGGCACTGGACCTGGAGCTCAGCTCGTTCCCGGTCCTGCTGGCCCACCTGCACGCCGCGGTGTCTGCCACGTCCCCTGACTTCGTCCTCACGAGCGAGGCAGGAGAGTACGAGTCTCTCTTTGGCCCCTGGCTGCCGAGCCGCAACCCTTCCTGGCGGTGACCCAAGGGCACTGCGCTGGAAGCCCCCCATCTCCCGCGCGGGGTCCATGCCCACCAGAGCGCCGCGTCACAAGATCAGCGCCAGAGCCGAATTACGTGACCGTCCACAGTCCTGCTCACCGACGAACAGCGCCGCGCGTACGGCCTGCCGGCCACCGAAGGGAAGAAGAGCGACCCGAGGTGGCCGCGCTTCGCCGCCCGCTACGGTTTCGACCCCGACGACCCAGTGCAGTGGGAGGTCGAAGCCCTGGACCCGGACGAGCTGCACCAGCTGCTGGAGGCGGAGGTCGACCCGTACGTCGACCGGGCTGTACTGGCTGAGGTGCTTGCGGAGGAGCGGCGCCAGCGTGCGCTTGCTCACCCGGTTCGTCGAGCGCTGGTAGCCGGCCCGCCCCTGTGTCTCCTGTGGCATCGGACCACCGCGTCGTCACGACGGCCGGGCACCGATCGCGGCCGATCGCCACAGGGTCCGGAGCCCGGGCGGCCATGCCGCGCTGGACCGAAGCGCCGGCCACCGTCACGCTGGTCGCGTACGATGTCCCGTTGCCGCCGAGCCCCGACGGCGACGCACTACCCGGCATGGGCGGTGACAGCAGTGGACAGCGCAACACGATCGCGCGTGTGGTGCCCGCCGTACGCGTTGGACCTGAAGTCCTTGGTCTCCCCGCTGCGCCGCGGTGCGGGCGACCCGACGATCCGCATCGATGCGAGCGCCGTGTGGCGGGCCTCCCGGACGCCGGCCGGTCTCGGGACCCTGCGCATCGTGCTGCGGCCGGCCGACGGCGCTGTCGCCGCAACCGCGGGGGGCCCGGCGCCGACTGGCTGCTCGAGCAACTCCCGGCGATGCTCGGCGCGAACGACAACCCCGACGACATGGTGCTGCCGCCCGGGAAGTTGCGCGACGTCCAGCGACGCAATCCCGGCCTGCGCCTTGGGGCCACCGGACTCGTCGTGGAGTCGCTGATTCCGTCGATCTTGGAGCAGCGGGTGCCTGGGGCCTCCTCCAGGAAGTCCGCGTCGACGACCTGGGCGAGGCCGTTCCGCCGAGCAGGTGAGCCTTCTCCCGGCCCTGGCCTGCACGGCAGGCGCCCGCTCAGCCCGTCGGATCCCGCCGGACCGGCGCCACTCGTTCCCGAGGTGATCATTACGGCGGCCCGGGCCGGTCCACTGCTTCGAGCCACCGTCCGGATCCGCGAAGTCCGCAGGTCGGAGCGGGTCGCTCCCAGTCGGCGTACGGCCTGCTCCACCAGATCCGGGTGGAAGTCGGCCATCCGGCGGAGCAGCACCAGCTGGAACTCGGTGGTCGCGAAGTCGTTGATCGCCATGACTGCGGGTCAGGGCCCGACGGTCGACGAATACTCGATGTCGGGCCGCTGGCAGGCGGGACACAGTTCGTGGCGGCCGTCCGGGGTGATCACGGTTCCCCAGCCGCGGCAGTCCGCGCAGTCGCGGGCCTGATCGATGTTCGCACGAGGTGCGGGAGCATTCGGGTGGGCTCCGTGGGTCATGGGTGATGTTCCTCGGTAGAGCAGTATCACGTGGGTCGATCGTGTCGTGATGTGGAGGGAGATCGGCGTGCGGTGGGTTGCACCGGGTGGCGCCGATCCGGCTTCCCGCGGTCGGAGGCGGATGGCCGGGCACCGGACTCGTGGGTGGATGGAGCCCGTGGAAGACCGGCCGGTACTGGCAGGCGACGGGGGAATCCTCCCGGACCGGCACCGAACACACCGTGCCTCGGGCGGTTGCCGGGCGGAGCCGGCCGAGTCAGCTGCCCGGATCCGGTTCCGCCGGAGGGGTGGGACGTCGGCGTCCCGAAGCCCAGTGTGCACGAAATCCGCAGCGATTCCCCCTCACCCATCGCGGAACGAGAGCTCAACGGCTGCCTTGAATGCCATCTGACCTGGCCAAATGGAAAGCTCTCGGAAAATTCGGAATCCGTCGCGACAGTGCTGGCCGGACGGCCGTGAACGCCGAACTGACCGCCCGGGCGTCGTGCTCGGGGGGTCCGCTCGGGAAGGCGTGGGGCCAAGCCCTAGGTGTACTGACCACGGAGGTTGGTGACAGGGGTCACGGTGGCGTGATCTTGAAATGAGTGAGTGAAGTTCCACCCTGCGGCTGGACACCTGGAGACTGGGACATGTGAGCCCGGAGGAAGCAGTTTCAGGTGGGAAGCAAGAGCAACATGAGTAAGCGGTACACGGCGGAGTTCAAGCGGGACGCGGTCGCGCTGGTGCGCTCGTCGCCGCACCGGAACGTCACCGAGATCGCCCGGGAGCTGGGGGTCAGCCCGGAGGGGCTGAGAGGCTGGGTGAAGCAGGACCGCACCGACCGGGGCGAAGGCGGTCCCGGTGAGTTGACCAGTCCCGAACGCGAGGAACTCACCCGGCTTCGCCGGCAGAACCTCGAGCAGCAGAAGACCATCGAGATCCTGCGCAAGGCGGCCGCCTATTTCGCGGCCGAGACGACACGGTGAGGAGCCGTCAACTAACTACTGCCTGATTTGATGTTGCTCTCGTGGTCGGTGATCGCGTTCTGGAGGGCGTCGATCGTGCGGGGTGGGTGGGTCCGCCGGGGATGGGCGAGGGCTGCGGTGATGTCCGGGGTGGCGAAGGCGAGCAGTGGCCTGGTGCGGTGTGCGTGGTAGTTCAGGCTCGTGGGTACTCGGCCGAGCAGTTGGGCGGCCAGGGTCAGGGTGATTGTGTTGCGGTGGTGCAGGACGGCGACCAGCACGCGGTGACGGTGGTCGAGGAAGCCGACCCCGGGGTTGTATCCGCGCCGGTTGATGCCCTTCCTCTTCTCGCGCTCGGTCTCGGCCAGGACCCGGCGGAAGGGCTCGAGTTCCTCCACGAGCCGGTCGAACTGCTCGCGGGACATGCCGGTCAGGGCCGGATGAGTGAGCAGGAAGGTGGCCTCGGCCGGGATCGGGGGTGCCTTCGCTTGTTCCGGCTCGGCCGGCGGTGCCTGCTGGGGGTCGTAAGGGGCGATGGTGTAGTTCCACTCCCCGTGGAAGCTGTCGCGTTCGACACGCTGCAGGACCGCCGATCGCTCGGCTTTGGTGAGCGTCCGGCCGGTGGGGTACTCGTTCTCGTCGAGGACGGCCTGGACGGTCAGCCCGGTGCTGGTGCGGGTGGCCGAGATGGTCTGCAGCAGCACTTCGTAGCTGGTCAGCGGCTGACCGCGCAGGCTGTGGGTGATCCGGGAGAACAGTCGGTGTTCGACCTTGTTCCATTTTGAAGTCGCGGGCGGAAAGTGCATGACGGTGACGCTGAGCCCGCACTCGTCGGCGAAGGCGGCCAGGTCCTTCTTGAACAGGTGGGAGTCCGCGGAGTTGGCTCCTCCGGAGTCGGCGGTGACCAGCAGGCGGGTGGCACTGGGGTAGTCGATGCGCCCCTGGCGGTTCCACCAACGGCGCAGGGATTCCACCGCGAAGGCGGCGGTGTTGCGGTCGGTGCCCACGTTGACCCAGCCGGTGTCCAGTCCCAGGTCGTAGACGCCGTAGGGAATGGCGATCGGGGTGTCTGGGTCCAGGAAGTCGTGGTCCGGGGCGGTGATCGGCCGGCCCTTGGGGCGGTAGGTGCGGCCCGCGCGGGCGAAGTCGCCGATCGGCTCCTTCTTCTTCGCGTCCACGCTCACCACCGGAAAGCCCTGTGCCAAGAACCGCTCGACCGTGGTGTTGATGTGCCGGAACTGGGCGTCACGGTCAGGGACTTGGCTCCCAGCACGAGTCTTGACCATGCCCTGGAGGCTGAAGCCCATCGAGCGCAGCAGCTTGCCCACGGCCGTGGCGCTGACCGGATGGCCTGCCTCGGTCAACTCCCGGGCCAGGTCCCGCAACGAGGCGGTGGTCCAGCGCAGTGGCGAGACCGGGTCGCCGATCTCATGCGGCTCGATCAGGGCCTCGAGTGCCGGCAGCAGGCCAGGGTCACGTTCGGCGGCCGGCCTGCGTCCGCCGCCGGGGCGGCGAACCCGTCCCAGCACCGGCGCGCCGCCCGCGAGCTCGTCGCGCCCCCGGGCAATGGTCGACTCGGACACTTCTGCCAGCCTGGCCACCGCCGCGACTCCGCCATGGCCCAACGCCCCGGCCTCGGAGGCCAGATACAAGCGGCGCTGCCGCTCGTCCAGGTGCGGCAGCACCGCCGCCAACTTCGCGTCCAGCGCGGCCAGCGTTACTTCCGTCATCCCCACGGAAACCATCTACCACGTCACAGGCCGGAGCAGGGCCGAAACAGGCAGTAGTTAGTTGACGGCTCCTGATCCGCTTCCGTTTCGTTGAGGACCACCACGGCGCCTGGGGCGTCAAGCGGATCTGCCGCGTCCTGGGCATCGCCCGCTCCTCCTTCTACGCCTGGCGCGCCGGTGAGCAGGCCCGCCGCGCCCGCGAACGGGCCGAGGACCTGCTCGCCGCCGAGATCACGGTGATCCACCTGGCGTCCAGGGGCGCCTACGGCGTCCCGCGCGTGCATGCGCAACTACGCCGCCGGGGCCGAGTGGTCAACCGCAAGAAGGTGGAGCGGATCATGCGCGAGCGCGGCATCGCGGGTGTCACCCGGCGCCGGCGCCGCGGGCTGACCCGCCAGGCCCGCAAGCCGGTCTTCGCCCCGGACCTGATCGGGCGCGACTTCACCGCACCCCGCCCCGGGATGCGGCTCGTCGGCGACATGACCTTCCTGCCAACCGAAGAGGGCTGGCTCTACCTGGCCACCGCGATCGACCTGGCCACCCGCGAGGTCGTCGGCTACGCGATGGCCGACCACCACCGCGCCGAACTGCCGGTGGCCGCCCTGCGGATGGCCGCCGGCCGCGGCGCCCTGGAACGCGGCTGCATCTTCCACACGGACCGCGGCAGCGAATACACGTCGACTGAATTCCGAAGCGAGATAAGCAAGTTGGACATGAGGCAGTCGATGGGAAGAGTCGGCTCCTGTTACGATAACGCCGCCGCCGAGAGCTTCTTCGCCGTATTGAAGGAGGAGATCGGCACCCGGGTCTGGCCGGACCGCGCCACCGCCCGCGCGGAGGTCTTCGCGTTCGTCGAGACCTTCTACAACCGCAGGCGCCTGCGGAAACACCCCGAGTGGGGCTACCTCACGCCACTCGAAATCCGCCAGCGGCACCAGCAAGGTCACACCCTCGCGGCATAGACAGAGAGTGTCCAACCGCAGGGTGGAACTTCACGGCATAGACAGAGAGTGTCCAACCGCAGGGTGGAACTTCACGGCGGTTGCGTCCGTTCCAGGCGTAGTGCAGCGTGGCGACACCGCGCACGTGCGGGTCGCGCAGGCACTCGTAGATATGGAGTGCGGGCACGTCGGGCCAGGTGCCCATCAGGCGCTCGCTGGTCAGGACGAAGTCGAGGTCGAGGTCAACGAGGATGCGGCCGAGCCGGCCGTGGGTCGGCTCGTCGACCTTGGCGAAGGCGTCGTCGAGGAGGATCAGTCGGGGCGCCTGCGGGGCGGTCTCGGCGAGCGTGGTGAAGTACGCGGCGGCGGCCGCGAAGAGTGCGAGGTAGGAGAGGACCCGCTGCTCCCCCTGGCTGAGCCCGGTCCTCCCGGTGAACTTGCGTCGGCGGGCGGTGGACGCGTCGTCCAGCACCCACGGCTGGAAGGTGAACCACGTCCGGTAGTCGAGCGCGGTCCGCAGGTGCGCGGCGTAGCCCACGGCCGGGTCGGCGCGGCGGGCGTCCTCGATGCGGCGTTGCAGGATTTCCCTCAGTTGCTCCGTTTGCTCGCGGGTGCGCAGCCCCGAGGGGCTGCGCAGCAGTTCGACGGCTGCCCGGATGTCCGCGTCGACGGTGTCGGCCAGTCGCCAGTCGAGTTCCACTCCGAGGCCGTGCGAGGTGCGGACGGATCGCAGGGTGGTGTTGAGCGCGTCGACCAGCGCTCCCGCGGCGAGCAGTTGGGCGGACAGGTGGTCGCCCAACTCTCCGGTGAGGAAGCGTTGGAAGACCTCCCGCTCGCGGTCGGTGAGCCGGGCTCGGGCGTCGTCGGCCTGCCTGGCGATGCGTTCGCCGACCAGCGCCACGTCGTGCGGGCCGGTGTCGTCGACGAGTCGGCAGACCTTGATGCCGTCGGGCTCCTCCAGGGTCGCGTCGTAGCCGCCGGCGAGTTGGTCGCGCAGTTCGTTGAACCGGTTGAGAAGCGCGGTGTCGGAGACGTCGCGCCGCTCGGGGTCCAGGCCGCGCTGCACCGCCTCGACCAGGGCCTGCAGGGCTCGCAGCCTGGTCCTGGCGTCTTCCTGGATCGGGTCCGGGACCGCCAGTTCGTCCGTGAGTTCGCCCAGTGCCGCGCCGCGCATGATGTCGGGTGTCGCCAGGGCGGTCCGCAGGGCGCGTCCACACCGGATCACCTGGGTCTCCTGCGTCTGGAGCTCCTCGCGCCTGGTCCGCTCGTCTAGCTCGCCGCGCACCACGTCGTCGTGCAGGCGCTCGGCCGTGCGCCTCGCCTTGGGCAGCTCTTCGCCGATCTCGTCGAGGCGCCGGACGATGGTCTGCTCCTTGGCGAGGATGTTCTGCTCGGTCGCTCCGACCGCGCTCTCCAGCGTGGAAATCTCCCGGCGGGCCTTCGCCAGCTCGTCCGCCCGCCGCGCGTACTCCAGCTCGGCCTCCTCCCGAGCGGTGCGGGCCCGTTCGTAGCTGCGGCGTTCGTCGCGGTGGGCGGCGAGGTTCTCGGCGGTGGCGTCAACGCGACCGCGCAGTCGTCGGGTGCCGTCGGCCAGGGCCTCCAGCGCGGACCGTACGGTGAGCAGCGCGTCCCGGTCGGCTGGCAGGTCGTGGGCGGTGGCGGTGGCTTCGGCGCGGCGGCGGGCGTCGACGCAGCCGGAGCGGGCGTCCTGGGCGGTGCGGGCCGCCGTCGCGGCTTGCTGTCGTAGGCCGGCCGCGACCCGCTCGGTCTCCTCCAGGCGTGCCCAGGCCCCGGTGAGCTGCTGCTCGCGCGGCGGGCGCCGCAGCAGTTCGAGGTCGTCCTGGCGCTTGGTGAGGTCCGCCAGCTCGGACTGCGCGGCCCGTGCCTGGTCTTCGAGGCCCGCGAGGTGTTCGGTGAGCTCGGCGATGCGGCGCAGGCGGGTCTGTGCCCGGACCTCCGCGCCGACGTACTCCGCCACCGGCTTGGTGTGGGCGCCGCCGGTGACGCCGAGCCGCCAGCGGCCGTCCGTGCTCACCGCTCCGCCCGCTGCCGTGCCGAGTGGGGCACCGGCTGGCACCAGAGCGACGGCCGCCAGGATGCGGGCGACCTGCGCTGCCGTCACACCGCTGTCGCCGGTGGGCACGGGGTGCAGCACCTCGGCGAGTGACGGGCCGACGACGGGCATGGTGGCGGTGACTACGGTGTCCAGGGTGAGCGGGTCGAGCAGCATGCCGTCCGCGCCGACCCACGCGTCGAGGACCCCTGATGCCTCCAATGCCGCCTCGATACCGGCTCGTTCCGCCTCGCTCAGCTGCGGGGCGAAGTCGACGAGCCGGTACAGCGGGGCGCCAGTACGCAGAGATCGGGGGGCGTCGCGGTGCGGCGGCTTCGGCGGGACCGGGTCGCTGCGCTGTTCCCATTCAGCCTTCTCGGCGCGGACGGCGTCGAGCGCCCGGGTGAGGTCGTGTGAGCGGAGAGCGGCTCGTTCACGCCGGTCCTCCAGGTCGCGCCGATATGGCTCGAGCGCCTGGAACGCGGCGGACGTCACCTCCTCGGCGACCGAGACGGGCAGCGTGCGGTCTTCGAAGGACGCTTCCGCGGCGGGGTCGCGTCCTACCGCGGCGCGCACGCCGTCGGTGGGTGCCCCCGATCGTTCCTCCAGCCGGTCCGCCCATGCCCCGACCTCGGCCGCGTACGCCGCGCTCGCCGTGACAACCGCCGCTTCGCGCTCCGCCACCCGGTCTGCCTCGGCCTGGGCCTGCTCCTCCAGGCGTTCGTGCTCGGTGTCCGCCTCCCGCGCCTTCGTTTCGGCCTCGCGCAGCCCGTCGAGGAGCCCCGCGAGTTCCGAGACGGTACGGAGCCGGGTTTTCACCACCGGTTCGGCGGCGGCGAGTCGGGTGCTCCAGGAGCGCAGGGAGGCCGCTGTCCCAGTGGTGTCGAAGGCCTCCACCCGCTCGGTGTGCATCAGGGCGGTGCCACCGCCCGGATCGGTGACCTCCTGCTCGGCCGCCGCGGCGAGCACCGAGGCGGTGCCGCCGACCGGATCGCCCAGGTGCGCCGGTGCCAGTCCGGACCGCTCGGCCTGCCCGCACAATTCGCGGTGGGCCGCGCCGAGCTCGCGCAGTTGCCCCGCCGTCCGCACCGCTCCCGCGGTGAGCGCGGACCCGGCGGCCGCTTGCGCGTCGTGGGCCCGCCCGAGCGCCGTGTGGGTGGCCCGGGCCGTCGTCTGGATCGCCTCCACGGTGCGACGTCGCTCGCCCAGTTCGTGCAGGCTCCGGAAGCCGGAACTCGCCCGCAGGGTGGCGAGGTCTGCCTCAGCCGTCGCGTGCTCCTGGGTCAGCGCGTCGCGCCGCTCGGCGGCCTCGGCCTCCTCGGTGCGCAGCGCGGTGACCTTCCTGGTGGCCTCTCCGGCGGCGAGCCTGCGCTCGGCGAGCGTGCGGAGCTCGGCGAGAACCTCGTTCGACCGTCGGCGCAGGGCCCCTTGGAGGTAGCCGCGGTAACTGCCAAGGAACCGGCGCAGCGCCTCATCCGTCCGCTCCAGCCGCCCGAGGTCGGTGCGGACGCTGTCGAGGTCGTCGAGGTTGCGGGCGACACTGTCGATCACGTCCTCGTCGAGCGCCGGCAGGGTCTCACCGAGGACGGTCACCAAGCCGCCGGATTCGATCCGGTCCCCGGTGGTCGGGCGACGCAGTCGGTGCAGCAGCTGGGTGAGGTTGCGGTAGCGGGCGGCGTCGGCCAGTCCGAACAGTTCGCGGGCCACCCTGGCGCGGTGGTCGGCGGGCCGGTCCAGCACGTTGTCGGCGCCGACGGCGGACCGCAGCCGGTCCAGCGGCAGCGGCTGCCCGGACTCGACGAGGTCGAGGTCCTCCCCCACGCGCAGTGCGGTCGTGAAGAAGAAGGGCTTGGCCGAGTTGGTGGACTTCGACGCGCTGACCGCGGCACCGACCGTCAGGTGGTGCTCGGTGCCGTCCTCGTCTACTCGGCGGAACTCGACCCACAGATACCCGAGGCGGTTGGTCTGCTGGAAGCCATCGAGCATCAACCAGGCCAGTGTGGTACGGCCGGTTCCGGTCGCGTCGAGGGCGCGGGCGTCCGCGTCGAGCAGGTACGGCAGCAGCATCTCCAGGGCCTTGGACTTGCCCGCGCCGTTCTTCCCGCGCAGCAGCAGGCGGCCGCCGCCGAACAGGAACTCCTGCCGATCGTACTGCCAGACGTTGAGGATCCCGGCCCGGTTGAGCCTGAAGCGGTGCGGGGCCGTGTGCTGCGGGAGCGGCTGGATCCGGTTCACGAGGGGGTCTCTCCGTTGCGGTCGATCTGCGGGGCCTGCCGATCGGCGCGCTTGATCGAGACGGCCGTGGCGTACCGGGCGGCGGCGGCGAGCAGCACCCACTCGCCGGTGGCGCCGGGCCGAGCGGCGGACACGTCGGTGACCGCTCGGCCGTCGCCGGCCGAGACCTGGTACTGCGGCGGCACCCCGTGGCCGTCGGAGCGCAGCCGGCCTGCTCGGGCCACCAATCGCATGCGGCTGAGGAGTTCGAGGACGTCAGCGCGCAGGGCGGACGGGTCCTCTAGGTATCCGCGGTGCCAGTTCGCGCGCTGCCCGTACTGGTCGAGCAACTCGTCGATCAGCTCGCCGACCAGGCCCGGAGGGATCGGCACGCCCACGGTCAGGCGGCCGCCGGTCGCCGGGTGCCCTGCTCCCTCGGGGCGCAGCCGTCTCACCAGGCGGTCGACCAGGAGCAGCGCGGCCTGCGCGACTGTCCCGGTGCCGGGGAGTTGGAGATCCGTCAGCTCGTCATCCGGGTCGATCATGGCGATGCCCTCCGCGCGGATCTCGGCTTCCAGGCCGAGCAGTTCGGCGAAGGCCTGGGCCTCTCGCCGCTGGCGGGTGCGTAGCCATTCGCGTTCGGCGTCGGTCAGCTCGTCGAGATAGACGGCAGGGGTCTCCACCAGCTGCCGGCGCACGTAGGTCCGCGGCCCGCCGAATCCGGGATCGGCGGCGCGCAGGATGAGGTCCGCACCGTCGCTGCTGTGGCTCAGCGGGCCTGCCGCGATCGAGCGGGCGATGTCCCGGTTGACGGTCAACAGGGCCTCGCCGTCCTGGTCTGCGGTGACCGAGCCGACGCTTCCCTCGGTTTCGGTCAACGCGCCCCAGGCGACGAGTTGGCGAAGGGCCGCCGCGAGGGTGCGCTTCTCCACCGCCCGGCCGGAGTCGTCGACCACCAGGCCCGCGTCGGCCGCCGCCGCCCGAAGGTCGGCCACCAACCGGGACAGCAGCAGCTGCTCGGGCGCGGTCACCAGCACGGACAGGGCCAGCGCCAGGTAGGCGTAGGTGCGTGGAGTGAACGGCGTACCGGTCGAGCGCTCCATCCGGTGCCCGGAGCCTGGTCCGAGGCCTGCCTTGAACAGGCGCGCGTACGACGCCTCCACCAGTAAGCGGTAGCCCAGGATCTGTTGGAACCGCTGGACCAGCCAGTCCGCGTGCCGGCGCACCAGTGGGAAGGTGTCGGCGTGCGGCCCGTCGGCGGTGACCAGCGGGTGGCGCAGCAGCAGCCGGGCGGCGCTGCGCCGCTCGGCGGTGAGAGCGACGTCGTGCGAGGAGGGCAGTGCCATCAGGCGCTTACCTCCTCGACCGCGTCGCCTTGGCCGGGCCGTTCGGCGGTGGTGATTCCGATCTCCACGTCGTCGACCACCAGGTCTCCGTCTACCGAGCGCAGCACGGTCGTGCGTCCCGGTACTCGGCGCAGCGTCAGGCGCAGGTCCAGTTCGGCCTCGACAGCCTGGGCGTCCTGCAGGCCGAACCCGTGGGGCGCAGGCGGGTCGGCCCACCGCAGCATCGAGTTCCCGAGCGCCGTGGTCAGCAGTTCCAGCAGCAGTGCCATGGCGGGGGCGCTCAGCCGCACCTGACCGAAGCGGCTGGCGACGCTCCGGAGTTCGTCGGCTGCCTCCTGCCGGGCGGTGGCCTGCTCGCGGGCCGCCGCAAGCAGGCGGGCCTTCTGCTCCGAGTGGTCCTCCACTGCGGCCGCCCGGCCGCGCGGCGCCCGGCTGCCGCGCTCACGCAGCGCCACCGGCACCTCGACCGTCGGACCGTTCCACCAGCTGACATAGGCCGGCACGGTGCCGTCCGGGTCCGGGGCGAGGCCGAGGTGCCGTGCGCTGTAGAGCCCGAACGCCGCAACCGCGAGGTCGTGCGCTTCCTCGGGGTCGGCGGCGTCGAACCAAGCCGCCAGCCGCAGCAGATCCCGGCGGCGCGACATCTCCCCTGCCGCCGAGCGCAGCATCCGCTTGGCGTTGGCCAGCAGCGACTGCAGCGCGCGCAACGTCGCGTCCCGCAGTTGGTCCACCTGGCTGCCCCGCCCGTCCGTGTCCACGAACCAGTCGCGCAGCGCCTCCCAATCGGCGAGTTCGCGCCCCCGGCTGCGCTGCACGCGGATTTCGGGCAGGCCGTCGCCCAGGGCGCCCAACCCCGTGGCGTGCGCGCCGATCAACTTCAACAGTTCCTCCAGGTCTGGCCAGAGCCGGCCTAAGGTGGCCGCGATCCTGGGCGACCGGAAGGCGACCTCTTCCGTGATCGCCTCCACATAGTCCAGCAGCAGTTCCTTGAACCCCTGGTACTCGGCGCCGTCCAGGTCGTATCGGGACAGCACCTGGCCGAGGTAGGCGTAGAAGTCCCTTACCGACTCGGCGAATTCGGCGAACTGCACGAACAGCGTGCTGACCTTTTCGAGCGCCTCCTGCGGATCGGCACCCCCCGGCCGGCCGACGGCAGTGGCGATCTCACGCAACCCGCGGTCGACCAGGGCCAGCAGCTCACTGCTGACCTCGCGCGCCGCATCGGCGCTCGCCAGCACCTCCTCCGCATCGCGCTGCACCTGCTCGCCAAGCTTCGAGAGCTGGTACCGAGCGCGCGAACGCTGGTACTCGGCAATGCTGGCAGCCTTCACGGTGTGACTGCTGCGCAGCAGATTCCCCCACTTCACCAGCTGCTCCAGCCGCGCCGTCACCATATCGGCGCCGGGCTGCCCTTGCCACGCCGTATCCCGCGCGAGCCTGGCCACCACGTCCGGCACGGCCAGGTCCGCGAGGAGCGTCGAGCAAAAGACCCGCATGACGGCCACGTACTCAAGGCGCTCGGGGGCGCTCAGATAGGAGTACGCGGCGAGGCGCTGCCAGACGCCGTCACCGGTCGACGACAGCGCAGACGCGGAGTCGGGGAGTTCGTCCGAGCAGTGCGGGACTGGATGGTCCATGGGGTCGAGGTTACGAGATGCCACCGGCACCTCAGCCCCGAACCGGGAAAGTCGATCACCCTGCTGCGGCTGCCGGGTTCAGCTCCCGCGACCTGGCACAGCGGCCAGTGGTCTCTCGGACGGCTCACCGCGCACTACAAGCCGTCAGCGCAATATGGGAGCCGCCCCCGTTGTCGCCAGTGGGATCGGGGACGACGGGACGTCGATTGCGTGACCTGGTGCTTGAGCGTCTCGCTCGAAGCAAGGGCGTAGAGCTCTTCGCAGAAACTGCCGCATCAGTGCCTGCTGCGCTCCCGACCTTGGTCAGTGGACAGATGGCGGCACGCCAATGAACGTGTCCCCATCCTGGTAGGCGATGCCGATGCCGTGGTCGCCGAGCAGCTCCTGCAGGTCCTCATCTGGCAGCGACGGCAACAGGACGACCCGCCGCGGTACGTCCGGATGCGCGTCACTGTTCACATACCTGCCATAGTCCAGCAGCGGCCCGAGCGCCATCCGGACCGCCTCACGACGGTTCGTCCCCTTGAGTTCGTAGAGGACGTGGTCTGTCTCGTCGTAGAGGTCGGTGAGCAGCCTTGAGGTCTTGCTCTTCACCTGGATCTCGAACCGGCCGACGTTGTGGCCCTTGGCCTTGAGGTGCGCCTCGAATGCGTCGCTGAGGGTTGCTTCGCGGCGCTCCGCTTCGGTGGCGTGATGACCGCGTACCCAGAGTTCTTCGAGGAGCTCGGAAGGGCGCGGGACGCGGAGATTCGGATGGGCGCGTCCGGGGAGTGGCAGCGGTTCAACGGCATGCTGGCGGGCCTGCTGACCTGGACGCGGCGCGAGGGTCTGCTGCGCGGGCAGCGCAACCGCGTCCTCGAGCCGGTTCTGAGAGGGCGTTTGATGAGAGTAGTTCGCCCTTTATGTCCTAGTAGGTTCCTCGCCAGGTTGGTGTGGTCTCGTCCGTTATGCGCTTGGTGAGGTTGTCGATCGAGGCGATGTGGATCATGGCTTCGGAGCTGGCTGGCAGGGTCTCGTAGTCGCGGGTGAGGCGCCTTTTCAGCATGATCCACCCAAGGCTTCGTTCGACCACCCACCGCCTTTTCACCACGTGAAATCCGGGGACGTCGGACTTCCGGTGAACGACCTCGACGTCGATTCCCAGGCTGGCGCCGTGCTCGACCATGGCGTTCTTGAAGCCGGTGTCGACCCAGCTTTTGGAGATGCTCGGGTAGGTCTCCTTGGCCTGGTTGAGGAGGTGTATTCCCACGGCGTTCTCGGACAGGCTCGCGGCGGTGACGGCCACGGCGAGGATCAGCCCGATGGTGTCGGTGAGGATGCCGCGCTTCCGGCCGACGATTTTCTTCGCGGCGTCGGTTCCCTGGCTGGTCAGGGGCACGTTGGTGGAGGTCTTCACGCTCTGGGTGTCGATCACGGATGCTGTCGGCTCGGGGTTGCGTCCCTCCTTCACGCGGGCCAGGCCCGGTCAGGTCGTAGTTGAGCTGGGCAAATATCCCCTCGTCGCGCCAGGCGGCATAGTAGGCGTAGACGGTGCCGTGGTTCGGGAAGTCGTGCGGGAGGTACTTCCAGGGGATTCCCGTGCGGTTGACGTAGAGGATCGCGTTGAACACGTCGCGCAGTTCGACCTTTGCCGGCTGTCCGGTGGGCCTGCGGTCGAGCCGGGCTTTCCTCCAGGCCGTCAGTTTCGGCTCGATCAGGGCCCATCGGGCGTCGGACAGGTCGCTGGGGTACGGCTTCCGCTGGCTCACGGCACAGCGTCTGCATGAACGTGGCGGAAGACTCCGTTCCGCTGCCTTATCGGCGGTTCTATGACTTCTTCAAACCAGACGGACTTCCAGACGCAGAAGCGGATGAGACGGACAGTCATACTGGCGGTCGAGGCAAGGACGGACTTCCTATACCGGCCAAAACATCACAATGCGGTCAGGGGTGAAAGCCGCATGACGGAACAGAGCTCTCTAAACGCCCACTGAGAGGACGTTAAGTCCGTTTCTGGTAGCGGCCGCGTCCGGGTTGGGCGAGGAGTCCCTGACGAACGAGTCGTCCCAAGCGGGAGCGGGTGACGTTGAGCGAGGGCTCGTCGGTGGGCAGCCCGAGTAGTTCGTGCAGGTCACGAACCCGGAAGATCCGCCCGGGATGCTCGTTGAAGGCGGTCACGATGCGCTGGTAGGTGGTGGCGGCCTCCGCGGGGGCCGGTTTGTGGTCGGGCAGGGTGAGGCCGGCGATGACCTTGCCGGTGGTGACGATCTCGGCAAGGCGGGCCTCGACCTCGGCGAGGGCGCTGGCGAGTTGGTCGATCTGCTCGCGCAGGCCGTCGGCGCGTACCGCGGTCTCGTCGTGTTCGGCCTGCAGCAGCCGAAGGAGTTCGGTGACGTTCACGCGGGCCAGCTCCACCTCGTCACGCCAGGCGGGGCTGGGCGTGGTGAGGCGGCGGAGCATGCCCGCGGTGGAGGCCCAGTAGACGCGGGAGGCGGCGTTGTCGGGCCGGTGGTCGTAGTCGCGGGAAAGGCGCCGGTGGAGCATGAGGGTGCCGTTGACCTGCTCGACCACCCACCGCTTCGGCTGCGGAACGAACCCCTTGCCCTGGCCGTCGGGATTGCGCCGGACCACCTCGACGGTGATGTCCTTCACCGCCCCGTGGATGATCACGGCGTCCTTGAACCCCTGGTCGACCAGAACCTTCTCCAGGCGCATCCCGCACCGTTCGGCCGCCTGGTCCAGCAGGGCGATGCCGGCCTCGTTGTCGTGCGCACTGGCGGCCAGGACCACCACAACGACTCCGCGCCCGCTACGAGCGCCGAGCCGACCTCCATCAGGGACTGCTGGAACTGGCGGCCAGCATCATCTGCCTCCGCCGGCTCCGGAGATCATTCTGAAACGATCAGTAAGCATGGACAGCGACAGCAGTGCCGCGTGGGAGGGCGCAACCCGGTCCGCACCGAGGTCGACCCTGAGCACAGGGTCGCACTGATCTCACTGCACGGCCTCGGCTCCCGGGGTCTGCGGCGCCGGAGCGGTGCGGCAGGCGGCGGTCGGCGTTGTCAGGCAACAGGCCGCGCAGGACGAAGAGCCGCTGGATTTCGCAGTCGTCCGACCGTCCGGCCCCGGGGAGTAGTCGAAGCGCGAACGCTACGCGGTGCCAGGGGCTGCCCGGCCACGTCCGCCTGGCAGTTGCCGCCGTGGCGCCTTCTATCCTGGCGGCGACGCTGTCCACCCCGCCTCATGATGAAGGAAATCCCAGTTCAGATGGGCTACTCCGCCGAACTTGCTGTGTCCGGCTCCGGCTGGTCCGCGCCGCCCGAGGCGACTGCCGGACCGAGGGTCAGTGCCAGCTCGCAGTTCTTGACATCGGCGATGACGGTGTCGCCCGGATTGACCGAGCCGCTGAGCAGCATGTTCGAAAGACGATTGTCGAGCTCTGTCTGGATGGTGCGGCGCAGCGGCCGGGCTCCGAACTCGGGTTGGTAGCCACGGTTGGCCAGCCACTCCTTGGCGGTCTCGGTGACCTCGAGGTTGATCTGCTGGGCGTGGAGCCTGCGCCGGCTGCGTTCCAGCAGCAGGTCGACGATGCGCACCAGGTCCGCCCGGGTCAGGGCGTGGAAGACGATGATCTCGTCGATGCGGTTGAGGAACTCGGGCCGGAAGTGCGCCTGCAGTTCGGCCATCAGGTCATCCCTGATGTCCTCGACCGCCCCCCGGTGGTCCAGGATGCGCTTGGAGGCGATGTTGCTGGTCATGATGACCACGGTGTGCCGGAAGTTGATCGTGCGTCCCTGGGCGTCGGTGAGCCGTCCGTCGTCCAGCACCTGCAGCAGCAGGTTGAAGACGTCCGGGTGGGCCTTTTCGACCTCGTCGAACAGCACGACGCTGTACGGCTTGCGGCGCACCGCCTCGGTGAGCTGCCCGGCCTCCTCGTAGCCGACGTATCCGGGCGGGGAGCCGACGAGCCGGGAGACGGTGTGCTTCTCCTGGAACTCGCTCATGTCGAAGCGGACCATCCGGTCGGCGTCTCCGAAGAGCAGTTCCGCAAGTGCCTTGGCCAGTTCCGTCTTGCCGACTCCCGTGGGTCCGAGGAAGAGGAAGCTGCCGGTGGGCCGGTCGGGGTCTCCCATGCCCGCCCGGCCGCGGCGCACAGCCTGGGACACGGCGGTGACTGCCTCGTCCTGGCCGACCACCCGCTCGTGCAGGGCCTCTTCGAGCTTCGTGAGCCGCTCGCGCTCGGTCTCGGTGAGCTGGGAGACGGGAATGCCGGTGCGCGCGGAGAGCACATCGGCGATGTCCTCGGGAGTCACGCTCCCGGCCTCTTCCCGCTCCGCGCCGACCCCGGCGAACTCCTGCTCCACCTGCCGGATCTGCTCCTTGAGCTGTGCGGCGCGTTCGTAGTCCTCGGTGCTGACGGCCTCGTCCTTCTCCCTGCGCAGCTTGGTGAGGCGGTCCTCGAGGCTCGCGGTCCCGGTCGGGGCACCGAGGCCGCGCAGGGCCACGCGTGCTCCTGCCTGGTCCATGAGGTCGATCGCCTTGTCGGGCAGGAACCGGTCGGTGATGTAGCGGTCGGACAGGGCGGCCGCGGCGTCCAGGGCCTCGTCCGTGTAACGGACCTGGTGGTGGGCCTCGTAGGCGTCGCGAAGCCCGCTCAGGATCTCGACCGTCTCCTCGACGGTGGGTTCGCGCACCATGACCGGCTGGAAGCGACGCTCGAGCGCGGCGTCCTTCTCCATGTACCGGCGGTACTCGTCGATGGTGGTGGCGCCGACCACGCTGAGGTCGCCCCGGGCGAGCGCGGGCTTGAGAATGTTGCCGGCGTCCATGGCACCCTCGCCGCCTCCGCCGGCGCCGACGACCGTGTGCAGTTCGTCGATGAACACGATGATGCCGCTCTCGGCCTCCGTGACCTCGTCGATCACCTTCTTCAGCCGCTCCTCGAACTCTCCCCGGTACTTGGATCCGGCGACCAGACCGGCCATGTCGAGGCTCACGACGCGGCGGTTGCGCAGGGCCTTCGGGACCTCTTCGGCGACGATCCGCTGCGCCAGTCCTTCGACGATGGCGGTCTTGCCGACGCCGGGATCGCCGATGAGCACGGGGTTGTTCTTAGTGCGCCGGGAAAGGACCTCCACGGTCTGCTCGATCTCCTCGGCCCGGCCGACCACCGGGTCGAGACGTCCGCTGCGGGCCTCGTCGGTGAGGTCGCGCCCGTACTCGTCCAAGGTCGGGGTGTCGCTGTGCTCACCCGACGCCGCCTTCCGGCCGGCTTCGCCGCCACTCCGCAAACCGGAGGAGACTCCCTCGGATCCCAGCGTGCGTGCGAGGCTGGAATCGTCCAGCAATGCGGTGAGGATGTGCTCCGGACCGATGTACGAGGCACCGCTCGCCTGGGAGTGGGCGTGGGCGGCAAGCAGAGCGCGCTTCGCCGCTGGCGTGAGCCCGGGGTCGCCGGATCCGGTGCCGGTGGGAAGGTTCTCCTGAAGGTCCGCAGCCAGCTGGTCCGGATCAGCGCCCGCCTGCGCCAGCACCTGCCGGGCGGCCGGCACCTGCGTGGCGGCCCACAGCAGATGCACGGTGTCGAGATCGGACCCGTCCTCGGCCGCCCGGCCGCCTGCCGCCGCCAGCAGCTCGTGCGAGGAATCACTGAGCAGTCGCCCGATGGGCACGCGCTGCACGGCTGGCGGCGAGGCTGCCGGACTCATGCCGAAGAAGCGGTTGAAGAGATCGGAGAACGGGTCGCCGGACCCGAAGGGCGAAGTCGCCACAGGGATCACCCCGTCCGGCGGGCGGCACAGCGGCTGTGCGCAGCCTGCCGTAGTCGAATGCCGGTACACGGCCATTCTTCGCCGGGTCGTCCCGGCGTGCGAACGCAGCAGGTGAGTGACGGGCGTCCTGGGCAGAGCCGCAGATGCCACAGGCGATCGGGCACGAGGAGGCGTGGCAGGCGGTGACGCTCAGCGCCAAGGCGATCAAGACGATCGACAGCATCGGTGTCGAGGCGGCCGTGGCTCGCATCCGCGCCCGGAGGGGGATCTGGTCCATGTCCGACGCCCGGTTCGAGGCAGGCCTGGCCTGGGCGCGGGTCTGGGCGAAGGAGCACGGTTCGTCTCTCGCTGCTCCCGCGCGGGCGTCTGCCGGCGGCTACGCCATCGGCACATGGTTGTCAGAACTGAGGGCGGCGGCCCAGGTGCCCGCAGGCGAGCCGGGGGCGCTGGCGCCGGAGCGGCAGGCCGCGTTGGAGGAGATCGACCCGTGGTGGTGCCCCAGCTGGCCGATCGTCTGGCAGCGCGCCTACAGCGTGGCGCGGATTTGGTGGCTGGAGTCCGACGGCCGCGTCGACTGGGCGCAGCTGCCCGGGGAGACGGTGTTCGAGGGCGAGCAGCTAGGCCGGTGGGTCGTGGCGCAGCGGGCCGGCTGGCCCGGCCTGGAGGCGGATCAGCAGGACCTGCTGACCGCGATCGGCATCGAGGCCGACCCGGAGCTGATCGCCGCGAAGGCCGCGGCCGAGGCGAAGCCGAAGGTGTCCCGCGCGGACCGCTTCCAGCAGGGCCTGACCGCCCTCGCCGCGTTCGTCGAGCGGGAAGGCCACGCACGCGGGCCCCGCCCCCACCGCGAGCCCCTCGAGGTCGTGGTGGCCGGTCCTGCCGGGGAGGAGAGCGTTGAGGTCGTGCACGTCGGGCTCGGTGCCTTCATGAACAACACGAAGGCGAGGCGGGCAAAGCTGACGCCGGGGCAGCTGGCGCAGCTCGCCGAGCAGGGCGTGGAGTGGGCGTAGAACGGCATCGTGGTCCTATCCGAGTCCACCGTCGCGGCAGTGGCCGGCCAAGTGCGGTCGTAGGGTGCCGGGATGGGGCAAATGGGCAGGGTGAGGTTCCCCCCGACGCGGACGCACTGCCATCACCCCGGCCGGACCCCGCAGGCTCCGTGACCGACCCCAGCCCCACCGGGCCAGCACCCCGCCGCAGTCTGGGCACGACAACCCGCCCGCCGACAGCCGCTGTTCGACAACCGAGGCTGTCGTCTCTGCCGTGACCAAAGCGCCCTCCTTGGCGCTCACACGGCTCTCCCGGACGCCGGCAAACGAGCGGGAGGGCCGTGATCATGTTCAGGACATGGTCACGGTGCCGCCCGGCACCCCGAAGATCAACCTTCCTGCAGCGATCTCCTCGTCATCACCACCGTCAGTGGCACAACACTGCCCGTTCATCAGCATGCTGAGTGGCCATCTGCACCTGTTCGATCCGGTGAACTCCACCGCCAGGCCGCCGGCGGCCGCCGCCATCGCACCGGTCACCGTGCGACTACAACACGCGACGACGCCCACAGCGCCCTCGGCTATTTCTCACCGATCGAGTTCGAACAGCGACACCGCACCCCGGCTAGGCGAGCGGGGCGTGGTTCACGGCTGGTACTGCTGGTAGGCGAGGCCGTTGCTGTCTCCCCCCGGACTGTGGACGGTGACGGTGATCGTGCCGGGTATTCCCGGCGGCGCGGTGGCGAGGACCAGGTTGTCGGAGGCCGCGGCGAAGGACGCTGGAGTACCGTCGAAGCGGACCTCATCGGTGTAGGTGAGGTTACTACCGGCGATCGCGACGTCGGTCCCCCCGAACGCCGTCCCCTGGTCGGGAGTGAGACTCGTGATGATCGGGACCTCGACGTACGTGTAAAGGAAGCCGTTGTTAGTGCCGCCCGCCGTGGTGACGCTGACGCTCACCACCCCGACCGCGACCGCGGCCGGCACGGTGACGTCGAGATGGCTGTCGGAGATCACGGTCGGCGTCACGCTGTTGGCGCCGAACGTGACGGCCGTCGCGGTGGACAGCCCGGTACCGCCGATGGTGATGGTGTTGCCGCCTGTCACGGGACCGGACGTAGCGCTCAGGAAGGCCTTGAACGGCGCGCCGACGTAGAAGAACGACAGCGGGCTGCTGGTCCCGCCCGCGGTGGTCACGGTGACGTCCACCCTACCGGCGCCCGAGGGCGAGACGCACGTGACCGACGTGGCGGTGTTGGCGGTGATGGTGGCCGGCTTGCTGCCAAACCTCACGGCCGTGGCGCCGGCCAGGCTCGTCCCGGTGATCGTCACCGTGGTCCCTCCGCCTGTGGATCCTTGGTTTGGGCTGATAGGCATGACGTGTCTCCAGGACGACTGATGTGCGTGGGCGTGGGGCGATCTCTCCTCTACGGGCGGTGCGTCACCGATGCTCATCAGCGACCGTACGCGCTGTTGCGGATCTTCTTTCCGAGTCCTGGAGCCGACGGCTTGGGGTCACCCGGAATCCCGACCCGTCGACGTGGCCGCGGGTGGCCGGGCCTGAGAAGGGCTCACGCTCCCGGCACCGAGAAACGCGAACCGTCTTCCCGATCGGGCGGGACGATCCGAACGGCGGGGGGAGGAGGAGCACGCCAGCCCGCAAGGTGCTGGGTGCTGCACTTGCGGGCACTCGGGAGCGGTCAGGACGGCAGCCGAACCCCGTTCGCCACGGTGGCACGCAATCGGCCGAAAGGGCACGGGACCTGCCGGGTTTCGACGAAGTGTGACTCCGCCGCATCAGCCGGGGCCGCCGCGGCAGCACCGGCTGATGGATCCTGCCCTCCGCGGGGGTGCCCATAGCGGCACCGGCCTGGAACGCCGCCGCTGAGGCCGACGACAGGCCAACTGCCACTCCCCCACGGAGGGTTGGGCGGCCCACCCGTTCGGATGCGTACAGTAACCCATTCGCACTACGCCACTGGCAACCGCGGTGACGATACGTCACCCGAACGGCGGAGTCCTGCAATCGATCGAGTTTGCGGTAAATCGTGATCATGAACGGGATCGGCGACGGTCTCCCGTCTGGTGAGTTCATCGTGGCCGGTGGACCGTCGGGCTGGACGTGAAGAACCATCAGCGGTGCTGGTCCAGCCGCCTCGTGCGAGGAGTTGCCGCTGGGCTGGCCTGCGCGGTCATCGAGGTCCTGCTCCCGGCCGGCACGCCGATCCTGCCCGTCGTCGGCGACACCCTGCTGCACCGGGTCGGGGAAGAAGGTCTTCGGCGTGCTGCGGGCCCACGACGGATCCCGCCGAGGCAAAGACGAGCTCGGGTTCGGGAACACCTGTGCCGTCTGTGCGATCGTGGTCCGCCGCCCTCCCCGACCAGGCCGATCGCGCTGCCGGTGGCCGCCCGGCCGTGGCGCGGCAAGGGCGCCGCCTCCCCGCACCGACCTGGCCCTGGACGTGGTCCACGCCCCGGCCGCACCATTCACGTCACCGGCGACGTCGCCTACCACTCCGGCAGGGTCGCCGACCTGCCCGGAACGGTCACGTTCACCGCTCGGATGCCCCGCAACGCCGCCCTGTTCGAGCCCACCCCGCCCCGCACGAACAAGCGTGGCAGGTCCCGCCCCGCCGGTGGCGCTCACCACCACCTCGCCCCGCAGGCGGCCGGGCCAGCGGGCGGTTCCGTCACTCCGACATCCCGTCCGTGGCCTTGTCGGCGGCGGCGGTCGAAATCGTGCACCTGGACACGCTCGCGCCACGGACCTCGGCAGGTGCACGGAGACGGCGCGTCCGACCCCGTACGGACCGCGACAGGACCAGCTAATAGCTCGTCCACGCCCGCCGGACGCCACTGGCGCTTCTTGGCGATCCGAGAAGTGCAGCCGCCGCGCCGATGCCGCCGAATGGGTGATTACCCGTCAACTATATTGCGGAAAGTATCCTCCAGGTGGCGTAATGTGATCAACCAGTCAGGTGGGATGCCCGCCCCCTGCAGAAGGGACAGCCAGCTGAGGCCGTGGGTCCTCAGTCTTTGGCGTCGCCATGGGTGCCCCGTGGTGGTAAACGAATCCCCCAGCTGGTGCCGTGTCTTTGCCCAGGACCGGTGGATGTGGCGGCTCAACAGCGACCATGAGACGTCATGTGAGCCGGGCGTCCCCTGCCCGGACGCCTCCGCCGTCGCCTCTCTTCACAGAGCCAGCGCCACCGGCAGCCCCGTCCCCCCAGCCCCGCGTCCCACGCGGCGGCTCCGGGACCACGCGGTTCCCTCTCTGACGGCCATCGCCCTATCAGGCTGCCCAGCGTCACGTCCTCCTCCCAGTCCCACTCATTCGAGCAGTACCCCAGAGAAGGAGACACATCATGGCAACCATCACTTCCCTCAGCGCCACCCAGGGCAAGGCCGGCGACTCCCTGACCATCAACGGCAGCGGTTTCGGCACCTCTGCCGTGACGGTGAACTTCGGTTCCAAGACGGTCGCCGCCACCGGTGCCACCACCACCGTCACCACCACGGTCCCGAGCGGGTGCGCCGGCCAGACCAACGTCAGCGTGACCGTGGGAACCTCCACCAGCAACAGCAAGCCATTCTTCTACATCGCCGCCCCGACGTGCTCTGCCGTGGTCGCGAACACCGGTCCGCTCACTCCGGCAGCCGTCAACGTCACCGGCACCGGCTTCGCGACCGCGACCGCAGTCACCTTCGGCGTCGCCGGCACCGGCACGATCAACAGCAAGACAGGGGACACCCTGCTGAACGCGACCCCTCCCACCAACACGACGGGCTTCATCACCACCACGCAGTCGGTGGACGTCACCGTCACCAGCCCCGGCGGCACCAGCATCCCCGGCGGAGCCGCCTCCCAGTTCACCTACTACAACCTCCCGACGGTCACCGGGATGTCTCCCACCGACGGATCCGCCGGCCAGACGGGCGTCACCGTCAGCGGCACCAACCTCGTTGACGTCAGCGACGTCATCTTCACGGACACGGTCACCGCCGCCGTGTTCCACGCCACCACCATCACGGGCCTCAGCGACACGGAGGTTCAGGTCACCGCACCCGCCGGCCTCGTCACCGCCTCGAGCTACGACGTCACGGTCACCACCCCGGGCGGCACCAGCACGACGAGCGCCGCTTTCGGGCCCGTGACCTGATCATCTCCCGGCCGCCGATCCGGGCTGACGTCCGGTCACCACACCCTGACAGCGATGTCGGCAGATGCTGTGCCCTGGCTCCGGCCAGGGCACAGCAGTTTGCCGGTGAGCCAGGAGAGAATGTCTTTGGATGCCCGGGCCGGCGGACGGGGCGAAGTGATGGCCGAGCGCGTCCAGCGCGGTCCGCTCTGGCTCACTCCATCAGGGAAGGTCTATGGCGGTGTGCAGGCCGTGGCCCGCCTGCTGATGCGCTCGGGCGGGGCATGGTCGTAACGACGACAGATCTGCGAACTGGCAGGCGACAGCCTCCCAAGCGCCGGACGACCGGGCAGCCCCCAAGTGGCGCTTCGCCCACGCCACCCATCCCGTGCACAGGGCACAATCACCGTCGAAGATCAGCACGGGTTTGAGGTTCCCCCGAGGTGCGGAAGGTTGCCGGACAACATCATCGGCCATACCCCCGATTCTCCTCCGGCGGCGCATGCCGGCCCGGGCGGCTCGCGGTCCTTGCCCGCTGTGTCAGCGGTGCAGCCGGCAGGGCGGGACGCCGACGGAATTCAGAGGCCGTTGAGGGTGTCTTTGAGTAGGCGCCATGCCTGCACGCCCCCGACCCCCACCGCATCACTGGTGGCCGCCATCGCCGAAGCCGTCCGCGACCGGGACCAGCGGGGCCCACGCAGGCTTCTGGCCCGTTTCGCCGAACAGGCCGCCATCACCGGCCTGCCCGCCCTGCGTGACGCCATCGACACCGCCGGCCACCACCGCGGCCACCCGCCCACACCCCGGCCGGCCCCGAACCACCCGGCCCCTGGGCGGAATACGTGTCACCACTCCCCCGGCCACCCACACCCCTCCCAAACCATTCGGGGATGCACACGGAGCCGCTGGTCGTCTGCGCGATCTGCTGCACGAGGCGGTCTGTGCTGGTGCCGATCGGCCTCGAAGCCGATTTCGGGGAGCGGGCCGTGGGCGATGTCATCCAGCACGATGCGAATCGTCTCGGGGCGGCGTCGGCCGCACTCTTCCGCCTTTTCCTAAAATGAGCGCGTGATCGGCGAAGACGCCCAGCCACCGGCACACGGACGGGAGTCCGCGCCTTGCCCCGGCACCCCCCGTACCCCCGCAGCCGACTCGCCTGCCGAAACAATCGCCCGACCGGCTGCCAGGCAGACAGGCGGCGGGCCGGAGGGCGGCGTGGAGCACGCGGCGGCTGCAGTGAGGCCGCGAATGCGCGGCTGGCTGCATGCCGGCGTGTTCCCCCTCTCGCTGGCCGGCGGCATCGTCCTGATCGCCCTCCCACGCCGGGCTCCCGCAGCGGCGGCCTGCTCGGTGTACGCACTGTCGGCCTGCCTGCTGTTCGCCACCAGCGCCATCTACCACCGGAGAACATGGGGCCCACGCGGGGAGGCAGTCCTACGGCGACTGGACCACGCGAACATCTTCCTGATCACCGCCGGCACCTACACCCCGCTGGCGGTGCTGCTGCTACCCGCGCGCCCGCAGGTGGTACTGCTGACCGCGGTGTGGGCGGGAGCCCTGGCCGGCATCGCCTTCCGCACCCTGTGGATCGGGGCGCCCCGATGGCTGTACACCCCCTGCTACGTCGCCCTGGGCTGGGTGGCCGTCCTCTACCTGCCCGACTTCGCGCGCACCGGCGGCACCGCGGTCGTCGTCCTCGTCATCGCCGGCGGCCTCCTCTACACCGCGGGCGCCGTCGTCTACGGACTCAAACGCCCCGACCCGTCACCGTACTGGTTCGGCTTCCACGAGGTCTTCCACGCCCTCACCATCGCCGCCTTCACCGCGCACTACACGGCCATCCTCCTGGCAGCCACATGAGCGGTGCCCAGGCACGTGCGGAAGCACAGCCCCCGGGGGCAGCCCCCTGGCCGCAGCGCGCTCAGCAAAGACGCGACGACCGCGAGGCGGGCGGTGAAGGACGCAACCCGCTCCGCGGACAGGCAACTTAGGTCACGGGGGTTGGAGGATCAGGCCGGTGCCTCCGGCCACTGACCCGACGGCACCATCGCGTGCTCCACCCGGTTACGGCTCATTGCCGGGGACGATCGTGCAGACCTGGGATTCGACGGCCTGAAGGTGGGCCAGGCCGTAGGATCGCCATGGCAGGGACCATCCACGGGCCCTCGGCTGGCCCTGGCTACGGTTCCTGGACGAAGGTGTAGGGCGGTAGCGGACCGTGTAGCCGAAGCCGGCAGTCCTCGCCCCATCGCTCGGCGAGCTCTTGCCCGGCGGCGGTGAATTCCTCCCTCCGGTCCTCCTCCACCAGGAAGGAGGCGCTGAGGAAGTCCTCGCCGCGGGCCTCGTTCTCGTGGACGGCCCGCGCGAACGGGCGCAGCGCCTCGATGGCCTGGGCCGCGGTGGCCTGCTCGCGGGCTTGGACTTCGCGGGCGACGAGTTCACCGAGCCGCATCTTGAGATTCGGGTCGCCGGTGCGGCGGCTCTCCTCGTTCAGTTGTCGGGCCTCGGTGGTGTCCTGCAGGATCTGCCGGAGCAGGGCGGCTTCCTCGTACGGTCCCTTGAGCAGGTAGTCCGTGCATCCCGCTAGGGCTTGCAGGCGCTGGTGGTAGGTGTTGGCGTTTTCCTCCAGGGTGTCGCGGATCTGCTGTTCGTCGGAGGCGAGGGCGCCGAATCGGAGCGGTAAGACGCTGCCGTCGGCCATCAGGTGGCGCAGTACTTCCTGGTGGGCGAGGAGGTCGCGGCGCCGGGCCCGTAGGTCGTCGGGGGCGGCGCTGACGATCGCGGTCAGGTCTGAGGTGCTTATGGTGGAGAGTTTCTCGGGCGGTCGCCCACCCCGGCGACGTCCTCCAGCCGCGTGGGGTGGCTGTGCGAGGTGATCGCGTAGACGTAGAGGGCCATGCCCACTCACTCCTCCCGCGGCCGGGTGCGGCGCGGTCTGGGGGCCGGCTCCTCGTCGCGGTCCTGCGTGTACTGCCGGATCGTGTCCGTCACCGCCTCCACCGCGCCCGTGATTGCGCCCTTGGTCTTCCCGTGCGCGCCGCTCTGGTTCATCTCGCCGGGCAGGTCCACCAGGCGGGTCGGGGCCTTGCGGCCGGATTCCAGGTCCAGGCGGTTGCAGGCCTCCGCGAATCGCAGGTAGGTGTCCACGCTGGCCACCACGATCCGTATGTCGATCTTCAGGAGCTCGATTCCCACCAGGGAGACGCGTATGAACACGTCGATGACCAGACCCCGGTCCAGGATCAGCTCCACGACGTCGTACAACGTGCCCGAGCTCCTGCCCCCGGTCGCGACAGCGCCTCCACCTCCCTGCGGCACTACCGTCATGACGCTCTCCTCTCACCGGACGCGCCGACCGCGCCGCGGCCCGAACCGGCCCGCCGGTCTCGGTCGGCTTCACCGCCAACGCGGGCCCCCCTCTAGGCCACCCGCCGGTGTTCAGTGGCACCCGCCGGTGGCCGGCACAACAGCCATCCCGGACAGACATCGGCCTGCGGGGCTCCGACTCGAAAACCTGCGTATGACCCGGTCCTGCTGATGCGCCAGCCGTCCAGGGCGCCAACCAGGCGGCGGCGCATCCGGGGAAATGCGCTGCCGCCTGCGGCGACACCAGGCTGGCCGCTCGCAGGGAAGCAGCGGAACGCGAAGCGGCCGAGCGCCGACGGGAGCAGCACTCAGAACTCCGGGCGACCGGTGGCAGTGTCCACCGGAGCCGGTTGGCGATCTGCTCTCTCAAGTTTAGGAGCTGATCCAGAGCGAGGACACCTCCGCCAGCGAGCGGACCCTGGTCGACACCATTCGGGTCGACGTCGTACGCCGGGCGCAGCGCGAGCGAAGCCCTCGCGGCCGCACAGGCGAGAGCCCAGGCATAGCAGGCCCGCGCTGAACGGCAGGCTCATGCCGCGTTCCTCGCGGATGTCGCACGGCCGGTCCGCGGGGCGCTGCTCAAAGCAGCCGCCGATGGCCACACCGTGAGCTGGAGCGACATGCAGCGGCGAACCGGCGACGCCCGGATCGGTCGGCTGACCCGCAACGAGCAGCTCGAGGTGCTCGTCCTCGTGCAACGGTCCACCAAGCCGGGCGAGCCGCCGCTGTCCGTCCTCCTCACCGAGCCCAGCACCTTGCAGGCGCTGCAGCTGTTCCGCGACCTCGCGGACCGAGTACCCGTGGACGACGCAGGACTCGTCGCACAGTTGGCAGCCGAACGCGATCAGCTCCACCAACGACGGTGACCCCACCGTGCGGTCGGCTGCGCCGGGAGCAGGGGCCCGCCTAGTACTGCAATCACAGTTATGGGTGGGCTTGTTGTGATTGAGTGGGCTCGTGTCTGTGGATTTTGGGGTGGGTCAGGTTGAGGCCTGGCGTGGGGTTCTGGCGGGGTTGCATGCGCGGTTCGCGTCGCGGTTTGCCAGGTCGGAGCCGCGTGGGCGGGCACTGGAGTACATGGCGGGGCTGATGGCGCCGTTGGAGCGGAAGAACGGCTGGTCGCTGGCGGAACGCGCTGGTGAGGGACATCCGATCGGAATGCAGCGTCTGCTGGGCGAGGCGGACTGGGACGCCGACGGGGTGCGTGACGACGTCCGCGACTTCGTCGTCGAGCGCATCGGCGACAAGGCTGCGGTGCTGATCGGTGACGACACCGGGTTCCTGAAGAAGGGCGTCCGTTCGGCCGGGGTGCAGCGCCAATATTCCGGCACCGCCGGCCGCACGGAGAACTGCCAGATCGGCACGTTTCTTGCCTACGCCTCGCCGAAGGGGCGGGCGTTGATCGATCGCGAGCTGTACCTGCCGGCCTCGTGGACGGACGACCGGGGACGGTGCCGGGCGGCCGGTGTTCCGGACGAGGTGCCGTTCGCCACGAAGATCGAACACTTCCAGGCGATGCTCCAGCGGGCCCTCGACGCCGAGGTGCCGTTCGCGTGGGTGACCGCCGACGAGGCGTACGGACAGGTCAAGCGCCTGCGGTACTGGATGGAACAACGGTCGGTGGCGCACGTGCTGGCGACCAAGGTCAACGACACCGTCATCACTGTCCGCGGCGGCGATACCCGGGTCGACGCCCTGGTCGCGGGGCTGCCCCGGCAGGCGTGGAAGCGCCTGTCCGCCGGGGCTGGCTCGCACGGTCAAAGGCTCTACGACTGGGCCCGTGTCCCGATTCGGATCTGGTGGGAGAACGGCTTCGGTCACTGGGTCCTCGCCCGCCGGAGCGTTACCGACCCCACCGAGATCGCCTACTACGTTTGCTACGGCCCGGCCGGTACCCGCCTGAAGGACCTGGCCACGGTGGCCGGCGCGAGATGGGCGGTGGAGGAATGTTTCCAGGCCGCGAAGAACGAGTGCGGCCTGGACCACTACCAGGTCCGTCGCTACGACGCCTGGTACCGCCACATCACCCTGTCCATGGCCACCCTCGCCGCCCTGACCGCCATCCGCGCACAAGAGCTGCCAAAGGGGGCTGCGATCTCGGACAAACCGGCCTGATACCCCTGTCCGTCGCGGAGATCCGCCGCCTCATCGGCTTCCTCTTACGCCCGCAAAACCTCACGCCGGCACACCATCTGCACTGGTCGTGGTGGAGACGGCGCAGCCAGATGCGCGCACGCCACAGTCACTACAAACGCCGAGGCCAGATCCCGTAACTGTGATTGCAGTACTAGGACCGCGTCCGCCGTCGTCCGTGGCACCCGCACCGGCCGCACCCCTCGGGCGCAGCAGTCGGCGCACCAGGGTCACCGACACGCCGGACGCGTCCGCCATGTCCTGCGCCGACATGCCCCAGCGTTGCAGTACCCGGCCACCTGTCCGGCGTCCACCCGGGCCGGCACGCCCGCCGCCCGGTCCCGGCGCCGCCGCGCCCGCACCGCAGCCAACGTCACTCCACCCGGACACAGCCGTAGTCCGCACACGACGCCTGCCCGTGCCACACCCGGCTCCGTACCGGGCGCCGCCCACCGATGCCTGCGGCGTCGGCGGCCGTGCCCTCAGCCGGTCCACCGGCGCTGCTCGTCGGAGCGTGCGGTCAGCCGGTGAAGGCCTGAGACGAAGGAAACGTTGCGGCCGCGCCACACCCGGCGCACCACAGCGAGGCGGCCCGTGCGGGTTTCCAGCGGCGACACGGACTCTGCGGTGTAGGACGGGCGGGACCGTGCCAGACGCCGGGAGCAGCGCACCACGGGCAGCAGGGCGCTGGGGATGTGGGGTTGCGGGAATCTCGTGCGGGAGTCGACGAGGGCGTCCTGCTTCGGTGCGCTCCGGTCAGCCAGGCTGGGCGATTCCGGTGGTGGCGGGATCGTGCGGGCCGGGCGGGGTGCGCAGGGCGAGGACGGCGAGGTCGTCGCGGCCGTCTCCGATGCGGGCGTCGGCCAGGGCCCGGCACAGGTCGTCCAGCGGCAGGCCGGCGTGGGCGGCGGCGGTGCGGGCGAGTGCGGCCAGGCCGGTGTCCAGAGGGCGGTCGGCGTGCTCGACCAGTCCGTCGGTGAACAGCACGAGCGTCGTGCCGGCCGGGAGGGGGTGTTTGTGGTCGGGGCGGGGCACCTCGGTGTCCACGCCGAGCGGCAGGCCCGGTTCGGCGTTCAGGTATCGGGCGGCGCCGACGGGTGGGACCAGGAGCGACGGCGGGTGTCCGGCGCTGCTCCAGTGCAGCGTCCAGCCGGTGTCGGCGGGCTCGATGCGGGCCAGGCAGGCCGTGGTGATGGGGTTGTCGGTTATCGCGTCCAGGGTTCGATCGAGCTGGGTCAGGACGGCGCTGGGCGGCGTGGGTCGTACAGCAGGGCGCGCAGCATGTTGCGCGTCTGGGCCATGGCGGCGGCGGCCTTCAGGTCGTGGCCGCCGACGTCGCCGATGACCAGGGCGCAGATGCCGTCGGGGAGCATCAGGGCGTCGTACCAGTCGCCGCCGATGTGGTCCGGGACGGCAGCCGGCCGGTACACGGCGGCGGTCTCGAGCGGGTCGAGGTCTGGCAGCTGCGGGAGCAGGAGGCGTTGGAAGTGTTCGGCGCCGGTGCGGACCTGCCGGTAGAGGCGGGCGTTCTCGATCGCGAGGCCGGCCGCGCCGGCGAGCGCCACGACGATGTCCTGGTCGTCGTCGAACGGCTGCCCGTCGGCCCGCTCGGTGAGATACAGGTTGCCGTAGACGCGTCCGCGGGAGGTGACCGCGACGCCGAGAAGCGTGCGCATCGGCGGATGGCCGGGCGGGAAGCCGACCGCGTGCGGGTGGGCGCCGATGTCGGCGACGCGCAGCGGTTCGGGATGGTCGATGAGGTGTCCCAGGAGTCCGCGGCCGTGCGGCAGTGAGACTCCGGCCAGGTCCACCAGCTCGTGCTCGGTCAGCCCGACGGGGATGAATTCCTCCAGCTGTTCGCCGTCCTCGCTCAGCACGCCCAGCGCGCCGTAGCGGGCGTCCGCCAGGCCCATCGCCGTCGTGATCACGCTCCGCAGCACGACCGGCAGTTCCAGTTCCCGGCTCACCGTCATCACCGCGTCGAGCAGGTCCCGAAAGCGGTCCTGGCCCCGCGCGGCGTCCCGCAGGCGCTCGACGAGCCGGTCCATCCCGTCGTCGAGCCGGTGATCGTGGTCGGGAACGTCCGACGGCACCGCATCCTCCCGATCCCTCAGGCCCGCCTTCGGCTGCCCTGCTAGACGACCCACCGCCGTGAACACCCCGCAACCGAACCTGGACAGGGTGCGTCCGCCTTCCACCGTAGGCACCGCCTCTGCCCATCGCAGGGCAGGGGACCGAGATGCCGATGGTGTCGGCCACGTCCCGCGCTACCCGGCCCGGTCATCCACTCCCTACGGCCGGGCGCGGACACACACCCGTCGTCCGCGTCCGGGGCCGCTCCCGCCGCCGGATCTCGGTGGCCGCCCTGTGCTGCTACAAGCCCGGCGAGAAGAGCCGGATGATCTACCGGCCCCGCTTCCACCTCCCGCTCAAGGGCGCTAGCAAGAGTTTCGCCTGGACCGACTACCGCGACCTCGCCGTCCGCGCACACATCCAGCTCGGCGGCCCGATCGTCCTGGTCTGGGACAACTTCAACGTCCACCTCGCCGCGGGAATGAAGCAATACGCGGCCGACCACGACTGGCTCACCGTCTTCCAGCTGCCCTCCTACGCGCCGGACCTGAACCCGGTCGAAGGCCTCTGGTCGCTCCTGCGACGCGGCCCGATGGCCAACACCGCGTTCACCGACCCCGACCACCTCACCCGAACACTCCGCCGAGGACTGCGGCGCATCCAGTTCCAGTCAGGCCTCATCGAGGGATGTCTGGCCGGCACAGGCCTGTCACTCCTTTCACCGACCCCGCCCTGAAAACCTCAGTAATCCACAAGCACGCCCGCCGACCGTGGACCGGCCGGTGCCGGCAGGTCACGGCGAGCCAGACGACGAGCGCGACGGCGGCGACGCGGACGGCGACGCCACCGCCGTCCGCGGGTAGGAGCAGCCCGGCGGAAGCGCGTCCTCGCCCTTCGCCAGCCAGTAGGTGTCCGGTGTGGTCGGGCACGGCAGGGGACTCGGCCGGGTCATCGCACAGCCCACGGCGGCCTCCCGGCCGAGGCTGCGGTACTCCCACCAGTCGGTCGGGCACCGGACGGTCGAGCCCGCCGGGGCCGGCTCGTGCCGGATGCGCGTGCACCCGCCGGTCGGGTAGTTGGAGTTGTCGCAGCTGTACTCGCTGGGCGCCGAGCACAGGGCGAACACCGCAAGCCCGCCGACCAGCAGCACGATCGAGGCCAGTCCCGCCCAGACCTCCTGCGGGCCGAATCGTCGGCCAGAACCTCCCGCGTCCATCCCGCCCCCCGTTCACCGGACTCCACGCTCCCCCAGAGGGGATACCCGCCTCGCTCGCCGTACGCCGCACCCCGCTCCTTGCACCCCGCTACCCCCTCCTTGTGCCCCGCCGCTCCATGCCGCATCCGGGAGGTAGATGTACGGGGGGCGCCACCGCGGCGCAGTGAGGAGCGCCGGGCGGTCGACCAAGATGATGCGGATGCCCACGGTGCCGTCCAGGCCGAGTCGGAGCCGGCTGTGAGCGAGGGCGATCAGCCCGTACTTATTGACCAGCGACGTGCGGTAGCGAGCGGTAGTGTCCGGGTCGCAGAGGGTGGCGCGGGCCCGGGAGGCGGGCCCTGAGCGTGCGGCCGTGGGAGTCGCCGGGGGCCACCGGGACGTCCGGGTGGCGGGCCAGCCGGCGGACGGCCGGGGAGGATCGGGGCCCAGACCCCGAGGGCGGTTCCATCCGGTACCACCCAGGTGGCGGTGGTCACCTCGGTGCCGTCCGGCGCGAAGGTGGTCAGCAGCAGGCGGCGCAGCTGGCGGCTCTCAGTGAGGCGGAGCGTGCCGAGGACGGCGGTGAGGATGCCGTCTGCGACGAGGCCGAGCAGGCCGAGGGAAGCCGCCCAGCCGGTGGGTGCCCGATACAGGAGCCCGAGGCTGCCTCTCGGCAGCAGTGTGCCGGGCGCCGTCGTACGGTGCCCGGCACACTGCTGCGGTGGCCTGGGTCAGGCGATGGCGGGTTGGAGGTGGCGGTCGGCGCCAGCCTCGACAACGGTCACGCAGGCGATGAACGCCTCCTCGGGCTGCTCCCACGGGTCGGGGACGTCCTGGCCGTCGAGGTAGAGCCGGACCTTGCCGGCGGTCGCGGGGTCGGTGATCTGCGCGGTGAGGGCGGCATGGACGGACCGGTCCATGGTGAGGACGGTGTCAGCCCAGTCCAGCGGTCCGGGGCTGACCTGGATGCCGCGGTGGCCGGTGAGGTCGTAGCCGCACCGGGCGGCGGCCGCCACCATGGCGGAGTGAGCCGGCTCGCCAATGTGCCAGTTGCGGATCGCGGCGGCTCGGGTCTCCACGGTGGCACCGCCGTGCCGGGCGAGGACGGCGGCGGCGAGCGGGGCGCGGCAGTGGCCGCCCTTGCAGACCGTCAGGATCCGCCGCGGCCGCCCGTTCGGGCTGTGGTCGTTCATGGCGGTCAGACCTTCTCGATCTCGATGGCGAGGCATCCGAGGGCCTCCTTCTCGGGCGGGAAGATCTCGCGGATCGCGCGGAGCTGCTCGGTGGGGGTGGCGGTGGGGTTGATCGCCGCGGGGTTCTCGTGGTCGAACATGTCGTCGAAGTCGTGGTAGCGGGAGACGCGCTTGACGCGGGTGAGAGTGGCCTCGTTGCGGCAGGTGAAGCGGATCTGGTCGCCGGGCTTGATGCGGAGCATGGAGGTGTAGGCGACGCGGACCTCGATCGTCTTGGTGCCGTTCGCGATGAGGTCGTAGTACCGCTTGTAGATCGGCATGTCGCGGGCGTCCTGGGCGGCGGGTTCGTCGGGGTGGGAGGCCATGAGTTGTCCTGACTCGCGGGTGGTGGAGGAGCGGAGGAAGTGCTTGAGGTTGGTGAGCAGTAGGCCGACCGCGGGAGGGCGTTCACGTACTGATCGGTGGGCCAGGGCCAGTCGGTGGTGGAGGGCATCCGCGGCTCGGCGCTGGAGCCTTCGCCGGGCAGTACGCTGCTGCGCACTGAGAAAGCGCTGGGAGGCTGTCACCTGTGGGTGGCGGCCGCCCGGCGTTCACCGGGTCAGGGCCCCTGGTGGGTGGTTCGGCGGGTCCGTCGCGGCGCAGTCCAGGGCTAGCCTCTGGTGGTGAAGGGCAGGTAGGCCGTGGCGCCGGTGTGACGGGCCATGTGGACCTGTTGGACGAGGGCGGACTCGGCCGGGCCCATCAGGTCCAGCCATCCTGCCGTCGGCCGGACTTGCCATTCTGTGTGTTCCTCGGGATCGAGGACGATTCCTGCGAGTTGGTCGTCTGTCAGCTGGCCGCCGTCGAAGACGAAGCCGGTCTTGGCCAGTGGCCAGGCCGCGCCTGGTCCACTGAACATGACGGCCAGGAGGCGGGGTTGCCTGACCAGGCCGGGGCCGGCTGTCTCGAGGTCGATGCCGGTCTCTTCCCTGCACTCGCGTACGGCGGTTTCCAGTGGGTGCTCGCCGCGTTCGACGTTGCCACCGGGCCAGCCCCAGAACGATGGGTCGTGGCGCGACCGCATCCCGAAGGGCTGGCCAGCGGTGTCGGTGAAGTAGAAGCAGCCGAAGACGGTCGCATTCTCGATGGTCTTCACGTACTCGTCCGGCGGCAGCCAGCCCATGCGCGGTCTCCTCGTCCGGTCGGCGCCACAGCGCGCTGCATGGCCGGAGCCCACGCTATCGTCTGCGCCGCCAGGTCGACCGCAACGACTATGCAGGGCCTCCCGTGGTGGGACACCCTGAAGGTGTCCCACCACGGGAAGAAGTTCTACTTCCCGGGTCGTCCGAGCTGGTGAACGGTCCAGCCGACCGCCTGCCAGGGCTCGGGGTCGAGTGTGGTTCGGCAGTCGACGAGCAGCGGGCTCGCGGGGTGGTCCACGAGGGCCCGGGGGTCCGCCTGCTGGTATTCGGGCCATTCGGTGGCCAGGACGACGAGGTCGGCACCGTCGAGGGCGGTCGGCAGGTCGTCGGTGTAGTCGAGTTCGGGGTTGCGGCTCATGGCCGTGGTCACAGCCTGCGGGTCGTGCACAGTGACAGCGCCGCCGGCCTGCTGGAGGGCCTGCGCGAGGGCGAGGGCCGGGGACTCGCGGACGTCGTTGGTGCCGGGCTTGAAGGCCGCACCCAGAACGGTGACCCGGGCGCCCCGGACCGGCCGGCCGTCGAGGGCGCCGGTGATGAGGCCCATGGCGACGTCGATGCGGGACTCGTTGATCTGCTCGGCGGCGAGCAGCAGGGTCGCGGCCTGGTCGGCGCCGAGTTGGCGGGCGGAGGCGGTGAAGGCGCGGATGTCCTTGGGGAGGCAGCCGCCGCCGTAGCCGATGCCGGGCCGCATGCCGCCGGCGCCGATGCGGGGGTCGATGCCCAGGATGTCCACGATCTTGGCGACGTCTCCGCCCGCGGCCTCGCACATGTCGGCGACGGCATTGATGTACGAGATCTTGAGGCCGAGGAAGGTGTTGGCGGCGCCCTTGGCGAGTTCTGCCGTCTGGGGGTCGCAGACGAACAGGGGGACGCCGGCGTCCAGGATGCCGGCGTAGACGGCGCGGATGGCCTTCTCGCCCTCGGTCGTGGTGACGCCGGCGATGAGGCGGTCCGGGCGCAGGGTGTCCTCCACCGCGTGCCCCTCGCGCAGGAACTCGGGGTTCCACACGACCTCGACCTGCTCGGCGGCGGGGGCCAGTCGCTGGGCGAGGGCCGTGACCTGGGCGGTCGTGCCGACGGTGACCGTGGACTTCCCGACGATGGTGCATGCCTGGTGAAGGTGGGGGGCGAGCTGGCGGACGGCGCCGAAGACCTGCGCGGTGTCGTAGGAGCGGCCGTCGGCGTCGATCGGGGTTCCAACGCCGATGAAGTGCAGTGCCGCGAAGGCGGCGGCCTCGGTGATGTCGGTGGTGAACCGCAGACGGCCGCTGGTGGTGTGGCGTGCCAGCAGCTCAGGGAGGCCGGCCTCGAAGATGGGGCACTCGCCGGCGTTGAGCCGGTCGACCTTGGCCTGGTCGACGTCGACGCCGATGACCTCGTGGCCGAGTTCGGCCATCGCTGCCGCGTGCGGGATGCCGAGGTGGCCGCAGCCGATCACGGAGACGCGCATGGAGGGTCCTCGACGCTATCGGTTCTTGAACTTGCTTGCGACAAACCAGAGTTCGATCAGATGTTCACTGCGGGGCGTGCGCGGAGACAGGTTCCGGGTGGCCGGATCAGGCGCATCGCCCGTTCGTTGATGGTGAAGCCGAGCGACCGGTAGAGGGGCGCCCCGCCGTCGCTGGCGTTGAGGGTGATCAGGCCACAGCCCTGGGCGGCGAGCCAGCCCAGGAGGGCTTGCACGGTGGCTCGGGCGTAGCGCCGGAGCCGGTGGTCCGGTTCGGTGTAGACGGTGTGGATGTGGGCGTAGGTGCCGGTGTGGTCGGGGCCGGGGATGGAGCGGGTGATGGTGGCGGAGGCGCAGGCGGCGAGGCCGCCGGGGCGGTCGATAACGAAGGCGGCCACCCGGTCCGTGTCGGCGTGGGTGTGGAAGAAGTGGGCGGCCCTGCTGGTCCACTCCCCCGTGTCGTTGACGAGTGAGCTGGCCAGGCGCGCCAGTTCGGTGGCGTCGGCGGCCGTGGCTCGGCGGGTGGTCAGCACGCGGTGTCCAGCAGTGCGGCAAGGTGGAGCAGGGCGGGGGTGGCTTCGGATCGGACCACGACGTCGCCTTCGCGGGCGCCCTCGATCGGGTATGGCTTGTAGATGCCGTTCTCGGTGACGCCTTCGGTGTCGAGGAAGAAGATCTTCAGGCCGCGTTCGCGGGCGCGTTCCTGGACGGCGCGCCGGTCGGCGTGCAGGCCGATCACGAGCAGGGCCTTGGCGTCGTCGGGGAAGTCCATGTGCGGGGTGCGCTGGTCGTAGCGGCGCATGTATGCCTCGGGCAGTCCGGCCCGGGCGAAGAGGCGGTCGAAGTTGTGGGTAGCGACCGGGCCGACCGCGTGCCCGGCGTCGTGCAGTGCCTTCAGGGCCCTGTGGGCTGCGGTCGGCTCGGCGAGGATCAGGCGGCAGAACATGGACACCAGGTCGTCGACCGTGCGGTCGGTGTCCGTCAGCATCTCCTGGACGAGGATGTCGCAGGCCGGGGTCATGGTGAACTTGAAGCCCTGGGTCAGGTCGTTGCCCTGGCGGGCGGCGACCCGGTAGACCTCGTGCAGCCAGTGCAGCGGAGGCACACCGGCCTCGATGCTGGTCCCGCACCCGGCCTCCACCACGAACGGGAGGTGGTCCAGGAGGCCGGACAGGTCGTCGGCGTAGGTGGGGTTGCCGCGCTGCTCCTTGATCCGCGGTCCGCCCGCGAGGACGTCCCAGGGCAGGTTCCGCGAGGCCCGGGTGAGGGTGTACTCGACGGAGCGGATCGTGACGTCGATCGAAGTGAATCCTGCGGGGGTGTCGCGGCCGGCCCGCTCGTCCTGCGGGTGGAGGGTGTGCTCGGTGATCGTGGCGTACAGGTCGCCGCGGCGCCAGGAGCCGTCCGGGTCGCCGGTGGGCTTCCAGCGGCCGTCGGTCAGCCACTGGTCCAGGTCGCTGCGGTGGTCGGCGATCTCGCCGGCGGGGGCGAGCCAGGACACGTACAGGTAGAGCTCGTCCAGTGTCAGGCGCTCCATCGGCTGGGTCCGGTCGAGGCCGAAGTGGAGGCGGTAGTGCACGATGCGGCGGCGGCCGTGCGCGTCCTCGCTCCACCCGGACTGCTCGGCGTTGGCCGGGTCCTGGGTGCGGCGCCAGATGCCCTCCTCGATGGCCGGGCGGCGCTGGCCGTCGGCCTCCGGGGCGAAGTGCTGCTTCCAGACACGGAGCTGTGCGTCGGTCAGGGAGTCGATCACGGGGTAGGGCAGAAGCACGATGGTCCTCCTTGATCAGTGTCGGGTTCGTACGGTCGGGTCGTCTCGGTCCAGGGCGTGCACCGCGCCGGCCGGTGCCTCGGTGAGGAAGTCGATGTCCTGGTCCGTGCAGGTCAGGGGTGGGGCGACTACCAGGCCCTCGCTCTTCGGCTGGCCGGCGCCGCTGAACGGGTAGAGGAACACGCCGCGCTTCTCGGCCTCCGCCATCAGCGGCCAGAGCAGGCCGGGCGCCAGCTCCACGCCGTACAGGTGGCCCAGGCCCCGCACCTCCCGCACACCGGGGCGGCCAGCCAGAGCCCGCAGGGACGCGCCGAGACGCTCGCCGCGGGCCCGGAAGGCATCGAAGTCCATGGACTCCAGCTCGTCCAGGACGCCCAGGCAGGCCGCCGCCTGGAGCGGGTGGGCGGCCATGGTGCCCATCGCGGGCAGCGGGTCCGCGTCGGGGTGGCGCAGCAGCGGCGCGAGTTCGGGCGACACCAGCACTGCGGCCACCGGCGTGTAGCCGCCGCCCAGGCCCTTGGACAGGATGACGATGTCCGGCTGGACGCCGTCCCAGTGCCGGCCGGCCAAGGGCGTGCCGGTGCGCCACAGCCCGGTCAGGACCTCGTCGTCAGCCCCTGCTGCGAACAGCCGCGCCGGCAGAGGCCCGGCGCCGAAGAACGGGAGGGGTGTAGGAGATCGCGCGAGATTTCGACATGGGAGCACCCCACAGAAGTGAGACACCCCTGGTGGTCAGGCCGCGAGTAGCTCCTTCACCAGGGCTTGCAGGCCGGCCGACAGCGACGCCTTGACGATCACCAGGTCGCCGGGGCGCAGCAGCTTCTCCAGCAGGCTGGTGGCGGCGGCGCGGTCCGGTACCAGGTGGGTTTCGGCGCCGCCGTTCTCGGCACCGGCCGCGAGGGCGGCGGCGTCCTGGTCGCCGATGGCGACGACCACGCTTGTGCCGAGGTCGGCGGCCAGGGCGCCGATCGCGCGGTGTTCGGCGGCCGCGGCGGCTCCGAGTTCGCGCATCTCGCCGATGACGGCGACGGTGCGGCGCTCGCCGCGCATCGCCGCGAGGGCGCGCAGCGCGGCGGCCGTGGAGTCGGGGTTGGCGTTGTAGGCGTCGTCGATGACGGTGACGCCGTCGGGGCGGTCGTGGCGCTGCATCCGGGAGCCGGTCGCCGCGATGGCGTCGCCGAGGGCGGCGGCGATCTCGGCGGGGGCCATGCCGACGTGGTGGGCGACGGCGGCGACCGCGAGGGCGTTGGAGACGTGGTGCTCGCCGAGCAGCTGCAGCGCGACGGGTGCCTGTCCGGCCGGGGTGGTCAGCACGAAGTGGGCGCGGCCGTCCGGGTCGAGGGTGACGTCGGTGGCGCGGATCTGGGCGGCCTCGGTGCGGCCGAAGAACAGCACCGGCGCCGTAGTGCGGGCGGCCATCGGGGCGACCAGCGGGTCGTCGGCGTTGAGGACCGCGAGCCCGTCGGCGGCGAGGGAGGCGACCAGCTCGCCCTTGGCCTTGGCGGTGTCCTCCTTGGTGCCGAACTCGCCGGCGTGCGCGGCCCCGACGTTGAGGACGACGGCGACGTGCAGCGGCACCATGTCCGTCAGGTAGGTCAGGTGGCCGGCGCCGCGCGCACCCATCTCCAGGATGAGGAACTTCGTGTCCGGCGGGCAGGCGGCGACCGTCAGCGGGACGCCGATCTCGTTGTTCTGCGAGCCGGCGGTTGCGCTGGTGGCCCCGGTTCTCGAGAGCGTCTGCGCGAACAGGTCCTTCGTGCTGGTCTTCCCGGACGAGCCGGTCACCCCGATCCGCGTCACGCCGGGCATCCGCGCGGTCTGCCAGCGGGTGAGCTTCGCCAGGGCCTCCATGACATCGTCGACCAGCACCGAGGGGGACGCCGCACGGCCGCGACCCGAGCACGCCCGCCGCGCCGGCGGCCACCGCCGCCGCGGCGAAGTCGTGGCCGTCCACGTGCTCGCCGTCGATCGCCACGAACAACGCGCCCGGGACGGCCTTGCGGGAGTCGACCACCAGCGGGCCGTCGACGACCGACGCCGGGTCCGGGACCTCGTCGAGTCGGCCGTCGACCACCTCGGCGATCAGGGCCAGAGTCATCGGCTGCATGTACGCCACTCCATCTCGTCAGCGGACCGTGCACTGACGGTACCTCTCCGTGGTACTGGGACCGAGCTCACCCGCGTCGCTCCCACGGGGCAGTATGCCTTTCCTGTTCCAACGTGGCTCACGAGGCGGCCGAGGCGTGATCAGCCCTAACACCATCGCCAATCGGATCAGGACGCTCTGCCGCGAACTCGCCGAGTCGAACCCGGCCTTCGTCGGCCTGACATTCGCCCCCCATGATTTCCGCAGTTTGTTCGCTACCGAGATCGTCAACAACGGGCTGCCCATCCATATCGGTGCGGCACTTCTGGGCCACTTGAACATCGAAACCACCGGCGGCTATGTAGCCGTCTTCAACGAGGATGTCGTACGTCACTATCAGGAATACCTGGCTCGCCGTCGAGCTGTGCGCCCTGCCGAAGAGTACCGATCGGCAACGTCGGATGAGTGGGACGAGTTCCAAGAGCACTTCGAGCGCCGCAAGGTGGAACTGAGAAATTGCGCCCGCCCCTACGGCACACCTTGCCAACATGAGCACGCTTGTCTGCGTTGCCCAATGCTTCAGGTGAATCCCAAGATGCTGTCACGTCTCGACGAATTGGAAGAGGATCTGGAAGCCCGCCGGAAGCAAGCAGAGACCGAGGGCTGGCTGGGTGAGATCGAAGGCATCGACCTCACACTGCAGTTCCTGCGCGAGAAACGGAAGCAGGCTCTGAGGTCTGAGCAACCGGGCCGCTCAGTCGACCTCGGGATCCCTTCTTTCCTACCTCGTCCCTGATCAGGGCTCTGCCACACGTCCAAGCAACAGTGCTCCTTGCCCAACCCGGGTGGCGGCCGGGCAAGTTGGGGTGGCGGGTGTGCGGGGCCTGTGTCCTATCGCGTGCCCGATGCAGGCTGGAGCCGCTCCTTCACCAACCCTCGGTTCTGCGCAGCGATCTTTGGAGCGCGGGCCTACGCAGCAGCCACTGAGTTCCGCAAGCCGGGCCGGCAGCAGGGCGGCGAGCACTCCTCACTCCACCCCGAGCCCGCCTCCAAGGTCGCCCGCGAAGCCGACCCGGCCTCGCGATGCAGTGGACGACGGCGGGTAGTCGTCGACGGTCATGGAGTTGTAGAGGCGTGCGCTCTTGGTGGTGAGGCGGAGGAGGGCGCGGCTGAGCCCTGCGGGCAGGGCGGAGATCAGGCGGGCGCCCTGGGCCAGTCCCCGCACGCCGAGGCGTGAGGTGGGGATCAGGGTCTTCGCCGCGCTGAGCGCTGCCGCGCGGCTGCCGCGCACGTGCTCCGCCATCGCGCGCTCGTAGGCGGGGAAGGCGCGCTCGTGGTCACCGGCCGCCCGCGCCAGCTCCCCGGCGAGGACGTACGCTCCGACGACGGCCAGGCTGGTGCTGCCGCCGACAGCCGGGCCGGGGCAGTAGCCCGCGTCGCCGACGAGCGTCACCCTCCCCCGCGACCAGGTGTCCATGCGGAGCTGGGTGATCGAGTCGAAGTAGAACGCCGGGGTGCGGTCGAGTTCGTCCAGCCAGCGGTCCACGTCGGGGTGCATGCCGTCGAACGCACCGCGCAGCAGCTCCTTCTGCCGGGGCACGTCGTGGTGGTGGTAGTCGAGCTCGCGCTCACTCCGGAACAGGAACAACGCCCGCGCGTCGCCGAGATGCCGCGCGCCGTACATGCCGGCGGTGCGGCCGACGCCGACGTGGATGAGGAGCTCGCCATCGAGCGCGGAGACGTTCGGCAGGGTCAGTACCCCGAGGTACGCCCCGGTGAAGGCGCTGAAGCGGGACTCGTCTCCGAAGACGAGGCGGCGCACGTTGGAGTGCAGCCCATCCGCGCCGACGACGAGGTCGAAGCGGCGCGGTGCGGCGTTCTCGAACCGCACCTCGCCGTCGGGCGAGATGGCGGTGATCGAGTCGTCGAAGATGTACTCGACGTCGTCGCGCGCGGCGTCGTAGTAGATCTCGCTCAGGTCGTCGCGCATGACCTCGACGTGCCGGTCGGAGGTGGCACTGAAGATCTTGAAGAGGTCCACCCGGACGGGACGCCGTGCGCTCTCTTGGTGGAGAGTCATCCGGTTGGTGCCGGTGGCCCGCTCCTCGATGCGCGGAAGCACGCCCATCTTCTCCGAGATGTTCATCGCGGGCCGGAACAGGTCGACCGCGTGGCCGCCGGTCTTGCGCGGAGTCGGCGCGCGCTCGACGACGGTGACAGAGAAGCCGTGTTTGGTGAGCCAGTAGGCCAGCACCGGGCCGGCGACGCTGGCGCCGGAGACGAGAATCCGCATGGCACCCCTCGTTGTCACTCAGTCCACCCTTACGGCGTGGATCGTGGTGAAGGCCAGCAGGGGAGTTGCGGTCCGCGGGGGATCCTCGAGTATGGGTGAGTGTCCGAGACCGGGCAGCAACTCGACTTTCGCGCCCGGAACGGCGCGGTAGTCGGCGGCGGATGAGGATCGCCACCTGCGGTCGTCCTCGCCGAAGATCACCAGTAGCGGCTTGCCGAGGGCCGTCAGTCGGTCCGGGAGCGCCTGCTGCTCCAGGTAGTCGCGGGTGGCCTGCATCGTTGTGGTGAGCATGTGGTGGGTCATGCAGCGCACGTCCTCCAGGAGCTCCGGTGGGATCTGGTAGCCCGCGCGGCTGAAACCGGTGCTCGCGAACCGGCGGAGCTGCTCGTCGGTCGGCGGCCACTGCGAGAGTCCGATCGCGGCAGACTGCGGTGCGATGAAGGCGTCCAGGCTGGGTCCGGTGTTGATGAGCGCGAGCGCGGTCACCAGGTCGGGTCGCTGTTCGGCGAGGGCGGTGGCGACCACGCCGCCGCTGGAATGACCTACGACCACGGCGTGCTCGACGCCGAGCCGGTCCAGTGCCGCGCCGGCCCGGCGTGCCTGGTTCGGGAGCGCATAGCTCCGGTCGGCCGGTTTGGCCGACCGGCCGTGCCCGAGCAGGTCGATCCGGATGACGCAGTGAGATCCGGTCAGCATCGGAACCAGCGAGTCCCACGAGCGGGTCGAGGATGCGGACCCGTGGATGAGCAGGAGTGCGGGGGCGTCGCGGGGGCCGTCCTGACACACGTGGATGTCGCCGTCGTCCAGTGACAGGGTCAAACTCTTGGTGGCCTCGGCGCCGCCATTCACGTACGGTCCGCCGTCAGAAACAGTCATGAGCCCACTGTCGCCGCCGGTCCCTGCCGACGGATTGGATAAATGTTCCCCTCAGCCGACTCAACTAGCATGGGACGGTGCAGACTTTCATGCATGGTGCGGCTGCGTGGGACGTCGCATGTCCGCAGCGTCCCAGCAGGGTGGCCGGTCTCACCATGGCCGGGTTCCGCATCCGTGACCTGGACGCGCTCCGGATGGTCCCGCACCCGGCCGTGACGCTGCTCCTGGAGTTCGGCGCCGGCTCGCCCGTCCTTGACAGTGCCGCCGGGCGGCAGCAGCGGGGAAGCCTCGTCGCCGGGCCCGGGCTCGGGACCGGAGGCGAGGTCCGGGCCTGGGGAGAGAACGTCGAGTGCGTGCAGGTGCGCCTGTCCCCGGTGATCGCACGTACGGTTCTGGGCGTCTCCCCCGCCGACCTCGACGGCGCCGTCGTGTCCCTGGGCGATCTGTGGGGCCGGGAGGCGTCCCGGATCTGCGAGCAACTCGGCGATGTCTCGTCGTGGCAGGGTCGCTTCGCGTTGACGGACGCGCTGCTCGCCCGTCGGTATGAGGCGGGGCCGCCGGTAGACCCGGAGGTGGCCTGGGCCTGGCACCGCATCGTCGACAGCCGTGGCCTGGCCCGGGTCGACGGACTCGCAGCCGAGGTCGGATGGAGCCGTAAGCGCCTGTGGTCCCGGTTCCGGTCGCAGCTCGGCCTGCCGCCCAAGCGCGCCGTGAAGCTGGTCCGCTTCGACCATGCCGTCCACCGCCTGGTCGCGGGTGAAGGCGCGGCCCGAGTCGCGGCCGACGCCGGCTACGCCGACCAGTCCCACCTGCATCGAGACGTCATGGCGTTCACCGGGGCAACCCCCGTAACCGTGGCCGGCGAGCCGTTTCTCGCCGTTGACGACATCGCATGGCCCAGCCGCGGAACCCCCGTCGAGCCTCACGTCTCCAGGGATCTCCGGCTCGACCGCCCGCCGGAGGTGAGACGACTACCGCTGTGAACGTCGCCGCGGTCACCTGCGCCGGACGGGTCCGGCGGCGCTCAGCGGTCAAGGGTGCGCGAGGGTCGCCGGCCCCACCGAGCCAGGCCATCTTGCGGCAATACGATCGAGGACCGGTTCAAGCCGGCGGGCGCTTTCCGTCTGCCGATCGAAGGTGAGCTGCTGGCCGGAGAGCCGAGCGGTCGTCAGATCCTCGGCTCTCAGGGAAAGAGCTGTTACCCGTGCCCGCTGAAGTCCCAAGGCGTCGTGCAGCGCTTGTGCGGTGCCCGCCAGCACTGGAGTGTGAGCCGTGGGTTCTGGAAGCGCTCGCGTCCGGGTGGTCGTGGACCGATCCGCGTAATGAACTGTGAGTGTAAGCGCGCGGGCCACCTGGCCGTCTGCTCTCAATTGCCCGCCGAGGCCGTCGAGTTCGACGTCCTCCTTGTCGAACTGCATGGCGGGGAAGCCCTCGGTCGGGGTGGGCACCACCGGGGTCCGGCGCAGCAGGGTGTCGTTGGAGAGGATGACGCCGCAGGGGTGCATGGCGGTGCCGCGCGGGAGGGCGTCGAGGCCTTCGGCGAGGTCGAAGATCGGGCCGTAGCGGTCGGCGTGCTCCCGGACGTTGCTCAGCTCCGGCAGCTCGGCGAGCGCGGTCTTGATGGAGCGGGCGGTGATGTGGGGGAAGGCTTTGGCGAGGCGGCCGACCTCGTCGGGGGCAGGCCGAGGGCGAGGCCGGTGTCGCGGATGGCGTGCCGGGCGCGGTAGGTCTCGGGCATGGAGAGGGTGCAGACGCGTTCGGTGCCGTAGCGGGTCATGATCCGGCGGTAGACCTCGAGGCGGCGTGCGGACTCCACGTCGATGTCGATGTCCGGCAGGCTCTTGCGCCGCAGGTTGAGGAACCGCTCCATGATCAGCTCGTGGTCGAGCGGGTTCGCGAAGCTGACACCCAGCAGGTGCACCACCAAGGATCCGGCGCCGGAGCCGCGGGCCTGGACGCGGATGCCCATCTCCTTCACGTCGTCGACGACCTGGGCGACCGTCAGGAAGTATGTCGGCCAGCCGAGCGTGTTGATGACCCGCAACTCCTCCTCCAGCCGGGTGCGCATGGTGGGGCTGCGGTCGTAGCCGTACCGGACCATCGCGGCGTCGCAGCGCTCGCGCAGCACCCGGGCGGAGGTGCCGGGGGCGACGCCGACGACGTGCTCCTCGGGGAAGTGGACCTGGCCGATGCCGAGGTCGGACGCCGGGTCGAGGCGACAGTCAGTGGCGGTGCGGGCTGTGGTCGCGAGGAGGTGCGCGGCGCCGCCGTGTTCCTGGCCGGCCGCGCGGGCGACCTCCTCCGCCAGCTGGGCCATCTCGCGGTGGTCCTTCAGGGTGCGCTCGCCGTTGCAGGTCCGATCCGGCCGGATCGGCATCAGCAGCCGGGCGGAGTCCAGCACGTCCGCGACCCGCGACTGGGCCGGATCGAGGTAGCGGACCGCGTTGGTGATCACGGCGAGCAGGTCGAGGTCAGCGGCGAGACTGACCGTGCGGGCGGCCAGCCGCAGCGAACCGGGTGCGGTGCCGGTGCGGCGGTGGTGGACGGCCTCCAGGCGCAGGTGCGGCCCGAAGACCTCGCGCCAGGGGGCGAGGAGTTCGGTGGCGGTGTCGGGGCGGCCGGCGGCGAGCGCCCGCAGCGGCTGAGAGCCGGGGCCGAGCAACACGGTCAGGCCCTCGGCGTGCTCCTGGATCGCCGCCCACGGGACGATCGGCTGGCCGCCGCCGCGTTCCGCACGGGCGGCCCAGCCCGCGGTGATCAACGCGCACAGGTTCGCCCACCCGGTCCGGTCCCGGGCCAACAGGGTGATCCGCGGCGCGGACTCGTCGACGAACGCGCCGCCCCGCGCCGGGGTCCGCGGCCGCCGCTCCCCCACCACGACGGCCGCACCTGGCCGGCCCGTTCGGCCGGCCGCGGCACTGTCGAGGAACGGAACGGCCAGGTCGGCGCCGAACAGCGGCCGGACGCCGGAGGCCGCGCAGGCCTTCGCGAACCGCACCGCGCCGGCCACCGTGTCGCGGTCGGTCAGCGCGAGCGCGCCGAGCTTCTGCTCGGCGGCCCGAGCGGCAAGGGCGTCCGGCAGGCTCGCGCCGTAGCGGGCCGAGTAGCCGGAGGCCACGTGCAGATGCGTGAACACGCGCGCCGCCTCCTCGCTCGCACGACCCCCTCGCCGATCCGGAACCCCTCCGTCCCACCAGCGCAGACCTTGTTCGAATACTTGTGCGAATATCTTTCGCGTGTCGCCCCCCGCTCGCGCCCCGCACGGCGGCTGACCTGTCTCACCGAAGTTTGATCAGTCTCAGCGAAGTTTGACGGGGCGGGATTCGTCTCATCGGACGTTGACTGCGGGCGGATCCGGGGTGTGTCGGGGGTGGCGGCTAGGGTGCGGGGTCGTGGACGCTGCTGATCTTGATTACCGGGCCCGGACCTTGTCGGGCTGCATTCCTGCGTCGCTGGTGACCCGGCTTCTGGAGCTTGGCCACGAGCGGGAAGTGGAGTTCCAGGCCGGGCGCGGGGAGTGGTTCTGCGCGCTGGAGTGGGCGCGGCTGCTCGGCGACCGACGGCAGTACGAGCAGGCGCTGGACGTGCTTGGTCCGTATATCGCGACGGGCTGGTGGCCGGCCGCCCGGGCCCGGGCCGAGCTGTTGGAAGGCTGGGGCAGGGCGCAGGAGGCGATCGAGCTGTCCCGCCCCTACGCGCAGGCCGGCGACCGGTTGGTCCTCGACTTCTTCGCGCGTCTGCTGGCCCGCCACGGCCGGGCCGCCGAGGCGCTCGCGCTGCTGCGGCCCGGGATTGAGGACTGGTTCATCGCCCAGGCCCTGGTCGACGTCGCCGAAGCCGCAGGCCAGGACGAGGAGGTGGGGGCGCTGCTGGAAACCCGGATCGAGGCCGCGGTCCCGGCCTGCGACGACCCCGACTGCCACCGGCTCCGCCTGGAGCCGTCCAACGCCTTCGACCTGCTCGCCACCGTCCGGGAACGGCAAGGCCGCGTCGACGAGGCGATCGCCCTGCTGCGCCGCCGGGAGGTTACGTCGGTCAACGGCCGGGACGCGCTGGCCGACCTGCTGGCCAGGCACGGACGGATTGAGGAACTGCGCGCGTACGCCGACTCCGAGCACCACGGGCACGCCGCGCGGAGCCTGGCCGAGGTGCTGGAGGAACGCGGCGATGAGGAGGGAGCGACCACCGTCTACCGGACCTTCGCCGAGAAGCCCCACGGCATGTGGCGCGTGGCCCATCTACTGTCCCAGCTCTTGGTCCGGCACGGCCGCGTCGACGAGGCGATCGCGGTGATGCGCGCCCTGGCGGACTCTCCGGGCGGCGCGGACGACTGCGTCGTTGACACGCTGTGCACCCTGTATGCCGAGCACAGCCGTGCCCAGGAGGCTCTGGCCTACCTCGACGCCCTCAAGGAGCGGCGTGACGGTGAGGAGGAGTGGGACTTCTTCCGGATGCGGCTTCCGCTAATGGCCGACTGCGGCCTACGCGACGAAGCGATCGAGCAGGCCCGGGCGCACCCCGAAGGCGGCACCTGGTACGCGGCCTGGTCCCTCTCTGACCTGCTTGCCAAGGCCGGCCGCATCGAGGAAGCCGTCGCTGTCCTCGAACAGCACCCCGTTTCCAATAGCACTGTCCTGGCCCACCATCTCATCGACCTCGGCCGCATCAAGGACGCCGTCCGAGCCCTCCAGGTCCGGCCAAGCGCCGCCCCGGCCCCCGACCCCTGGGGCGGCACCTACTCCAACGAACCGCCGTTCTGACGCCGCTCCGTACCCGCTCCTGCTGGTGGAGGCCGCGGTCAAAGTCCGTTGAGACCGGTCAAACTTCGTTGAGACGGGACAGCCGGCCGCACTCCTGCGCCCCGAACCTCTTCCGGGCGGTGCTGGACCGGGACAGCGGCCACCGTCAGGCTGGTCGCGTAAGGTGCGCCGGTGCCGCCGGACTGCGGCGGGACCGAACGGCACGGGCATGGCGGTGAGAGCAGTGGACAGTGCACGATCGCGGACCTGGCGCCCGCCGTACGCGCTCGACCTCCCGGCCGTGATCTCGCCACTGCGCCGCGGAGCGGGGGATCCGACGATCCGGCTGGAGTCGGGCACCATGTGGCGGGCTTCGCGCACCCCGGCGGGGCTGGGGACGCTGCGGATCGTGGCACGGTCGGCCGACGGCACTGTCGCCGCGACCGCGTGGGGGCCGGGCGCGGACTGGCTGCTCGAACAGTTGCCGGCGATGCTCGGCGTGAACGATGAGCCGGACGACCTGGTGCTGCCGCCCGGGAAGCTGCGGGACGTCCAGCGGCGCAACCCCGGACTGCGTCTCAGTGCGAGCGGTCTGGTGATGGACTCGCTCGTGCCGGCCGTCCTCGAGCAGAAGGTCACGGTGACCGAGGCGCACCGCGCCTGGCGGTACCTGCTGCGCCGTCACGGAACTGCAGCGCCCGGACCGGGTGCGGAGCTCGGACTGGTGGTGCCGCCGTCGGCGCGGGAGTGGGCGCTGGTGCCCTCCTGGTCCTGGCACCGCGCGGGCGTGGACGCGAAGCGCACCGAAACGATCCTCCGCGCGGTGCGGCTCGCACCCCGCCTGGAGGAAGCCTCCGCAATGGCCGGCACGGAGGCGGCGGCCCGGCTGATGCACGTGCCCGGGATCGGTCCGTGGACCGCGGCCGAGACGCTGCAGCGCTGCAACGGCGACCCAGACGCGGTCTCGGTCGGCGACCTGCACCTGCCGAACACCGTCGCCTGGGCCCTCGCCGGGAAGGCCCGCGGCACCGACGAGGAGATGCTCGAACTCCTCGCCCCCTACGCCGGCCACCGCCACCGCGTCCGCCGCCTCATCCGCGCGCTCGGCGTCCGCGCACCCCGATTCGGGCCCCGCCTCGCACCCAACGACCACCGCCGCCGGTAGGCGGCCGGCGCATCTTCGCCGCCCGGCGGGCGCTCACTGGACGGGGGTGGTGGTGACGGTGAACAGCGGCTTCCCGCTGCGGTCGCTGAACTCCAGGACGCCGGGCTCGGTGTTGGGGACGGCGAGCTGGGTGGTGCCGTCCACGAACTGCCGGTGGACGCCGCACGGACCCTGTCGGATCTGGCCGAGATCATCAACCATCTCTGGGGGCACCCGACGCCTGGAGGCCGGCTCTACCCGGCGCAAGTGGACCGGACGACCGTCGCACTCGGATGGCCCGAGAACAGCGGAAGCACGATTGCGGCCCGCGCCGAGGACTTGACCTCCTCCGAGGAGGACGACGATCGCACCTGGGTCGTGATCTGCGCCGTGTACGACGACCCCGACCTGTTCGAATTCACGGCACGCTGCGTCACGACGGCCTTCCCGGCGCAGTACCTGTGGGGCCCGGGAACGCGGGCCGAGGCCGCGGCCTGGCTGATCCACCATCAGCCACAGCCGGACCGGTGCGACTACCTCGACCAGGTCGTCCTCGTCCCGGTTCGGGACGACCTGGTCGGCCTGCCCGTCTACCCCGCGGTCGCCGCAGGGCTCCCCGCCACCGAGCAGAACGGCAGCTGGCATGCGGTGCGCGTCGACCGGCCCCGGGATGCCCTGGGCCATGTCCGGGCCGTCATGGCGACAGGGCAAGGACACAACGCCGCCGGCGTGTGCCGGGACTGCCCCGCCGAGACAGTGGCCGTCGGCGACATCGCCACGGTTCTGGAAGCGGCGCGGAACGCGGGTGCCGACACGGTGCCCGTGACCGTGCCGGACGTTCGCACGCCCTTCGCCGACCGGTTCTCGCGGTCCCCTGTGTGATCCCGGCTTGCCGGCCTGGTTCGGGTGCAGAGCCCCTGGGCCCGGCGACGCACTTCAGCAGTCTTAGCCGGCGGCCTGGGCCAGGCGTCGCATGATCGTCATGAGGTCGTCGGACGGGGCGATGCTCATCGTCCGGGTCTCGGGGTCGCAGACCGTGATCGATGTCAGGGTTCCGTTGCGCCACCAGAACACGCGGGGCGAGATGGATCCGGGTCCGTCCTCGTAGGCGCCCTGCCCGAACTGAGCCAAGGCGTTGACGGCTTCGACCACGTGCCGGTCGGCGAGCGGGTAGAAGACGAGGTTGTGGCGGTTAGGGACGACGAGCAGCACGCCTTCGTCTGGGAACGCGGGGCCGCCGGCGGCACCCACCGCCTCCTCGAGGACGAGCACCTTGCTGGCCGCGAACGCCGACTCGGGGTGGCCGAGGATGTGGAGGACGGCGCCATCGGGGAGGTCGACGGTGTCGTAGTTGACCGGCGTGTTGAGCAGGTTGGAGCGTGCGGCCGCCATGAGGGTGTCCCGCTCCACGAGGGCCACGTCCTGGTCGTCGAGGACGCGGACGTTGTCCGGGGTGTCGAGGGCGATGCCCTCCAGGAGGTCCGTGGCGAGCGGGCGCAGGTGGCTGAAATGCTGTCGCGCCTCCGCCGGTATCGACTCCTCGGAGACCAGCCGGAGGTACACGTTGCCCAGTGGGTCGGGCCCGCTGGCGGGGCTGGAGGGGGCTGACAGGTCGGTCATGGGCGGCTCCTTCGGGAGTATGCGGCTGCGGTAGGGCCGGGGCTTCGTCTGGTGGGCCAGTGCGTCGGCGGTGCACTGGCGGATTTTCCTTGATCAGATCACGCCGCTCCGACATCGCCCGACACGAGCTGGCATGCCCAACACCAAGTGGGGCGGGCAGGGTGGGCACGGCTGGAGGGGGCCGATCTGTGGAGGGGTCAGCCTGCTTGCAGCAGGGCTTGCACGGCGAACTGCTGCTCGTGCTCGGCGCGCGCGGCTTCCAGCAGGCTGCGCCAGGAGTCGACGGTGGGACGTCTGCGCAGCAGGGAGCGGCGGTCGCGTTCGGTCATGCCGCCCCAGATGCCGTGCTCGATGCGATGGTCGAGGGCGTAGCCGAGGCACTCGGTGCGTACCGGGCAGCCAGCACACAGGGCCTTGGCGCGGTTCTGCGGCGCGCCATCGACGAACAGGTCGTCGGGGTCAGCCTGTCGGCACAGCCCTGACGTGGCCCAGTCGGTCTCGTCGTTCACCGGAACCGCCCTTCCCCCAAATCCGGTCTCGGATCTCCCACCCTACGCAAGGTGCGTGAGGGGTGAGCGTAGGGCAGGTCGGGTGCTGGGCCTGGGCGCAGGGCGACGGCATGGTGCTCGTTGGGTGATGCGGGATCAGGGTGCGCGTGCCAGCGGTGTTGGCCGCTGCGCGGCTGGCGACCAATGCCCTGCGGATCGCCGTGGTACTCGGAGCGTCTCGCGGCGGACAGCTCCCGCTCCCGATCGTGGGTGACCGGGAGCGAGAGCCGCGCCGGCGTGCGGGATCGGATCGCCCAGGCTGCGGGTCAGTTGCCCTTGGCGGCTTCCTTCAGCTTGGAGCCGGCGGTGACCTTCACGCTGTGGCCAGCCGGGATCTGGATCGACTCGCCAGTCTGCGGGTTGCGGGCGGCGCGGGCGGCACGCAGGGTGCGCTCGAAGGTCAGGAAGCCGGGGATGGTGACCTTCTCGTCGCCCTTGGCGACAACGTCACCAATCACCTCGGCGAGCGCGGCCAGGACAGCGTCGGCGTCCTTGCGGGTCACCTCGGTGCGCTCGGACAGGGCGGACACCAGTTCGGTGCGGTTCATCTGGACACTTCCGATCAAAGTAGACAATGAGCTGCATGGTGCCAGGCCGCACGGTCCATGGACGAATAACGCGGCCGCAGCTGGCCGGTGTCGTGGCAGGTCGACACGCTGGCTGGGCATTGGCAGGTTTGCGGGAGCGTCCGGTCCGGCGTGCGGTGCGGGATCAGGTCGGAGGACTGGGCACTCTGGGTCCTGAAGGGGTGGGCTGGCAGGGCTGATCCCCGGCCGGGAAGTGTGCGGGCTCACCCGGTCGGGTGAACAGGGTTGTCCACAGCCGCCAGTTATCCACAGCCTTCCGGGGCCTTGCCCCGCGAGGCCGCAGGGTCGGGCAGAGTGAGTGGGAGGCGTCGATCCGCAGATCGGGAAGCCGGCGCTGGCGAGGATCGGGATCGCCTCGTCTTACAGGTCGAGTTCGCGGCAGGTGGTCGGGGCGTCGTGCTCGACCTGGTCTCACAGGCGCAGCGGGCTGCGTTGGATGACGGTCCAGCCGCCGCCGGGCTTGGGGGGCGGTGCGGGCCTGGGAGCCGGTGGCGACGTCGTTGAGGATCTGCCGGCCGCCGGCGCCGATCCGCTCTGCTGAGGGTGCGGCGAGCTGGGCGACCCAGGCGCCGGTCCACTTCGAGATGATCTCCATCAGCACCAGGAGGACGACGCGGCACCGTCCGTCGGCGGCGTTCGGCCGTTTTATGCGAGGACGCGGTCATCCGGCCACCTTCCCGGCGAGCTCGTCGGTGATCTTCGAGGTGGTCGGAGCGTCGTCGCCCGCCTGGCAGACGGCGACCTGCACCAGGCTTGTGCTCCTCACCCGCGCCTGGTGGTAGCAGGCCCAGTTCGCGGCGCCGGCCTGCGCCGCCTTCCACGCCACGACGACCTCGTAGGGAGGGTGGGCCGTGTAGGCCAACTTCGCGGTACGGCAGGCCTGGTCGGTGACCGTCGAGAACGCGCACTTGGTGAGACCGTCGGTGAGCGTCCGGAAGGCCACGGCGGCCTTCCCTGTGTCCGGGAACACGCCGATCACCTGGTTCACGGTGTAGGCGCCCCCGCCCCCGGTGTCCTGGTAGGTCGCCGACAGGAACGCCGTCCACGCCTCTCCGTAGACCGACTGCGTCGTCGGCCCAGCGGCGACGGCGCACTCCGAGGCGATCACGTGGTCGGGTCGGGTGCGAGGTCGGCCCGACCCGACGCGTGGGACACGGATGGCCTGCATGATGTGCTCGAAGCGGGTGCAGTCGCTGGTATTGCCGCCGGTCAGGACGCGGTCACCCCTCTCCAACCTGCGCGACCCCTCGCAAGCCGCCGCGCAGCGCGATCGAAGATCGTGTTGACGGTCCTCTCCGTCTTCAGCTCCAGGAACGCGGCGATCCCGCTGTCGTCCACCGTGACACCGTTGGTCATGGCGTGCCTCCCCGCTCGGTTGTCGAGGGCGCGGAGTTGATCACGGTGCGGATGTGGATGACTGACGGCCCGTCGTCCCCTGGGTGAACGATCGGTGTCCGGACTGGTGCGGGGTGGGCGGGGCTGCTGTACTTCGCCAGGCGCACCACTGTGACCTGCGGGTCCGGCGGCGGCGGTACGCAGGCATGACGGTTCTTCGAGATGGGGGTCTTTTGATCAGGTCTACTTCGGCGCGCCGCATCGCGGCGCTGCTGCTGCCGCTGCTATTACTCGCCACCGCGGTGTTCGTGGTGGCACCGGCCCATGAGGCGGCGGCGGCTCCGGCGCGCTACTACAAGTCGATGGCGGACACCCAGCGTCCGGACTGGATGGGCTGGGTGGGTGACGGCACGTCGCTGGCGCGGCTGTCGATCCCCGGCACGCACGACACCCTGGCAATCCACGGCGGTGACCTGGCGGTCACCCAGGAGGACCACGGCGACGGCGCGGCCACGCTGCAGGCGCAGCTGATGTCCGGCATCCGGGCGATCGACATCCGGGTGCACGCGATCGGCGGCAAGTTCACCGTGCACCACGGCGCGATCTACCAGAACGCCAACTTCGACGACGTGCTGACGGTGTTGAGGGACTTCCTTGCGGCACACCCCGCCGAGACGGTGCTGCTGAACCTGAAGACGGAGTGCACCGGCAGCCTCGGCTCCTGCACGGACGACCCGCCGTACGACACCTTCGAGGCCAAGAAGGCCATCCTGGAGAGCTACTTCGCCCAGTACGCCGGCGTGTTCTGGCAGCCGTCCGTCGCCGGAACCGGCCCGGCCGACGTTCCCACGTTGGGCCAGGTGCGCGGCAAGGTGGTACTGACCCGCTACAACGAGCAGGACACGTACGGGCTCAAGGACATGTTCGACCGGGCACCCAGCGACTACGACGCCGCGTACGACGGGGTCCGGTACTACCAGGACGACTACGTGGTCTCCAGCCTCGACGCGATCTCGGGCAAGTGGGACAAGGTCCGCCGTCACCTGGAGGCCACCGACAAGGGCGCGGCCGACAAGGTGTACGTGAACTACCTGAGCGGCTCCAGCATGCTGGCCTACCCGTATTCGGTGGCGGGCGGCACGCTCGGCTACCGCGGCGTCAACGAGTTCGCACTGGACCACCTGTTCACGCAGGCCGCGTCGCGCACCGGCGTGATGTTCATGGACTTCCCCGGCCCCGGGCTGATCGGGTCGATCGTCGCCCGCGACTACGCGCTGGCCGCGCCTGCCAAGGCGCAGCAGGCGCAGGCCGACGCGGCGCTGACGGTCCGCGACCTGGCGAACTCGACCAGCGGGACGGCGGACGTCCGCAACGAGCAGCTGCGCCGCTTCCTCGACTCGGTGTACCCCGCCGCCGAGTGGGACGTGGTGGTCGCCAAGGGCGACGCGGGCGCGGACCTGCAGGGCCTCGGCGCCGGCACGGTCGGCCAGCCGACCTGGGCGGACGAGTACCTGGTGGCGGCGGCCCCCACGACCGGGCAGAGCGACCTGTCGGACGCCGACCTGCAGGCCGCCGTGGAGGCGGCGGTCGGTACCGGACCATCGGGCGACGCGCAGACCCGGGCCTCGGCGCTGGCAGGCGCGCTGCGCGCCGCGTACCCCGGCCGGGCGTGGAACGTGGTAGTCAAGCGGTCGCCGGGCGGGTTCTCGAACTGGTTCGTGAGCGGCTACGGCACCATGTACAAGAAGACCACCGAGGACTGGAACTACATGGTGTGGGCCACCGGCGGCACGCCCGCGACGGTCGGTGCCCAGATCGCCAAGGCCCCGCGCTCCTCGACCGACCCGGCGTACTCCTTCATCGCAGGGGCACAGGACAAGTACGGCTCCAGCGGTCTCGGCGTGCCGCAGAGCTACACCGGCGGCCACTTCTCTCCGGGCACCGAGTTCGGCCCGGACGGCTACCAGGCCTCGTTCACCTACGACAACTCGGTGGTGATCGCCGCGCTGCTGGCCGGCCAGAACCGCGACGTCGCCCGGGCCGTGCGGCTCGGCGACAGCCTGCTGTACGCGCAGGACCACGACCCGAAGACGGTTGACGGCCGGATCCGCGCCTCGTACGAGCCGAACCCGTTCATCACCCGGGACGGCACCCCGTACGTCGGCGGGTTCTCGGTGTACACCGGCAACATGGCGTGGGCGGGCATGGCGTTCTGCCGCCTCTACGCGGTCACCGGTGACGGTCGCTACCGCGAGGGCGCGCTGAAGGCCGCGAACTGGATCCAGAGCAACACTGCGGACAGTCGCGGCGTCGGCGGCTACACCGGCGGCTTGGTCGACTACTCCGGCACCGGCGACGAGATGGTCCGCAAGGAGTGGAAGGCCACCGAGCACAACATCGACGTGGGCGCGTTCTTCGCGATGCTCGCCCAGGTCACCGGCGACGGCGTCTGGAAGTCCCGCTCCGACAACGCCTTCGCCTTCGTCCGCTCGATGCAGGCCGACGACGGCCGGCTGTGGACCGGCACCGGCAACGACGGCGTCACCCAGAACCGGGACAGCGTCCCTGAGGACGTCCAGGTGTGGAGCTACCTGGCCACCCTCGACCCGGCGTTCTCGCGCTCGGTGGACTGGGCGGCCACCAACCTGGCGGCGAGTGACGGCCCCTTTCGGGGCGTCAGCTTCGCCAAGGCCGACACCAGCAAGGTCTGGTTCGAAGGCACCGCGCACCTGCTCGCCGCCTACCACGTGCGCCGCGCGCCCGGCGACGACGCCAGGGCGGCCGTCTTGCAGCAGACCCTTCAGGACGCGCAGTCGCAGGCGCCGAACGCGGTCGGCGGTGCGATCGTCGCCGCCTCCAGCGACGGCCTGACCACCGGTGAGGGCGACATCTACTACGCCGCGCCGCACACCGGTGCCACCGCGTGGTACCTGCTGGCCGGCGCGGGGGCGAACCCCTTCCGGCTCTGAACGGTGACGCCCCGCGCCGCGCCCGGTGGCGCGGCGCGAGGCGTTCGCCGTCCTTGCGCAGGCCACTTCCGGCTGCACGGCTCCGGCAACACGGTCGACGGCCACCCGAACAGCTACGGGGAGAGCGTCGACAACGTCGTCCCGCGGTGGCTGCGCACCGCCCCGGGGGCGGTTTACGCGGTGCGGCGGATCGTCCTGCCGGTGCCGCCGCCCGTGGCCTGGGTTGCGCGCACCCAGACACGGTGGAGGTGCGGGGGAGCACGGACGGCGCCGCCTTCAGCCGGCTGCTCGCCCCGGCCCTGGCGTTCATCGCGAACACCGGTCGGCCCGCCGGTCAGGTCGCGGAGCTCTAGGGCGCGTATCGAGTCGTGATCACCGGGTGGTCCTGGTGGGGTCTTTGATCCAGATCATCGAGGCGTGCAGGTGGAGACTGGCGAGGTAGCTGTCGGGAGTCTTGTCGTATCGGGTGTCTCACCGTCCCAGTTCCGGCCTCCTGGTACATCACGCTCTGGGGCGGGTGAGGCACGTGGAGCCGACGTGAGCCGACCGGCGCACTGATGTCCGGGCGGGGACTCATGGGACATGGCCCGGCACCCGGCTCAGGTTCCGGGGAGGATACGGCGCGTTTCGTAGGCCCACATCGCGATCTCGACCCGGTTGCGGGCGCCGAGTTTGGCCATCAGGCTGGCCAGATGCGTCTTCACCGTGCTGAGGCTGATGTGCAGTGCATCGGCGATCTCGGTGTTGGTCAGCCCGCGAGCGACGGCGAGGAGCACCTGCTCCTCGCGGGCGGTGACGGGTGAGACCGGCTGGGCCGCGGGCCGGCCGGCGGGCAGGTCCGCGAATGCCTGGAGCAGACGGACGGTGACGCTGGGCGCGATGAGCGCCTCACCGCCGGACGCCGACCGTACGGCCTGGGCCAGAAGGTCTGGTCCCGTGTCCTTGAGGAGGAATCCGCGGGCGCCGGCACGCAGCGCGCCGTAGACGTACTCGTCGAGGTCGAACGTGGTGATGACGACCACGGCCAGCGGGTCGGCGACGCCCGCGCCGGCGACCAGCCGGGTGGCCTCGAGCCCGTCGAGTACGGGCATGCGGATGTCGAACAGGCAGACGTCGGGGCGCAGTTCGCGGGCCAGACGTACCGCTTCCTGTCCGTCGGCGGCCTCGCCGACCACCTCGATGCCGGGCTGGGCGTTCAGCATGATCCGCAGCCCGGTGCGGATGATCGTCTGGTCGTCAGCGACGAGGACGCGTACGGACACCGCTCTCGCTCCTCGCTCTCGGCAGCTCGGCTTCGACATGCCAGCCCCGGTCGGTGCCCGGGCCGGCTCGTAGTGTGCCGCCGATCAGGGTCGCGCGCTCGCGCAGTCCGGTAAGTCCGTATCCGTCGCGACCCCGGCCGGTGCGCCGGCCGTTGTCCCGCACGCTCACCCGTACCGTGTGCCGTTCCGCGGCGACCCGGACGACGACCTCGGTCGCGTCGACCGCGTGGCGCAGCGCGTTGGTCACCGACTCCTGCACGATCCGGTAGACGGCGGCGTCCACGGCCGGGGCAGAGTGTCCAGCTCGCCGTCGAGCCCCAGGTCGACCCTGATGCGACCGCCGGGGGTGCGCACCAGGCGCTCCAGATCCGCGACGCCGGCAGGGGGCGCCAGCTCGGCGCCGACCCCGCGGTCGCGCAGCGCGGCGACCATGGCGCGCATTTCCTCCAGCGTGCGCGCCCCTTCCTCCTCGACCCCCTCCAGCGCGTCGACCGCGGCGGACGGGTCGGTGCCCGCGAGCACCCGGCCCGCCTGGGCGATGATCACCATGGCCGACACGTGGTGGGCCACCGTGTCGTGCAGTTCCCGGGCGAGCTGCTCGCGCTCGCGGGAGCGCACCTGCTCCAACTGCCGCTCGCGAGCGGTCACCCGGAACCGCACCGCAGCCCCGACCACGCCGGGCAGCAGCCCGAAGAGGAAGCCCACGACCTTTTCGACCACCCGGGTCTCGTCCGTGAAGGCACACAGCGCGCACGCCGCGACGATCATCGCGCCGCCCAGCACGATCTCCCGTCCCGATCCCCACCGGGGCAGCGCGTACACCAGCACGAGCACGACCGCGCCGGCGTACAGGCCGACGGGCTCGCGCGGTGCGGCGACGAGCGCGGCCACCTGAAGCAGGATCACCGAGCCGAACGCCAGCGTGACCGTCGCCAGCGGGCGGGTCCGGCGCCACAGGGGCAGCAGGCACAGCCATACGGCGAACACCACCGCCACCGGACGCCACACGAGGTTCTCGCGCAGGGTGGCCTCCAGCGCCACACCGGCAAGGCCCGCGGCGAGCAGCGCCCAGTCCCGCCGCACCCGGGCGGGCGCGTCGGGCGGCCGGGGTTCGGTCCACAGGGTTCGCAGGTCGTCTCGGAGCACGGTTCTCAGCTTAGGGACCGCGGCGTGCCGCGCATCGGCCGAAAGGACGGGTCGTCACTCCGCCCCGGGGCCGACGGATCCGCGGCCCGCGGGCCGATGCCGCGGAGCGCCGTGGCGAGGAGCCTCGGCATCGGCGGCCGTACAAGGACGGCCGACGAGGTGGTTGGAGGACCCGATGCTCTCGAAAGCCCTGTTGCGCCTGGGCGCAAGCGCCGCCCGCCATCCCTGGCGGGTGATCGCGGCATGGCTGGTCGCCGCCACGCTCGTCGTCCTCGCCGCCGTCGCCTTCGGCGGGCGGAATGCGGATTCGATGACCGCTCCGGGACTGGACTCCCAGCGGGCCGCGGAACTGATCGAGCGGGCCGGCACCGGCCAGGAAGGGATGACCGCCCAAGTGGTCGTCACCCCCCTCGACGGCGCTGCGACGTTCTTCGACCACGACAGTGCGCGCACCGCTCTCACACGGCTGCAGACCGAGGTGAAGCGGCTGCCGCACGTGCTCGGCACGAGCGACCCGGCGGGGGCACTCGACGCAGGCGGGGACACCGCCGTGCGCGGCGGCCTCGTCTCGGTCGACGGGCGGATCGCGGTCGTCCGGGTGCAGTACCCCGACCAGAGCCGGCTGTCGGCCGAAGACCTCGACGCCCTCGTCGATCTCGGCGACCGGCTGCGCGCCGAACTGCCCCTGCGCATCGAGATGGGCGGGAGCCTCTTCTACGCCTTCTCCGACCCCGACGGCGGCGCGAGCGAGTTGATCGGCCTCCTCGCCGCGGCCGCGATCCTGTTCCTGGCGTTCGGTTCGCTCGTCGCCGCCGCGCTGCCGATCGGCATGGCGGTCTTCGGACTGACCGTCGGGGTCGCCACGATGACAGTACTGGCGGGGGTGACGGACGTCCCCACCTTCGCACCGGTCCTGGGCAGCATGGTCGGGCTCGGAGTGGGCATCGACTATGCGCTGTTCGTGCTCGCCAGGCACCGGGAGTACCTCGCGCGCGGGCTCGATCCCCGCGAGGCGGCGGGGCGAGCGGTGGCCACGGCGGGGAGGCCCGTGGTCTTCGCCGGCGGCACCGTCGTCGTATCGATCCTCGGCCTGGCGGTCGCGAACGTACCGTTCATGACGGTGGGCGGGCTCGCCGTCTCGATCGTCGTTCTGATCATGGTGGTCGCGTCGGTGACGCTGCTGCCGGCCTTCCTCGGCGCCGCCGGCCCACGCCTGGCCCGGGCCGGCCGGATCGGCCGGGCTCTGCAGATCAGGAAGCCGGGCCGACTCGCACGGCGGCGGGACCCGGCGGCAGGCGCCGCCCACGCCGCCGGGTGGCGTCGTTGGATCGGGCACGTCAGCCGGCACCCGGTGTTGTACGCGGTCGGCGCGGCGGGGCTGCTGCTGACCGCCACGCTGCCCGTGCTCGGCCTGCGCGTCGGCCTGCCCGACGACGGCTCACTGCCCCGCAGCCGTACCGAGCGCCGGGCCTACGACCTCGTCGCCGAGGGGTTCGGCCCGGGCACCAACGGTCCCCTCGTCATCGCCGCGGACCCCGCCGGTGATCCGGGAGTGCTGGACCGACTCGTCGCAACGGTCGCGGCGGATCCGGGCATCGCATCCGTCGCGCCGCCGCACATCGATCTGGCCACCGGCATCGCGACCCTCGTGGTGTTCCCGACCACCAGCCCTCAGGACAAGGCCACGGCCGACACCATCGCCCGGCTGCGCACCGACGTGCTGCCCACGGCGATCGGGCACGGCCCGGCCAGGGCCCACGTCGGCGGCGCCGCCGCGAGCCTGTCCGATGTGGGCCAACGCACCAGCCGACGCCTGCCGGTGCTCGGCGCCGCCGTGCTGGCGATGTCGTTCCTGCTGCTGATGCTGGTCTTCCGCTCGGTACTCGTACCGCTCAAGGCGGTACTGCTGAATCTGCTGAGCATCGGCGCGGCCTACGGCATCATGGTCGCGGTCTTCCAGTGGGGCTGGGGAGGCGCACTCATCGGGCTGGAAGCGACGGTTCCGATCGTGTCGTTCATCCCGATGTTCCTCTTCGCCATCCTGTTCGGCCTGTCGATGGACTACGAGGTGTTCCTCCTCTCCCGCGTACGCGAGGAGTACCTGCGCACCGGCGACAACGGCACGGCGATCGTCGAGGGCGTCTCGCGCACCGCCCGGATCATCACCTCGGCCGCCCTCATCATGGTGGCGGTCTTCCTGTCCTTCGCCGTCGCCGAGGACCCCTCCACCAAAATGTTCGGGCTCGGCCTGGCCACCGCGATCTTCATCGACGCCACGGTCGTACGCATGGTGCTGGTACCGGCGACCATGACACTCCTCGGCCGGACCAACTGGTGGCTGCCGAAGTGGCTAGACCGGATGCTTCCCCGCGGCCCGGTCGGCACCGACGACACCGACGCTGAATCCACGGGTGAGGCCCCGCGTCCACGGCTGGTTGACCGTTGACTCAACTCCTGCCCGCCCTTGGCGTCCGGCACCTCAGCGCGTCACCTAGGGGCATATCGAGTCGTGATCATCGGGTGGTCCTGGTGAACGGCCCTTGCCGTCCCAGCCCTGGCGGACCTGGATCGTGTGCACGAGCTGCAGGTCCTCGGGCTCAACGAGCAGGCTGGCCTCTCCCCGGAGCTCGCGGGCGGCGGCCTCGTCGAGGCGCTCGCCGATCTCGACCTTGCCGCCAGGGATCGTCCACGCTGGCATCGTGCTCCAGCTGTCCACGGCGTATTTGATCGTCGCAACGCTCCCCCGGTCCTGGTCATGGACGATGACGGCCACAACCTGCCGCAGGCTCTCCACAGCACTACCTCCAAAGGCATTCATTAGAAGGGGACTTCACACGGTCGGCGCGGGACGGCGAAGCAGCTCCAGGACGGTGCGGGCATAGCCGAGGATCTCCTTGTCGCGGTGGTGGTCCAGGGCCCAGCGCAGGGCGGCGGGGCAGTCGATCGCGGCCCAGGCCCGGCACGCTGCCCGCTCCTCGGCGGTGAGCTCACGCCCGTACCCGGTAAGGAATGCTTCGCGCAGGTCAGGCCGGTGCGGGGTGAGCTGGAGCATGACTCTCATCAGGTCGCGGCGCACCGGCTCTTCGATCTGGCTGCGCTCGAAGTCGATCACGCTGACCACCGGCTGGCTCCCGTCGCGGCGCAGGATCCAGTTGCGCGGGCCGAAGTCGCCGTGGCAGTAGGCGGGAGTGGTGGGCGGCGGCTCGGTGCGGGTGACCTCTGCCAGCACGGCGATGTCTGCTTCCGGGAGCCGGGCATCGCGGGCCCGGGCGAGCGCGCGTTCGCGCTCCTGGCCCCAGGGCAGTTGCTCGCCGATGGGGCCGCCGTTCACCGGCTGGGCGTGGATGCGGGCCGCGAGCTGCCCGGCCTGCTGGTACACCTCGCGTTCCTCGGTTTCGGTGAGGGTGGTGGTGATGGCCGGGGTGCCGGGCAGGGCGGTGGTAATGATGAGCAGCGACCCGGAGGTCCTCGGCCAGCAGGGTCGGGGCTCGGCCGGGGCCGAGGGCAGGTGTGAGGTGCCGGTAGGCGGTAGTTTCGCGCTGGTGCATGAGGTCGTTCTTGTGTCGCTTGGTGAACAGGCGGTGCCCGTCGCTGGTCCGGATCTCCCATACCGTTGGCAAGTCGTCGCGATCCTGCGAGTATGCGCCCATCAGCTCGTATGGACCTGCCGTCCTGCGAAGCAGTCGGTCGGTGTCGTCGGGGAGGACGGGCCTGGTCATGCCGGCCAGCCGACGGTGGAGAGCGGGTTGCCGCGGGTGATCTCGGCGAGGGCGTGTGCGGTGTAGGGCACGATGTCGGCCGGCAACCGGTAGAGCGGCCACCGGCGCAGTTCCTCGCACTTGTGCGGCTCAGCGTTCCGTACCTGGCCTTCGGAGTGGGTGGGATGGAAGAAGAGCTGGAGGCGGCTGCGGCCGTCGTCGGCGTCGAGGTGGTGCAGCGTGTGGATGAGTACCAGGTTGTTCTCCGCGATGGTGATGCCCAGCTCCTCCTCGGCCTCGCGGGTCATGGAGCGGGTGACCGGTTCGCCGGGTTCCATGTGTCCGGCCGGCAGGTGCCACATGCCGTTCGCGTAGTGTTTTGGCGGCGCCCGAGCAGCACCGTGTCGCCGTCGGTCAGGACGAGGTGGACGCCCACGACCAGGGTCAGCGGATCTGTTCCGGACGTTTGGGGCGCCGCGTCGAGCGGGTGATCGGTGTTGTCGAGCCAGGTCACGAGGTCCTCCCGGTGGGCCGGTCGGTCGCCGCGGTGAGCAGCGGCAGGTAGTGGTGCATGTGGGGCGGGACCTTGAGGTCGAAGACCTTGGCGAGAGGGACCATCCGTACGGCCAGGCCCTCGCCGCCGAGCCGCAGGTCGCTCTCGGGTCCGTCCCAGACGGCGTGCAGGACGCGGATGAGCGGGGAGACGAGGTCGTGCCGCGGGCCGGCCAGCAGCCGCATTCGGGTGATCGTGATTCCGGCCTCCTCGCGGACCTCACGTGCTGCGGTCTCCTGCGGGGTCTCGTCGCCTTCCCGCCACCCGCCGATCGGGGTCCAGTGGCCAGGCCAGGCGATGCCGGACTTGTCGTCGCGGTGGTGCATCAGCAGCCGCCCGGCCGGGTCGGTGACGAAGACCGTGATGCCCTCGAAGTCGTCGGCCGGGCCGGGGCGTTCGAGGTAGAGCGCCCGGCCGCTGCGGTGGGCACGAAGGATCTGCAGGAGCCGCTGGTACCGGGCCGGGTTCATGTGTGCGTGCCAGTCGTGGGCGGTCTCGAACCGCCATTCGGTGTGCTCGGCCGGATCGAGGCGGATCCGTGCCTGCTGCTCGGCGGTGAGGACGCCACCGTCGAAGACGTAGCCGCAGACGGGGACCGGGTACTCGGTGCCGGCCTGCTCGTGGATGACGGCGACCAGGCGCCGCCGGGCGACCACCTCGGGGTTCTCTGCGGCGAGGTCAATGCCCAGTTCCTGCTCCGCTTCGCGCAGGGCGGCGGTGAAGGGCGTCTCGCCGTGCTCGACGTTGCCGCCGGGGAAGTTCCACACGCCCGGGTCGATGGTGGAGCGCATCCCGAGGGTTCGGCCCTGCGGGTCGGTGACCAGGAAGCATCCGTGGCTCGTGGGCCGCGCGATGGTGGTGAGGTAGCCGCCGACCGGTCGCCGGCCGGGAAGGTCCAGGCGGCCGGTGAGCCACTCGATCACCGTGCGCTGCCCGTCGCTGGTCGGCGGCAGTCGGTCGGCAGGAGCCCACTGGTGGTCGTCGTGGTCCGGCGAGAGGACGACCGGGGCGCCGTCCGGCACGACGGCGGTGAAGACGAACTGCCGCACCCGCATGCCGCGCTGGTTGGTGAAGTCCAGGCTCCGCGCGTACTCCAGTGACAGGGCTGTGGATCAAGGTGACTGTGCCTACCTTGATGCCGGTTCGAGTGACCTGTCTCAGCTTGCCGTTTTACCTCCGGTGATCATCTTCTGCCGTGTTCGGGGTTCTCGCCTGCCTGTTCGCTATTGGTCGGCGACCAGGGCGAGTCCGACGTCGTAGCTGGGGGCTCGGCGGCGGTTGGGCCGGCCGGGTGGGCGCCCGGGCCCGGGGCGGGAGGGTCTCGCAACTGAGGAGGGGCAGGCCAGGCGCGTGCGGATGTTGCGGAACCCGCGCCGGACCCGGGCGGGGGTGAGCCGTTCGGCGGGCTGGGGCCGCTCCCAGGGTCGGCGGAGGTCGGCGGCCAGGGGTCTGGCGAGGCGGAGTTGGGTGTGGGCGGCCAGGACCAGGCAGGTCCAGCGGTCGGCCGCGGCGGGATCGCGCAGGCGGGGACGGGTCCAGCCGAGGGTCTGCTTGAGGAAGCGGAAGGTGTGCTCCAGGTCGAAGCGCCGCAGGAACGCGTGCCAGGCCGTGTCGGTTTCCTCACCGCTGGGCGTGGGGTCGGAGAACCACAGCCAGACCGGCTTCGGGGCGCCGCCGGAGGGCAGGTGGTCGACGTCGATTCGGATCAATGTCCCTTCGATGACGGGGAGTTGGCCCTGGTGGTCGCTCCAGGCGGAGCGTCGCCAGATCCGCGGGTGGAGGCGGTGCCAGGCGCGGACGCGGGCGGTGCCGTAGCGGCGGGTGGTGTGCTTGCTGTCGTTGTCGGGATCGCGCCAGGTCGCGGGGTCGGCCAACGCGAACCGGATTCCGTGGCAACGGGGTTGGCCGCCCTTGGGGCCCACCCGGTAGTCGTCGGGCACGGGGTTGAAGAAGACGCGGTCGGAGCGCATCCGCACCACGATCTGGACGGGTAGGTCCCGCAGCAGCCAGGCCAGGCGCGGGCCGTCGTAGCCGGCGTCCGCCACGATCAACACTGGTTGGTCGCCGAGTTTCCAGTGTCCGGCGTTGAAGATGCCGCGCAGGACCTCGCGCAGCTGGGCGGCGGTGACGGCCGCGGTGTCCGCGCCGGGTTCCAGACGCTGTGCGTCCAGCAGGGCCGTCCACGAGGTCGAGCCCGACTCCAGGGCGGCGACGAAGGAGTACGGCCAGCCGGGCACCATCTCGTGGGTGTTCTCGCGTCGGCCGTAGGTGTGGCAGAAGGAGCGGGCGTCACTGCACCCGGCGTCCGGTCGCAGCCACGCGGAAACGTCGACGGCGAGCACGATCCGCCCGCCCGGGCCGCGCGGCAGACTGCGGGCCGCGATCGCGCACCGCAGGCGGCCCACGTCGAGGTCTCCCCGGTTCAGGGCGGCGTACAGGGAGCCGTGCGAGCGCCGGTGCTCGGGCGCAAGAGCCGGTTCGACCAAGGCGCGGACCGGACCGTCGGCGCACAGCAACGCGTCGGACACCTCGAACAGGGCGTCCGCGCGGCGGGACATCGCGGCGTACAAGTCCATTCGAAAGGACGACAGTTCCGCGACAGCCTGCCGACGAAAAGCTTCAGGGACCACACTCGACACCGACGACCTCCGTGACCACTGTGCGACTCGACATCACACAGCGTGAAACGGAGGTCGTCTCCTTGTCCTGAAGATCCCCATGTGGGTGACCAGCTCGAACACTCCGGAAATGATCACCGGAGGTAAAACGGCAAGCTGAGTGGCTGTTGTTGTTCCGAACTTGAGGAGTGCTGGTCGAACGGGAGTCACCTGAACTCCCGACCCGGCCGGTCCTCCCCCGCCATCGTGACCTCCGCGTCCATCACATCGAGCGGCAGCATGACCGCGCGCACCGGGTGGACGTCACGTCGCCGAGGTGCCCGGCCGCACGGCGAGGCCGGAGCCCCCATAGCACGACGCCTGGCGTACCGCCACCACCAGCGTCCTCGCAGCAGTGCGCAGCTTGTCACCCGAGCGGTGGGAGGCGAGGACGTCCGCAATGGCCAACCGGCGGCGACTGTGAAAATCGCTGTCCGATCACCGGAGCACGGTGATAGACATCCGGCGTGGAAAAGAATCTTGAGTTCCCTGACCTGTTGCGACTGATCGAGGAACGGTCGACCGCCTTCCGCGCCGTGGTCGCCGCCGCGCCCAGTCTCGACGCGCAGGTGCCGACCTGCCCCGGGTGGACGCTGTTCGATCTGGTGAAGCACCTGGGTGGGGGAGACCGTTTCTGGGCCGCCATCGTCGGCGCGGGGTCTGCCGACGCTCCCCCGGCCGAGGCCGTCGCCGCGCGCGCCGCGCTGGAAGTGCCGCAGGAGCGTGAGGCCCTGCTGGCCTGGCTGGACGCGTCGACGCAGCTTCTGCTGGGCGCCCTGCGCGCGGCGGGACCGGAGAGCGGTTGCTGGACGTGGTGGCCCGCGTCGCAGTCACCGCAGACCGCCGGCGGCACCGCCCGGCACCGGGTCCAGGAGACCGCGGTGCACACCTACGACGCCCAGCTCGCCGGGGGCTCCCTGCAGCCGCTGCCGGTCGAGCTGGCACTCGACGGTGTGGAGGAGTTCCTGTTCACCGTCTGCGCAACGCCGAGTGCCTGGCCGCACAAGCCCACGGCCTTCGACTTCCACGCCGCCGAGGGCCGTTCCTGGCGCCTCACCGTCGACGGCGACGGCGCACGCATCACCCGCATCCCCGCGTCCACCGCCGCGACCGGCGAAGAGTCGGACGCAGCCGGCGCCTCCGTCCACGGCACGGCCAGTGAGCTGGTCCTCTACCTGTACGACCGGATCCAGGCCGACTCCTTGCACGTTGACGGAGACGCAGGGCTGCTCGATCTGCTCCGCGCCTGGGAGCCGGAGGAGAAGTAGGACGTAGCGGGGGCGGTTGGCCGCGCCTCGAGCCGGTAGGACACGACTCTTCGCCAGGTTCGTCAGTCGCGGCACCGGGCTCAAACCCGCGAGGCGCGGGGCGTCACCAAGCCGACTGTCTACCTGGATGGCAGTGCGAATTTGTCCGTCCCAGCGATCACGAGAAGCGACGCGACTGCCGTCGTCCCGATCTCGTCGAGAAGTCAGTCGATCGAGTGACTGCGGCGGCTGCCGTGCATGTGAGCAGGGCCTCTTGGTAGCTCGAAGGGTGTTGAATCCAACGTGCGGTCCAGGAGTCGCTGTTGTCGCATTTCTACGGCAACGCGGGAGTGGGGTCCACTTCAGCCACTCTCGCGTGTGACTGTCTGGCTCACAGGTTCGGGAACGCCAGAGACCACGGGCGCGCGAGCGTCGGTATCCCACCGACATGTCGGACGCCGAGCGGGCGGTGGTCCGACCACTGCTGCCGGTGCCGGGCTGGCTGCGGGGCCGGGGCGGGCAACCGGAGGCTTATTGCCACCGCGCGATGCCGGACGCGGTCCGCTACCTGGTCGACAACGGCACGAAGTGGCGGGCCATGCCTGCCGACTTCCCACCGTGGGACCGGGTCTACGCGTGTTTCCGGCGCTGGCGCAACCACGATCTGGTCCGCGAGTTCCACGACCGGCTCCACCGCCTGGTCCGCGAGCGGGCCGGGCGCGGGCGTGATCGACTCGCAGTCGGTCAAAGCGGACGCGGTCGTCGGCTCTGACAGCCGCGGCTTCGACGGCGGCAAGCTGATCAACGGGCGCAAGCGGCACGTCGTGGTCGACACCCTTGGCCTGCTGCTCGCGGTGATGGTCACCGCAGCGGATGTGGGCGACCGCGCCGCGGCCCAGGTCCTGCTCACCCAGGTCACTGCCGCGCACCACCTGCTGGCCCTGGTCTGGGCCGACGGCGGATACACCGGCACCCTCGTCGAGTACTGCCTCGCGGCCCTCGCCCTGGTCGTGCTGCCCAAGCGTTGGATCGTCGAGCGGTTCTTCGCCCACCTGATGCGAAGTCGCCGTCTCGTGCGCGACTTTCCATCGCCAGCGCGGAGGCGATGGTCTACTGGTCGATGACGATGCTCATAACCCGCCGCGTTGCCCGGCCACGTCCTTCGCGAGCGTGAATCGGCCAGGTGCCGGCTCGATCAGCCAGCCGCGCGCCGTCAGCCGTTTGGCCTTCGATCGCAGTGCCTCCACCTTTCCCGGTACGGGGTCCAGGCCGAAGCAGGCGGCCATCTCCTGGCACGTCAAAGCTCCTTGACCGAGTCGGTTACGGTCGCTGAGGGCCTGCAGGATTCGCTGGTAGTCCACCGACAGCGCCGACCAGGCCAGCCCCGCGCGCCACACCGGCACCACTGTTTTCGGCTTCGCCGCCTCCGCCGGTTCGGGCCGCGCCGGCTGCACACCGGGAGCCGGCAGACCCTCGGAGGCGGCGGGGCCGACGACGGCGTCGTTGCCCGGGGCCAGTACCTCGCCAACGCGTGAGCGGGCGATGACCCACTCGTTCCACTCCCGCTCAGCCACGGCCAGCTCCGCCTGGAGGCGGTCGGCCTCCTCCCGCAGATCGTCGACACGACGGCGAGCGGTGAGCTCACGCTGTTCCAGCAGTCCCACGACCGACGGCATCCTCGACCTCCACCAAAGCAACGACACGACACGTCACCACTGCCACGAGACCGCCGACCCTATGTCTGACCAGCGAGAACGCAGTCCTCAAGCCCGGAAAGACAACAACCTCTCAGCTTGCCGTTTTACCTCCGGTGATCATTTCCGGGAGTGTTCGAGCTGGTCACCCACATGGGGATCTTCGGGACAAGGAGACGACCTCCGTTTCACGCTGTGTGATTAATCAACCTCAGCCCCGCGCATGCCATCAGTGCGATGGTGAGGCCGTCGTCGACGAGCACAACGCTCCGTCCCTTCAGGGGTGGCGCGGGGCGGTGTTGCCAGTAGAGGCGCTCGCGGTGGCCGAGTTCGGCGCGTGCGCGGGTGACCTCGGCGTCGAGATCACGTGGCGTGAGACCGAGGCTTTTGAGGGCGCGCCGGTCGAACAGCGGCGGGGCGTCGCCTGCGATCGCACCCACCACGGCATCCGGCTGGCCCGGCGCGCCGACCGGGCGGGCCACCAGGACATCCATCGGCGCGCCAAGCTCGCGTGCGACCTCCACCGCGACCGGGACACCGCCGGGCGGCAGGGCCAGCACGATCGGATCAGCCGGCCACCCTCCGGACAGGTCCCGAAGACGCTCGCCCAGCCTGCGGCCCGCGTCCCGGCGATCGGCGAACCATGCGGACATCTCGTCCTCCACTGTTCGGCGTACCCGGCCCCTGCGAGAAACGGCCGGGTGCTCCACCCTCGCTTCCCTCGTGGCGCCGCGGGTTCGGCCATGACGGGCGCGGGGCGCGGCCGGCCACCGGTGGCGCGTCATTCCCTGCCCGCCCTGCGTGATCAGCCCGGTTCCGGGAGGGCCGGCCCCGAAGGCTCAGCACCTCGATCTTCCGCCAGGCTCGGCGCGGTGACCGTGACCTGGGCCGGGCGCAGGAGCCGCTGTCCGAGCCGGTAGCCGGGGCGCACGATCTCCGTGCAGGTGGGTCGATCGACGTCCGGGGACTCCTGGTGAGCGACGGCGTCGTGGCGGGTGGGGTCGAAGGGCTCTCCCGGTGTGCCGAAGGATTCGATGCCTAAGCCGGTGACGTGGGAGATCAGTGTGTTGGCGATGGCCTGGAGGCCGCCGGTGAGCTCGCCGTGTTCCCGTGCCCGGTCGAGATCGTCGAGGACGGGTACCAGTCCTGCGAGGACTTCCGCGACGGTGGCCTCGCGGATCTGCGCTCGTTCACGCTGGGTGCGTTTGCGGTAGTTGTCGTACTCAGCCTTGAGGCGTTGCAGGTCTGCTGTGCGTTCGGCGAGTTGCTTCTCCAGCTTCGCCGCCCGGTCCGGTTGTCCCAGGACGGTGCCGTGTCCGGGGTGCTCCTCGGTGTCGGGGTCGGGCTGTCTGGGTTGGAGGGTGACCGGGTCGATGCGCCGCCGGTCGTGGATGACGATCGGCGGCTTGTCGCCCTGCCCGCCTCCGGTGCGCGGGCTCATCCGGCACCTCCCTTGCGTTCCTCGCCATCGACGATCTCCGCGTCGACGACCTCCTCCTCTCCACCTTGCGTCGGGCCGGTGCCGGCTGCCGCTTGCGGGCCGCCGGCCTGCGAGTAGAGGGCGGCGCCGATCTTCTGCGCGGCGGTGGCCGTCCGCTCGGTGGCGGTGCGGATCGCGGCGGTGTCGTCGCCCTTGAGTTTCTCCTTCAGGTCGGCGAGGGCCGTCTCGACCTCGGACTTCACATCGGTGGGGATCTTGTCGGCGTTGTCGGCGATCAGCTTCTCGGTCGAGTAGACGAGCTGCTCGCCCTGGTTGCGGGTCTCGGCGGCCTCCTTGCGGCGCCGGTCCTCCTGGGCGTGCTGTTCGGCGTCGCGGATCATGCGGTCGATGTCGTCCTTCGGGAGGGAGGAGCCGCCGGTGACGGTCATCTTCTGTTCCTTGCCGGTGCCGAGGTCCTTCGCGCCGACGTGCATGATGCCGTTGGCGTCGATGTCGAAGGTGACCTCGATCTGCGGCAAACCCCGGGGGGCCGGCGCGATGCCGGTCAGCTCGAACATGCCGAGCTTCTTGTTGTACGCGGCGATCTCGCGCTCGCCCTGGTAGACCTGCACGGTGACAGATGGCTGGTTGTCCTCGGCGGTGGTGAACACCTCGGACCGCCTGGTCGGGATGGTCGTGTTCCGCTCGATCAGCTTGGTCATGATGCCGCCCTTGGTCTCGATGCCCAGGGACAGCGGGGTGACGTCCAGCAGCAGGACATCCTTGACCTCGCCCTTCAGCACACCGGCCTGGAGCGCGGCGCCGACGGCGACGACCTCGTCCGGGTTGACGCCCTTGTGCGGGTCCTTGCCGGTCAGCTCCTTCACCAGGTCGGTCACGGCCGGCATCCGGGTCGAGCCGCCGACCAGGATGACGTGGTCGATGTCCGAGACCTTGATCTTCGCGTCCTTGACCGCGCTGTGGAACGGGCCCTTGCACCGCTCCAGCAGGTCGGCCGTCAGCTGCTGGAACTGGGCGCGGGTGAGCTTCTCGTCCAGGTGCAGCGCGCCCTCGGCGGAGGCGGTGATGTACGGGAGGTTGATCGTCGTTTCGGTCGCCGCGGACAGCTCGATCTTGGCCTTCTCGGCCGCCTCGCGCAGCCGCTGCGCGGCCATCTTGTCCTTGGACAGGTCGATGCCGTAGCCGTTCTTGAACTGCTTGACCAGATGGTCGACGATCTGCTGGTCCCAGTCGTCGCCGCCCAGGTGGGTGTCACCGGAGGTGGACTTCACCTCCACCACACCTTCGCCGATCTCCAGCAGGGACACATCGAACGTGCCACCGCCGAGGTCGAAGACCAGCACCGTCTGGTCGCTCTCCTTGTCCAGCCCGTACGCCAGGGCGGCTGCGGTGGGCTCGTTGATGATCCGCGCCACCTTCAGGCCGGCGATCTCGCCCGCCTCCTTGGTCGCGGTGCGCTGGGCGTCGTTGAAGTACGCCGGGACGGTGATCACCGCGTCTGTCACGTCCTCGCCCAGGTACGCCTCGGCGTCCCGCTTGAGCTTCTGCAGCACCCGCGCGGAGATCTCCTGCGCGGTGTACCGCTTGCCGTCCACGTCGCCGTGCTCGGGGAAGCGCCAGTCGCTCTCGCCCATGTGCCGCTTCACCGAGCGGGCGGTGCGGTCCACGTTGGTCACTGCCTGGCGCTTGGCGACCTCGCCGACCAGCACCTCACCGCCCTTGCCGAACGCCACCACGGACGGGGTCGTGCGCGCGCCCTCGGCGTTGGCGATGACGGACGGTTCGCCGCCCTCTAGGACGCACACCACCGAGTTCGTCGTTCCCAGGTCAATTCCGACCGCGCGTGACATCTCCGACCTCCTCTTCAAGCCCCTACATCTCATAGATTGCTCTATATAGAGGCATAAAACTTGAGTTAGCCAGTGTCAAGTATCGCTGCCGGTCGTTCCGGGTGTCGCGATCGGCTCGCGAGCCCGGTGCGCACCGGCTGGGCGCCATGGGCGATTCGAAGCACCTTGACAGGTGCACGTCTTGGTTCTAGGCAGGTGACAGAGGAATCAGTTCTCCGGAGATCGCGCCCGTGTGTTGGTGCGTCGGCGCCGAGGAGGTGAGCGTCCCGTGGCAGCGCAACGAGCCCGGCCTGATCATTACGCGGTGCTCGGGGTGGATCCCTCGGCGTCCGCGCGCCAGATCACGTCGGCCTATCGCGCGCTGGTGCGCGCGCTGCACCCTGACAGCCGTCCCGCGCAACGGCCATCGGCGGAACGGCTCGGCGAGGTGCTCGCGGCCTATGAGGTGCTCCGGGATCCCGATCGGCGGGCCGCCTACGACGCCCGGTTCAACCACCGCCAGACTGCAGAGTCGTCCGTCACGCCTCCAGCCGGCCCGGATCGCCCGTCAGCCCGGAGCGTGCCGGTGCGGGTCCACCACACCGAGCCCCGGTTCATCGCCGCCGAGCACTCCGGTCCCGAGGACTTCGGCCGGATCGGGCCGTGGCCGCCCGGCCCCGACCTGCGGGTCGGCCCGGTCCGAGTGGTGGTTCCAGGGGCCGCCGCCAAGCCCGTCGACCTCGCCCGGTGGGTGCTGTGGCACCTGGGCGACATCGACCTGTGGCCCTGACAAGGCATGATCGTCTAATCCAAGGCTGGTGCATCACACAGGCTGGAGCCGGCCGCGCGGTGGTACACGCACGGGCCGGCCGGGGTTACCGCGCCCGGTCCCGTAGATCTGTGCCTGGGCGTCGGCTGCGGCCGCCCGGCTCTCCGCGGTCCGAAGGGCGGCCACTGTCTGCTGCGGATAGGCCGGCGTGGCGACGATGCGGGCGAACGGCGCGGGGTCGCGCAGCTCGACACACACCGCCGCGTTCTGATGCAGGCGCACCGAGACGAAGTCCCGCCCGCCGAGATGGCGCCACACACCCACACACAGCACGCCGGGCACCAGCAGGCCGCGTTCGCGAACGCCCCGCACGGCCTGCCAGGGATCCGGACGGATACGGATCCTGGACACGGCCTCCAGCGGCACCCGTACCTGCCGGCGCCGCACGACCGCCCGCTCCCACCACCCGAGGTGGACCACCAGCGCGTCACCGTCGACGATCAGCTCCGCCATCGTTCCCTCTCCCACCCTTCCACTCCATGGACCCGATCACGCGACGCCGTCCGAATCGGGCCCGGTCGCCGCTGCTCCACGGTGGGCAAAGTTGTTCGGGCGAGGCAAGCGTGGGGCTGCGAGCGCAGCGGCGTGCAACCGTGCGGCCTCGGCTCCGCGGTCCCCCGCGGGGAACCTGCGGGTCAAGCCCGCCGTGAGAAGCCGAACGGGATGTCGTAGTCGCCGGGCAGCTGGAGCATCAGGCGCCGGGTCAGCTCCTCGCCTGCGAGCTCGGCGACGGCACCGAGTACGGCGGTGACACCGCGCAACGCGCTGTCGTCCGTGGCGTAGGTCCATGCGGCGACGGCGGTGACGAACCGGTCGCCGGGCCAGCGGCCGGTCCGCGACCGGCGCGTCGCGCACGATGGCGGCGTACTCCTCGGGAAGGCATCCCGCCAGGTCGAGCCGCTCGGGGCCGACCAGGTGCTCCCCGAGGAGCCCGAGGACGACCCGGACCAGATGTTCCCTGCGCTGCTCCTCCTGGATGCCGCGTTCGGCGACCTCGTCCAGGAAGTCGTCGCGGGAGACGCCCATGACCAAGACCCTCCTCATCACTGCGCGGGAGTGGCGCTCCTGGTTTCGGGTTCGACGGCGAGTTCGCGATCCAGCCGGGTGAGCGCGAGCAGCCGCGCTACGGGCCGGCTCGGAGTGCGCAGGGTCAGCCGCCGATCGGTGCGTACGGCGAGCTGGTGGGCCCCGGTCAGGGCGCGCAGGCCGCCGCAGTCGATGAAGGTCACCTCGGCGAGGTCGACGGCGACGTGCCCGTGGCGGGAGAGTGCGGCCACCAGTCGGGCGCGCAGCGCGTCGGCCGTGGCGATGTCGATCTCCCCGTGCGCCGTCACCACGGTGACTCCGCCGTCCGGTTGGGGTGGCGGCACCACGGCCGCCCCGAAAGACGGGGCAGCCGCGGTGCGGGGACCGTCGAAGCCCGCACCCTCGGCCGGGAGCCATTCCGGGACGCAGGTGGCGGCCATCGCTTATCCCTCCCTTCGAGTCCACCTGTCTTCCGCCGACCAGCAGCTCACCGCGTCAGGACTGGATCTCCTTGCGGTCGGAGACACCGGCGACTTCGATCTTGTGGGGCTTGGCCTTCTCGGTGACCGGGATGTGCAGGGTGAGCACACCGGCCTCGTAGTCGGCGCGGATGTTGTCGGTGTCCAGGGTGTCGCCGAGGAACAGCTGCCGCGAGAAGATGCCCAGCGGCCGCTCGGAGACCTCCATCTCGATGTCGTCGCCCTTGGCGACCGGGCGGCGCTCAGCCTTGACCGTCAGCACGTTCTGCTCGACGTCGATGTCCACCGCCTCGGGAGTCACGCCCGGCAGGTCGAAGACCACGAGGTACTCGTCGCCGGAGCGGTAGGCGTCCATCGGCATCGCCGACGGCCGCGACCAGGTGCCGGTCGTGCCGAGGAGCTGCTGAGTGAGGCGGTCGAACTCACGGAACGGATCGGTGCGCATCAGCATCGTGAACACCTCCACACGGTCCGGGTTGGGAACAACCGGAACGTATCGTTCACGAACGTTGTAGCATGTCGTCTATCGGATGACAAGGCCCTTGTGAGTGTGGACCATGACGGCATCGGCACCCAGGACGCCGGCCGCCGGGGATGAGGCGGCACGGCCGCTGTTGACTGCCCTGACGGCCATGGCCGATGCCGTCACCGCAAGCCCCGACGCCGCGGCCGACCCCGCAGACCGCGCCCTGCACGCCCTCGCGGCCATGCGGCAGCTGCGACAGGCGCTTGACCAGTGGGAGCCGCACCTCGTCGAGACCGCTCGGCGTGCGGGCGCCACCTGGGCCGACCTGTCCGCACCGCTCGGCGTGGGCAGCCGCCAGGCCGCCGAACGCCGCTATCTGCGCACCCGGCACAGCGCCGGCGCCCCCGGAACGACGCAGGACCAACGAGTGCGGGCCGAACGCGACCGCCGCGCCGCCGAACGCAGCGTCACCGCCTGGGCCCGCGGCAACCCCACCACGCTGCGCGGCCTCGCCGCCCAGATCGCCGCCCTCGACACCGCCGCCTACGGCACCCGCCGCCACCTCGCGACCCTGCGCGCCGCGCTCGGCGCGGACGACGCCGCGCTGCTGCTCGAACCGCTCGCGGCGCTCGCCCCGCACCTCGCCCCCGGACGGCCGGACCTCGCCGCCCGGATCGACGCGCTCGTCCGCCACGCCGACCAGCTCCGCCGCGACAGCGACCAACACCGCACCTGATAGGCGGATCCGGCTCCCCGGACAGTGCCCCGCACCAGCGGTCTGCCCTGGCACGACGTCTCGCAGCGGAGCTCCCGTGGTCACCGGGACGGTTCCGGCCTTCGGCGTACGGTGGAGGCATGGGCGGCTCGGCACGACGGTGCGCTCCGCAGCCTCCACCGCCGGCGTGCGAGGTGTTGGGGCGGCTTCGGGTGTGGCTGCCACAGTGGTAGAAGGATGCTCGGCCCGCGTATGGACGGCAGGACACCGGCCGCAGGACGCCGCCCGTGCGGGTGGTTCAGGTGCGGGCGAGGGCGGTGAGGGTGCGGTGGCGGGGGAGGGTGCGGGCGGCGGCGAGGAGGAGGCGGTTGGCCGTGCCGGGCACGACCGTGGGGCGGCTGCGGCGGCGCAGGGCGCGTAGGGCAGTGTCAACGACCTGTTCGGGGGTCTGCACCAGGGCGGCCGGTGCGTCGTCGTGCGACTGCGACTCGGTGGCGGTCATGCCCGGGCAGAGCGCGAGGACGTGGATGCCGGATGCCCGGTGCTCGGACCAGATTGCCTCGGAGAAGGCGGTGACGAACGCCTTGGTGGCGCTGTAGACGGCGAGGTCCGGCAGCGGGGTGTGGGCAAGGGTGGAGGAGACGTTCAGCAGGGCGTCGCCGGGGCGGGCCTGGGCGAGGAAGGCGTGGGAGAGGGTGACGAGGGCCTCGCAGTTGAGGCGCAGCATCTCGTGGGCGTGGGTTAGTGGGGTCGTGGCGAAGGGGCCGGTGGTGGCGGTTCCCACGTTGTTGACCAGGAGGTGGACGCGTCGGTCGGCGAGGAGTTGGGCGGCCTTGTGGAGGCCGTCGGGGTCGCCGAGGTCGGCGGCCAGGTGGTCGTGGCCGGGGCCGAGTTCGGCCATCAGGGCTTGGAGTCGCTCCTCGTTCCGGGCGACGGCGATCACCCGGTGGCCGCTCGCGGCCAGGCGGCGGGCGAAGGCGCGGCCGATGCCGGCGCTGGCTCCGGTGACCAGGGCGGTGGGGCGGTGGGCGGTGTCGGACGGCCGGGGTGCCGCGGCGGTCGGCTGGGTGGTGGTCATGATGGCTGCGTCTCAGTTCGCGGCGGGTCGGGTGGCCGGCTGGAAGCGGAAGGAGACGGCCTCCATCAGGGGCTTGCGCTGGGTCTTCTGGACGGCGGCGATCCGCCACCGGCCGTCGGCCTCGCGCACCACCGTGTACGTGGCGAGCTTGCCGAGCTTGCCCTGCTTGCCGTCCTGCTCCGGGGTGCCGCCCTTGCGGACGTCGCCGCGGGTGACGACCACGGCCGCGTCGGTGCTGTAGAAGCGCAGGTCGGTGATGTCGAGGATCAGCCGGGTGCCCTTGAGGAAGCTGTCGAACAGGGCCTGGTGAGCGCGGCCGATCTCCTCGCCGCCGTGGTAGACGGTGCCGACGTAGGTGACGTCGGTGGCGTCCTCGGTGAAGCAGGCGCCGTACGCGGTGCCGTCGCCGTCGGCCCAGGCTGCGGCGCCGCGCTCCAGCAGGGCGCGGATCGCGGCGGCGTCGGTCGCGCGGGGGGCGGTGGTGTGGTGGTTGGCGGTCATGGTGTCGTCCTCCGGGTTGGGGTGTGCGGTGGTGGTGGCGTGCAGGCGCGGGGTGCCGGTGTGCGGGCGGAGCCGGTCGGTCACTTCTCGGCCTCGGGCATGGTCGCCGAGTCCCAGAGGAAGGAGAGCCGCTCCATCACGTTCTGGCGCTGGGTGTTGTGGAAGGCGGCGATGCGCCAGCTGTGGTCGCTCTGGCGGACCAGCATGTAGGACTGCGTCTTGGTCATCTCGGACGGCTTCTTGGGCGTACTGCCCTTGTAGGTGTCGCCGCGGCTGGTGACGACGGCGGTGTCCGGCCCGTAGAAGCGGATGCCGAGGAAGGAGTCGGCGAGCTTGGTGTCCTTGACGAATCCGTCGAACAGGGCGCGGTGGGCGTCGGCGATGTCGCGGCGGCCCTGGTAGTGGCTGCCGACGTAGGTGGTGTAGGTGGCGTCGACGGTGAACTGCTCGCCGTAAGCGGTGGCGTCGCCCCGGCCCCAGGCGTCGGTGAGAGCGCGGATGGTGTCGCAGACGGCACGGTGATCGTCGGTGGTGGGCGTGCCGGCCGGGGTGGCGGTGACGGCGGGGGTGACGGCGGTGCAGTCGGTCTGGCCGAGGTTGCGGACGTCTGACGTGGCGTCCAGCCAGAAGTACCCGCCGGCCGCGACGACGGCGAGGGTGAGGGCGGTGATGCCGCGGGCGCGCTTGACGGTGCGCCGACGGTTGGTGCGCCGGCCGTTCCCGGTGCTCGTCGGGGCTCTCTTCAGGTCGGTCGGCTCGCCCGTCGGGTCGGTCGCCTCGGTGGTGGTGACGGTGCTCATGGTCTCCCCTTCCATGATAACTTCTTTAAAGAAGTTGCTTCGTCGAAGATTTCTCTTCGCTAAGGAAGAGACTAGGGAGTGGAGGAGCCCGTGTCAACGCCTGCCGTGCCATCCGATGCGAGTGAGGTCTACCGCCGGTACCTGAGCGCCGTGATGCTGCACGGCCATGCCAGTGCCAAGGCCTGCGAGCTCGGCGCCACCGACCTCTACGCGCTGAACATCCTTCAACTGACCGGCCCGATGACCCCCGGCGAGCTCGGCACCCGCACCGGCCTCACCACCGGGCCGACCACCCGCCTCATCGACCGCCTCGAACAGGCCGGCTACGTGCGCCGAGCCCCGGACCCCGGAGACCGCCGCAAGGTGATCGTCGAACCGATCGGCAAGCCCGCCGACCTCGACCGGGTCATGGCCCCGGCTCGGCAGCGGATCGGCGAGCTCCTCAGGGGCTACTCGCCCGAGCAGCTCGAAGTCCTCTTCGACTACTTCGCCCGCGCCACCGACGCCTACCAGGAAGCCGCCGAGCAGCTGCGCACCCACAACGCCGACTGAAGCGCCGACGCGGCGCCGTTGCGCTCTGCCAAGAGCGGCGGGCGCGACCGGGCGGTGTTGGTTAGTGGGCGTGACGGCGTGCGGCGTCTCCTTCGGAGGCGGCTCTCAGCTGACCCAGATGCCTCCGGGGCCGACTCGGCGGGCGAGGTGCTGGCTGGCGTCGGCGCGGCCCTCGGCCTCCAGGCTGCGGTTGCCGGTGGCGGCGCCGGCGGTCTTCTTCACCCGCCCCTTGACTTCCTCGGCCTTGTGAGCGGCCTTCTTGTCATGACTGATCTCCATTCGCGTGACCGGCTGATCGGCTGGGCAGTGCACGCGGACGGCATGCTCACTCCGATCGTGCCGCCGGAGTCCAGCTGCGGGGAGCCGATCTTCCACGACTCCCTGCGCAATGAGATGCGGCTGGTGCCGCCGGATGATCCACCGGTGTCCTGAGCCGTCGCGGGCCCGGACGAGGTACCGCGAGCCCCGGCGGGGTCCCGGCGCAGGGTGTACCGGGCCCGCCGGGTGCCGATCGCCATCGCTCCCCGGCTTTGACGGTCAGTGGTTTGCCGTCCCCGGGCCGTGATCGGTGGGCCGCCGCGTACGAGTCAGGGCGGTGGCGGCCAGTGCGGCGAGGGCCGCCAGGCACAGCCAGGCGAAGGTGTCGCCGATGCGGTCGTAGATCGTGGTGACGCCGCGCGTGGGAACGTACGCCACCATGGTCTGCTGATCGGTTGTGAAGTAGTCGGTGGTGGCGAGGGCGTGGCCGCTGTTGTCGAAGGCCGCCGAGACGCCCTCCGAGTCCTGGCGGACCAGCGAGTAGCCGTCCTCGATGGCGCGCAGGCTCGCCTTCCGGGTGTGCGCGCTCCCGTACGCCTTCCAGTCGTGGGCGGGCACGAGCATGATGTCCGCGCGGGTCCGCATCATGGAGGGGAAGTCCGCGTCGTAGCAGATGACATCGGCGATGCGGCCGTAGGGAGTGTCCGCAACGGGCACGCGGCCGTCGCCGGGCCGGAACTTCTCCGAGCCGGGAATGGGATGGGCTTTCTGGTAGGTCCAGAGCACGTCCCCGTGGGGGTCGATGAAGACCGCCTCGTCCCGGCCGTAGGCAGGTCCAACTGAGCTGTAGACGCCGAGTCCGATCTCCAGGTAGATGCCCGACCGGCGGGCTTGATCCCGCGCCGCCGCGATGACTGCGGCCTCGTTGGACTCCTGCGTCCTGACGGCCTCCTCGGGCCAGATCACGATCTTCGCTCCGGCTGCGGCCTCACGTCGGGTGGAGGCCAGCAGGTCGTTCTCCACGGCGGTCATGGCAGGTTCCACGTCCGACGCGGGCGCGGTGGCGACGCCCGCGCGGCCGCCCGGGATCCGTCCGAGCGCGGCGTGCTGCGCGTCGGCCACGGCCCGGTCGGGGCTGACTGCGGCAACCCGTACGGTCGGGCCCACTGTTGACGTGAGGGCGAGGCGGGCGCCGCCGCCGAGGACGACGGTCAGCAGCACGGCCACACAGAGCACGCCGCTTCGCCACCCCCCGGCCCGATCCAGGATCCCGTTGACGGCGCCGGCGAACCAGGCGACCAGGAAGCCGATGCCGTACAGGCCCGTGATCGAGACGACCTGCAGGAGCGGAAGATCGCCGTACTGGGTGACCGCCAGGGAACCGTAGGCCGTGCCGAACGGCGACAGCAAGGTGATCAGGAACTCGGTGGCGCCGACGCCCGCGGGAAAGGTCAGAGCAGCCATCCACGGACGCAACCGACCGACGAACAGTCTGTCGGCCAGGAACGGCAGCGTCTGCAACGCGGCGATACCGATCGCGCCCACCAGGACCATTGGGCTGAAGCCGATCTCCGACTCCCCAACCCAGAAGAGCGCGGCGGCGCCGTGGGCCAGCCAGACCCACAGTGCCCCGGACCACACGGGGCTGAGGCGGGAGAAGCGCAGCAGGAGCACCGGGAAGATCCAGGCCGCGGCCGCGATGTCCCAGCGCCCGCCCACCGCGAACAGCGCCGACCCGGTGCCCAGCACCAGCAGACCGCACCGCGCCGCCCGCCCCGAAGCCCTGCGCCTCCCCAAGAAGGTACTGCGGAAGCCTGCTATCTGATAATCCGTCATGAACGATCACGCTAGGAGAGCGCCGCCCCGGCCCGCCTCGGTCCGAACGGCGATCTCCCGCGCCGCGGCGCAACTATCGATGCGCGCCTGAGGGAGGATCCGCCCACCTCCATGCTTCGTCTAGCCTGACACCGGAGATGATGACCAGGACCACGGCGGCCGTACGAGCCGCCCACCAACGGATCGCCGACCGTCCACGACTCGTGGACGTCGCGCTCGGCTGCGGGCTGACCCTGTTCGACATCGCCACGCTGCTCGACCGCAGACCCGCCCCGCCCGGCTGGGGCCTGGCGCTGTGGGGAGCACAGACCGTCCCGCTGATATGGAGACGGACATGCCCCCGAGCCGTCCTGGCGGCCATGACCGGTCTGTACGTGGCATTCCAGTGGCTCAGCCCCATCCAGGGGAAGATACCCGGGCCGTTCCTGCTCATGATCGGCATCCATGCCGTTGCCCGCTACACACCGGCCTCCAGGAGTCTCCCGGGCACGCTGCTCTGCCTCGCGGTAGCCCTGGCGACCGATGCGCTCACCGGACACTGGCAGACTCCGCAGCTCGGATCGGTCGAGCCGGTCAGCGCCACGACGTTCTGCTTCTTCTTCGCTCTGGCCTGGGCCCTGGGATACGGCCGGCAGCGGATCGGCACCGACGCCCACCGGTTGCGCCACCTGAACCAGCGTCTCAAAGCCGAGCAGGAGTTCAACGCCCGACAGGCGGTGATCACCGAGCGGGCCCGCATCGCCCGCGACCTGCACGACGTGGTCGCCCACCACGTGAGCGCCATCGCCCTACAGGCACGCGCCGCCGAGGACGTCATGCAGGACGATCCGCTCCTCGCGGGGAAGAGCATCGGCCACATCGCGCAGACCGCGGACACCGCGCTCATCGAGATGCGGCGCATCCTCGGGCTGCTGTCGCCCCGGGAGCAGGAGCTCACGCCCGAGCCGTCCCTCACCCATCTCGACCACCTCATCGGCGCCGCCCACGCGGCGGGCTGCCGGGTGGCCTCCGAAGTGGAGATCCGGGCACTCTCCACCCTTGCCGCAGGAATGCAGGTGACGGCCTACCGGATCATCCAGGAAGCACTGACGAACGTGCTCAAGCACGCAGGACCGGTCGACGTACGGATCGCCGTGCGCGGCGACGACTCGTCCCTCACGATCGAGATCGAGAACGACCCTGCCCCACCGGGCCACCGGCCCGTCCCCGGATCCGGCCGCGGGCTCATCGGCGTACGCGAACGCGTCACGACCTTCGGCGGCGTGCTGGAGGCCGGACCGCGTACCGAGGGCGGCTGGCGGCTGCACGCCGTCCTGTCCGCGAGAACACCGCAGCCGGCGGAGACGACCTCATGACCGTACGAGTGCTCCTCGCCGACGACCAGGAGATCGTCCGGACCGCACTCCGCCTGGTCATCGACCGCCGTGAGGGCCTCTCCGTCATCGGTGAGGCATCCGACGGGGAACAGGCCACGGCCCTGGCGACCGAGCTCCAGCCCGACGTCGTGCTCATGGACGTCCGCATGCCCGGCAAGACCGGAGTCGAGGCCACCCGGCGCATCACCACCACCTGGCCCGGCCCCGGACCGGCCCCGCGCATCGTCGTCCTCACCACCTTCGACCTCGACGAGTACGTACACGCGGCCCTGCACGCCGGCGCCAGCGGCTTCCTGCTGAAGAACAGCACCCCCGACCAACTGGCCCACGCCATCCGCGCCGCCGCCGACGGCGAACCCGTACTCGCCCCGAGCGTCACGCGCCGGCTCATCAGCACCATCACCGCCCTACCGCCGGCGCTCCTCCCCAGCCCTCCCACCCCCTCACCGGACGAACGCTCGCCAACCGACCTGCTCACCGAGCGTGAACTCCAGGTACTGGTGCTGGTCGCCCGGGGCCTGTCCAACGCCCGGATCGCCTCAGCCCTCGACCTGACCGAGGCGAACGTCAAAAGCCGCGTCAACCGCATCCTCACCCGCCTCGGCCTCGACAACCGCGTCCAGGCCGCAGTCCTCGCCCACAGGACGGGACTCCTCGCAACCACCCGAATGCCGCCCGAAACCTGACCCCCGCACTGGCCCGCACCGCTGCACCATCGCCGCCATCCTCGGGTTTACCCACCGTGATGCGAATCGGTTCTTTCCTCGGACGGCGCCGTGATGCCGAGCTCGCGCATCAGCCGTTCGACGGTGCAGCGGGCCACGACATGGCCCTGCGGTTCAGGTGCCGCCAGATCTTCCTCGCGCCGTAGACGCGGTAGTTGGCGTCGTATGCCTCCTGGATCAGGGTCTTCAGCTCGGTGTCGCGAACGGTGCGGGCCGAGGGTGCCTGCCGGCGCTTGTGGTGGGCGTAGTAGGTGGACGGGCGATCTTGCGGTCGTGCTCGGTGAGGACACGACAGATCGGCTCGACTTCGCCGAAGCGGTCCAGGTGCTCGTCGATGAACGCTACGAGCGTGATGGTGACGCTACGTCAAGGGGATTCCGGCGCATTGTGACAACAGCGCGCCTGATGCCCAGGACAGCGGCCGACCGGCGGCCACGGCGTGGCGTCCTGCTGGGCATACACCACCCCTTGCGCTGGTCCGGTCCGACCGCGGCCGGACCGGACCAGCGCCGTTCGGGTTCGACACCCCGCACGAGGCCCTGGCGGCTGCGTGCCGCTCCAGATTCCCGAAGAAGCAGGGCTGTACGCGCTGCTGGCGGCCCGCCGACCACACCGCCGGGTTCGTCGCCGACATCCGCGCGGCCGCGACGCACGAACCGGTGCTGCTCGCCGACCTCGACGGCCGAGCCCACGGCGGGGACGACGGCAGAGACAGTCACGGCGACCGGGCGCCGATCCGGAAGGCGGCCGAGGGCGGGCGCAAGCTCGGCTGGGAGGTGCCCGGCTACGACCACGGCATGCCGCACAGCTGGCTCTGCAACGACCTCTATCAAAGCGGTGACCTCCGCACGCGGCGTGGGTAAGGGGGAGGGGGTCGACACACGCGGAGCGGGGAGGGTCGGGTGTCCGAGCAGCGGTGGACGGTGATGAAGTGCACCTGGCGAGCGGCTGCGCTGGAGGTGCCGAAGTGTCTCGTGTACTGGATCGAGGACGAGCCGTGGCCCGGCGTCGTCCGGGGCGGGGAGCCCTGGCGGTCCTTCGAGGGCCGGACGACAGACAGGGTCCGGGTACCGGCGACCGCCGGTGAGGTGGACAGCTGGCGTGACGCCGCCGTCGCCTACATCGCGGAGGCCGAGGCTGCGGCCGACGAGGTGCGGCAGGTCCGGGCGCGGGGCGAACGCCAGCAGCGGGCACGGCGGTTGCCGGTGGTCCGCGCACGACTGGCGGGCCGTCGACGCCGCGCTGAGGAGGCATACGCAGCCCGGATGGCGGCTGCCACCGCGGCCTACCGTCCGGTGCTGGAGGAGATCGACGCGCGGATCGCCGTCGTGCGGGAGGAGGAACGGACCGCCCGGGAGCGGGCGGCGGCTCGCGCGGAGGCCGAACGGCTCGCCCGGTACACCGTGTTCCAGGAGTGGAAGAAGCAACAGGCCGACGCGGCACAGGCCGCCGATCTACGGTTGTGGAGCTGGGAACACGAGACGGACGTACTCCGCGTTCTGCCGTACGACGCCGATCGTCACACGCAAGCTCCCCTGACCGCTCGGGAGTTGGCGAAGCTCTTGGTCGTCCTCGATGGTAGCGGCTCTACCCGGGCGGCATGGGAGCCAGCGGCCCGCCGCCGGGTGGAGGAGGTGGTGGGCGCCGGGGCCTTCCCTCTCTGGTGGCGGGGCCTGCTGTGCACAACAGTGAACGCACGGGCCCGGGAGGCCGCCGAGCAGGAGATCGTCGCAACGGCCGAGCGCGTGGGTGCGGCTCTTCTCGCCGCCGGGAAGCCCGGCATCGAGACCTACAACGCGGGTAACTCGGAGTTCGTGCACGGGTGGAGGGTGGTCCTCGACTGGCCGACGCACGTCCCGCCGCCGGTCGTCACACTCCCACCGCTGCCCTGGGCAAGCAGGGGAGACCGCTGGTGGTACCGGAGTTACGGCGACACACCCCGCGACTACAGCACACTGACGCTGACTACCGTCTGGTGGCCGCCCGGCTCTGTCGGGTTCGCCGAGGTCGGAACGGAGATCGTTTACCACAGCTTCACGCGGAAACGCTGGAATACCATCACGGCCGCGTTGTTCGCGCATCTGCTCCTGAACGACGAGATCAGCCATCGCGGCCCCGGGCAGCCGAAGGACCTCACCCTCCGCATCGGCGAGCACGCGGACGCCCGCCAATTCGTACCGTTCGTCGCCGCGCTCGCCGGCATGGTGACGACCGCGCTTCATGACCTCGCCCGCCACAACGGCGTCCCGCTGTGACGTCAACCAGGTCTTCGGACCTGTGAGCCACAGCTCCCAGGACCGGACCAGGGTTCCGGTGCGCAGCCGGTCGTCCGGGTCGGTGGTGAACAGGCCGCGGCGGCTGGCCTGGGTCAGGGCGGGGTTGGTCGTCATCTGCGATGTCTCCCTTTGACGGGTCGGTCCGGCCCGCTGGGGTGCGGACCGGGCCGGGCCGGTCGGTGGTGGGTGGGCGCGGTTGGCTGGGTATGGCGGGCCGGTCCTCAGGCGAGGGCCGACCCGCCGCCGGGAGCGGGTCGGCTACAGGCGGCTGTCCGTCCAGGACTCCGCTTCCTAGTCGACGTCGTCGTCCTCGTCAGCCTGGTCCTCACCGGCGGCGGCCGCGTGTCCTGGCCTCGGCCACCGTGCTGTTCCTGCCCCCGGCGCTCGCCCTGGCCGCGGGCTGGGCGCCGCTCCGCCTGCGGCCGCGGCTGGAACCCGTGCCCGCCCGCGGCTGGTTCCTGCTCGCGTGCTACCTCACCGCACCGCTCAGCGCGATCCCCCGATGGCGCTGCACCCGGCATCGTGCTGTGGTGCACCGCCGCCGCGGTCCCTGTGTGCTCGCGGGCCTGGTCGTCCTGTTCGTCGCCGACAGCCGGCGGACGAAGAACGGGACCGACCCGAATCCGGCCACGCGATGAGGTCCCGCACCGAGAAGGCCGCATTCGCCGCCGCCTTCGGCGCCGTCACCCTCGCCACCACCTGGATCGGCGTCCACTACGCCGAGAGCCGATGGTTCCAGTACGCCGTGGTGATCGGCATCCCCTTTGTCCTGCGACAGGCCGTCCTGGAGACCCGGATCGCCGGGCAGCAACTGTGGCGCCGCTTCAGCCTCGCCGCCCGCCGGCGGCCAGTCGTCGTCAAACTCCGCGGCGACTTGGACGCGCGCACCGCCGACCGCACCGGCCGACAGCTCGACTCCGCCCTCAGGGCCGCTACCGCCAGCGGACTGACCATCGACGTCACCAGCGTCACCACCGTCTCCCGCACCGGCACCGCCCCGCTCATCGCCACCGCCCGCGACCACGTGCCCGTCACCGTCTACGGCGCCAGCCCTGCCGTCCGCCGCACCCTCCACGACAACGGCCTCAACCACCTCGTCTCCTACACCGACCACACCGCCCCGCCATGAGAGTCAAAGTCCGCAATCCGCCCAGTGCCCCGCCCGCTTTGAACCCGACGCCTCAGGCGGCCATCCGCGAGAAGAGCCTGGCGGCACCATGGCGGGCAGCAGACACGCGAATTCGCCCCAGCCGCCCCGGCTCGAGAGTGACAGCTCACGGCGAGTCCATCCGGCACCTTCACTGATCCGTAACTCAGTCGCCCCGTCAGAGGCTCTGTCTGAACCCCGAGCAGACCCCGGGCGCCCCGCCTCCTCGCACCCGACAGCCATACGACCACCGCCCCCGAATGCCCGCACGAGGCGCCGAGGAGAGGCAGGCATGTGTCTGGGCCGGGGCCTGGGGCCCGGGCGGCAAGCAGAGCCGCGCGCCGCGCCCGTTCACAGGATTCGGCACCTCGCCCGCAGGAACGGCGCCTGAAGTGGCGGAGGAGCGACATCGCCCGCTCGTCTGCGACCGATCCGCCCGCCAGTCCGACCGCGGTCCCACACAGGACTTCCCGGAGCTGAAGGACGCCTGGCACGTGCCCCGCAGGAGGCGGTGTCTGGCGCTGGGCCCCGCAAATCGGCCAGGCGGCAGAGGCGGTGACGGGGCATCGGCGACCCGGACAGCGGCCCCAGGGGGGCTGTGGGGGCGCCGCGGACGGCCGGGAGATGACCCAGTCGAGCGGCTCGCCGGGCTGCGCGAGGCCCTTGCCGCTCCGCTGTGACGGTGGCCCGCACCCACGGCCGCCTCGCCTGGTTCCTCGCCCAGTGCAGCAGCGAACTGGCGCCCGTCCTCCACTGGCGGGCCCTGGACGCCCCCGACGGCTGTGCCTTCGGCGCCGTCCTGCCGACCGCGGGCGAACTCACCGACGCCGAGAGGGCGGTCCGGCACCTGGCGGCCATGCTCGCCCGCATCCGCCGACCGCACTGACCGGCCGCCGCACAGGAAATGCCCGCGCCTTTGGCAGTGGTCCGGATCGGTGGGCTCGCGCAGGCGCAGCGGCGGGGGCAGGCGCCCACAGCCGCGCGGCGGCTTCCACCCTGCCGCTGCCGGAGGTGCGCCCGGCCTGCGGGAGGAGCAGCAGGCCCAGGCCGTGGGCGTTCCGCGGGGCGGTGCCGCGTCCGCCGCGGCCTGCAGACCACACCGCGGTCCCCGGCCGTGCGGCCGGGGACCGCGGTGTGCGCGCGCCTGCTCACAGGTGTTCGCGGAAGCCCCCGGTCTCCGTTCCGCGCTTCTCGATGAAGTGCTTGAACCGCTTGAGGTCGCCCTTCACCTGCCGGTCGAGCATGTTCATCATGTCGGCGGCCTTCTCCGCCAGCCCCTCGGGCTGGTAGTCCATCGACATGACGATCCGGGTGTGGCCGGCGTCCAGCGGCTGGAACGACACCATGCCGGTCTGCTTCACCTCGCCGCTGGTGGTCCGCCAGCTGACGTGGTCGTCCGGGACCTGGTCGACGATCTCCGTGTCGAACTCCCGCGACACCCCGGCGATCTTCGTCTTCCAGTGGTTGTGCCGGTCGTCGATCTGCGTGATCTCCTCCACGCCCTCCATGAACATCGGGAAGTCCTCGAACTGCGTCCACTGGTTGTACGCGGTGCTGACCGGCACATCCACGTCGATCGTCTCCTGCACCTTGCTCATCACGGACCCACTTCCTGGTGGTCTGGTTCACCGGGCCCCGGGCGCCTGCCCCCACGGCAGGCCCGCACACGGGGGCCGTAACCCATCCCGCCCGCGTCCCGGAGCGCCCGCAACCGCAGACGTCCTCGAACCCGGACCGCGGGAACCCGCCGCGGGCTCCTGTGCGCGGCTGCGGCGGCAGGCCTGCGGCGGCCGCACCGGTGGGCCACGCGGGTGAACGCCCGCCCGCACCCCGGCACAGACTCACGGGCGGCCCGGGCGGGCGTAGTGTCTGGATACCGCCACACGTGCGGCTGCAGCATGACCTGGAAGGAGCGTCGTGATGGCGCTCGTGCACCGCTACCTGATCGTTCTCCCCGGCCGACCGGGCTGCCACGCCCCGCAGTCCAGCACGGTCGTCACCGCCACCGGCCGCACCGGCCCCGGCGGCCACCCCGTGTACGCCGACGAGACGGGCCGCCTGCGAGTGGAGATCACCGACCACGGCACCGCCCGGCTCCTGACCCCCACCCCGCTCCACCACGGCCCCCTCCACGCCGAACCCCTCCCCTGACGGCGCCCCGGGCCCGCGGCGGACCGGCGAACCGGCGGATCGGCGGATCGGCGGATCCGCGCGGACGTACGGCCGTGCGGACAAGACGCGCAGTCCCCCGCGGATGGGCCGGACTCGGCAGACCCTGCATGCAATGTCCTTTTTGGGTATATGCCGGGTTTGGGTGTTTTGCTTGAAAGTTTGCCGAACCTGCGTGGAGGGCTGCCGTGCCGGATCCCGAACTGACACCGGAGGAGATCGCCCTGGTCCACGAGTACGTGGAGATCCCGCCCGGGGTCGCTATCGACCGCCTGGACGTCCAGCGGGCCCGGCTCGCGAAAGCCGTGGGCGGATGGTTCCGCAAGGCCGGCCCCGGCCTGTACGAGATCGTCACCGAGACCCCCCGCCCCGGCGCACAGCCGCCGCCCGACCTGCCGTAGCGCACCCGCGCCCGGGCGGCGACCGTCCTGTCGCCGGGCTTCGCGCGGCGGTGGTGCCCCGATCTGTGTCCCCGACCGTGGGCACCGCCATGGCGGCCCGGCACCCGCGAGACTCCGCGGCGGATGCGGGACCGCGACCCGGAGACCGGCCGCTCTTGGACCGGGCCGCCCACCGGGCACCGGTGCTTCTGATACCCCCCAAGCCGCACACACCCGCCGGCGTACACCCCTTTGCTCACGCCGCGGCCCGGCACACCAGCCCCTCCCCCGACCCCGGACCGAACGGGGCCGGACAGCGGCAGCCGCGGGCGGCTGCTCCTGGGCGGGTGGTGGTGCGGGTGGGTGGCCGGGCGGGTGACTTCCCGGCGGGGTCGGCCGGGTGCGGCCGGGGGGGTGTGGCAACGGTGGAAGGGCGGTGCCCCGGGGCGCCAGCCGCCCGATCGCGGACCTCTCGGGGAGTGACTCCGTCGTGTCCATCGCCCACCGGATCCTGCAGTTACTCCTCGCCCTCGCCTGCGCCGCCGGCCTGTGGGCCGCCTTCGCGGGCCCCGCGCAGGCAGCCCCGCAGCGGTCCGCCGCCGTCGCGGCCCCCACCGCCGGGACGCGGCGAACGCGGCGCCGGCCGCCGGGCAGAGCATCGACAAGGTCGCGGCCTGCGAGAGCGGCGGTCGCGGGCACGCCAACACCAGAACATGCCGTACAGGTTGGTTCTCATTACCCGGTCGAACTGCTCGGTGCTGATCGCCGCGATTCCGTCGGGCTGCGACATCTGGTAGGCGGCGTTGTTCACCAGGATGTCGAGAGCGCCGAGGCGGGTAAAACACAGGCCGGGCAGGCCGGTGCAGAAATCCTCGCTGCGCAGGTCGCCCGCGACGGGCAGGGCCCGCTGTCCGGCCTGTTCGACCAGCCGGGCGGTGACGCCGGCGTCGTCCTGTTCCTCGGGCAGGTGGCAGAACGCCACGTCGGCGCCCTCGCGCGCGAAGGCGACGGCACGGCCGACCCCGGAGTCGCCTCCGGTGACCAGTGCCACCCGTCCGGTCAGGCGGCCCGAGCCTCGGTAGGAGGTCTCGCCGTAGTCCGGCTCGGGCCGCATCCGCTCGTCGCTGCCGGGATGCGGCTGAATCTGTTCCGGCATGGGCGGCCGCGGGTACTGCTCGGCCGGGTTCTGCGGCGTTTACTGATCGTTCGACACCATCCGCCGTCCTCCTCACCACATCGCGCATCACCGTTCCGGACCGGCAGAGCCCCCGCCACCACCCGAGTCTGCGGCGCCTGCCCGCCGCCCGCACGTGCAATGCAGGCCGTCTGGGCCCTCTCTCCGGAGCCGGGCGGCCAGTGCGCCAGCCGGCGCCTGATGCGAACCCGCGATTTTCCCCACCCACGCTCTCGGTTCCCCAGCTCGTTGCCTCTTGAAGCAAGTGAGGACGTTCAGCGAGCGAGTGTCGCGGAACCGCCCGTCCGTTGACTGTCCGGCCGGCCTGCCCCGTCAAGGGCGCCCACGGCGTCGCTGACGTCTGACTGACGGGCGGCCTCGGGGATGGCGTTCCCCCAGGTCAATTGCCTGTGGGTGGGGAGCAGGGATGAGCAGGTCTGGGCAACACCGGAGCGCAGGGTGGCCGTTTTCACCCGTCACACCCCACCAACGACCACACCTTCCCGACAGCACGGTCCACCCACCAAGAGCCGACACGGCGACCGCGAGCCCGCAGCGCCGACCGGCGATCCTTCGGGGGACACATCACCCCGTGCACCGGGTACCGAACGCCGCCCCGGCCGGTGGCCGACCCGCACGCACCCGGAGCGGCCAGGGCCCACAGCCGGCCACCGCCGAGGGAGCCAGCCGGCTCCTGCCGGGGGACCAGGCTCGCCGAGCCCACCGCCCAGCAGACTCCGCGCGTGGGCAGCCAGCCGTTCCCACCGGCACCGCCGTCCCAACCGAACACGGCTGAAGCCACCAGGGACAGCGGGTGAACGTCGGGCTGCCCGCCGCGGAGCCGACCGGGCGATATAGGCGTATCCGGGCCGGTTGGGGACCTCCGCGCGCGGGCAGACGGGGACGCATGGCAGATGAGCACGGCAACCACGGCCCGCGGACCGCGGCTTCCGCACCGAACGGCGGTTCTGGACCGGACAGCCCGCTCCAAGTGCCGGCGCACGGCTGGTGGCAGGTCCTCAAACGCACCGGCCGCGAGTTCCTCGCGGACGAACTCCCCGACCGGGCCGCCGCCCTCACCTACTACGGCATCCTGGCGATCTTCCCCGCCCTGCTCGTCCTGGTCTCCCTCCTCGCCCTGGCCGGAACCTCCGCGACGGACACCGTCCTCGACAACCTGCAGTCCCTCGCGCCGGGGTCGGCCCGCGACATCCTGCACAGCGCGATCACCCAGTTGCAGTCCGGCCGCGCCACGGGCGGCTTGCTCGCCGTCCTCGGCCTCGCCGGCGCCCTGTGGTCGGCGTCCGGCTACATCGGCGCGTTCATTCGCGCCGCCAATGCCGTCTACGACATCCGCGAGGGCCGCCCCATGTGGAAGACCACCCCCCTGCGGATCGGCCTCACGCTGCTGACGATGCTCCTGCTCGTCGCCTGCGCAGTCATCGTCGTCTTCACCGGCCGACTCGCCGAGCGCGCCGGGAACCTGCTCGGCCTCGGCGACACCGCGCTCACCGTCTGGGCCGTTGCGAAGTGGCCGGTCCTGGTCCTCCTCGTCACCCTCATGATCGCGCTGCTGTACTGGGCCGCGCCGAACGTCCGCGGCCGCGGCCTGGCCTGGACCTCCCCCGGCAGCCTGCTGGCCGTCCTGCTCTGGCTCGCACTGTCCGCCGGTTTCGCCGCCTACGTCGCCAACTTCGGTTCCTACAACAAAACCTACGGCACCCTCGCCGGCGTCGTCGTCTTCCTGATCTGGCTCTGGCTGACCAACCTCGCCATCCTCCTCGGCCTCGAACTCGACGCCGAACTCGCCCGCGAACAAGCCATCCGCACCGGCCGGCCGAACGCCGAGGAACCCTACGTCCAACCCCGCGACACCCGCACCTGGCCCGACGAGAACGACACGCCCTCCCCGCACGACCGCTAGCTCAAGTGAGCTACGCCCAGGACGACCGCGGCCGGGGACGCCGATCCGCTGCCCTGAGCGCGCATGCGGCGCAGTTAGTGCTTCACGCACGCCCGCACACCGCACAGGTTGATGGACTACACGCCGGTGCTGAATCACCGACACGCGCCCCCGACTCACGGTCAGGAGCGGAGAGTCCTATGGGCCGGTCAGCGCGCCGCCCAGCGCCACCACAGGCACGGACGGGCTTCGCAAGGCGCTCCAGCACGGCCCAGACGGCTTCGGGGCGCCACCGGCGGGCTTCACTCCCCACCCCAGACTGCAGCTGCCGGTGGACGACCAACGTGCCGACCGGCACCGCGTGGCGGGGCCCCGGGGCCTCGGCTCGGTGCCCGGCACGCCAGAGTCGCGCCGTCGCGCTTGCGGATCACCAAGCATCTTGAAGTCCTTTCACCCTTCCGATTCCACTGTTGCAATACCGGAATTGAAGAGCGTATGTTGGTGGCGTGAGTTTGAGTGAGCCACGTCAACCCCGTAGCGGCTGGACGTTTCTGACGAACCATGCCCGGATCCTGCTGCTGATCTCCCGCACCCCGGAGGCCAGGCTTCGCGACCTCGCGGCCGCGTGCGGCCTGACCGAGCGCGCCGTCCAGGCGATCGTCACCGATCTCGAGACCTCCGGATACCTGATCCGCGAACGCGCGGGACGTCGCAACCACTACCGCATCGTCCCCGGCACCCTCTTCCGGCACCCCGCCGAGGCGCACCTCGGCATCGACGGGCTCCTGCGGCTCGTGGACGACCACCCCCGGCCGTCCGCAGCCGAGGCTCATCGCGCAGCGCCGATCACGGCCCCGGCGGACGACCCCGCCGGCGTCGCCTAGGCACTGGCCGGTCAACACCACCGCACCCCCCGCTCTGCCCGACCCGGCCTGCGGACTTCCCCGCCGGCCCGGCCGCTAGACAGACCAATTCGGGAGCCACGCAGTGACCGCACGCCCCTCCCTCGGCCGCACCCCTGCCCACGTCCGCCCAGGCGTATCGAGCACCCGACGCAGCGTCACGCGCCAGCCGGGGCCTGAGGACGGTCCACCACACTCGGTCGTGCTGGCCGCGGGTCCCCGCGCACTGGCGCGCGTGCGCGGGGAACTCGACCTGGACAACGCCGAAGATCTGTACCGCACCCTCACCGACGCCCTGCAAACCAGCACCGGCGGCCTCGACCTCGACCTGGCTGGCGTGACGTTCTGCGGCAGCAGCGGACTGAACATCATGCTCCGCCTGCGCAACCACGCCGCCAAGACCGGCCGGACCGTCAAGGTCACCGCGGCCAGCCGCCAGGTCGAACGCCTACTCGCGGTGACAGAAACCGGCCCCCTGTTCGGCCTGCCCCCGGGCGAACCTTCATAGCCACACACCAAGCGCTCACCGGCGCGAGGTCGTCCCGGCCCGCCCGCGCAGGCACGCCCCGATGCCCCGCCCTGGGACGGCAACGTCGCTGTCCGAGCCCCGCGCGCCACGCCCACCCCCGGTCCCGGTTGCCGGCGAGCTGCAGGCACAGGTGGACGGGTCGCACCGCAGCAGACTCCGCCGCAGCGACGGTCGTCGCAGCGAACGGGGCGCTGGTCCCCGCGCAGGCGCAGAAGGTCGGCGGCGCCCCGGCCCCGCTTCAAGCCGGGCCGTGTCACATCCGCGTATCCGCTCGGGCTCCCGACCCCGGCCAAGCGGATGCGCGAGCGCCGTGCGTGCTCCGGTTCGGCGGGCGGGCCATTGGAGTGGAAGGAGCAGCGCGGGCCGGAGGTCTGGGGCGGAGCGGGAACGTTTGTGGGCTGGGCGGGACAGGCCCGCCCCGCGCAGGAGGTAGAAGAGATGGGACACGGCGGGAATGTCGTCGCGGAGCTGAGGGCCGACCACCGCGAGGTCGAGGAGATGTTCGGCCGGATCAAGGCCATGAGCACCGGCGGCCAGGAGCTGCGGGACATGGTCGACGAGGTCACGATCGAGCTGGTGCGGCACTCGGTCGCCGAGGAGCAGTACCTCTACCCGGCGGTGCGCGAGCACCTCGCGGGCGGGGACCGGATCGCGGACAAGGAGATCGACGACCACAGCCGGGTCGAGCGGATCCTCAAGCAGCTCGAGGGCATGGACACCGGCGACACCTCGTTCCGGCCGCTGCTGCAGGAACTCATGGACGAGGTCACCGCCCACGTCCGCGACGAGGAGAACAACCTGTTCCCGATGATGGAGCAGGCCTGTACGGCCGAGATGCTGGACGACCTCGGCGACAAGATCCGCCGCGCCAAGGCCATGGCCCCCACCCGGCCCCACCCCGCCGCGCCCAGCAGCCCCACCGCCAGCAAACTCCTCGCCCCCGGCGCCGGCCTCGTCGACCGGGCCCGCGACTTCGTCACCGGCCGCGGCAAGTCCTGACCGGCCACGTCGCGCGCTGTCGCCGTGCAGTGATGCCGCATGGCGACAGCGCGCGACGCGCGGCGAGCTCGGACGGGGCCACCCCCGTCCGGGCGGTTGCGCACGGGTGCAGCGTGATGCTCGCCATCCCGCATCCGAGGGTGAGCCGCCTACACTGGCCTGCCACGATCGGGGCAGCGCCGCCCCGTGCAGCAGCCGACCGGCCCCGTTCACGGCGGTCGACACGCTTCCGAGGACCGCCCATGCCCACGGACCTGACTCCCGTCGTCGCCGCCTGCACCCGCTGGCTGCTCACCGCCTATCCCTCTCCCCCGGGCGCCTTCGCCCGCGCGACCGCCGAAGCCCAGGCGCAGCAGGCCGCCACCGTCGCCGCCGCCCTTCGCCACCCCACGGTTCTGGACGCCGAACTCCTCCACCTCCTCGGCCCGGGCGGCGGCGACCGGCTCGACCATCTCACCGGCACCGCCCCCGACGAATGCGACTCGGCGGACGTCGAGCAGGCTGAGTGGCGCACCTGGGTGGATGAGACCGTGGTCAGCTGGGCCGCCTGCCTTCTCGCCGACCCCACGCTCGCCGCCCGCGCCCACCAGGCCCTCGCTGCCACCGACCACACCGGGATCGTAGGCGACCCACGGCGCCTGACCCTCCCCGCCCAACGCGACACCGACGCCGCACCCCTGCTGCGCCACCCTGACCTTCTCGAGCCTGTCGCCGCCCTCCACCGCCCGCGGCTCCTCGCCCTGCTCGCTTCCGAAGCGAGCCCGGTGTCCTGATCCCGCTGCTGCCTCGGCGAGACGGCGGGCGACCCGCGGCGCGGGTGCAAGGTCGCGGTGTGTGAGAGCGGCAGCCGCTGACATGCCGACGCCGGCAACAGCTACTACGGCGGCCTGCAGTTCGACCAGGCCACCTGGCGCGCCAGTGGCGGCCTCGCTCACGCACCCGCGCCGGCCTCGATACCGGCACCCGAAGCTCCCAACCCCGCAGCCCGCACACCGCCCTGCCCCCAGGCCCACGCAGCAGCCGACAGCCGAACCCGGCGCAACCGCAGACGCTGGCCTGACAGCCAGCAAGCCCGGCATGGTGCGAGGACGGGGACACGCTGAACGACGTCGCCCAGACCCAGCAGGTCCCCGGCGGCTGGCCAGCCCTCTACCAGGCCAACCTCGACCCATCGGCGACAACCCAATCTCATCCTCATCGGACAGACCCGCTGTCTCCCTAGGCCACCTAATTCGCACAAGGGGTCCACCCGGGAGGGGCCGCTGCCCGTACCTGGCTCGGACGGGCAGGGGCACCAGTCACCACCCGGGCCAAAGCCGAACCGCCCAACGGGCTTCCCGCCCCACGCTGGCTCGGCCCCATGGCAGCCGCGCAACGCCGACGGCGCTGCCACCCGTGGTTTCGGCCATCCGGGCGGCGACCGGACGCCAGGGTGCGGCTGCCGGATGACACTCCCAGGATCCGGCAGTCGCCCCAGCGTCCGGGCCGGCACAGCGCCGGCCGCGCACCGCACGCCACCCGCCCCCTGCGGCGCCAGCGGGCGCTGGGCGATCGCGACACCGCGCTCCGCCCGCGCAGTGCCGGCTGGCCCCGTCCCGGAAGGAGGCCGGGCAATGGCCCGCGTCCGCGACCGACCTGCTCGCCCGGGTCCTGCGCGGCGGCGGCCGGCGGCGAACGCACCGAGAGCAGCCCGCGGACAGCGCACGGGCGTATGGTCGTGGCATCGCCGAAGTCGACGCAGAATGCGGGAGAGAAGGGGTCGTCGTGATGGCGCTCGTGCGCCGCTACCTGGTGGTCCTCCCTGGCCGTCCCGGCAGTCACGCCCAGTAGACCGGCGTCGTCGTGACCGCCACCGCCCGCTCGCGCCCGGCGGCCACATGATCTGCACCGACGAGAGCGGCCGCCTCCAGGTGGAGATCACCGAGCACGGCGCCGCCCGACTCCTGACCCCCACCCCGCTCCACCACGGCCCCCTCCACGCCGAACCCCTCCCCTGAACCGGCCAGCCACAGCCACACCCAGGAAGACGCCGGGGTTCCGCCCCGTACCCACAGATGGGGGCCGCCGGCGCCTTCCGGCGGCCCCTGTTCTCCTGGCCTCACCACGACGCTAACCCCACGCACCACCACCCGCGAGCGCCCCTGGGCACCCGGCGGCCCGCCGATAGGCTGCCCCGCGCGGCCATGTTCACGGCCATCCAGCAGACGCTCCTGGAGGCGCAGCGGCAGCTGCGGATCGGGCGCTGGCCCGGCAGACCGCGCAGAGCCTGGACGGAGCCGTCGGCGCCGCAAATCGGGCGCCTCGCCGGGCTACGGAAGCGCTTGCGGGCTCGCTCAGGCTGTCGCGCGCATGCACGGTCCTGCGGTTCCTCCTCGACCTCGCGTCTGCTCTCAGCCACGGCCGCACCACGGCTGCCCCCGACGGGTGCGCCGCCGTGGTGGCGGGACTGTCCGGTGGGGTCAGTGCCCGGAGGCGGGGGTGTTGGGTTCCTGGGGGTCGACGCCGGTGTGCGCGCCCGCGTCGCGGCCGCCGCTCGGTCGGCCGGACGGGCCCTGCGCGCCCTTGTCGTGCTGGTGCTTGGATGAGGCCGGCCTCTCGGCGATGTCCTCACCTCGGCGGCCCTCGCTCTCCACTGTGCCCCCCGGCACGGGCTGGTCCTCCTCCTCGGCATGCTCCCGGCCCGGCCCGGCCCCGGGCGCGTACGTGTCCGGGTCGAAGGAGCGGCGCGCGCTGTCGTTCGGCTCCTGATGTTCCTCATCGATGTCGCCCGACCACCCGTGGTGGGCGCCCTCCATCCGGCTGGCCTGCCCCTCCTCCATGGACGGATGCGACTTCGCCTGCCGCTCAGTCATGACTGTCACCTCGCTTCGCGGAGCCCGACACGGCCGTCGAGCTCCCTCGGCGCCTGTCCACCCCACGGGTCCTCAACCACGCCGACGAGGTCTCTCGACCGGCGGCCACGGGCTCCCCCGAGCGATGTCCGGCGTCGGTCTGCCGGAACTGCGCGCACAGATCAGGGCCGCCGGCAGCATCCGGCGAACCCCTGATCTCCTCACGAAAACGCCAACCTCGCACGGCGCCGCCCGCGACCGCGGCCGATGTCTGGGCTGTCCCAGAGGACCTGCCACAGCCGACCGCTGCGCGACAGCAGAATGCCCAGCGTGTGCGACGGACCGGGTCGGGTAGGCGCGACGAGAGCCGCACTGTAAGAAAGGACATGGCCGTGCCTGCAGGATCAGGTAAGAAGCGGGAACGCCAATACGAGCACATCAAGGACAGCGCCCTCGACCGCGGTGAGAGCGAGAAACGGGCGAAGGAGATCGCTGCCAGGACGGTGAACAAGGAGCGCGCCCGGCACGGCGAGTCAAAGACCGCCAGCCGATCCTCCACACAGGACACGTCGTCGTCGCGGCGCGGGGGCCAGCGCTCCCGCTCCGGGGCGCAGGGCCCGACGAAGGAGCAGCTGTACAACGAGGCCAAGCAGCGGAACATCCACGGCCGGTCGAAGATGAGCAAGAAGGAGCTGGCCAGCGCGCTCGGCCGCTGACAGGTCCTCACGCGCGGCTCGTGATGCCGCCCTGTGGGGCCCTGGGAACTGGTTCGGGCTGTCCGCGGTCGGCCTGCCGCCCGTGCCTGGTGGCCGTCGGGCCCACGCGCGATTAACACCGGCCCAGTGGGTGTGCGTCGCGCGATGCCTCCCCGGGGCCCGGGCGGCGCTCTGGCAGCCCGCGGTCGCGCGCTGCCGCCGACGGGCCCCACGCGGGTGCGGACAAGGCCTCGGCCGCGAAGGAAGGCGGCGATCGGCCGGAAGTAGCTGGCCGCGCCGTCCGGTGGCGGCGACGCCCTCGGTGGCCGCGACCGGTTTCGCCCTGAGGTGTCGTGCGACGCGCAGGCCTCAGTCGGGCAGACGGAGGCGGATGTAGTGGACCTCGCCGTGGCGGCCGGTGCCGGCGAGGACCTCGACGACGGGCTGCGGTTCGGTGACCCAGTGGATCCGCGCGGCGGGCCCGGCGGTGGCCGGGTCGAGTCGGCCGGCGACCGCGGCGGCGACCTGTTGTGCCTGCGGTCCGGTCAGGCGCGGGGTGGTGACTTCCTGGCGGCCGTCGGGCAGCCGCACCAGGCACGCCTCCGGTCGAGAGATGGGGCCGGTGATACCGACGAGGTCGGCGTCGGTGGTGTCGGCGTGCCTCACCTTCCACCAGCCGGCGCGGGCGCCGGGCACGTACCGGCCGTCCAGGGTTTTCACGATCAGGCCCTCGACGCCGAAGGGCTGCATCTGCTCCAGCCAGCGCAGCGCCTCGGTGCGGTCGGTGGTGGCGATGATCTGCTGCAGCGGCGGCCGCACGCCGGCCATCAGCCGCGACAGCGCCTCCCACCGCTCCCCCGCCGTCCGGGCGCGCAGGTCCCGGCCGGGCTCCGCCAGGATGTCGAAGACCACGTAGGTGACGTGGATGCCGTCCCGGGCCCGGGCGGCCGGGGTGCGCAGCAGCTGGGTGAAGTCGATGTGGGCGCCGTTCCAGGCGACGAGTTCGCCGTCGACGACGGTGCCCTCCGGGAGCGTGGTGAGGGCGCGGGTGATGTCGGGGAAGTCGGCGGTCAGGTCGCGTCCGGAGCGGGACTGCAGCAGGGTCCGGCCCGTCTCGAGGTGGAAGCCGGCGGCGCGGAAGCCGTCCATCTTCGGCTGGAACAGCACCGGGCCGGGCAGCTCGCGCGCCGCGGGCAGGAGCGGCCAGGAGGCGGGACGCACCAGCTCCACCGGCGGCCGCACGGTCACCGGGGAGGAGGTCGCGGGTTTCTTCGACGTCGCCATGTGCGCGGGTCCCGGCCTCAGGAGGCGCGGCGCAGGCGGCCGCTGCTGCGGGTGGCCTTGGCGACGGCGTCCTGGAGCTGGTCGCGGGTCATGGTGGAGCGGTGCGGGACGTCGAGATCGGAGGCGCGCTTGTAGAGCTCGCCCTTGGTCAGCTTCGACAGGTCCTCGGCCGCCACCTTGCCGCCCGTGGTGACGCGCTTTTTCGCCGCCGTTGGCTTGCCGGTCTTCGCGCTGGTGGAGGTGGACTTCGTGCCGGCCTTCGCCTTCGGCGCGCGGTGCGACGCCGGGGCGCTCGCGCGGCCGCGCCGCCCGCCCTCCGCCTTCGCGGAGTCCTTCTCGGCCGACTCGTCGGCCGCCTCCTCCACTGCCGCCTCCTCCGCCTGGTCGTCGGCGGATGCCGCGGCGGGTTTGCCGGAGCGGGCGGCGTCCACGCTGCGCCGCAGCACGTCCATCAGGTCGATCACGTTCGTCGACTCGGGTGGGGGCCCAGTGGAGACGGTGATCTCGCGGCCGGCCTGCTTGTCCTCGATGAGCTTGCGGACCTGTTCCTCGAAGGTGTCGTGGTACTCGGTGGGGTCCCAGTCGACGGCGAGCATCTCCACCAGCTGCTCGGCCGTCTGCAACTCCTGCGGGGAGAACTTGGCCTCGCCGGTGGGCAGGTCGTCGACCTCGCGGCGCGGGTCGCGGACCTCGTCGGCGAAGTGCATGGTGTGCAGCTCCAGCAGGCCGTCCTCGGCGCGCACCGCGGTCAGGTACTCTTTGCCGCGCATGGAGAACATCGCCAGCCCCGCCCGGTTCGAGCGCTCCAGCGCCTTCGTGAGCAGCTGGTAGATCTTGGCGTACTCCTTGCCCTTCGGTCCGAGGTAGTACGTCTTGTCGAAGAAGATCGGGTCGACCTCGCCGAGGTCGACGAACCCGGACACGTCGATGGTGCGGGAGCGGCCCGGGGAGATCTGCTCCAGCTCGTCCGGCTCGACGATCACGTACTCGCCGTCGCCGACCTCGAAGCCCTTCACGATGTCGCCGAACGCGACCTCCTCGCCGGTCCGCTCGTTCACCCGCCGGTTTCGCACCCGGTCCGAGGTGCCGCGCTCCAACTGGTGGAAGCGCACCGTGTGCGACTCCGTCGCCGTGTACAGCGCCACCGGCACCGTCACGAGGCCGAACGTCAGCACCCCCGTCCACACCGGCCTGGCCATGACAACCTCCTCCACGAGGCGCCCGGACTACTTCGGCCGGGCGTTGGGATGACTACGCCGGCCTGCGGTCGCGGCACGGACGGGACGCCTTCAGCATCACCGCGGCCGCACGGTACTGCCTGCGCTGCACGGCCACCTGGGCCCTTCGGGCCGCCGCTCGCCGCATCGGACGAACGACCGCTCACCGGGGCGCCTACGCAGAAAGCCGCAGGTCAAACCCCTAGTTGAATGCTCAGAGGGTCAGCAAGGTCACCGGGTTCCTGATCACCTGGGGCGCAACGCGGCGGGCCCCGGTGCCATCCCCTCCGCAGACCTGGTCGTTCAGCGTCGCAGCCAGTGCACCGTCAGCTCCGTCGGCGCGAGGCGCTGCGCGGACTCGTTCGGGCGCCACCGCGAGTCGAAGGGGAACTCGTTGGTGACCCAGAGGACACCGGCGAGGGCCGCGGGCATGGACCAGCAGGCTGCCCTGCCAAGGTCGAATTCGATGGCACCTCCGAGCCAGGGGTCGGAGGCGTTGAACTGGATGGTGAAGCCAGCCCTGCCGCCCGGCGATCAGATCGTCGAGATGCTGGATCTCCAGCCCGGAGAAGCGGTGGGCGCCGGCTGCGACGATCAGCGGCAGTCCCTCCCGCTCGGCCAATGCACGGTACTTCCTCTCCTCGATCCGCGTAGACAGCGGCTGCGCGGTGACGTGCCCGACGCGTGACACGGCCGTTCTCCGGAGCCAGGGCAGCGCCGCGCGCCTGAACACTCGAGATTGCCCGGCGAGGTGGCGATGGGTCAGAGGAGGCGAAGCACCTGGCCGGGGATCATGAGGTCGGGGTCGTCGCCGCGGCGACCGCGGTGGTCGCAACCCGGCCGGCGGCGGCCTGGGCGGGCGCGGCGGTGGTGGTCCGCAGGCCGGCGGCGCAGGCGAGGGCGAGGAGTAACTGCAGGATCCGGTGGGCGATGGACACGGTGGAGCTCACTCCCCGAGAGGTCGGCGATCGGGCCGCGGCTGCTGCCCGGGCCCGCCGGTCGGATCCGGCTGTCCGGGTGGCCTCGCGGTTGCGGGGTGGGCGGGTGTCGGGGTGGATGGGTGGCGGCCCCCGTGTGTTGTGGGGCAGGGGCTCGGGGACCGACGAACACCCATCGGTAGGAAGAAGGCTTTGGCATGAGCAAGGTGCAGGAGAGCATCGACGTGGATGTGTGTCCTTCCAGCCGCTGGACGCCGGCCACACCCGGATCATGATGTCGATGGACTTCCAGCCCGAGGGGCCGGCGGAGAAGGCCGCCCGACACATGCGTGAAGGGCGACCTCAAGCGTTTCAAGCACTTCATCGAGGAGCGCGGCACCGCAACCGGGGGCTACCGCGAACGCCTGTGACGGTTCCGCGGCCACGCCTGGTCCCCGGCTTTGGAACGACCGGGCGTGCCGGGCACCGGGCACGGGCGGTGTGCGGCGGTCCCGGTCTTCCCCTAACTAAGGCCGCGCGCGAGGCCGGGGTTCGGTCGGATCGGGGTGGGACGACGGCCGGGCGGCATGGTGAGCGGCCCGCGGCGGCGTAACCCCCTCGCCGCCGCGGGCCACGGCCGTGGGCCATGGACTCGGCACCGCCGGCACAGACTAAGCAACAGCCTGCAACCGTCGCCTTGTGGGCGCTGCCCGCCCCGTGGGCTCGGCGGTAACCCCGCGGCCGGCCGACGGATTACCGGACTACGCGGTCAGGCGTCCGCAATGGGCAGCTGGTTGTCTGCCGCTGGGACCGCTCCGTCCGGGAGTGGCGGTGGGGGCGGAGCATCCGGTGATGGCGTGGTGAGGTGTTCGACGAGGCGGTCCTCGAACCTGCCGAGCAGCAGCAGGACGCCGAGAAGGGCGGGGGGTATGAGCAGCATGAGCACGATCATGTGAGCCTCCCGAGGGGATGGTCACGTTCGGCTCGACTCGCTGGTCGACTGCCGTTCACGCTATGGGCACGCACGGCCTTCGGCATCTTCGGCGCCCACCCCTCCCGGTCACCGCCCGCAGCGGGCCGTTCAACCGGTCCGGCACCGCTACACCGGACACAGGACTCAGGGGGCGGCATCATCGCCTTGCAGGTGCTGGTGGCCACGGCGATCATTGCCTTGAACCCGGTCGCTGGCGTCGTGGCGGCCGTGGCGGGCCTGATTGCCGCCGTAGGGAGAAGGAGATCGGACGGGCCAGCC